>NZ_JAYSDT010000033.1:0-42750 GCF_041914225.1 Chryseobacterium sp.
AACTTCTAACTTCTAACTTCTAACTTCTAACTTCTAACTTCTAACTTCTAACTTCTACATCCCAGTTTTGTCTGCCTTATTGTCACCCTTTGTCATTTGGCAGAATGTTTGTCAGTAATAATGCAAATAAATATTGAATTATGGAAAATCAGGATATAAACGAAGAAAGCATCAATAATCAGGAAGAAACGAATATTCAGAACGAAGCTGCAACCGAAGACAATGTGACAGCAAAACCATCTGCAGAGGAACTTTTGGCAGAAGAAAAAGACCGTTACATCAGATTGTACGCAGAATTCGAAAACTATAAAAAAAGAACATCTAAGGAAAAAATGGAATTTTTCCAGTATGCGAATCAGGATATGATGGTCTCTATGCTGGGGGTTCTGGATGATTTTGAAAGAGCTTTAAAGGAAATTGGTAAAAATGGTAATCCTTCAGATCTTCAGGGTGTTGAACTGATTTATAATAAATTCAAAAGCAAACTGACAGAAAAAGGTTTGAAAGCTATGGAAGTAAGTGCAGGAGACGCTTTTAATGTGGACTTCCATGAAGCAATCACCCAGATTCCTGCCCCGTCAGAAGACCTGAAAGGTAAGATTGTGGATGTCATTGAAACAGGATATACTTTGGGAGATAAAGTGATCCGTTTTGCAAAAGTAGTAACAGGTAATTAAAATTTATGAATGATAAATGATGAGTGATAATTGATGTATATTCATTTATTTACCCATTTTAAATATCTATTATCATTTATCAATAATCAATTATAGAATAGACATGTCAAAAAGAGATTATTACGAGGTTCTTGAGATCAGCAAATCTGCATCAGCCGACGAAATAAAAAAAGCATACCGTAAAATGGCCATCAAATATCACCCTGATAAAAATCCGGGCGATAAAGAAGCCGAAGAAAAATTTAAAGAAGCAGCAGAAGCATATGAAGTGTTGAGTGATGAACAGAAACGTGCAAGATACGATCAGTTCGGCCACGCAGGTGTAGGCGGAAATGGTGGTTTCGGCGGTGGTTTCGGCGGCGGCGGAATGAATATGGAAGATATCTTCAGCCAGTTCGGTGATATTTTCGGTGGCGGTTTCGGAGGATTCGGCGGTGGCGGTGGCGGCCGTCAGCAGGTAAAAGGTTCTAATCTAAGAATCCGTATCAAGCTGAACCTTGACGAAATGGTAAACGGAACACAGAAGACCATTAAAGTCAAAAAAATGAAGACAGCACCTGGTGCTACTTCAAAAACCTGTCCTACCTGTGGAGGTTCGGGAGTTCAGCTCAAGGTAATGAATACCATGTTTGGACAGATGCAGACTCAAACTACCTGCGGAACGTGCCAGGGAATCGGTAAAGTTGCCGACAAAATTCCGGCAGGAGCCAACGCACAAGGTCTTATAAAAGATGAAGAAGAAGTTACCATCAACATTCCGGCAGGAGCAAGAGACGGCATTCAGCTTAATGTAAGAGGAAAAGGTAATGATGCCCCTTTTGGTGGTATTCCGGGAGATCTTTTGGTTATCATAGAAGAAGAGGTAGATAAAACCATCAAAAGAGAAGGCGATAATCTTCATCAGGAATTGTATATCTCATTTGCTGAAGCAGCATTAGGAACGAAAAGAGAAGTCCCTACTGTCGGAGGAAAAGTAAAAATAACAGTAGACGCAGGAACGCAGTCCGGTAAAATACTCAGACTTGCAGGAAAAGGTCTTCCAAGTATCGACAGCTACGGAACCGGAGATATGTTCATCCATATCAATGTATGGACTCCTCAGAAACTTACCAAAGAACAGAAAGATTTCTTTGAAAAGCAGATGAGCAGCGGAGAAATGGTGGCTGAACCATCCGGAAAGGAAAAAACTTTTTTTGATAAGGTGAAAGACTTATTCAATTAAAATATTTAAAGAGGCTGAGGCCTCTTTTTTTATACGCTTATGGCGGCTTCTTCGAAGCCGCCATAAGCGTATAAATCATTTAAGTATAAAAATCACTATTTCTTTTTAACCAAAGAAACCAATCCTTTTCCTGCTGTGAAAATAGCTACGGCAATAAGTCCACCGGCTAATCCGAAAACAAGTTCTTTCAGGATTGACGGCCAGGCTGGGAATAAATGGTGGAAATACTCTATTCTGTGGGCAAAAATTCCCCCGGCAACCAGAATCAGGGCAACGGTTCCGATAACACCCAATGCTTTGATGACAATTGGTAAAGCTTTTACCAACAGGTGTCCCAGCTTACCGAAGAATCCTTTATCATTACTCTTCTTAATTAATTTAAATCCGGCATCATCCATTCTAACGATAAGTGCAACAATTCCATACACGCCTACGGTAGCAATAAAGGCCACAAGGCTCGTTACCAGAATCTGCGTGATAAAAGGATGACTTTCTTCAAGCACT
The DNA here is from genome assembly GCF_041914225.1 of Chryseobacterium sp. Lineage (GTDB taxonomy): Bacteria > Bacteroidota > Bacteroidia > Flavobacteriales > Weeksellaceae > Chryseobacterium. Next base: position 2,404 of record NZ_JAYSDT010000033.1, read on the forward strand.
GTTCCCAAAGCAATGATTACAATCTCAATAGATAGAATAAAATCGGTGGTAATGGCTGATTTTACTTTTGCCTTTTCTATCTCTTCAGGACTCTTCCCTTTTGTTTCCTCGATTTTCGCCTCTACTTCATGCCCTTTTTTATCGCGGTGAAAAAGATATTCAATAATTTTTTCCATCCCTTCAAATGAAAGATACAAGCCACCAAGAATCAGCACATAATTGATCGCCGGGGCATATACCCAGTTCAATAAAAATACAATAGGCAGGATAATCAGTTTATTAAGAAAAGAGCCTTTTGTAATGGCCCACAATACCGGAAGTTCTCGGGAAGAAAGAAATCCCGTTGCCTTTTCGGCATTTACAGCCAGATCATCTCCCAGAATTCCTGCTGTTTTTTGAGTTGCAACTTTACTCGTAACCGCTACATCATCCATCAGCGCTGCGATATCATCCAAAATAGCAAAAAAACCAGATGCCATAGATTTTAATATTTTTTTAATAATTGTTAAACAAAAATAATTATTTAATTTGACTTTATATATGATTACAAAAGGTTTTGAAAGGAATTAACATTTATTGAATGCTGAGATTTTTAATTTCAAATAAAAGATTTGGTGGCCAGTATAAAACTTTCACAAACCAGTCTTTTTTACATATCATTGAATCTTAAAGACTCAAATTCAAGGCAGAAAGGCTCAACGACGAGTATAAAGAATTGAAAATCAGTCTTTTTTACTCAATGTTGAATCTTAAAGACTCAAATTCCAGGTAAAAAGACTCAATGACAAGGATAAAACAGTGAAACCGGTTCCAAAAAAGATAATTGCTGGTATTTTGTCTGTTTTAAAATTTCCGTAAATTTAATTCATGAAAAAGCTGGTTTTAAAGTATCATTTTTTCGTTCTGGGACTAATCAGCTTTGTATTCAATTCCTGCAATACAAAATTCAGAGTCTGGCTGGGACCGAATAACGAACAGAAAATATATAATCTCAAATACGGTGAAGATAAAAAGCAGAAAATGGATGTATTTCTTCCGTCTGATTATCCTGAAGATTCGCCGGTTGTCATTATGGTTCATGGCGGAGCATGGAAATACGGAAGAAAAGAGCATATGATTCAGATTCAGAAAATGCTTTTCAGCCATAATATTCCGAGCATTAATATGAATTACCGACTGGTTTCCAAATCAAAAAAGATTACGTATCGTGAACAGCTGGAAGATATTGGTAACGTGATAAAAAAATTCAATGAACTGGCAGGGAAAGCAGAACTGCAACCTAACAATTATATTCTTCTGGGCGAAAGTGCCGGCGGACATCTTACCTTATTGTATGGATATCAACACCCGGAACAGATCAAAAAAATTATTGCTCTGAGCGCACCTACCGACTTTTACTCTCCGGAATATCTGAGCTCTTTCTATTCCAGATATTCTTCGCCTACGATTCAAAAAGTTGTGGGGAGAAAATTTCACAGAAAAAATATATCTGAAGAGTTCATAAAGGCAAGTCCGATCGCCAATATTTCCGATGTTCCGACTCTGATATTCCAGGGAAATCAGGATTTTCTGGTGAATAAGAAACAAGGGTTAGCTTTAGATTCAGCATTAACGGCACAAAATGTTCCGCATAAACTTGTTTTTATGAAGAATACGGGACATGCGGCAAGATTCTTTAATAAGAAAAAAAGGGACAGCATTATTTATCCGAATATTCTGGAATGGATTATTAATAGTGATGAGTGATAAGTGATAAATGATAAGTGATGAAATGCGATACGTAAAAAAGCCTGCTCTTTAAGGGCAGGCTGGTATTTTTTAAAATTGAATTTTATTCTTCGTCGTCGAATTTATGGTTTTCATATTTTGAGAAATCCTGTTTTTTTCCAAACAAAAACTTAAGAATTACCGGTACGGTTGTTATTAAAACGATAACGATAATAATCAGTTCGAGTTTTTTCTTCAGATCAACTCCGAATTGATCGATGAACAGTTTATCCAGATAATGCCCTGCAAAAATCAATAAGAAAGACCAAAGTACAGCTCCTATGATATTATCTCTTAAGAAATCTTTTTTATCCATTTTTACGATTCCGGCAACGATCGGCGCAAAAGTTCTTACTACCGGTAGGAATCTTGCCATGATGATGGCCAGCGCTCCATTCTTTTCAAAAAAATCGTGAGCCTGATAGAGGTATTTCTTTTTAAACAACCAGGTATCCGGTCTTTTGTAAAGAGTAGAACCAGCTCTTCTTCCGAAATAATATCCCACTTCATTTCCAATAATAGCTGCAATTGCTACAGCAGAGGCTAAAATAAACGTGTCGAAGAAATCACTTCCCGTAGATCCGAAAGTTTCTCTTATAATGTCGATCGAATAAATTCCCGAAACAAAAAGCAGTGAATCTCCCGGTAAAAAAAATCCTACAAAAAGACCTGTTTCAGCAAAAATAATAAACAAAATAAGCCAAAATCCTCCAAGCTTTATATAAAACTCAGGATTTAATAAATCTTTCCAATTATTGAAATCTTCCATACGTTTTGATAAGTAACAAAAATAGGATTAATAAACGTCATTCCGAAATTTATTATAAGATTTTAACGAAATTTAAACATGAATTCTACAAGTCCATATCATCATCTGAAACTGCGGTTCCATCGGCCATGAGAAACGCTTTGAGGAATGGCGTAAGATTTCCGTTCATCACAGAATCCACATCGGAAGTTTCGTATCCTGAACGTACATCTTTTACCAATTTGTAAGGATGCATCACGTAATTACGGATCTGACTTCCCCACTCGATTTTCATCTTATTGGCTTCGATTTCGTTACGGGCTTTCATTCTTTCTTCCAATTCCATTTCATATAATCTTGAACGAAGCAACTGCATGGCTTTCTCCTTATTCTGAAGCTGTGAGCGTGATTCTGAGTTTTCGATAATAATTCCTGTCGGAGCGTGACGAAGACGAACAGCTGTTTCCACTTTGTTTACGTTCTGTCCACCTGCTCCGGAAGACCTCATCGTTTCAAAGGAAATATCGGCAGGATTAATATTGATTTCTATCGTATCATCAACCAATGGATAAACATATACCGAAACGAAACTTGTATGTCTTTTGGCGTTGGAATCAAAAGGTGAAATCCTTACCAACCTATGTACGCCGTTTTCGCCGCGAAGATATCCGAACGCAAATTCGCCTTCAATTTCGAGTGTTACTGTTTTTACACCTGCTACATCACCCTCCTGAAAGTTCAGTTCGCGGATCTTATAGCCTTGTTTTTCTGCCCACATGGTGTACATTCTCATCAGCATGGAAGCCCAGTCGCAGCTTTCAGTTCCTCCGGCTCCGGCTGTAATCTGCAATACCGCAGAAAGTTCATCGCCTTCATTGGACAGCATATTTTTGAATTCCAGATCTTCGATTTTCTCTACCAATTGAGGAAAAGTTTCATCTAGCTCTTTTTCAGAATCAGGATCTTCTTTGGCAAAATCTACCAAAACCTGAAGATCTTCAAACTGAGTATGAATTTCTTCATAGGCCTCTACCCATTTTTTCTTGGAGCGGAGCTGTTTCAGAAATGCTTCCGCCTCTTTCGGATTATCCCAAAATTCCGGCGCTGCTGTTTTCTCATCATCATTGGCTATTTCTATCTTTTTTTTATCGATCTGAAGATATTTATGGAGATCATCAATTCTTGACTGAATTTCTTTTATCTGGTCGCTGTTTATCACGATTTTTTATTTTTGCAAAAGTACAGATTTTTTGAAGTATAGGATAATTTTAAACAAGTCATCCTTTACTTTTATCTTCCTCTTCATTATGAGAAAAACCGATTACTCTTCTCGGCTCTTCAACAGTCCTATAGAAGTCGAGTTCGGTTTTCAGCTGTTTTACCCTATTCTGGAACTGATCGAAATTATTAATAATAACATCACTCAAAAATCTGGCAATCTGATCCAAGTATTCTGCCGTCAGCTTTCCTGCCGCATCCTTCAAAGCACCTCTCAAAAGATTTTGGTCGATCTTAAGATTTTCGTCTCTTGTTTTCTGGTAAAGATTTTTGATTCTTTTTTTAAGACTTTGGGTAAAGTCAATCAACATGGTATTGCTGAACACTTTCATTTGGGCAGAAATCTCGTGCCAGAAAGGGATTTTATCGGCTTTGTTATTTTTTAAAATTTTAAATAAAAGAGAATCTTTTTCGAGATTTCTTGTCATCATATACAAAATGATTTCTGATCTTTCTGCAAGGTTGGGCGGGAAAATGGGAATCATCACATCAAATCTTCCGGGAGCAAGAATTTCTTCATCTATTTCTGATACGGAATTCGCAGAACCCACCATTAAAAGCTCTTCCTGCTCAAATTTTGAAATGTAATGAAGTATAATTTCCTGTGTTTCAAGATTACATGAAGCGACGTTATTTTCTGCTTTTCTTGCCATCATGATATCATCAAAATCTTCAATGAAAAGCAATACCTTATCTTCTTTCATCATGGTTACCAGAAAATCATTGAAGTTGGTTTTACTACCGTTCACAAATGAAGTTCCGAAATAATGTTTCTTTACTTCTTTAAACTGGTAACCGATAATTTCAGCAATCTTCGTAGCCCAGAAGATTTTCCCACTTCCGGGAGGACCATATAAAATAATTCCGGCAGGTTTGTTGATTCCCCAATCTTTTACCTGTTGCGGATTCAGGAAAGGTTCCAGAACACTTGAAATATGAAAAAACAGATCTCTGTATCCTATAAAGTCTCTTTTCTGAAGGCTTGTTTTGCTTCCGAAATAATCATACACAAATTGATAATTTCCTCCCAGTCTGTTGTCTATTCCGTAACTTGATATTGAAGATTTAAACAAACCGTTATCAAAAATATTATGATCTGATTCTTTAATTGCTTTTTCAACCTTTTCTCTGGGCTGATTGATCTTTTCAGCAATCTGCTCCAAGGTTTTTGTTTTGTCAAGATCTTTTTCATAAAGCCTTAAAAATTCAATATTTTCCCGAACAAATTTTTCAAAGTCTTTTTTTATTTCAAAATTGGTACTGATACAATCTACAAGATCCAGATCAAAATGCTGAATGAATTGTTTTAATGCCTCCGCAGAAATATCAAGCTCTCTTGCCAAATCAACTAATTTCATAACTATCCATTAATACGATCAAAAATAACGTATTTGAAATTAAATATGAATTAATTTAACATAAAAACTGTAACAATTTACGATTAACATAGACTACTACTATGTAAAACAAATTACATGGAAAAAATTTTATCAGTAAAGAATCTTACTAAAAAATTCAAAAGAATTGTGGTGAACAATATTTCTTTTGATGTCGAAAAAGGGAATGTGTATGGTTTGCTGGGACCCAACGGAAGCGGAAAGTCTACTACTTTTGGAATGCTTCTTTCCACCATTAATCCTACAAGTGGCGACTGGTACTGGTTTGGGAAGAAAGGAACTGATCCGGATACGCTAAAAAAAATAGGTGCTATTATTGAGCAGCCTAATTTTTATCCTTATCTGAGCGCAGAGACGAATCTGAAAATCGTGGCAGAGATCAAAGGAACTCCTTACCGGAGAATTGATGAAGTCCTTCAGACTGTGGGCCTTCTGGAAAGAAAAAAAGACGCATTCAAAACCTATTCTTTAGGGATGAAACAGCGACTGGCCATTGCGTCTGCCATGCTGAATAATCCTGAAGTATTAATCTTAGATGAGCCAACAAACGGACTTGATCCTGAAGGAATTATCCAGATCCGTGAGATCATCAGCAATATTGCTAAAAAGGGAATCACCATCATTATTGCCAGCCATCTTTTAGACGAGATCGAAAAGATATGCAGCCATGTTATCGTTCTTAAAGAAGGAAATTCCATTTACTGCGGAAGGGTGGATGAAATGACCGCCAACAATGGTTATTTTGAATTGAAAGCAGACAACAATACATTGCTTTTGAATGCTTTGAATGAACTTCAATGGTTTACAGCGGTTAATCAGGACGGCGATATGCTGAAGGCGCAAATCCGTGATGATGCTTCGATTTCAGCATCAGCTCTGAACCAGAAACTTGCTGAACAGGGGATTTACCTATCGCATTTATCGAAGAAAAAGCTTTCCCTCGAATCTCAATTCCTTGAACTTGTAAAAAACACGAATTAATCATGATAAAATTATTAAAACTGGAATACTACAAAAACCTGAACTACAAACCGTTCAAGGTTTTCACGATACTTTATTTCGCCATTCTTATTGCTTTGCTTTTCATTGGACTGGTAGACTTTGATGTTTTTGGAGGGACTGTTAACTTAAAAGAACAGGGGATTTATAATTTCCCGGAAATCTGGAACTTCACCACCTGGATTGTTGCCTTATTGAAAATCTTCCTGGGACTGATTATTGTTTTCTCTATTTCGCAGGAGTTCAGCAACAGAATGTTCAAACAGAATACGATTGATGGACTGAGCAGAAAGGAATTCATCACTTCAAAATTACTGACAATAAGTATTTTCACCATTGTCTCAACAGTCATTGTATTGGGAATTACTTTATTTCTGGGATATCAATATTCGAATACAACAGAATCTGCAAAGGTTTTTGCTGAAATTTTCTTCATCGGAAATTACTTTGTCAAGCTATTCACTTTCTTCTGCTTCTTAATGTTCCTGTCCATTTTGCTGAGAAAATCAATTTTTGTATTTCTTGCTCTTTTTGTATTCTGGATCGGTGAAGGGATTTTAACAGCTGTTGAAGTTTTCACAAAAGTAAAAGGATTACAGGGTCCTGCAAGAAATGAGATTCTTCAGAATGACTTTTTTATCACGCATCTGTTGCCATTGGAAAGTATGTCCAGCCTGATTCCTAACCCGATGATGAGATTAAATATGGCCAAAATGATGGGTGTAAAATATGAATTCCACTACCCTACGGAAAGCCTTATCGCCTGTCTGGTATGGTGTGCTGTTTTTATATTCGGATCGTACTGGATTCTGAGAAAAAGAGATTGGTAGTTTTCAGTGTTGAAGATTAAAAGATTTAATTATTAAAATATTTAAACATTTTTTAAGTGGTTCGTTTTCGGATCACTTTTTTTTGGCTTAAAATTTTCATTCAATCCTTTTAAAAAACTAGCCATGAAAAGAATATACTACTTTCCGGGATTGATCAGTGCTATACTGATACCTGTTTTGTTCTGGTATTATGGAAGCAAGAGGGTTCAGCCACCGTATACTGTAATTGAACTGGGAATCCCAGCAAAAATAAGACCTAACATTCCACTAGATAATACTTTTGAACCCTATAGAAACTGGAATTACAAAAAAATCACAGTTAAGCCCAACACAGCACTTCAAAACCAAAATTTTTATGTTTCTGAACTGAAAAAACTGCAGAAAAGAAATGAGAAAGAGTCTGGTATTGAGTTTATTTTAGATCAGGATAATACATATGGAGATTTTGTCTCTATTTTGAATGATCTGGCGATCGCTAAACAAGAACAGTATGCAGTTGATCTGGAGAAAACAGGACACATTTTTGCTGTTTACAACTATATTGATCCTAAAATGCAAATTCCTGAATATGAATGTTTGCTTTGTAACGATACTATAGATGGGGGACCTGGGGAAACTGCAGATATTTTTGAATCTACCCGCTTTGGAAGGATCTTTAACCTGTTTACAACCGCTTCCAAAGAAACTTCCTACATTATTTTTGGATTCCTTATATTTTTGAATATCTCCATGTTCAGCATCAAAGAAAGATTTCAACTACATCATTAAATCCAAATAAAAAAGGCTGCCATCCGGCAGCCTTCCTTTCACATTACTTTTTATCTAACAACGGAAGATATTTTCCGTATCCTTTGCTTTCCATTTCTGCTTTTGGAATAAATTTCAGAGAAGCACTGTTGATACAGTAACGAAGTCCTCCTTTATCTTGCGGGCCATCTGTAAAAACGTGACCTAAATGGGCATCACCGGTTTTACTTCTTACCTCTACTCTTGTCATCCCGTGGGAACGGTCCATTTTTTCTTCAATCAGGCTTTTTGTAATCGGTTTTGAAAAGCTTGGCCATCCACATCCGGATTCAAATTTATCTGTAGAAACAAACAACGGTTCTCCTGTGGTGATATCTACATAAATTCCTTCACGGGTTTCATTCCAGTATTCGTTCTGGAAAGGTCTTTCCGTACCGTTTTCCTGAGTGACATTATATTGTTCAGCGGTCAGTTTTTCTTTTAAAACTTTTTTATCCTGTTTTTGATAGGCCGGTTTTGGAAGCGGATTGGCTTTTTTTGCCATTTCAAAAAGTCCCGGTTCAATGTGGCAATATCCGCCAGGGTTTTTATCCAGATAATCCTGATGATAGTCTTCTGCTTTATAAAAGTTTTTCAACGGAATAGTCTCTACCAGTATCGGCTTGCTGTAATTTTTTGCCAGCTTCTGAACTTCATCTTTTACTACCGCTTCATCGGATTTGTTGGTAAAATAAATCCCGGTTCTGTATTGGTTTCCTCTGTCATTTCCCTGCTGATCTTTACTGGTAGGATCAATTGTTTTAAAATACAGATCAATTAACAGTTTCAGATCTACCTGTTCCGGATCATACTTTACTTTTACTGTTTCTGCAAAACCTGTTGTATGGCTCACCACCTCTTCATAGGTAGGATTTTGAGTATTCCCGTTGGCGTATCCTACTTCTGTTCCTACAACACCACGAATCTGTTGAAAAAAATGTTCTGTTCCCCAGAAACATCCACCTGCAAAATAAATCTCTCTAACGTTTTTACTATCCATAATTTTCTCATTTTCTTTTTTTACTTCCACTATGCCGGGCTTCGTTTTTTTAAACAGTCCCGATCCTGCAGCAAATACTGCGATACCCAGAATGATTCCGAGTACGATTAATATATTTTTCATATTGAGCTTTTTATTCATTACTTATTATTTTGAACGATCATTAATCCAAATCCTAAAAGCATAAGGTCTTTTACAATAAAGAAATCCGTCACAGGCACTCCATCCACTATTTTCCACATTCCCGGAGTAGTAAACAGGTAGCTTAATGTTGTCAGGAAAATGATGATCATTCCTGTTCCCGCATACTTCTTCAGTACAGCAAATTTCGCACTAAATATCAGGAGTAATGCAATGATAATTTCTATCACTCCGATAAGATCAGACACTGCCTGGACGCTCATAATCTTATATACGAAAAAAGTTAAGAAATGGTTTTCCACCAAAGGTTTTATTGCGGCGGCTTCTGTAGGGGTAAATTTGAAGATACCGATCCACAGCAAAATAAGAGCTGCTCCGAAGAGTGAGAGGTAATACCCTGTCCGGGCTAACTGATTTTTAGATTTTTGTACTGTTCCGACCATGTTTTAAGATTTTAATTAATACTTTATCGTTTTCAAAAGTATAGTCGGAGCCTTTTTAAAATCCTGACAGAATTTTTATTCAGAAATTTAACTTATCGATCATTTTATTTTTAAAGTCCTGAATTTCAGAATCATTTATTTCTGTTTTCTGTTCAGTAAATGTTCTGGCGAGAATCTTATCCAGAACTTTCAGCTTCTGTTTGTACATCCTGCACCATTTACAGATCATCAGATGCATGGTAAGCTTTCTTTTTTCTTTGGCAGAAATGGTATCGGCATTACGTTTTTCCATGAGCAGTGTTGCTTCACTGCATGGTAAAAACAGGATATGTAGTATTTTTCTTATCATTTTATTTACGATCTTGAAAACCAGTTCAGTTCCAGGCATTCTCTGAGCTGTACCCGGCTTCGTTGAAGGATCTTCCAAAGGTTAGTCGTGGAAACATTCAATTCCTGACTTACTTCCGGAGCTTTTTTTTCTTCAATATAATACATTTTCAGCAGGATCTTCCATCTGGAGGGCAATTCCTCAATACATTCCTCCAATGTTTTATTAAAATCCTGGTTATCTAAAAGTTCGCTGCCTTCACCCGATACATTCCAGTCATTTAAAACATTATTATCTTTCCATGAACCGGTTTCATCAAAAAAATGATCAAGCTTGATATCAGGTTCCGATTTATATTTTTTCCGGTAAAAATCAGCAATTTTTCTGTTGAGAATAGCCATCATCCAGGTCAGAGGCTGACTCTTTCCTTCAAAAGAATCATATCCTGAATAAGCAGCCAGAAAAACTTCCTGAACCACATCCTGAGCATCCTCTTTATTGGATAGCAGATATAGTGCTTTTTTCAGAAGCGGCCCCGAATATTGCTCTATCCAGTTTTTCAACTCTTCATCTTTTGTCATGAGAAGGATTTTTTGTCTTATTTCAGATCACGACGAAGGTAATAAGTTAAACGGATATTGCAAAATCAGACAGATTATTATTGTTTTACATTCATTACAAAACTGCCATTACAAACCTTACAGGTTTTAAAAACCTGTAAGGTTTACTACCCATCATTGCCCAAAGTCTTTATCATTCAAAACATAGCATAAAATTATTACAAATCGCTTAAAAATAGTAAATTTGCATCTTATCAAAATTTGATACTAAAAAAGCAAAAGCAATACTATGACATCACAAGAGATACGTCAAAAATTTTTAGATTATTTTAAAAGTAAGGAGCACTTAATCGTTCCTTCAGCTCCTATTGTGCTGAAAGACGACCCTACCCTTATGTTTTCCAACTCCGGAATGACACAGTTCAAGGATTTTTTCCTTGGCTACAAAACCCCTACCGCACCTAGAATTGCCGATACACAAAAGTGTCTTAGAGTTTCAGGAAAGCACAATGACCTGGATGATGTAGGTAGAGATACTTACCACCACACCATGTTTGAAATGTTGGGAAACTGGTCTTTCGGGGATTACTTCAAAAAAGAGGCTATTGCTTTTGCCTGGGAACTACTTACTGAAGTATACGGAATTCCAAAAGAAAATTTATACGTTACCATTTTTGAAGGTGATGCTTCAGAAAATCTCGACAGAGACCAGGACGCTTATGATTTCTGGAAGTCTCATATTTCAGAGGACAGAATCATCAACGGAAATAAAAAAGATAACTTCTGGGAAATGGGTGAAAGCGGACCGTGCGGACCGTGCTCAGAAATCCATATTGACCTGAGAACTCCTGAAGAAAAAGCAGCTGTTCCGGGAATTTCCCTTGTGAATCAGGATCATCCTCAGGTTGTGGAAGTATGGAACCTGGTTTTCATGGAATTCAACAGAAAGGCAGATAAATCTTTAGAAAAGCTTCCTGCTCAGCACGTAGATACGGGAATGGGCTTTGAGCGTCTTTGTATGGCGCTTCAGGGAAAATCTTCCAACTATGATACTGATGTTTTCACTCCGCTTATTTCTAAAGTTGAGGAACTTTCAGGTAAAAAATACACCGGAATCTTAGAAGATGAAAAAGATATCGCCATCCGTGTTGTGGTAGACCACATCAGAGCGGTTTCTTTTGCTATTGCTGACGGACAGCTGCCATCAAACGGAGGTACCGGTTATGTAATCAGAAGAATTTTAAGAAGAGGAATTTCTTATTCTTACCGATTCCTGGATATGAAAGAGCCTTTCCTTTACAAACTGGTTGCTGTTCTGCAGGAACAGATGGGACCATTCTTCCCTGAAATCGAAAAGCAGGGTAAACTGGTTGCTGAAGTGATCAAAAGTGAAGAAGATTCATTCTTAAAAACAATTGAAAATGGTCTGATCAGAGTTGAAAAGCTGATCCAGCAGACAATTGCCAATAATCAGAAAGTATTACCAAGCGAAGAAGTATTTGAGCTGTATGATACTTATGGTTTCCCTGATGACTTAACAAGAATTATTGCTGAGGAAAAAGGATTAACGATTGATGAGGAAGGTTTCAAAGCTGAGATGGAAAAGCAAAAACTTCGTTCCAAGGCAGATTCTGCCCAGAAGGTTTATGACTGGGTTGTTTTAGAAGAAAAACCTGAATCATTCGTTGGATATGACCAGATTGAATCTGAAACGTATATTACAAGATACAGAAAGGTAGAAAATAAAGACGGAGAATTTTACCAGGTGGTATTAAGCAGCTCTCCATTCTACCCTGAAGGCGGTGGACAGGTTGGAGACAAAGGTGTTCTTGAAAACGCTGCTGAAAGCTTCGAAGTACTGGAAACTAAAAAGGAAAATGGTCTTATCATTTCTTTAATCAATGGTCTTCCAAAAGATGCAGGCGCTTTATTCTATGCTAAAGTTAATGCAACAGACAGAAAGAACTCTCAGGCCAACCACTCTGTGACCCACCTTCTGCATGAAGCTTTAAGAGATGTTTTAGGAACCCACGTGGAGCAGAAAGGTTCTTATGTAGGTCCTGATTATCTGCGTTTCGACTTCTCTCATTTCAACAAAATGACTGAAGAAGAAATCGCTTTAATTGAAGAAAAAGTAAACCACAAGATCAAGGAAAGCATTGCTTTACAGGAATTCAGAAATATTCCGATTCAGGAAGCACTGGACAAAGGGGCAATGGCTTTATTTGGCGAAAAATATGGTGACAATGTGAGAATGATCCAGTTTGGAAGCTCAAAAGAGCTTTGCGGGGGAACTCACGTAAAAAACACCAGCGAAATCGGTCATTTCAAGATCACTTCTGAAGGTTCTGCGGCTGCAGGAATCAGAAGGATTGAAGCCATTTCAGGAGATAAATCTGAAGAATACTTCAAAAACCTTGAAAAGCAGATCACTGAACTTTCCCAGTTATTAAAGTCTAAAGATGTGGTAAGATCTATCGAAAAACTGATCGAAGAAAATACTTTACTGAAGGCTGAGGTAGATGCTCTTAAAAAAGAAAAAGCAAAAGGAGAAATCGGAGAATGGAAGAATGCTTATGAACAGAAAGGTAATAAGCAGTTATTAGTGAAAAAGACTTCTTTAGACGCTGGTTCTGTTAAAGATATTGTATTCCAGCTCAAAAGAGAAATCCCGTTTTCAGTAACGATCATTCTTTCTGATGCAGACGGAAAACCAATGATTACTGTTGGGGTTTCTGATGATCTTGCTACAGATTACCAGGCTGGCGCTATCGTAAAGGATCTTGCAAAAGAAATCCAGGGCGGCGGCGGCGGTAACCCGGGCTTTGCTACGGCTGGTGGTAAAAACCTTGAAGGTTTAGAAAACGCTTACCAAAAAGCTTTGAATATTTAAGAATAGAATACCTATTATAAATTTTAGAACAGGCTGTTTCATTTTGAGACAGCCTGTTTCGTTTTAATTATTATCTTTTATTTAACGCTAAGATCGCAAGAAATTCTCATGCTATCATAAATATTTCCGTTCGCAAAGACGTTACACCCAGCTATGAAATGATTGTATTTTTTTGCTAAATGGAATGCCTTTGCGAATGAGAAAAGCAGGAAATAAAAACTTTGCGTACACTGCGTTATAATATATTATTCTTATTACGAACATTTTCATCAAAAGTCTCCCTATTTATATCCGTTCTAATTATTGACCTTATCTTAACAAACCATTACTTAATATTAAACTATTTGTTTTATCTTTTTAAAACTCAGTTAACACAGGACCTTTAGTTTTGCCATAATCGAAATTCAAAAAATGTAATTATGAAAATTAACAAAACTATCGGAGCTTTATTCCTTGCAGCTATTGTTTTTCAAAGCTGTAATGATGATAATAACGGGGATTCTAATACCCCTCCCAATGATAAAATCAAACTTGAAAACTTTTCTAAAGAACCTGCTTTCGTTTATGGAATGCAAGGTTTTGAAAATTTAAATATTACCACTCTTATTTCCAGTTCTGATGTTCTTCCAGGTTCTCCTGATTTCGTTTTCGGAGGTCAGCCGGACGGAATGGGAATTATGAAAGACCCTAACTCTGACGGTTATCTGATGATCACTAATCATGAAATCAAGCAATCCGTATCAAGAGTATACTTAGACAAGACTTTTAAGCCTGTAAAAGGAGAATATATCTTAAACGGAACCGGAGGAATGACAAGATTGTGTTCTGCAACACTGGCAACTCCGGAAATTCATGGTTTCAGCGCATTCCTTACTGCAGGAGAATCAGGTGAGGAAAGTATGGTTCATGCTTTAAACCCATTGGCACCGGTATCTCAGGCGGCTGATAAAACAAGAGTAAAGCCAGCTTTGGGAAAAGCTTCCATGGAAAATGCAGTTCCGCTTCCTAAAGATGTTTCTAACGGAAAAACTTATATTATTATTGGTGAAGACCAGTCTTATTCTTCTTCCCATCAGTCCGCAGGACAGCTGATCATGTATGTAGCCGATACCCAGGGAGATCTGGATAACGGTAAGCTGTATTCTTTAAGGAGAACAAACAGCAACTATACAGAAACGGATATGACGAAAGGAAACAGCTACGATGTAGAGTTTGTTGAAATTCCTAACGCCAAAAATCTTACAGGTGCACAGATCAATCAGAAAAATATTGATAATAACGCGATCCGTTTTTCAAGAGTGGAAGATGTAGACTACAGAAAAGGAGCTGGAAAAGGAAGAGAAATTTATTTTACCGCTACCGGAGAATCTTCTGATGGCATCAATCCAAAAGCAGGATTAACCATGTGGGGAAGAGTATATAAGCTTGTTCTGAACTCCAATAATATGCTTACAGGAAAATTAGAAGTAGTTGCTGAAGGAGACTCTAATCCTGGAAATAACCTTATCAATCCTGACAACTTATGTGTTACTGAAAACTTTGTTTACATTCAGGAAGACGGAGATTCTTACTACAAAAATGCCAACCACGATTCATACATCTGGCAGCTGAATATTGCCACCAAACAATATAAGCCATGGCTGAGTATGAAGCACAACAGAAATGACTCTGCATGGCAGACTGCTTACAACCAGTCCGGAGATCTACAGAAATTCGGTTCATGGGAATTCGGGGCGATGGTTGATATTTCAGACATCATCGGAGTTCCGAATACATTCTCTGTGAATATTCACTCTCATACGTGGCAGCTTGATAAATTCAAAAATCCTGACGGTTCCGGAATCAATGCCAATAAAGAAGGCGGACAGATTGTAATCATCAGAAACGTAGAAAAATAGTTTCAAATTCTTCATATCAAATTCAATTAAAGTATCAATAGAAATCTCTGTTGATACTTTTCATACTTATGAATACACTTTCAAAATATCCGATACTCCTCTTCCTGTACTCTGCTGCAGCATTTTCCACTCTTTCCTATTGTAAAAACGATAAGCAGCAGCCGGTATATGAAGATCTTGGTTCTGTAAAAAACACAATTCTCAAAACCAATACTGATTTTGAGAAACAGATCAACGAACTGAAAACCCTTGTTTCCAAAGATTCCGGTGAAAAACTTCTTCAGCAGAAATTCCAGGACATCAGAAAAACCTATAAAAAAATGGAATGGGCAGTAGAATATTTCCTTCCCCACTCCGCAAGGTTTATCAACGGCCCTGCTCTTCCGGAAATTGAGATGGATGAGCATACAGAGATAGAGCCCGAAGGCTTACAGGTATTGGAAGAGATGCTCTACCCTTACGAAAAAGTGAATAAAGAGGAAGTGATCAGAATGCTTAACAAGCTTATTAACAAAAGCAACACTATAAGCACCAACTTTCAGGTAATTACCATCAGTAAAGACCAGGTTTTTGATGCGTTAAGGCAGGAAACTTTCAGAATTTCAAGCTTAGGAATTTCAGGTTTTGACACCCCTGTTTCAGGAACGTTTTTACAGGAAATGCCTTCTTCTCTTCAGGGAGTTAAGGAAGCGCTTGAACAAATTTCTACTGAGCGGTCAAGAAACAAAGCATTAAAAAGTATCGAAGCAGAAATCAATATGGCAATTGAAGTTCTGAAAAAAAACACGGAGAAAAACACGTTTGATTACATCAGTTTTATCCCTGACCATCTGAATAAGATCACAGCCTTAATGCTTGAGTTTAAAGATCAGGAGAAAATCCCGGATGTTGAAGTAACAACCGCTTTAAACAAAAATGCAACTACTTTCTTTGCTAAAAATGCTTTTGATCCTAATGCCTTCACTCCAGGAAAAGAATATGCCTATTCTGAAGAAAAAGCCGTTCTGGGTCATCAGCTTTTTAATGATAAAATGCTATCCAACAATAATAACCGGAGCTGTGCAACCTGTCATATTCCGGAAAAAGCTTTTACTGACGGACTTGCCAAAGCAATGTCACTTGAAAATTCGGAACTGGCCAGAAACACGCCTTCTCTCAACTATGCGGGATATCAGCATGGTCAGTTTTGGGATATGAGAAAGGATGATCTGGAAGGACAGAGCTCCGATGTGATCTCCAATAAAGAAGAAATGCATGGTGATCTGAATGTTATTCTTGCCAGGATCAATCAGGATAAAAAATATCAGACGGCATTCAAAAATATTTATCATTCACAAAAAACTGAAGTTTGGCAGCTTCAGAATGTATTGGCCAGCTATATCCGGTCTCTGGCGAAATTCAATTCTGATTTTGATGAATATATGAGAGGAAATAAATCAGCGATGACGGATGACCAAAAACGGGGCTTTAATCTTTTTGTAGGAAAAGCGCAGTGTGCAATATGTCATTTCCTTCCTTTATTCAACGGTACAGTTCCCCCGAGCTTCAAGAAAACGGAACAGGAAGTTTTAGGATCAGCAGTAAACGGAGAAAATAAAACTTTTGACCATGATCCGGGAAGAGGAAGGTTTCACGAGACAGTTTCTTCATTACAGCATTCATTCAAAACACCAACCCTTCGGAACATCAGCAAAACAGCGCCTTATATGCACAATGGCGGTTATAAAACGTTGAAAGAAGTCATGAACTTTTATAATAAAGGTGGAGGAAAAGGTTTTGGATTTAAAGTAGACAACCAGACACTTTCTGACGCACCCTTGCAGCTTACAGATCAGGAGATCAATGATATTATTGAATTTATGAAAGCCCTTGATGACAAATAAAATACGATTCTAAAACACAAACAACGAAAAACAATTAAAACTCCCGGAATCAATTGTTCAGGGAGTTTTCTTATTGGTAATCTCAGGAAAATACAGAAAGACTATCTCAATCATTTTTTCATTTGGCCTAATCCCTGGAAAGTCCATAAAAACATTAGATTAAATCAATGTTATACTCTGTTAAAAACTTTTCTACCACAATAAATATTATTAATTTTGACCTAGTTTTTTTACATGAAAAGGGGTTTACTGTTAATATTTTTTCTGATCTGCTTTTTGGGGTATTCACAAACAAAAATTAAGGTTGTGGATGACGCCAGTCAAAAGCCTGTCTTTAAAGCTAAAGTATCCTGTGACAATATGCTTATCGGATATACCAATGAACAAGGTATCCTGGAATTTAAAACAGGATGCAAAAACATTGATATTGAAGCAGATTCCTATCAGAAAGAAAGCCTTACTGTAGAGAGCAGCATGGAAGTTTCCCTGCTGAAAAAAGCATCCAGAACCACCGATATTGAAGCGGTGGTGATTGAAGATAAAAGTGATCCCAGGGCTTTGGAAATTCTAAAAAAAGTAAACAAACTCTGGAAAGAAAACTCTCCGAAAAGCTTAGGTTCCTATTCTTACAAATCCTATGAAAAAATTTCCCTTGATATTGATGAGGACAGCCTTTCCCAATTTAACCAGTATTTTAATGATCTAAACATTTTCAGGAAAAAAAGGGAAAAAGACTCTTTGAATAATATTACCGCAAGTAAAATCTTTTCAAAAAGTAAGCTTTTTCTCTGGGAAAGGGCGCAGGAGTTTTTATATTCCAAAAAATATGGTGAAAAAATCAATATTCTGGACAACAGAATTTCAGGTCTGAAGCAGCCTATTTACGAAATGATCGCGCTTCAGCAAAGCAACAGGGATGTTGTACCCGAACAGGTAAAGCCGGAGAACAGAGGGCTATACAGATTCTTTCTTTCTGATACCGTTACCCTGGACGGAAGAAAAACCTTTGTGATCCGTTTCCGTGAAGTGAATTACAAAAAACCAGACAGGAAAAGAAAATATAACGGTGCCATCTATGTGGATACTGAAACGTATGGAATCAAAAAAATCGAAAATTTCAGTAAAAATAAAAACGAAGGAATCATTACCAGCACCTGGGTATTTTACAATAACAAATGGTTCCTTGCCCACGAAAAAGCCAAGCTGAAAATGGGTAAAATGGCTATGGATGACAAAGTGCATGCAGCTGATAAGAAAGACAAAAAAAGCTTTGGAACCTACGCTTTCCTCACTTCAAAATATTTTGATTTCGAATCTCCTATTGAAGAAGATCCCAAAGATTTCAAAGGCTATACTTTCTCGGTAAAAAATATTGACGGACAATCACTGGACCGCTACAGAACCGAAGCTCTTACTGAAAGAGAACAGAATACCTATAAAACTATTGACAGCTTAGGTAAAAAATATAAAATCGACAGCAAAGCACAGATCTTGTCAGGATTACTGAACGGACAGATCAGAGTGGGAGCTGTAGATTTTGCGGTGGATGAAATTGTGAATTACAACTCTTATGAAGGATTCAGACTAGGTTTAAAAGCCAAGCTTAATGAGAATTTTGATCCGCATTTTTCACCGGATTATTACTTTGCCTACGGGGTAAAGGACAGGAAATGGAAATACGGAATGGGACTGGATATGAAGACCACACTGGAAAAAAACTCTTTTTTCAGATTTGAGGTTTATGATGACGTAACGGCTTCCGGAGAGTTCAACCGAAAGCTATGGAATTTCAAGATGAGGATGATGAACTTCGGGAATAACCTTAATAATGACAAATATTTTCATTTTAAGGGAGCTACATTATCTTATATGAATGATGTCACCAACGGCCTTACTCTTGCCCTTGCCGTAAGAAGAAATACCGAAGAAGCAGAATTCGACTATCAGTTCAGGGACAGAGGTACTTCATACAGAAACTTCAATACCCTGTTTACCCTGAAGTATTCTCCGAATTCAACCAATATCATGACGCCTCAGGGAAAATCCCTGATCGATCAGAAGTATCCTGAACTGTACTTCAACTATGAGCAGAGCTACAAATTACTACAGGGAGATTTTAATTATTTCCGTTTTGATGCCCTGTTTGTTCATAATTTCAAAACACCCATCGGGACCACCGGTTTCAGACTGTATGGAGGAGTTGTTCTGGGAGGAGCACCAATCTGGAAAAACTTTACGATGAACGGACTTGCCTCTCCGGGAAAAGACTTTAATTTTAACCTAACTTCTTACCTTGGGTTTGCCACTCTGGAGGGCGGAAAATATTATAATGACAAATTCGTAGCCTATTATTTTACGCACAAGTTGCCCTGGTATTTAAAAAGCTTCGGACATAATATTTCCAGCTTTGATTTTGTCCTGAGAGGAACTATCGGAGATATGAAACACCCGGAATACCACCAGTTTAAATTCAGAAAGCTGGATCATCTTTATCAGGAAGTCGGGGTGGAATGGAGTAATTTCCTTTCCAGCTATTTCAATCTTGGTGTATTCTACAGAGTGGGTTATTATGCAACACCTCATTTCAAAGAAAATTTTGCTATTCAGTTTAAACTGAAATTTCTGGAATTTTAATATTCCCGATCTTTACAGCAAAAATCATACATTATACATTATACATTATACATTATACATTATACATTATACATTATACATAAATATCATGCAGAAAATCGAGATCAAAGCAGAACAGTTTTTTGAATTATTAAAATTAAAGGACACTCCGATGTGGGAGATTTTCTCACAGATGATTGATGGAAATGAAAAGGAAATTATCTTTTTAGACAATGAAGAAAAGATTCTTTTTAATTATATTTTACCTTCCACACAGGAGAAGCTGGAAGAAGACAGGAAGGAATTTTCAAAGCAGTTTTCAGAGAAATTAGCTAACTTTAATTAAAAAGTTTGTATGAATAAAAATTATGTTTGGTGTCTGTTAGGTCTTTTTCTTTTTACGATAGGAAGCGCCCAGACCTATAAAAAACCTTTGGTTTCCGCCATCAAAGAATCTGACCTCCGCACCGATATGTATCAGCTTGCTGCCGACCAGTTCTGGGGCCGTGAAGCAGGAACCCCGGACGAATTAAAGGTTTCCATGTGGCTTGCTGACAAAGCCAAAGAAGCGGGAATGAAACCTGCCGGAGATAACGGAACTTTTTTCCAGTTTTTTGATATGTACCGACATCAGGTAATCCCTCAAAGTAGCCTGAAAGTTGGAGACACCAACCTGAAACTATGGAAAGACTTTCTGGTAGCAGAACCTGTAAATGCTTCTGTGGATGCTGAAATAGTGTATGCCGGAAATGCGGAACCTGAAGATCTTGCCAGACTGAATATCAAAGGAAAGATCCTTGCAGTAAATGCTTCAGATAAAAATATCTCCAGAGATATGACTCTTTTCGTAAGGAGATATCCTGGGTTTGTAAGAAACAAATATTACAATAAAGCTGCTGAACTGGGAGCTAAAGCCATTATTTTCATCACCGATGACACTTCTGAACAAAGCTGGGTAGAAGTACTGCCTCAAATGACACGCGGAAGCTACGGCGTAGAAGGATTAAGAGAGAAAATCACGAATAATATTCCTGTCCTGTGGATCAAAAGAGAAAATGCAGGTTGGGTAAAAAACAGCCCCAAAGCTTCTCTGAACCTGATCACTGAAACCTACAAATATCCTTCAGTGAATATTATCGGAAAAATAGAAGGTACGGATCCGGTCCTTAAAAATGAATATGTTTTGCTAAGCGGACATCAGGATCATGACGGCATCAGACATCCTGTAAAGAATGATACCATCTATAACGGTGCTGATGATAATGCAAGTACATGCGTTGCAATGCTGGCTATGGCAAGAGCTTATAAAAAGCAGCCGGGAAAAAGAAGCATCCTGTTTGTTTTCCATGGAGCCGAAGAGAGGGGATTATTAGGATCGAGATGGCACGCAGCCCACCCTGTTGTTCCGAAAGAGAAAATTGTAGCCGTTCTGAACGGTGATATGATCGGAAGAAATGACAATAATGAAGCTGCTTTACTGGGAGGCAATGCTCCTCATAAAAATTCTGAAGAGCTTGTGAAAATGGCTGAAGAAGCCAATAATGAAAGTACAAAATTCAAATACCTGAAAGATTGGGATTCTCCAAGTCATGCTGAATATTTCTATTTCAGAAGTGATCATCTTCCGTATGCTAAAATCGGGATTCCGGCGATATTTTTCACCAGTGTGCTGCACGACCAGTACCACACTCCGCAGGATGAATCTGAAAATATCAATTACAAGAAGCTTTATAAAATGACTGAGTGGATGTACAGAACCTCCTGGAAAGTTGCTAATGAAACGGAACGTCCGAAAGTAATTTCGAATTTTTCGCTTGAAAGATAATTTGATTAGAGAATTAAACCATTAAGAAGAATTCAGATTATAAGGAAATTAAGATTCAAATTCATTTGAATGATGCGTTCTGCTTATTAAATATCGAAAGGTATTTTCTTCATTATTCTTAAAAACTTAATCATCCTTAATGGTTTAAAAATTCTTTCTAATTAATATCCTTCTTTTGTCTTGAAACAAAAGAATCAAAAATTCAAGACTTAGAAACTTCCGCTAAAAATGAAATCTGTTCTCTAAAACTCTAAACTCGTGCGGAAACAGTCTATATTGAGAATCAAAGATTGTCCCGCACTCAACAGTAGAGTTTTCTTAACGTTCACAGAATTCATTTTCTTAACGCATCAGTTTCTTATGTCGCTTTTTAATGTCATCAAAAAAAATATTTCTTTTTTTCAATCTATTTTTAAATAAGCAAATTCATCAGCGCAGGATCATTGTTCAGATAGTTGACAAAGAAATCATATTCCTTCATTTTACTCATCAAAGGAGGAAAATCTCTGTTTTTTTTCAACGCAATTCCCACCACTGCAATTCCTTTTTCTTTTGAATTTTTTTGGGTGTATTCAAAATAGGTAATATCATCATCCGGTCCCAGCACATCCATTACAAAAGTTTTTAATGCTCCGGGGCGCTGCGGAAACCTTACCAAGAAATAATGCTTTAGCCCTGCGTGCAGCAAAGCCTTTTCTTTGATTTCTTCCATACGGGTGATATCATTGTTGCTTCCGCTGATAATACACACTACATTTTTACCTTTTATCTCTTCTTTATATTTGTCCAATGCTGCTACTGAAAGAGCTCCGGCCGGTTCTACCACGATAGCATCTTTATTATACAGTGACAATATGGTTTCGCACACTAATCCTTCGTCTACTGTAGCCATGTCATACAGGATATTTTTACAACGTTCGAAAGTGATTTCTCCCACCTGCTGTACAGCTGCCCCGTCCACAAAACGGCTGATCTTTTCAAGAAGAACAGGTTTTCCCTTTTCCAGGGCTTTTTTCATGCTTGCAGCTGCTGAAGGTTCTACGCCAATAATTTTTGTTTGAGGAGACAAATGCTGAAATACAGTGCATATTCCTGCTGCCAGTCCACCACCACCTATCGGCACAAAAAGATAGTCAACCATACCTTCTGCCTGTTCCAGGATTTCCAGCGCTGTTGTAGCCTGTCCTTCAATAATCGCCGGATCATCAAAAGGATGAATAAATACACTGTCATGCTCTTTACAAAACCTCATCGCAGCATCTTTAGATTCATCGAATGTGTCTCCGAATAAAATAACATCGATATATTCTCCACCAAACATTTTTACCTGTTCGAGCTTTTGTCCGGGGGTTGGCAAAGGCATAAAAATCGTTCCTTTCACTTTCATAGTATGGCATGCAAAGGCTACTCCCTGCGCATGATTTCCGGCACTGGCACAAACAACTCCTCTGGAAAGTTCTTCCTGTGACATGGTTGCCATTTTATTGTATGCACCCCTTATTTTATAGGATCTTACTCTTTGCAGGTCTTCCCTTTTAAAGCTGATGTTTGCCTCATAAATGGCTGACAAATTATTATTGACAGCCAAAGGTGTTTTTACCACTACATCTTTTAATCGTTCCTCCGCTTTATAGACATGCTCTAAAACGGAGGAACTTACTTCCTCTTTCATCATCTTTAAGTAATTAATTGTTTTCGGGTCTCAGGCTGCGCACGGTCTTACCGGCTTTCCACATTTCGCTTTCTCTCAGCTCAGTAAGTTCGGCTTCCAGTTTTTCACGATAATCCGGTTTGCTGTTGCTGTCAATCGAGCGTTGTGCTTCATTTCCTTTAGCTACGTTGTCATACAATTCTTCAAACAAAGGCGAAGTAGCATCTCTGAAACGTTTCCACCAGTCCAGTGCACCTCTCTGAGCGGTTGTACTGCAGTTGGCATACATCCAGTCCATTCCGTTTTCTGCCACTAAAGGCATTAATGACTGGGTTAATTCTTCTACGGTTTCGTTAAAAGCTTCCGAAGGGCTGTGGCCATTTTTTCTCAATACATCATACTGAGCGGCAAATATTCCCTGTACAGCGCCCATCAGTGTGCCCCGTTCTCCGGCAAGGTCACTGTATACTTCTTTTTTAAAGTCGGTTTCAAACAGATACCCGCTTCCTATCGCGATTCCCAATGCGGTTACTCTTTCTCTGGCCTTCCCTGTAGCATCCTGATATACGGCAAAACTGCTGTTCAGACCTCTGTCCTGCAGAAACATTCTTCTCAATGATGTTCCTGAACCTTTTGGTGCTACCAGAAAAACATCTACATCGGCCGGAGGAACAATTCCTGTACGTTCGTTGAATGTAATCCCGAAACCATGTGAAAAATACAGCGCTTTTCCAGGGGTAAGATGCTGTTTTACTTTTGGCCAGTATTCAATTTGTGCAGCATCGCTCAGAAGATAACAGATAATGGTACCTTTTTCCAGAGCCTCTTCGATTTCAAATAATGTTTCTCCCGGTACAAACCCGTCCGCTACTGCTTTATCCCATGATTTGGAGTTTTTTCTCTGCCCTACAATGACATTAATTCCGTTATCTTTCTGATTCAACGCCTGTCCTGGTCCCTGTACTCCATATCCAATGACTGCCACAACTTCGTTTTTTAATACTTCCTGAGCTTTTTGCAACGGAAACTCTTCTCTTGTTACTACATTCTCCTCTACTCCTCCAAAATTCAATTTTGCCATTTTTTTTGATTTTATTTATTACTGATTATGATGTTAATTTCTGAGCTTAGCTCGCATGTTCTACTGCCGTCAGGTAAGGATTTCTATGATAATGTACTTCTAGAACGTCAACCTGCTTTTCCATCTGTCTGCTGATTTTCTGAACAGAATCTTCCGTTTCCCTGATCACGATGACAAACTTTTTTACTTTTTCCATTTCTGAAGGACCTACATTAAAGGTCACCATAGAAATTCTCCTTCTTGAAAAAATAGCATTGATACGGCTGATCAATCCTAAATAATCTTCGGTATACGCTGTAATGGTATATTCTTTATGGTCTGTTTTCATCTTTTTATTTTTTAAACTTTATTATTTAATACAATCTCCGAAACACTTTTCCCCTGGGGAATCATCGGAAATACATTGTGTTCTTTTCCTGTCATCACTTCAAGAAGGAAAGCTCCTTCATGATCAAGCATTTCACGGAGTGCCCATTTCAGATCTTCTCTTTCAGACACCCTGTTTCCCTGAATATTGTATCCTTTTGCCACCTGAACAAAATCAGGACTCTGAATATCTACCGAAGAATATCTTTCTTCGTGAAACAGTTCCTGCCACTGTCTTACCATTCCCAGATAGCAATTATTAAGAATTAAAATTTTCACCTCTGGATGATACTGCATAATGGTTCCCAGCTCCTGGATATTCATCTGTGCTCCGCCATCACCCATCACTGCAATAACAGGACGGCCGGTTTCCGCATAGGATGCACCTATTGCAGCGGGAAGACAGAACCCCATGGTTCCCAAGCCTCCACTTGTCACATTGGTTCTGGAATGTCTGAAATGAGAGTAGCGGCATGTTGCCATCTGATGCTGCCCTACGTCTGTCACAATTATAGCCTCACCTTGTGTCATTTCATTCAGATAACGGATCACTTCTCCCATGGTAATCTCTCCTTCATCGGGATAAAGCTCTGTATGAATCAGATTGATGCTTTCCACTTCGTGGCATTTTTTAAATCTTTCATGCCAGGCATGATGTTCTCTTTTTACAATCCTTTCCGTAAGAAGGGGAAGGGTATGTTTGCAGTTACCAAGAACCGGGACATCAACTTTTACGTTTTTATTGATCTCTGCTTTATCAATATCCAGATGAATAATTTTTGCCTGTTTTGCGTACTGATCCAATCTTCCTGTTACACGGTCGTCGAAACGCATTCCTACAGCAATCAGAACATCACATTCGTTGGTTAATATATTCGGGCCATAATTTCCATGCATTCCTACCATTCCTACAGCCTGCGGATGACTGGTAGGAATGGCGCTCATTCCTAAAACAGTCCATGCTACAGGAACTCCTGATTTTTCAGCAAATTTTAAAAATTCTTTTTCTGCTTTTCCCAGCATAATTCCCTGTCCTGCAATGATAAATGGTCTTTCAGCCTCATTTATTAATGATATTGCTTTTTCAATACTTTCAAAACATGGTTCGGGATCCGGTTTATAGCTTCTCAATGAATGGCAAGGAGTATATCCTTTATAATCAACAGACTGAAGCTGGGCATTTTTAGTCACATCAATCAATACAGGACCGGGAAGTCCTGACTTTGCAATATAAAATGCTTTTGCCAATACTTCGGGAAGCTCATTGGCGTCAGTGACCTGATAATTCCATTTGGTAACAGGGCTTGTAACGTTCATTACATCTATTTCCTGAAAGGCATCGGTTCCCAGAAGGTGCTCAAAAACCTGCCCTGTAATACAGACCAAAGGAGTGTTATCCAGCAGCGCATCTGCTAATCCTGTTACGAGATTGGTTGCTCCGGGTCCGCTGGTTGCCAGCACTACCCCTACTTCTCCTGATACTCTTGCCAGGCCCTGCGCTGCATGTACTGCTCCTGTTCATGGCGTACAAGAATATGCTTCAGTGTTTCCTTATAATCGTAAAGGGCATCATAAATAGGAATAATAGCTCCACCCGGATATCCGAAAACGGTTTTTACACCTTCCTGCAGAAACGCCTCGAGAATGATCCGGCTTCCGGTAAGTTGTATTTCTGTTGATAAATTCAGGTTTTCCATATACTTTTATTGAGTGATTTCGTCCGTTACACAGCCTTCTGCAGCCGATGATACTGTTAATGCATATTTATAAAGCAATCCCTTCTGTACTTTAAGAGGAGGTTTTTGCCATCCTTTTTTTCTTCTTTCTATTTCTTCTTCTGAAACTTTGAGCTGTATGGTGTTGTTTACCGCATCTATTTCGATCAGGTCATCATTATGTACAAAAGCAATAAGACCTCCTTCATGGGCTTCAGGTGTAATGTGCCCTACTACAAAGCCATGGGTTCCTCCACTGAAACGTCCATCTGTGATTAAAGCGACACTGCTTCCCAGGCCAGCTCCTATCAATGCACTTGTAGGTTTCAGCATTTCCGGCATTCCGGGAGCTCCTTTCGGGCCTTCATGGCGGATGACAATGACATCACCGTGATGTACGGTTCCATCCTGAATTCCTCTGATCAGGTTTTTTTCACCATCAAACACACGTGCTTTTCCTACAAAGCGCTCACCTTCTTTTCCTGTGATTTTAGCTACACTTCCCTTTTCCGCAAGATTTCCGTACAATATTCTCAGGTGTCCGGTAGCTTTTACAGGTTCTGAGAGTGGCTTTATAATTTTCTGAGTATTAAAGTCCAATCCCGGAACATCTGCCAGATTTTCAGCCACTGTTTTTCCGGTAACGGTAAGGCAGTCTCCATGCAGTAATCCCTGTTCCAGCAAATATTTCATCACCGCCGGGGTTCCTCCGTGTTCATGCAGGTCCTGCATCAGGTATTTTCCACTCGGCTTCAGGTCTGCCAATACCGGAGTCTGATCGCTCATCTTCTGAAAATCATCTTGGGTAAGGGGAACGCCCACACTTTTTGCCATAGCTATAAAATGCAGAACAGCATTTGTACTTCCTCCCAAAATAACAATAAGGCGGAGTGCATTTTCAAATGCTTTGCGGGTCATGATATCGGAAGGTTTAATGTCTTTTTCCAGTAGTACTTTCAGATATTTTCCGGCCTCAAGGCATTCTTCCTGCTTTTCTTTGCTCAAAGCCGGATTGGAAGAGGAATATGGAAGACTCATTCCTAATGCCTCTATGGCAGAAGCCATTGTATTGGCGGTATACATCCCTCCGCATGCTCCCGCTCCCGGGCAGGAATTTTTCACCACTCCATCAAAATCTTCTTCAGTGATTTCTCCTGCAATCTTTTTACCCAATGCTTCGAAAGCAGAAACGATGTTAAGCGCTTCCCCTTTGTAACAGCCTGGAGCAATAGTTCCTCCATACACCATGATGGATGGTCTGTTAAGCCTTCCCATCGCGATAATGGTTCCGGGCATATTTTTGTCACAGCCCGGCAGAGCGATCAGTCCGTCGTAATACTGTGCGCCGCAGATCGCTTCGATACTGTCTGCTATCACATCACGGCTTACCAGGGAATAGCGCATTCCATCTGTTCCGTTGCTCATTCCGTCACTTACGCCGATGATATTAAAAATCAATCCTGCCAATCCGTGCTCCCATGTTCCTTTTTTTACCACCTGAGCCAGATCATTCAGGTGCATATTGCAGGTATTCCCGTCATAGCCCATACTGGCAATTCCGACCTGGGCCTTGTGCATATCTTCTTCTGTAAATCCTATCCCGTACAACATGGCTTTAGCGGCGGGCTGTTCACTGTTTTGCGTGAATGTTTTTGAATATTTATTTAACATATTTATCCTGCATTTTCTGTTCTTTTCTTCTATTAAACTGAAGTTTTTTACTAAATTTTGATTCAAAACTACATTTTGTAATATTCTTTTCATTTTCAGTTTTTCTAAAAATTACAATATTCAACTGTTTATGAAATACATATATTTACTTGATTATTAAACATTTAAATCTTAAAAATTTACAATGACAGAACTCTTACCAATTTTAAATATGCCTGCTGTACTCTTCCACTTGCCGTATCTTCCCAGTTTCTGGTAAAAGGAACATCATCAAGTGAATCCAGAGCCACAATTTCTGCTGCTGTACCACAGAAAAAGCCGGCATCTGCACCACGCATTTCCTCCGGTTTAAAGAAGGTTTCTTTTATCGGAATTTCAAGCTCATTACAAATCTCCATAACAGTTTGTCTTGTGATTCCCGGAAGGATACTTCCTTTAGCCGGTGTATACAAAACCCCGTCCTTTTCGTAGAAGACATTGGCTCCTGAACTTTCGGCAACATTTCCGTTTTCATCCAATACCAGTGCTTCATCATAACCTTTGTCTTTGGCATCCTGGCAGGCTAATATTGAGTTTACATAATGCCCTCCTACTTTAGCTTCAACCTTGAAAGCTTTAGGATTAGGACGCTGAAAAGGGGAAGTCATGATTTTCATTTTATCTGCCAGATATCCGTTATTCCATTCCCAGGCAAGAAGTGACAGGTAAGATTTCTGTCCTTTTGAAAGTGACATATTGGGAGAGCACGTAACCAATGGACGGATATAAGCATCAGTAAATCCATTGCGTTCCAGAAGCTCATAGGTAAGATCTGTAAGCTGGTTTACAGAATAATCGAAGGGTATGTGCATCAGTTCCGCTGATCTTTTCAGTCTTTCATAATGTTCTTTTGCTTTGAAAATCCTGGTTCCGTGATCTGTGTTGTAAGATTTGATTCCTTCAAAAACCGAATAGCCATAGTGTAGAGATTGTCCGTAAAGATCTGTTCCAGCATCTTTCGCTTTCATAAATTTTCCGTCAAAATAGATGGTCGTGTCGTCGTTGTAATACATGTTATTGAGATTAAAAAAATTAACAAACGGGAATAAAAAAAGCCCTCTCACAGTGTGAGAGGGCTCAATATATGTACAGTCATACATCTTCCTTCTCACAGTCGCAAGGGAATAATAATGACGATAATAATTACTGATAAGAACTGATACATACTCTGTATTCTAAAAATTAAAACAAAAAAAAGCCGTTTCAAATATGAAACGGCCTATATATAATTTAAATTAAAATCTATTTAAAATGCCGTTTCCTTACTGTTGTTAATGACAACAGCAATAATAGAAATGACAATAATATTTTTCTGATTCGTAAAATTCATACTGCAAATGTATAAACTTTTTAATAACCCACAAGTTTTTTTGACACTTTTTATTTTCTTTGTAAAAAACGGGTCAAAGTTTCCTTAGCCTGAGCGACATCATGAACTCTTACAATCTTTGCCCCCTGCTCCAGCACTTTCATATGAAGTTTCTGGGTTTCTTCATTAATGTCCAAAGGTGATTTACCAAGAGGTTTATAAATAAATGACTTTCTGGAAATACCTATCAACAAAGGAAATCTGCCAAATCCGAGATATTCAACTTCGTGGATCATTTTCATCTGGTCTTCTACTGTTTTTCCGAAACCAAAACCGGGGTCAAGAATGATATCATTCACCCCTTTTTCTAAAAGTTCTTTTGTTTTTTGAGAAAAATACCGGTTAACTTCCAGCGTAATATCTTCAAATCTGATTTTATCATGCATGGTTTCATAAGACGGGTTTACATGCATCAGGATGTAAGGAAGTTTTGTCTGAGCGGCGGTATCAAACATTTCTGCATCATACTGTCCACCGGAAATATCATTGATCAGATCAATCCCTTCATTGAATCCGAATTTCACTGTTTCCGCATAAAAAGTATCCAGGGAGACCAAGGCTTCCGGAAATTCTTTCTTAATCAGAGAGATCATATTTCCGATCCTGTTTATCTCTTCTCCGGCGC
Source organism: Chryseobacterium sp. (assembly GCF_041914225.1). Taxonomy (GTDB): domain Bacteria; phylum Bacteroidota; class Bacteroidia; order Flavobacteriales; family Weeksellaceae; genus Chryseobacterium. Next base: position 32,310 of record NZ_JAYSDT010000033.1, read on the forward strand.
TTAAAAATTCTGCGTTGGGACGCGTTGACTGTGGTCCGACATCCAGTATTTCAGCTCCTTCTTTCAATAGTTTTTCAGCATGTTCCAATGCTGATTTTTCATTATTGAATTTTCCGCCGTCAGAGAAAGAATCCGGTGTCAGATTGAGAATTCCCATGATCTTTGGGGTGTCCAGCTGTATCAGACGTCCATTGCAGTTGAGTGAGTAGGTTGGAGCGTTGGAGGGTTGGAGGGTTGTAGAGTTGGAAAGCATGGATCGTAAGATTTATAATTGATTGATGAATGGTTTTGTACTGCAAAATTAGTGATTTATGGCTTTTAAGAGATGAATTGGGGCTGGAAGTTGGAAGATGGAAGTTAGGCCAGACACTCCCCCCTTACCCTCAAACACTCCCACTCTTAACCACGTATCCCGTACCCCGTATCCCGAAACTAATCAAACTCTACAACTCTACAACCCTCAAACCCTCCCACTCACAAACTCAGCTCATCAAATTCAAAAATCTGAAACCGAATTCGTATATTTGGAAGATTAAGAAAATTTATGCTAAAAACATCAGTACAGTTCGGGAAAGTTATCAGTCAGTGCCGTGATCTTTTCGGTAAAAAATTACAGGATTACGGAGCAGCATGGAGGGTTTTAAGACCAAGCTCCATTACAGATCAGATTTATATCAAAGTTAACAGGATCCGTACGCTGCAGATGACCGATAAAAAAATGGTGGATGAGAGTGAGGAGGATGAATTTATCGCAATTGTCAACTACTCTATTATTGGGCTTATTCAGCTTGAGAAAGGCCTTTCCAATGATTTCAATGAAAATAAGGAAGAAATTTTAAGTCTGTATGACAAATATGCCAATGAAGCAATGGCTTTGATGGAAAGAAAAAATCATGATTACGGTGAAGCATGGAGAGATATGAGAATTTCTTCGATCACAGATCTTATTTATCAGAAAGTATTAAGAACCAAGCAGATTGAAGACAACCAGGGACAGACCATCGTTTCGGAAGGGCTTGATGCCAACTATTTCGACATGCTGAATTATGCTGTCTTCTGCCTGATCAAGTTCTCTGAAAAAGAAAATCAATTCGAACCCAAAAATATTTAATATGATCAAAGGTATATTACGCTTTATTATTGCTGTTATTTTTATCCTTTCAGGCTTTGTGAAAGCTGTGGATCTGGTAGGTTTTTCTTTCAAAATGGAAGAATATTTCGCTCCTCCGGTTTTCAATATGCCATTTTTGGAAAAGTTTGCCCTGCTGTTTTCCATTATAGTAGTGGTAATGGAGCTTTTCTTAGGATTCATGCTGCTGCTTAAACTAAAGCTTAAATTTACCTTATCCGTATTAATTGCCCTTTGTATTTTCTTTGGATTCCTTACTTTCTATTCGGCTTATTTTAATGTGGTCACAGACTGTGGATGTTTTGGCGACGCCATCAAATTTACGCCGTGGCAAAGCTTCCTTAAGGATGTTGTACTTCTTGTTGGGCTGATCATTTTATTCGTCCTGTATAGAAAAGAATTCCGTAAAAAAGATGCATATGGAGTTACTTCAAAAGAGTCCTCAAATACAGTAAAATATGTTCTGTTAGCAGTATTTTCTCTGGGTATGATCTATGTTATGGCCCAGGGAATTATGCATGAACCTATCATTGATTTCCGTGATTATAAAATCGGGACAGATATTAAAGCTGAAAAAGTTAAAATTGACAAAAATCCTTCTGAATACAAGACTTTTTATTCTCTGAAAAATGAGAAAACAGGAGAGGTTGTAAAAGTAAATCAGGATGATTATATTAAAAAAACAGAATACTGGGCAGAGGGTTCCCCATGGAAAATTGAGGATGGGAAAAATGAATCTGTACTGATCAAGGAAGGATACAAATCTGAAATTGTGAAATTCAAGATTGAAGATCCTACGGGAATGGATGTCACCAATGAAATCATTAATGCTCCAAAAGCCGTTCTGATTTTCTCCTATCATCCAAAAGATGTTCCGGCTGATCTGCTTCAGAAAGTAGAAGCAAAAGTAAATACCCAGAAAGGAGCCCTTATCTACGGAATTTCCACAGAGCCTAACACTTTCAAAACTATCAGGAATCTATTGATGGATGGAACTGCCATTAAAACAATAGCGAGAAGCAATCCTTTTGTCCTGATCCTTGAAAACGGAAAAATTGTAGATAAACAGCCTGCTAAGGACTACGTTAACTAATTATAAATGATGAATGATGAATGATCTTTTTGACGAAAGCTAATCGTGGATCTATTATCTATTATCTATTATCTATTTAAACACTAAACTTAAACATATAAAAGCACATGCAAAAATCAAATAAATCAATCGCCGGTTACCACTTATTAATGATCCTTTCTTCTGTAGACGGAGAGTTTGCTCCTGAGGAAGGAATGCTGGTACAGCAATATCTGGCGGATGAATTCCCGTTCAGAATGAATCTTGACAACGAGCTGGAAACCCTGGCTCTTTTACAGCCGGAAGAATGGAAAGATCATTTTGAATTCCATGCAAGATGTTTTCATGAAGATTCTACAGAGGACGAACGTATGAAATTCGTTCAGTTTGCAAAATCTTTGATCAAAGCTGATAATAAGGTAACTGAAGAGGAACATACATTCTATGTTTTGCTGAAAAACCTTTGGGGATTATAACCTAACGAAAAATTAAATCAATCAATATATAAATCTTATGAGAAGAAAAATAGTTGCAGGCAACTGGAAAATGAACAAAAATGTAATTGATGCACAACAATTAATGATTCAGTTACTAAGCTATAAAAATAATAATGCTACCAACTGTGAAGTTTGGATTGCTCCCCCTTCATTATATCTGATGATGGCGAAAGACATCTTTGAAAAGGATGAAATCGGTGTATTTTCTCAGGATATGAGCGAGCATGAAAGTGGTGCTTACACCGGTGAGATTTCTGCAGATATGCTGGAATCCATTGATGCTACAGGTTCTTTGATCGGGCATTCTGAAAGAAGACAATACCACGGGGAAACTGATTCTCACTGTAACAGAAAAATCAAACTGGCTCTTGATAAAGGTCTTATTCCTGTTTACTGTAACGGAGAGACTCTGGAGCAGAGAAAAGCAGGGCAGCACCTTGAAGTTGTAAAAAATCAGACTGAAGTGGCGCTTTTCACGCTTTCTGCTGAAGAAATTAAAAAAGTGGTGATTGCTTACGAACCGGTTTGGGCTATCGGAACGGGAGAAACAGCAAGCCCGGAGCAGGCTCAGGAAATCCACGCTCACATCAGAAACATTATTGCTGCGAAATACGGACAGGAAGTTGCTGATGAAGTTTCAATCCTTTATGGAGGTTCTGTAAAACCGGATAATGCAAAAGAAATCTTCTCTCAGCCGGATATCGACGGAGGTCTGATTGGAGGAGCTGCTTTGAAGCTGGAAGACTTCTCTAAAATTATTGAAGCTTTTAACTAAAATTTCATTGATCTAAAAATAAAAACGGCGGAATCGAAGATTCCGCCGTTTTCTTTAAAAAAATCTAATTATTGAATATCGACTACATACATAGTTCCTTTGTCTACTTTACCTGTTTTAGGTAAAATTTTGGCTTTGGGGTTTCCGTTTCCGTCATCCACCACTCCGAAGTCATCATCATTGAAAACAGCCAGTTTATTGTTTCCTAAGTAGACAATTCCCTCAAATTTATCGTGCTCATAGCCCAGTCTTGCTACCAGATCCACCGCCAATGTTTTGGTAATTGTTTTTATTCCAGCATTCGTAATTTCATCCCATGAACATTGTTCCAAAGCTTTTCCATTCACTTTCATTCCGTCAACAGCATTAATATCTGGTCCGTTTACATCCGTTGCATTGCTCAGATTGATTCTGTAGACTTTTTTGATTCCTCCCTGAGATCCGAAATTTCCGTCTCTTTCAATGACTAAGAATTCACTGTTGCTTATTGCTGTAATATCACACACTGAATCAGAAGCTCCTCCTTCCTGTTTATAAAAAACTGTTTAGTCTGCCCTGTAACCGTATCAAATGTGACAATTCTCGTTAAAGTTTTATTGGTTGCCAATGCTTTGCTGGGCACATACATCATAGACTGTATGGTTCCTACCAATGTTCTGCCGTCCGGAGCCATACAAAGTCCTTCCATTCCTCTGTTCGCTCTTCTTTTCGCTAAAACAGCAGGCAATTTTCTTGGGCCCGTATTTACACCAACCGGGCTTATTCTTTCCATTTCAATTCCATCTGCACTGTAATGTACAATGTGCGGACCGTACTCATCAGAAACCCAGAATGTACCATCAGCTGCTGCTACAATACTTTCACTGTCAAGACCGTACTTATCAGTACCTAAAACATTTCCTGAAGCATCATATGCAATCTCTCCTGTACTCCCCATTCCTGCAGGGTTTGGAAGCCCTGTAATAGGCTGCCCGGAAGGATTTTTAAGCTTAATATATTTGATCACCTCAACATTTCCGTCTGCATTGATTTTAAAATGCATAATGGTTGGGGTAAAGTTAGGGACAAGGAATTTTTTACCGTTCTGAAAATCAGTATTAGGACCTCTGTCTGTAATGACATAAAATACACCTTTTCTTGTAGGATGAGCGGCTGCTCCGGAACCAAAACCGCCATTGATAACATCTACTCCGTTTATCGTAGCCAGTTTTGTAAATGGAAACTCCTGAGGCAGCTTGGAATAATTAATGTCCTGATTAATTATTGTTGTATCATCGTCACTTTTACATGACGCCAATACTGCCAGCACTACAGCAGACAATAGTAATTTTTTCATATTCACTTTTATGGCAGCGAAAGTATAAATTGATTGTAAACTGATCTTGAATATAATGATAATTGTATTTTAACAATGTTGAGTGGTTGTGACCTTTAAAACCACCCCGTCAAAAATTCTTTGAATTTTAGCCACCCCTCCAAAGAAGGGGAATTCTTACGTCTTAAGTTAGGAATTTGGTCTGGATTGCAGATTTCTTCTGATGCATTTCTTCATGAGTGATTATAGCTGGATTCCTCCGGAATGACACAATTGAAATAATAGTTTATCCATACAGTTTGTCATTCTGTAGGTACTACAAGTATGCAATGTGCTACTTTTATATTTTCCTCTGAAAATGCAATAAAATATTTGTATACAATCTATTAATAGTACTTTTGTAAGTAATCTTCATTGCAGTAGATTTTATATCATTTCATAAACAGGCGAAAATATTGACACAAATTTTGACACACTGTTTAGTTTGAATATCTTTGTTTTTAAATATTCAATATGGCAACAGTAAAATACTATCTGCGTAGCAAAACAAAAGGCAGTACAATCCAAATTCAGCTATCAATATCGAAAGATCTTAAAATGCGAAACTCTACAGGCTTGCAGATTGATTATTCTGACTGGAGTGATAAGACTTCTCTTCCCAAGCAAAACAACCCTCATAATAAAAATCTGACTTCTGATTTAAACGATTTAGAAAAGTTTATATTAAAATCGTATAATGATGATCTAACCGGAGGTGTTTTATTTGATTCTCATTGGCTTAAAAATAAGATCAGTCTTTTTTTTGATAGAATAGATGTAAAGACCAGTGACGATATTGTGGTCAACTACATGAAAAGCTTTAACGAGCTTCGGGCATTAGCGAAAACAAAAAAGACGACCGATCATCAGTACCTTATGCTTGAGGATAAATTTTCACGATTTCAGGATGTCCAGAAAAAGAACTATGTATTTGCTGAGGTTGACAAACGGGTAATACTTGAATTTAAGAACTGGCTTATGGTAAAAGACAAGCTAATGGAATCAACGGCTAACAGAACCTTAAAAAACCTAAAAACAGTATTGCTTGATGCCAGAGCAAATGGGAAGCTGCTTCACCCTCAGGTTGATAAGTTTACCATTGAGAGTGTGACCTCTATAAAAGTGTTTTTAAACTTTGAGGAACTTTCAAAAATCAAAAACGCAAATATAATAGGGGAAGACCTGCTTCATGCCCGTGACTGGCTTTTGATTGGCTGCTATACAGGACAGCGTGTGAGTGACCTGTTGGATATGACCCCATCAAAAATTTTCACCAAAACAGATTCTCAAGGGGAAAGCTTCCGATTTATAGACCTTGTCCAGCGTAAGACCGGTAAAGATGTTAGCATACCAATGCATGATGAGGTTGAGCAGATCCTCAAAAAGTATGAGGGTTATTTTCCACCTTTATTCAGAGGCACGACTCTGGGAAGCAATGCAACTACTTTCAACAGCCTTATTAAGAAAGTCTGCGAACTTTCCGGGATTAATCAAATCTTAAAAGGCAGGATCTATAATGAAAAGCTAAAACGCAATGAAATTGTAGAGACAGAAAAATATAATCTGGTAAGTACCCATATTTGCAGAAGAAGCTTTGCTACCAATTTCTATGGAGACAAGAGATTCACCACGTCACAGGTCATGGCTATAACAGGACATAAAACAGAAACCACCTTTTTACAGTATATTGGTAAAACCTCATCAGACCACGCCTTGAATACAGCAAGAACCTTTAGGGAATTATCAAACAAAAAAACTAAAATATCTTAATGATAAAATATACCCACCTCGACCAACTGAAAGAAGAACTAAACCATTTGCGACAAAACCACAGCGAGAAAGTAGCAAAGGCGTTTGATATAGAATACACCTACGAGAGCAACAAAATAGAAGGTAACCCACTGACTTTGCAGGAAACCGCATTGGTTATTGAAAAAGGATTAACCATAGGCGGAAAATTTCTAAACGAGCATTTGGAAGCAATCAACCACCAACACGCCATAGAAACAACAAACAGCCATTTATTGACCTCATCACAGAGAATGTAAAGGAAACAATGGAAAGAATTATAAAAGTATCGGGGAATTAACCCAAAGGTAACCAATTAAAAACTGTTCAAAATATGAAGACACCATTTTATTACTCTTTTAAAGAATTTGAGGCTAATTATAATAATGATTTTAAAGAATGGCAAAAAAAATATCCCGATGGTTTAGAAAATGATTATTTGTCTTTATTAAAAGATAACTATTCTCAATATGCAAAATGGTCTGACAATTATTATTTTATTGAAGAAAACATAAAAATAACTATACATTCAGAGGAAAAACTAATTACAATAGATGAATTTCGTTTACTCATTCAAAAAAAATATGATGATTTTATTAACTCTCCTACAGATGAATCTAATAGAGCATTAAAAGAAGAAAAGGATTACAAATCAGTATTAATGAATTTATTTTTTACTGATTTATTTTTCAAAAAAGGTTTTTATTTTGATTTATTTACTTTAGAATATTGTTTGTGTTTTTTTTTTGATGAAATGACGGAAATAAAAACCAATTTTAGTAAACCTGTTAATATGATATCGCTAAATGATACAAAGTATATAAACTTTCGCTATGCTGTAGTGAGAATTGTAAAATGGATAGATGAAAAACTAAAACTAAAAAGTAAAACAGAAGCAACTATAAACAATACACAGGAAAACACAGACGAAAAAACTCAAAGTAAATTTACCGTTCCGCAAAAAATAAAAATTTTAGACAAATTAAATATCAAAGGAATGATGCAAGAAAAAGGATTTACCGATTTTCAAACCGTACAATTATTAGCAGATATTTTTGAACGTTCCGAAAAATCAATCCGAAATAATTTTGATAATCAAAACCATACAACGATCGCAGAAAATTATATTTCTGAGCTTAAAAATTTAACCGCAAAACGGTAATTAAAACTACACTATTCAACGAAAAACAAAAATGGGAATATCAATGGGAATATTCCCATAACTATTTAAAAACACATTCTAAACACCTTTGCAATAACAATTTAAAATTATTGCAAATGAGCATAATTCAATTTATCGGGACAAACCCGACCGACCTCATCACAGAATTAAAAAATTCTTTGATACCTGAGTTAACAGCGCAACTCTCCGCACAATTCCAACCCAAAGAACCAACAGAATACCTTACACGGTCGGAGGTCTGCAAACTTCTCAAAATAGACCTTTCCACACTTCACAGATGGCGCAAAGACGGTACAATTCCGAGTTTCGGGATGGGAAACCGTGTATTTTTCAAACGTTCAGAAATTGAGCAGATTATTAACCAAAACAAATTGAGTTAATATGAAGAATAATTTCATCTCACAGCTTTTAGAAATTGCAAGGCAATCCAGATTGTACTCAAAGGTATCAAAAGGGGAACTCTCTGTCATGAAGCGAAGCAAACGCCTGTACTTTTCCCGTACTGAATTACTGGAATACCTAAAAGAGGGAGGTAAAAAGAAGTCAAACGCTGAAATAAAAGCGGAAGCAGAAGCGTATTTATTGAACAATAAAAAAGGCTGAACAATGGAAAATAACCCAAAGAACAGCCTCTGTTTTTCGCATAAAGAGCAAAGCAAAGGTAAATGTTTTCAGGCACAAATGAAAAGGTTATTTGCCGCTCTTTACAGACCGTCCAAAACTATATTGATCACTTCTATTGAAACCGGCATTTTGAGGGCTAATATTTGCCGTTACGTTGCTGAATGGGAAAAAGAAAACCTTATTTGTATAGTACAGAAAGGCATTTGCCCTATTTCCAAATACCGTGCAGGGGTTTACACCACCACCCTTGAATTTTTCCCTTTTATTGTTGAACCTTCAAATACTGTTAAGTTATGAAACTGAATCCTGTATTTGAAGACCTCAACAACCCTTTGGAAGAGCCCGAAGTTTGGAGTAACCATATTGAGGAACTAAAAGGCAAAAGCGAAGCAACCCCACACGCTGAAATATTAAACCAACTTATTGAACAGTTTGAGCCGTTGGACTTTGAAGTATTGGCGTTTCCACAGGCAGAAAAGTTAAGGGAACAATTGGAGCAACTGGATAGGACATTAACCAACCCGGACGGAAGTTTTAATACCGACAAAGCATTAGACAAACAGCGGGTACAATGGAAGGATTTAAACAAGCAGTTGGATAAACTGAAATTGAACAGTAAGCATTATTTGGTTTTATCAATTGAAAACGCCTTACTGTTCGCAGAAAAAAACCGTTGGGGCTTATGCAAAAACCACGATTTTATTTACCTGTACAACGGTACGTTTTGGGCTGAAATTGACAAAGAAACATTCCAAAAATTTTTAGGTGAAGCAGCCGAAAAAATGAACGTTGCTAAATTCTCAGCAAGGTTTTACCAATTTAGGGAACAGCTTTTTAAACAGTTCCTTGCAACGGCATATTTACCCACACCCGAAAGCAATAAAGATACAGTACTGATTAATTTACAAAACGGAACATTTGAAATAAGCCCACAAGGTACGAAATTAAGACCGTTTGACCGTTCGGACTTCATCACCTACCAATTACCGTTTGAATACAATCCACAGGCAGAATCACCATTATTTGACGCGTATTTGAATAAGGTATTACCCGATCCCGAACGCCAAAGGGTATTAGCCGAATATTTAGGCTTTGTATTCATTAAGCACGGGAGCAATGCACTAAAAGAGGAAAAAGCCTTAATTCTTTATGGTACTGGAGCAAATGGGAAAAGCGTATTTTTTGAAGTTGTAAACGCCTTATTGGGTACTGATAATGTTAGCAGTTATTCATTACAGAGCCTTACCAATGATAACGGTTATTTCCGGGCGAAGTTGGCTAATAAGTTAGTAAACTATGCAAGTGAAATAAACGGCAATTTGGAAGCCTCAATATTCAAACAATTGGTTTCGGGCGAACCTGTTGAAGCTCGTTTACCTTATGGGCAGCCATTTATTTTGAAGCAATACGCAAAACTAATTTTCAATTGTAATGAACTACCCAAAGACGTTGAACATACAAACGCTTATTTCAGACGGTTTTTAATTATTCCCTTTGATGTTACCATTCCACCAGAGGAACAAGATAAAAATCTACATACCAAAATTATTGATAACGAACTCTCAGGAGTCTTTAACTGGGTACTGGAAGGATTGAACAGATTATTGGAACAGAAAAGATTTTCAGATTGTCAGGCAGCCCAACAAGCCGTTGAACAATACAAAATTGAAAGTAACAGCGTACAGATGTTTTTGAATGAAAACCAATACAAAATGAGTTTAACCAATTACAAGTTAATCAAAGACCTGTACCCGGAATATAGAGCCTTTTGTATTGATGATGGAGTGACACCTTTTAAAAAAAACAATTTCATAAAGCAGTTACGGGCTTTGAGTTTGGTTGTAGATAGGGTTTCACAAAACCAATTGGCGATATTTATTGAACAAGATTTTTAACGCAAATAAAAAAAAGGTTTTTTCAATGAGTAACTTTAATAACTTTAGTAACCAACCCCATCGATACAGTTTAGAAAAAGGCAGTAAAAAACACCATTGCCCGGGATGTGGTAAAAAACGGTTT
>NZ_JAYSDT010000034.1:0-41523 GCF_041914225.1 Chryseobacterium sp.
TAATAATAAACTTTTTTCGGCGCACCTTTGGTGCGCCGAAACTCGTGTTTATAAATCGACTTAGAAATTAAAATCTGGAAGAAAACTCCTTCGCAAAATCCTCTAACTTAATCTTTCCTGCCACAGGAGAACCATGATCAATAAAATCTTTTTGCACAACCCCCGTTCTGATTCCTCTACCCATTTCAACATACAGATGAGCCATGTCTGCAGGTAGACCAGCCTGAAGCATTCCGTTTAAAGATTCTTCATCAGAGAATTCTACCCATGGAAGCTCCGGTTTGTTGACTGAAGTTCCCAGAACCTTTGCAAAATCCGAAGGTGTTCTTACATCACTCACAATATAACGGATATTGTTGGTATTTCCTCCTTTTACCAGTTCTTCAGCGGCTGCTTTGGCAATATCATTGGGATGTACAATGGGTATCTCAACATTTGCAGGATAATTCCCTCCAATGATCCCCGCATTCTGAATTAACGGAATGTCATTGAAAAAGTTATTGTAAAAATATCCGGCTCTTAGAAAAGTAAAAGAGGTATTTTCTACTTCATTATATAATTTTTCAATATTATGAAGACCTGCGATAGGACCGTTTTCTACGGGAGATTCTGCTCCTACGCTGCTTAGCATGACAGCTCTTTTTACATGGGCTTTTTTCAAAGCTTCCGCATAATTTTTTCCTGCATTGGTTGTGTTTTCTACAATCTTATCAGGACTGATAGCCGGAGGAGTCATCACGAAAACAGCATCAGCTCCTTCGAATGTCTGAGTTAAAAAGTTAACGTCTGTGATAGATCCTATGGCCGGAGTTGCTCCCAGAGATTCAATATCCGGTTTTCTGGCATCAGTGCTGCTTACTACGGTAACAGCATGCCCTTCTGCAATTAATTGTTGGGCTAATGGTTTGGCTACATTTCCTAATGATCCTGTGATTACGATTTTCATATGTAAATATTTTTTTATTTCCGGGAACAAAGTTATATTTATACTTACTTTTATACAAGTACTTACCCTAAAGTGTGTAGATATGACAGCCATTAAAGAAAGTTCAACCATTCAGGAGAATAAAAAGACGGTACAGGATTGCCCGGTAATGTACGTTATGGAAAGAATCGGTGGATTCTGGAAACCGATTATCCTGTTCAATCTTTCCACCGGAGAAAAAAGATACAGCGAATTGAAAAAAGCAATTCCTGCCGTCACAGAAAAAATGCTGATTCAGCACCTGAAGCAGCTTGAAGCAGATGGATTGGTTATCAGAACGGCGAAACCTGTAATTCCTCCCCATGTTACTTATAAATTAAGTGAAGCCGGCAATGAGCTTGCTCCCGTTATTGATGCGATGGCCGCATGGGCTTTTCAGGATATGGAAAGGAATGATAACAAATGTGCTGAAGGAAACAGATATATAACCAATCAGGATCAAGATGCTTTTAGCCGGAATCTGAAAAAATAAAAACAGGCGCTTCAATCTGAAGCGCCTGTTTCTGTTAATATCTTATAGAAGCATTATAAAGACTGCATATCAATAACGAAGCGGTATTTTACATCGCTTTTCAGCATTCTTTCATAGGCATTGTTGATATCCTGCATTTTAATCAGTTCAATATCAGAGACAATATTGTGTTTTCCACAGAAATCCAACAGTTCCTGAGTTTCTGCAATACCACCGATCAAAGATCCGGCAACAGAACGGCGTTGGAAGATCATAGGTCTCGTACTTACCTGCGTTTCCTGGAATTCACCTACGAATCCTACAAGAACCAGAGTTCCGTTCAGAGAAAGAGTCTGCATATAAGGATTGATGTCGTGCTCATACGGTACCGTATCAATGATAAGATCAAATTTACCCTTTACGGCATCCATCTGTGAATCATCCGTAGAAATTACTACGTGATCTGCTCCAAGCTGTTTCGCGTCATCCGTTTTTCCCGGCGTCCTTGAGAATAAAGTAACTTCTGCTCCTAATCCTTTTGCTAATTTAATAGCCATATGCCCTAAACCGCCTAACCCTACAACAGCTACTTTTGAACCCGGGCCTGCGTTCCAGTGTCTTAACGGTGACCATGTGGTAATCCCGGCGCATAGAAGTGGTGCTACGGCTGCCAGATCCAGGTTTTCCGGTACACTTAAAACAAAATGTTCGTCTACCACTACTTTTTGGGAATACCCTCCAAAAGTATGGCCGCCAAGATGCTTGTCTTTTCCATTGTAAGTCCCTGTAAATCCATTCTGGCAATATTGTTCCAAATCGTGTTTGCAGCTGTCGCAATGTCCGCATGAATCAACCATGCATCCTACTGCCGCAAGATCTCCTGCTTTAAATTTTGAAACCTCGCTTCCTACTTTTGTAATTCTTCCCACAATTTCATGACCAGGAACTACAGGATACAAAGATCCGCCCCAGTCGTTTCTTGCAGTATGAAGATCAGAATGGCATACTCCGCAGTATAGAATTTCAATTTCTACATCTTTTGCGGTGACTTCTCTTCTTTCGATATTCATTTCTTTCAGATCTGCCGTAGTAGACTCTGCTCCATAAGCTTTTACTGTAATTGTACTCATTTTTTATATTTAATTTATTTAGGATAATTGCAGTGTTTTCATTTGTTATGGTCTTGTTGCTTTACAATCCGTTGCCAAGTAAGCCGTTCGGAGTGGAAATCCATAACAATACAAAAGTCGAAACTTTTCAATAAACCGTACTTATACAGATTACCGAATTACTTACCAATTTTACAGACACTGTTTCAGTTACACAGGAAAGTGGTAATTTTGAATAGAAATAAAAATATACTTCATGGAAAATCAGGAGGTTGAAATCTATAACAGCGTCTCGGAATATAATAAAATGGCCAATCATGAAACCCTGCATCCCCTGGTAAGCATCATAGATTTTTCCAGATCCGATCTTATCTGCCAGCATAAAAGAAAATTCGGCTTTTATACCGTTTTTCTGAAAGATGTCATGTGCGGAGACATGCTGTATGGAAAGCATAGCTACGATTATCAGGAAGGGACGCTGGTCTTCATTGCTCCCGGACAAACCTATGGAATCTATAACAAAGATAAGTTTGTTCAGCCTGCAGGTTTTGCCCTGATCTTTCATCCTGACTTAATAAAAGGAACCAACTTAGGGAAGAATATGAAAGACTATTCCTTTTTCTCTTATGATGTGCATGAAGCCTTACACCTCTCAGAAAAGGAAAGGGAAGTGGTACTGGACTGCTTTAAAAATATTAAGCTGGAACTGGAACAGGCTATTGATAAACACAGTAAATCTTTAATTGTTAATAATATTGAACTGTTCCTTAATTACTGCATGCGTTTTTACGACCGTCAGTTTATTACCAGGGATCATATCAACCAGGGAGTGATCGGGAAATTTGAAAATCTGGTCGATGATTACTTAAAGTCCGAGGACCCGAAAAATATAGGGTTTCCGATGGTCAATTATTTTGCAGAAAAACTGAACCTGTCTGCCAATTATTTCGGTGATCTGATTAAAAAAGAATTAGGTATTTCCGCTCAGGAATTTATCCATAATAAGCTTATTGATATCGCCAAAGAACAGATTCTGGATCAGGTAAAAACAATCAGTGAGATTTCCTATGATTTAGGTTTCAAATATCCGCAGCATTTTACAAGGCTGTTCAAAACCAAAGTTGGTATTTCTCCGAGTGAATATAAAACCCTGAACTAGTTTTTAACACTAATAACACTAATCTCTTCACCAATGACACCATAATTATTAGTGGATATTTGTGTGCTCATTTGTGACATTTGTGTTTAGTTTTTTTATAACACTAATAACACTAATCTCTTCACGAAAGACACCATAATTATTAGTGAATATTGTGTAATCATTTGTGAGATTTGTGTTTAAATAATTAAATTTAAGGAGAAAAGTTTCACCATTCTAAAAATGACACCAAACCCGCAAGAGACTACTGTTTTTGAGACCCGTTTTGGAAGAATTATAGCATTGAAAGAACAAGGGATTATCAGGGCTAAAAGTATTCGCTATGCCCATTCTGAGAGATTTCAAATGCCGGTTCCTGCGGAGCCTTCTGTTTCAGATATTATTGCTCCTGAAAAAACTCCGGTTTGCCCGCAGGCTTTAAGTCCGCTTGTGGAAAAAATGATTGGGGCTACTCCCGTGGAAAGTTTTGAACCCGATGAATCTACCCAATATCTTTCCGTAACAAGACCTGAAATAATTTCTGAAAATGAAAAACTGCCTGTTGTAGTTTGGATCCACGGAGGTTCTCATGAAATAGGCTGTGGCGACCTTGCCACTGCTGATCCTGCTGAATGGGTGAAAGAACAGCATATTATTGTTGTTACTGTTTCATATCGTCTGGGGCTTTTCGGCTTTCTGGGAGGCGATGAAAAAAGACCTGCCAATCTTGGCCTTCTGGATATCATTGAAGCATTGAAATGGATCAAGAAAAATATTACCGATCTTGGAGGAGATGAAAATAATATTACTCTTTTGGACAATCTTCGGGAGGCGATGCTATTGCCCATCTGATGATTTCGGAGGGAGTGGAAGATTTATTTCACCGTGTGATTATCCAGAGCGCTCCTCTGGGCTTACGTCATAAAAGACAGAAAATGTCTGCGGAATTTCTGAAAAAAACAGAAGTATTGAAAGATGAGACCGATGTTTTAAAAATGATGGATGAATATAAGACATTTGTTCCTTCAGTGATAAAATATGGTTTGAAAGCAGCAATGCCTTTTGGAACTCAGTATGGATTCTTTCCTTTATGTAAAGAAGAAGATTCGGTAGAGATGTGGAAAAAAAATGCCCAGAAATATGATGTTCTGATTGGCCTGAATAATGATGAAACTGCATTTTATCTCAAGACATCCGAGGCTTTAAATAAATATTTCGGAAAAGGATTAGGGCTAAAGATCATGGATAAAACCGTTGAAAAGACTACAGAATTCATTTATGGAGCTCCGGCAAGGCAGTTTGCAGAAAATCTGGCAGATGCTGGCGGAAATGTTTACCTGTTTAGAATTCATTCAAAATCAAAAGATAATCATATCGGGGCACCGCATTGTATTGATCTGCCTTTAATCTTTGGCAACGAAACCGCCTGGAAATCTTCCGAATTGCTGAAAAATATTCCCTGGAGCCGTATTCATGAACATGGTAAAAAACTAAGAGCGCTCTGGGCAGAATTTGCACGTGACGGAAAAATATCTGATACATCCGAAAAGCCGGAAATTCTTGAGCTCCGAAAATTGTAACCATAAATCACCATGTATGCCTTTTATAGGAGTTTATTTTATTCCGGGATCCAGACACTCACATTTCCCGCCGGAACAGGAAAATTGCCCCAGCCATTTTCATCAATGGTTACTTTGTCTTTAGATCGTTTCAGCAAATCTTTGAATTTTTTTCCGGCATAGAGCTTTCCTACTTCCATGGGTTTATTATAAGCATCTTTATTGCTTAAGACTACTGCACAGCCTGTATGATCATCGTCTCCTGTACGAACCCATCCAAGACAGTTGGCGTCCTCAAAATAATCATGCTGTTCACCATATGCATGGTCTTTTCTTGCTTTTAATAATTCTTCAATACCATCTACTTTCGGCATGAATATCTCCTGGTCATGACCTCCCGAGTCTTTATCAATATAATGGGCACCATATAAATCAGGATAAAATACACATGGATAACCATCTTTTCTTAATAATATCAAAGCATAGGCAAGAGGCTTGAACCATGAATCTACCGGAGCTTCAAGATCCTGCAGCGGCTGGGTATCATGATTGGCCACCAGGCTTACAGAGTGCATCGGGTCTGCCTGGGTAAGAGTTTCATCAAAAATTTTACGAAGATCATAGGAGCCGCCTTCTTTTGAAGCATTATGAAAATTATTCTGAAGAGAGCTGTCAAAAAGACTCATGCAGCCTTCAGTCACTTCAATATATTTCTGAAGCAGGTGAAGATAACCGGGAGCCCAGTATTCTCCTACAGCGAAAATATTTTTACCCGAATTGGAACGGAGAAGTGTAAGCCATTCCTTATAGAAGTCGAAAGAAATATGTTTTAAAGCATCCAGCCTCACTCCATCAAAATCTGTCTGGTCAAAATACCATTTTGCCCAATTGTTAAGCTCTTCCCTTACAAAAGGATTCCGGTGCTCGATGTCATTATACATCAGGTAATCATAATTTCCTTTTTCATCATGAATCATTTCCTCCCAGTCATTTCCATATTCGGACTGTATTTTATAAATATGGGATTCCATGCCTTCAGCATAATCTACACCACTGAAACAGGTGAAATTCCATTCAAAATCAGAATATTTTTTTCCTCTTCCGGGAAAGGTAAATTTGGTATAAGATTCAATTTCGATGACATCAGAAATTACTTTTTCCCTGTTTTCTTCATCTACTTTTACTACTTTGAATTTTTCCAGTTCGTCACCGCCTGCTTTATGTCCCAGAACAATATCTACAATCACTTGTATATTATGTTTTTTTAAAGCTTTAATAGCTTTGATATAATCATTTTTGGTGCCGTATTTTGTGGGAATGGTTCCTTTTTGATCAAACTCTCCCAGATCATACAGGTCATAAGCATCATATCCGATCGAATAGCCGCCATTTGTACCTTTATACGCTGGAGGAAGCCATGCTGATGTTATTCCAAGTTTTGCTAAATATCCGGCCTGTTTTTCGGCCTCTTTCCACAACTTTCCGTCTCCTTCAGAATACCAGTGGAAAAACTGAATCATGGTTGGGTTCATACAATTACTGATTTGGTGGATACAATTTAGTAAAAAAATATGACCTAATCATTTTCAAATTCTTCAAACGGGATTTTTAGTTGAACGGAAATCTGCTTTTTTTCTTCCGTATTCAGATGGGAGAGGGATAGCCCTAGTAAGCGTACAGCCTTATCGAACGGACGGAGTTCCCAGAGTTTTTTTCCGGTATTAAAATACTGTTCAGGGGAAGAAAAATAATCTTCCTTTGTGATACTTCTGGTGAAAAGAGAGAAATCTTTATATTTTATTTTTAATGTTAATGTCCTTCCGAGAATATTGTTTTTCTGTAATCTCTGATGGAGTTCCTGCGCGAGGCTTTCCAGTTTTTCATTAATCTGCTGTTCATCCAGAAGATCTTCAAAAAATGTTCTTTCCACAGCCACACTCTTCTGAATCCTGTGAGGCTTTACTTCAGAAGTATGAATGCCACGCACCACATTGTAATAATGTTTTCCGGATTTTCCAAAAATTTTCACCAGTTCATCCAGCGATCTTTTCTTTAAATCTTTTCCTTTATAAATTCCTAAACTAAACATTTTGTTAGCCGTAACCTTTCCTACACCATAAAATTTTTCTACAGGCAATTCTTCCAGGAATTGTTCCATCTTATCCGGATGGATTGTTTTCTGGCCATTCGGTTTATTGATATCGGAAGCTACTTTTGCCAGGAATTTATTGACCGAAATTCCCGCAGAAGCTGTCAGCCCGGTTTGTTCAAAAATTTTCTGACGGATTTCTTTGGCGATGAGGTTGGCAGATTCCATTCCTTTTTTATTTTCGGTAACATCCAGATAGGCTTCATCCAATGATAAGGGTTCTACAAGATCAGTATATTCGTAGAAAATTTCCCGGATTTTTTTTGAAATTTCTTTATATCTGGCAAAGCGGGGAGGAACAAAAATAAGCTGCGGGCATTTTTCTTTGGCGGTCTTACTGGGCATGGCAGAGCGGACACCATATTTTCTGGCTTCATAGCTTGCGGCAGCCACTACACCACGATGTTGCCCTCCCACAGCGATAGGCTTGCCTTTCAGTGTAGGATTATCATGCTGTTCCACAGAAGCATAGAATGCATCCATATCCACATGAATAATTTTACGAAGAGGCAAAGAAAAATCCATATACAAAGATATGGATTCCTTTATTTACGGTAAATTTTTTATAGTATGGAAGTTGAAGCTGGAAGCTGGAAGTTAATGAAATCGATAGGGAAATTTATGTCTTAATTATTAAAAACTGATTAAAAAAGTCACAAATTATTCTTAGGACATAAACAACTTCCATCTCCCGTCTTCCCGCTTCCTACCTTTTACGGTTTCAGTCTCATGGTAAGAAGGTGAGGCTCAAAACCTGCTTTTTCATAAGCTTTTACAGCAGATTCATTCTGAGCATATACATCCAGTCTTACTTCATTTATTCCTCTGGATTTTGACCAGGAAATAAGTTCATCGGTAATCACTTTATTGATTCCTTTTCCACGATGTTCAGGTTTGACGTACATAAAACCTAAATAGGCATATTCTTTAAACTGATAATAATCTTTCTCTGCTTTTTTAATCAGGGCATATCCTGATGCAATAATCTCATTATTTTCTTCTGCAACAATTACTGTCGCGTCCGGAGACAGTATCAGATGTCTTAAATCATAATAATGGATCTCTCCTTCAATAAGCGTACTGTTGAAAGGTCTTTCAGCAGTTACAATGCCCTGTTCAAATTCTAAAAGAGTTTTTAAATCCTGTTCCGTAGCTTCTCTTGTGATCATGGTGTTATATAAATAAAATGTTAAAACCCATTGAAAGTTGATGATTTCCAATGAGTTTTTATGTTTTTAAAGTTAATGACAACTATTTTAAAAGTTTATCGATGGTTTGCTGAAGTTCAGGATCTTCGGGTGATATTGCGTAATATTTTGCAATGGAAGATTTCTGATCAATAACCATATATCTTGGAATCCAGTTAAGATCTACATAATTGTTAAAATCATTTTTCCAGCCTGTGGAAAACCAATAATTTTCTTTGTGTTTCATATCAAACCTTTCAAGACTTTTTTCAAACCCTTCTTTTGAACGGTCTAATGACAGAAATACAAAATCGATGTTCTTGTTGCGCTCTTCCAGTTCCTTGGCTTTTGGAAGTGCATTTAAACAGTCTCTGCACCATCCTGCCCAGAAATCAATAACTAAAACTTTTCCTTTATGCTGATCAAGAATCTGCTGTATGGTCACACTTTTTCCATCTTCATCTTCCAGTTTCTGCTGTAAGGCTTCTTTTGAAAATCCTGTTTTAAGGACGGCCGGGACTTTTTGTGAATAACTTATCCCAAAAATTCCCATCATAAAAATTAATATCAACTTTTTCATCTCGTACAATTTCATTTATACAAATCTAAACAATGAATGGCAATCTGAGATTGATTTCTTCGGAATTAGGAAAAATTTATAATATTGATAGACTCTATGGGTAAGAGAGTGGAAGTGTGGAAACCACCCCGTCAAAAAAATTTTGAATTTTTGCCACTCCTCCAAGGGAGTGGAATGTTGCGGTCTTCAACTGTAATATAGGGTTATTTTTACTGATAGTTTTTAATTAAGCCTTTGACAACGGCAATTACATTCGGCATTGCTTTGTTGGCTGCATTCAACACTTCTTCATGGGAAACGGCAAAAGCAATATCCGGCCCGCCAAGATCTGTGATCACTGAAATACAGAAAACATCCATTCCCATATGTCTGGCAACAATGACTTCAGGGACGGTGCTCATTCCTACCATATCTCCGCCAATGGCTTTGATCATTCCGTATTCTGCAGGAGTTTCAAAGGTTGGCCCCTGGAGCGCAACGTAAACTCCCTGGTGTACTTTAATATGCTGATCAGCAGCAGCCTGTTCTGCCGTTGCAATCATTTTTTTGTTGTAAGGCTCGCTCATATCCACAAAACGTGGTCCAAGCTCATCAATATTTTTTCCACGAAGCGGGTGCTCAGGCATCATATTGATATGATCTTTCAGGATAACGATATCTGCAACACTGTAGGCTGGATTTACGCCGCCACATGCATTGGAAAGAATAAGATTCTGAATGCCCAGTAAATGGAAGACTCTTACAGGAAAAGTCACGGTTTCCATCGAATGTCCTTCGTAATAATGGAAACGGCCGCTCATCATCAGAACTTTTTTCCCTTCCAGCTTTCCGTAAACCAGTTTTCCGGTGTGTCCGGCTACTGTAGTTTGTGGAAAATGGGGGATGTCTTTGTACTCTAAAATATGGATCGGTTCTACTTCATGCTGTAATTTCCCCAGTCCGGATCCTAAAACAACCGCAAAATCAGGAGTTTCCTGAATGATATTTTTAATGAAATCTGCAGTTTCTTTAATTTTTTCTAACATAATCTAAGATGATTTGATTGAATTCTTCTTTCTTATCAATCAGTACATTGATAGGCCAGTAGTAAACAATTTCTCTAAGATAGTCAAAAGTTTTCAGACGTACATAGTCTTTCTCTGTGGTTAATATCAGCTTGTATTCCCCTAATTTTTTATACTCCGCAAGGATTTTTTTAATATCATCATCGGTAAAATTATGATGGTCTCTGAATTTTAAATGTTTCACCCTTTTTGAGAATTTTGCCAGATGCTCCAGAAGCGGTTTCGGATTAGCAATTCCGGTGATCAGTAAAATATCGTAATAATTCAGGTTATTGTCCGGAAGCATTTTATCTTTTCCGTATACATTTTCGTCATAACCGATGGATGAAAAGAATACTTTTTGTCCATATGAAGGTTTTATTCTTGAGATATAATACCTTTTTGTTTCTTCAGTAAGTTCATCAGGACATTTGCTGACCATAATGATATCGGCTCTTTTATATCCTGACCTGGATTCCCTGAGATCTCCGGCAGGAAGAAGGTAATCCTTGAAAAACGGATCATTAAAGTCGGTCATTAAAATATTGAATCCTGCCTTGATCGCTCTGTGCTGCATGGCATCATCCAATACGAGAACCTCCAGATCCATATCGCTGATCACTTTTTTGGCACCTGGCACCCGGTCTTCGGAAACTGCAATGACAAAGCGGTTTTTAAAACGCTCAAAAAGCTGCATTGCTTCATCACCTACCATTTTGTAATTACTTTCATAATTGGTTACTTCGTAGCCTTTGGTCAGCCTTCCGTAGCCTCGTGAAAGCACACCGGTTCTGTAATGTTTGGATAAGAACTGGGCAAGATACATCACCATGGGGGATTTCCCGCTTCCGCCCACAGAAAGGTTCCCGACATTGATTATCGGAGTCTTGAATTTTGTCGACTTAAAAATTCCCAGATCATACATTGTGTTTCGGATACCCGTTACCAAATGATAACCAAGGGAAAAAGGATAAAGGTACCATCTTTTCATACGTTTGCAAAAATAGGAATTTTCATAAGCATTGATGTAATATTCTCAAAGACTTTTCAACAAATATTTCGTTAAATTAAAGTATTTTTGTGGAGTTATTACAATACATTGAGATACTTTATTGAATTTTCTTACAACGGAAAGAATTATTTCGGCTATCAGATACAGCCGGATGCTATTTCTGTACAGGAAGAACTGGAAAAAGCGCTGTCTACAATTTTGCGCGAAGAGATTAAAACTACGGGAGCGGGAAGAACAGATACGGGAGTTCATGCCAAAAAAATATTTGCCCATTTTGATACGGAAAAAGAGTTGGATGATCAGCTTCCCCGAAGGCTGAACAGTTTTCTTCCGCCTGATATTTCCATTAAAAGAATTTTTCCTGTAAAAGATGATTTCCATGCCCGCTTTGATGCTACATACAGGACCTACGAATATTATATCTCCCTGGAAAAAAATCCGTTCACACAGGAGTCTGCCTGGCAGCACTGGAAAAGATCCCTGGATGTTGATGCGATGAATGAAGCCTGCAAAATTCTTTTTGAATATGAAGATTTTACCAGTTTTGCAAAGTTAAAAACAGACAACAAAACCAATATCTGTAAAATCTACAAAGCAGAATGGGAGCAGAACGGAACTGAACTTAAATTCACAGTTTCCGCCAATCGTTTTCTGAGAAATATGGTTCGTGCTATTGTCGGAACCATGGTAGAAATAGGAACCGGAAAACTGAAACCGGAAGATCTCCGTAAAGTGATTGAAGATAAAAACCGTAACGCTGCAGGAACTTCAGCACCGGGACACGGGCTGTATCTGGTGGATGTAGGCTATGAATTTTAAATAAAACAAAAAAAACAAATAATCATGTTATCAATTTTTATTCTTATCGGTGCTTACCGGTATTACGCACAATTAGCAGAAAGGTTTGGAAAAACAAAGTGGCAGTATGGTGTTCTGGCTATCGGTATTTATTTAGGAACCCAGCTCTTGTTAGGTTTTGCTTACGGGATGTATCTGGGTATTACAGATCCTGAATCTGCAGAAAATGTAAATTATACAGGATTTTCCGCAGTGAATATCGTTGGCTGGCTGATCTCTATTGTTGCCGTTTGGAGAATTTATAAATTCCTTGAAAATAAATTTATCAAAGAAAGACCGGCAAAAACCATCGAAATTGAAGAAATAGGGAAGTCCCTTGATCAGTAAGGTCTGCAACATTTATCTTTTTAATATCAGAAATTAAGATTATTTTTAAATACCATAAGGTGTACTAAAAATAACTATGACTGAAATTGATAAACTAGCCTTTGCATTGCATCATTTTGCCGGAATTTCTGAAGAAGATTTCAGCCTGTCTGAAAGTTTTTGGATACCCAGAGAATATAAAAAAGGAGATTTTTACAATCTTCAGGGAAATGTATGTTCTTATCTGGGATTTATAGTTGATGGTGTTTTCCGTTCTTATGTCATCAATGGAGATACGGGTGAAGAAAAGAATGTTTTTCTTTATTCTGCCAATGGATTTGTGGTTCCTTTTAAAAGTTTTCTCAATCAGATTCCTTGTGATTATTTTACTCAGGCCCTTACAGATGCTTCTATTATTTTTATCCGGCACACAGATCTGCTTTCTCTTTATCTGCAGTCGCATCAATGGGAGAAATTTGGAAGGCTCCTTGCACAGGCAGCTTTTAATGTTACCATGACAAGGGTAGAAGGATTTCTATTAAAGTCTCCTGAAGAGCGTTATCTGGATCTGATGAAAGAACATCCGGATATTTTCAGTAATGTTCCTCTTTATCATATTTCTTCCTATCTGGGCATTCAGGGATCTTCTCTGAGCAGGATAAGGAAAAGAATTTCAGGTAAATAGTACGATTTTAACCTGAGTTAAAGTTTTCGTCATTTTATCTGTGGAAATTTGTTTCATCAATTTAACAATACAAAAAGTAAAAATTATGAAAACAAAAACAATCGTATTAATTCATGGGTTATTTGTGAATAATACAAGCTGGAAAGAATGGAAAACATATTTTGAAGCTCAGGGGTATACTGTGCATACACCATCCAATCCTGGGCATGAAGGAAATCCTGTAGATTTAAAGAATAATATTCCCGGAGAATTAAGACATGTAGGTTTTGACGATACAATCAACAATCTTGTAAAACTGATAGACAGCCTTCCTGAAAAACCTATAGTTATCGGACATTCTTTCGGAGGACTTATGGTTCAGAAACTTATTGATATGGGAAAAGCGGCAGCCGGAGTAAGTATTGACGGTGCTCCACCGAAAAATATAATGGCTCCTTTTTCTACCGTTAAAATCGTTTGGCCGGTGGTGAATTTTTTCAAAGGAAAAAGTCCCTATCTGGGAACAAAAGAATGGTACCACAAAGCGTTTTTCAATAATTATTCGAAAGAAGAAAGTGACAGATTATACGAAACAGTGGCAGTACCTGAAAGTAGAAAATTAGCAAAAGATCCTTTGTTTAAAGCTTCTGCTAAATTAGACCTTAAAAAACCTCACCAGCCACTTCTCTTCATTGCAGGTTCTAATGATCACATTTTTTACGGCAGCATTTTCAAAGAAAATAGCAGGGGCTTATAAAGATTCTAACAGCATTGTAGATTTTAAAGAGTTTGCAGGAAGAAGTCATTTCATCTGTGGAGAAAAAAATTGGGAAGAAGTAGCAGAATATGTTTTGGGCTGGATACAGAAGAATGCTTAATATATTCATATTGTAAATGACAGGTATCTGAAATTTTCTATGACGATTTGCAAAAGTAGTAAAGGCAGTCCGGGTATAAAGTCTTATTTTTGCATAGAATTTATATTTTAATTCTTTCTTTCGATTCGTACAATGAAAAAACAAGATACCTGGGGAATTATAAAAAGGCTGTTCTTTATCGGAATGAAATTTCGTTCTTGGTTCATCCTTACCCTTATCATTTCCATATTCCTTTCGATAGTTTCCACTTACAGGCCTTATCTTACCATGCAGGTGGTGGATAATGATATAACAAAGCTTCATGATAAGGCTTTGATGATGAAACATATCTATATCCTTGTGGGATTGGTGTTTGCTGAAACGATTTTAAACTTTTTCCTGGTTTATTTTTCAAATTTTATCTCACAGAATGTGATCAGGGATATCAGAGAGCGTTTGTATGCTAAACTGATTTATTTCAAGACTTCATTTTTTGATAAAACCCCGATCGGGCAGCTGGTGACCCGTGCAGTAGGTGATGTGGAAACCATTGCTACTGTATATACAGACGGTTTCCTGATGGTATTTGGAGATATCCTGAGAATTCTGTTTGTATTGGTCATGATGTTCAGTACCAATGTTCACCTGAGTTATATTACGCTGGCCATTTTACCTTTGATGGTAGTCATTACGAGATTCTTCCAGAAAAGACTGAAGAAAGCATTCGGGGATGAAAGAAACTGGACAGCCAATCAGAACTCTTTTGTGCAGGAAAGGCTTGCCGGAATGCCGATTATCCAGGTGTTCAACAGACAGGAAGCTGAATTTAAGAAATTTGATGATATCAATATTACCTTGAAAGGGGCATTGCTGAGAACCGTATTTATTTTCTCTCTTTTCTTTCCGGTAGTAGAGCTTATTTCATCATTATTTATAGGGTTTATCCTTTTTTATGGTGGCTATATTACCATCAGTGCCGGGGTGGTGATTGCATTTATTCAGTATATTTCCATGCTGATCCGTCCATTAAGGCAGATTGCAGACCGTTTCAATAATATCCAGCGGGGAATTGTAGGTGCGGAAAGAGTACTGGGATTAATGGACGAAGAAAATTCAATGCCGAATAACGGAACTGTGAAGAAGGATCATTTTGCCGGAAAAATTGAATTCCGGAAAGTACATTTTGCTTATGATGAAAAACAGGAAGTACTGAAAGGGATAGATTTTAAGGTAAATCCGGGAGAAACCGTGGCGATTGTAGGAGCAACAGGAGCCGGAAAATCTACCATTATCAGTTTAATCACAAGGTTGTATGACATCAATTCCGGAAATATTCTGATTGATGATGTAGACTTAAAAGATTATGAGTTGTATAATCTGAGAAGCCATATCGGAGTTGTGCTGCAGGATGTATTCCTTTTCCATGGAAGTATTTTTGAAAATCTTGCCTTCGGGGATGAGAGTATAACGCTGGATAAAATAAAAGCAGGAGCGAGAGAAATTGAAGTGGATCAGTTTATTGAGCAGCTTCCAGGCGGATATGATTATGTAGTGAGCGAAAGAGGTTCATCCATTTCTTTAGGGCAGAGACAGCTGTTATCATTCCTGAGAGCTTATTTATCAGATCCGAAAATTTTAATTCTGGATGAGGCAACCTCTTCTATTGATCATGAAAGTGAAAAGCTGATCCAGAGAGCAACAGAAAAAATTACCAAAAACAGAACTTCCATTATTATTGCCCACAGACTTTCCACTATTGAAAAAGCAGATAAAATTATTGTCATGGAGCATGGTAAAATCGTAGAAGAAGGAAAGCATCTTGAGCTTCTGGATAAGAACGGATATTATGCTACGCTTTACAAAGCTCAGCTTCGTCATGAAGTGGAAATGGAGGAAGAAAAAGAATCATAATCCGTAAGGAATTATAAATAAACAAAAAGAGAGTCATGATGATTCTCTTTTTTCGGTCTAACCTTTTGTGACTTGTAAATTTATACAGCTTTTTTGTTTAAAATATCCGCTTGTATCTATCAAAGCTTTTTAAAACTGCAGAAAACAAAATTCTGAATGGTCTCAAAAGGTGTAATATGATCTTCTGTAATACACTTTATCTTTGTAAAACCAGCTTGAAATTTTTCAGTTAATGATTCATCATCATACTGCTGAATATCCAGTCCGCTGCATTTGGTGGGACCGTTTTTAGAAAAAGTTCCGATAATCATAAAATTGTTTACATCCTTTTCTGCAATATCAATATATTTTGAAACCTGCTCCGGGGTTGTAAGGAAATGAAAAGCGGCCCTGTCATGCCAGATATCATAGGTTTCAATAGGTTCAAAAGCAGTGATATCTGATGCAATCCATTTTACTTTGCCGGCAGCATCACCCAATCTTTCCTGCGCCTTTTCCAAAGCTTTGGCTGAGATATCAAGTACCGTAATGTTTTCGTAGCCTTCCTCAAGAAGAAAATCAACAAGATTGCTGTCTCCACCTCCGATATCAATGATGCTGGCATCTTTTCCCAATCCCGAAGATGTAATAAAGTCAAGTGATGTCTGAGGTTTTTTCTGGGTCCAGCTTACCTGATCAGGATTTTTGGTTTCATATACGTTTTCCCAGTGGTTTTTATTGTCTGAAGAAATCATGATTCTTTTAATTGATTATTGATCTCTTCAAATTTATTAATTAATTCGTCAAGTTTGCCTTGTTGTTTTTTTATAGTTCGTGGTCTCAGATAAAACCAGTTGAAAGCAATCCAGGCAAACGTTACTGCATAGGTCAGAATTGCTGAGCCAAGAGTCATTCTTGAAGTGTACTCGTACATATAAAAGCATATTCCGAGAAACAGCATGATGAAATAGAGATTGAGTATGGTGGTCTGCATAAACTTCTGCTTATTTTTTACCACATATAAACTTTGCAGATATTCGTTATTTGATTGGGTCTGATCAATTTTGTAGAATACCATAAACATCTTGTTATAGGCAAGTAGGAAAATAACCATTCCTAAAATTACCAGCACAATTCCGATTTTTGTAGTGATCATCTCAGGCTGGTAACGGTACCAGATAAAAAGGATCAATAAGGAAGTAACAATTAATCCAATATTAGCAAAGATCAGTCTGCGCAGATTCTGATTCCTGAATTTTTTCAGCTTACCGAGAAGCTCTTCCATATTGGGTTTGTTGGAAGTCTGCTGCTTCCATATATTTTTAAAATCGATATTAGAATCCATTTTCTTTAAACTTTTGCGTTAATTTTTCTTTTATTCTGTGAATCTTTACCCGGATATTGGATTCTGAAAGTCCTACGATATGGGCTATTTCAGCCTGTTTTACCTCTTCCAGTTCCAATGAAATGATGATCCTGTCTGTTTCCGGCAGCTCAGAAATATACTGGTAGAGCATCTGGATCTGGGGTTCTATGGATTCCTGCTTTTTCTCTTCCAGATTAACCGGTAAATCTGCTTTGGCAAATTTCTTTTCCTTTTCGATCTGCCGGAAACAGTTATTGGAAGCAATCCTGAAAATCCATGTTCCAATGCTGGATTCATTCCTGAATTTGGGAAGCTGCTGCCACACAATGATAAAGGTTTCCTGTGCAAGATCCTGTGCAAGTTCAGTATCATTTACATATCCCATGCATAAACGGAATATCCTTTGCCAGTAGAGTTCATATATCTCTTCAAAAACCATTATTTCGAAGATAAAAAGTTAGTAAGCTGATTAAAATACCAATCCTTGTCATCATACATGATGAAGTGCAATCCTTTTGAAGCATACTGCTTATTGGCATTTTTTAAATTCCTGTACTGGCTTTCAATCGTTGGTTTAAGGGTAACAAAAAACGATTCCAGAAGAATAAGAGAAGGACATTGTATATTTTTTATTTTTTCTCTGAGATCGGTATTGGAAAAGTCACAGTACATTTTAGCAAATGTTTTTCGGTCTGACTTCATACTCCATCCGATTATAGTTTCCTGCATAGAAGTATCTGCCAGAAGGCGTGGGATTGCCTGAGCCTGCATTTTTCGGAACTGCTCGTCGTTCATAGCAGTTAATTGAGTAATGGTGGATGAGCAGTCATTATTTTCTTTTGCACTGAAATTGGGATCAGATATTGCTGCCAGGCACGGAAGAGTATCAATAATAATGATTTTACCTGCAAGTTCCGGATAATCGGCTGCGATAGCTAATGCAAGACCCCCTCCCATACTGTGCCCGATAAGGATAGGCTTGTCAATTTTATGATCTCTGATATAAGCTGCAATTCCTTTTTCCCAATCTTTAAAGCTGGCCTCTGCCTGCGGTTTTGTTCCGGCAAATCCTGCCATCGTTAAAGTATAACAAGTGAAGTTGTTTTCAAACTTTGCAGTCGTTTCACTCCATACATCTCCTGAAGAAGCAAACCCTGGAATAAAGATTAATGACTGGTTACCTTTTCCGGTTTTCTTTACTTCAAACGGATATGCTGTTTGTTGTCCAAATATATTGCACACCGCTAAAAAAAATAACATGATGATAAGAAGGAATGTGAATTTTTTCATGATTTCTAAAGTTTTAAGGTTTATTTGTCTTTTAGAGACGAACCTCTGAAAAATGTTACACAAAAATTTATTTTTTATGAAAAAAAATATTTTTCCTTCTCTGAAACCCTTATGTTCAGGACAAGACCATTTGAAATTTATTTTATAAAAATTATTAATCTAATATTCTTCCATAGAACCTGCTGATGTCAAAATAAAATCCCGGTACCTTATATTTACCCTTTTCAAACTCCTGATAATCACATTTTCCTTTCAGGCTTTGTGATTGGGTTTCCATCTGGAACCTGTTCAGAAGTACATATTCATCAGTTACGGAAATTACGTGAAAGCCTGTTTCACATATCAATCCATCGCCGGATGTCAGAATAGCGCCTAATAGTCCATGGAAGTTTCCCGCAATTTTTTTTGCAGTCTCATCATCATTATTTAAGTGATACAGATAAGCGAGGTAATTCATCGCACGCAGATCCAGCGGATTTTCATCCAAAGTGTCAAGGAACAGCTGGATTCCTTTCGACAGATCTTTTTGTGAAATACCTTCTCCACGGTAATATTTGGCCACTTCCTCAGCTTTCTTGCCGGTCTTATAGGGCTGATATTCTTTTTGAAAGGTATAACCAAAATAGAGATGACGATATTGGCTGCCTGTAAGAAGTGTATCATTCTGTTTTAATCTTTTTAAAAGCTTCGGATAATAGAATTCCGAGTTTTTATCTTCAATATTTTTTTGAATTACTGCATAATCCGGTGCTTTGAATTCCATTTTCTGACCATGCAGAAAAGTGAGCAGTGTTAAAAAGAATAATGAGAAAAATGCTTTAATAATCATGGTTTGTATAATGTTATTGCGATTTTTTATGAAGTTAAAAATACGAAATATGTACTAATCGGATATTATTAACTGACTATTTGTAAAAAAATGATAAAATATTGACAAAGTGTTATTTTGTGTTGATAAATTTACTAACTTTATTCAGAATTTGAGAGGCAACCCCTAACATTTGAAGGGGTAAATGGAATTTTTAACTAAAAACCAAAAATATTAATGAGCAGTAGTATCCAAGATGAATTTAAAGTCTTCAAAGACGAATTGAGAAAGTTGAATATCGAAGTACAGAAAGTAGTAAAAGTGGGAAACGGAAGTATGGATTTCCACGAGGTTTTCTACAAATCACCAAGGTATCAGGAGGTGAAAAGCATATATGTCCAGCGTCATAATCTGGACAGTATGATTGAAAAATTTAAACAGGCCTATCACTAAAATAGAAATTGCGCCGCAGATTCCCTGCGGCGCAATTTTTTATAAAGCTCTGAGATTTTAATCTTTATCCAGGGTAGAAATTTTTTTAGTATCCTTCATTCCGGTATACACAACCAGGGAAAAGAGAATACATCCGGTAATGTACCAGTAAAAATATTCTTCAGAACCAATTTTCTTAAACCAAAGCGCAATATATTCTGCAGTTCCTCCGAATACTGCTACGGTAATAGCATAAGGAAGACCTACGCCAAGTGCCCGGATTTCAGAAGGAAAAAGTTCGGCTTTTACTACTGCGTTGATGGAAGTGTAACCGCTTACAATAATTAATGCAGTCATGATCAGGAAAAATGCAGTCCAGATTGAAGTGGTGGTGCTGAGGGCTGTAAGAAGCGGAACCGTAAATAAAGTTCCCAGTATTCCAAACCCCAAAAGAAGCGGTCTTCTTCCGATTTTGTCAGAAAGCCCTCCAAATACAGGTTGAAGGCAGGCAAATATAAATAATGAAATAAAGGAAACCAGTGTAGATTCTTCCTTGGTAAGATGAACCGTATTAACCAGGAATTTCTGCATATAGGTGGTGTAGGTATAAAACGCCAGCGTCCCCCCTAATGTAAGACCTACAACAGTAAGCAAAGCTTTCGGGTGTTTCAGCAACTCCTTTACTGTTCCTTTTTTCTTTTCACTCATATCTTTTTTATTCTCAAAAGCTTCGGTTTCATGGAGGTTAGCCCGAAGATACAATGCGATAATAGAAAGCATAGCCCCGATCACAAAAGGAATTCTCCAGCCCCATTCTTCAAGTTGGGTCTCTGTCAGCAGTAATTTCTGCAAAATAAGCTGAATTCCTAAAGCAATCAGCTGACCGCCAATTAAAGTGACATATTGAAAGCTTGAATAAAAACCTCTTCTGTCCTGTGTAGCCATTTCGCTGAGGTAAGTTGCCGATACTCCGTATTCCCCGCCAACACTCAAACCCTGAAGCAGTCTTGCGAGTAAAAGTAATAAAGGAGCCAGAATGCCTATAGATTCGTAAGTTGGAGTAAGCGCTATCAGTAATGATCCGAAAGACATCAGCAGAACGGAAAGTGTCATAGCTTTTTTTCTTCCGATTTTATCTGCAATACTCCCAAACATCCATCCACCTATTGGTCTCATGAGAAAACCTACAGCAAATATTCCCGCAGTGTTCATCAGTTGTGCATTAAGATCAGAATCCGGGAAAAAGGAATGCGAAAAATAGATGGCAAAGGCAGCATATGCATACCAGTCATACCATTCGACAAGATTTCCGATAGATCCGCCTATGATAGCCTTGATTCTTTGGCCGGTGGTGATTGAGGTTGAGTTCATAGTATAATTCCAGAAATTTTTTATAATGGGATCCAAGATACAAATTTCAGAAAAAAATAAACCGTTCTGATAAAGAACGGCTTAGATATTATAAGTTGTGTGTTTAAAATCTGTATCCAATCGAAAGTCCGCTTCTGAAACCTGCCCAGGGACCGTCAACTTTTATTCTGGCTCCATTGGCATTGGTTTCCACCGTATATTTTACGAATGGAATATCGAGGTTTTCTATTTCTTTTTTTAATTGGGCCTGCATATCGGGAGTCAGCACATAATCTGAGGTCATGGTAAAATCGCCCTTTCCACTTCCGTAGTGAGCTCCTGCAATCCAGAAGTCCAGCACAAGATTCTGGCTTCTTGTTAAAAAGAACTGTACTCCAACCATCAGACCGCCGCTGTTTCCTTTGGTATCTCCCTGGCCTTTAATAGGAATCTGGTAGGTAACCCCGCCCGGCCCCTTATAGTCATAATAAAAATCAAAAGTATTGGAAGTAACGCTGGAGTAGCGGTAATAAGGCGCAAAATAAAATCCTCTTCCATAGCCTTTACCAATATAAAATCTTGGTTCAATTGTGAAATTGGTTGCTTTTACTCTAAGATTCTGGAATCTTTTCTCATCTTCATCTTTCAGAAAGGCATTAATGAAAGGTACTTTTCCTTCCGGCATAGTTCCGAAGCCGATATTCACAGAAAACCACTGGTTGATGGCACGTTCATAAGACAGATTGATATTTCTGAATGCATAGGCCGTGACATTGGTTTTGATGATATTCATCTTTTCTGCCGAACCGTTTGGAATTTCCTGTGCCTCCAGTACAGAAAACAGAAAGCACGGAATTAATATGAATAACTTTTTCATGACTTTACATTTTGCGGTGTAAAAAAGTAACCAGCAAAAAACGGGCTGAATTTAACATAATAATTAGAATTTAAATGGAAAATTATCAAATTTTTTAATGAGTTGCAATTATAAATGTAATAAACATCGGAGATGGGTTGTCCTAATAGTATAATTCATCTTCAGAAATGAAAAAAACTATATATACCATTTTCTTCCTTTGCGGAACTCTCATATTTTCTCAGGAGAAGAAAAGTGATACGGCTGATGTAGCGGCGGCCAAAGAAATTCAGGAAGTTATTTTAAAATCTCAGCGGAAAAAACAGTTTGCGGATAAAGCCGTTTATACTTTTGATAAGGAGGCTCTGGAAAAAGCCCGGTATGCAAAAGATCTCCTTCGCACCCTTCCGGAATTACAGCTGGATCCTGTAGCGAATACAATTACCAGTACAAAAGGGGGAACGACATTATTTCTTATACGGATATGCAGATCCGGAGTGTAGCACCCAGTGAAGTGGTAAAGGTGGAATATTATGATATACCGCCGGCAAGGTGGGCAACAAGAGCTGATACTGTAGTTAATATTCTGACAAGGTCTACGGAAACGGGATATGTATTTGGAGCTGATGTTTCCACAGTTTTGAATACAGGTTTTGTGAATGGATCTGCCTATGCCGATTATACAAAAGGAAAAAATAATTTTGGGTTGGAATATTCCCTGAATCTGAGGGATTATAATGACAGAAGGGTAAACAGTATCTATGATTATCAGCTGAACGGTAAACATTACCGTTCTGACGAAAACAGGAAGGATCATTTCGGTTATACTTTCCAGAATATTGCCTTGCGTTACACCAGGCTGGTTCCTGATGATTATGCTTTTCAGGCCAAGTTGAATATGGATATTTTCAGCAGGTTTTCAAAAGGAACAGGGCAGAGTGTATTTACTGAAGATGCCCTGAAAGAGGAACATGCAATGTTTAAAAATAATGGTTCAGATTATGTAATTCCCAAGCTGGATCTTTACTATTCGAAAAAGATTGGTGAAAAAGATGAGCTGAGCATTAATGTAGTAGGATCTCACTATACTACCAATACTTCCGAAACAGCCAGCGAGTGGATTGTAGCCTCAGGTCTGTCAGTGTATGATAATGATATGATGCTGAAAGCAAAGCAGACGAGCCTGGTAGGGGAGCTGGCACATACCCATGATTTCAAGGCAGGAAAGCTTTCATCCGGATACCGTATTTCAAGGTCCTCCATTTCCAACGACCTCAATAACCTTGCCGGCTATTCCCAGTACAGCGTTAATTATCTGGAGCAGTATTTTTATACAGAATTTTCTGGAAAAATTGATCAATTCAGCTATCGTATCGGTGCAGGTCTTACGAATATTCACAACAAAAGTGCAGAGAATACTTTTGATGAATGGACTTTTACCCCGAAAGTTATTTTAGCGTATCAGATTAAAAACAATCAGAATCTTCGTTTTACATCCAGTTACAATCCGGTGAGCCCGTGGAGTAATGCTTTGAGCAGTAATGTGGTACAACTGGCACCCAATGTTGTTCAGAGAGGAAATCCTTTCTTAGAATCTCAACAGGTATTTTCCAATAACCTGACCTATTCTTTTAATAATAAATATTTTGACTTTAATGCAGGTTTATTTTACCGGTATACCAACAGGATAATCAATCAGTATTATGTTCAGGATGACGTATTGGGAGGCTATGCACTCACTTATGAAAATGGTAAAAACGGACAGCGGTATGGCGTACAGCTTACAGGATCTTATAAACCTTTCGGAAACAGTCTGCTTGTAGTAAAAGCTGTGATCACACCTACTTCTGAAACTGTGAAGACAAGTACCGGTGCTTTGATTAAAAATGATTATTTAGGAAATTATTTTGTAGTTTCTTCGGAGTATAAATCTTTTTCTGTACAATATCAGTTTAATATTCCGGTGTACAGCCTTAGCGGGGCTTTCCTGAATACAAACGAAAACCAGAATAATATTTTTGTCAGTTATAAACATAAAAACTGGACATTTTCCACAGGGATGTACTGGATAGGAATGCCTTCGGAATACAAAACAAAAAGTTTACCCGAAAGCTTGGTAGATTATAGAGTTCATACTCAGATTATGAACAATAAATCGATGTTTATACTGGGGCTCAGCTATGATTTTTCAAAAGGGAAAAAAACGGAGATGCAGAGAAAGCTTAATAATGAAACGGCTCCTGCGGCAACTTTTTAGAGGCTAATTTGAATGTTAATAAGAAATCCCCGCTCACTTGTAGGAGCGGGGATTTTGCTTTTGTTATTTCTTGATGAATTTTGTATTCTTTGTGTCTGCAGCATTTTTTCCGCTGATTTCAATGAAGTAAGACGCTGGCGGAAGGTCTGAGATCTGTACGTTTCCGGATTTTATATCTGAAGTTTTAACCAGCTTTCCATCCAGGCTGTAAATATTTGCTTTGGAATAATTATCCGTATTTCCTTTGAATCCGATAAAGTCCTGTGCAGGATTAGGATAAACCATTAAGTTTTCTTTTTTCACGGCATTGCCGGTTGCTAAAAATGTTTCATTTAAAGCCAATGCAGTGGCTACTGTCTGATTGATGCTCAACAAAGGAATGCTGATATTTCCGCTTGTGGAACTTAGCAGCGCATATCTGTGAGAAGCATCGTAATAAGCATAAGCAGTATTGGTAAGTGTCCCGATAGGGTTGGAATAAGTAACATCAAAAGACGGATACAGGTTAAAGTTCTGTGTATATTTTACTCTAAGCACGTTGCTGTACGTCTGATTTCCTATAATCAGGGTTCCGTACGCATCAGCAATGGCAGTCATTGTACCGCTGAACAATCCGTTGGCGGAAGATGAAGAGAAGGTTCCTTTGGCTGTGTCGTTTTGTGCTGGCCCGTAAGTTAGTGGATAACTGATATAAGTACCGTTGTCCACACTAAAGTTTAAGGTGGCCTGAGGGTTTACAATTCCTGTGATTTCCAGTTTGGTAGATGAAGCTTTGTAATAAACAGTTGTTGTTCCATCTAACATTTTAATGGTTGAACCAGGAAAAGTTGTTATTTCAGCAGAAGTGGGCGTCAAATAGGTTGTCTGTGATGAAGCTCCCATCGTAAGCCCTCCATTTGAAAATGTTGCATTAGCACCAGTTGCAGAGTTATTTACACCTCCGTTTACAATATTGTAATTAACAACATTCCCGGCAATAGGGTCATTGGCTGCTTTTGTAAGCGTGATCTGCGCAGAGAACATGGCAGATGCTCCTAATAAAAGGAGTAAAGATTTTTTCATAGTCAGAAATTTTTGTTAAAAATAATTAAAAAATAGTATTCAAATGTTAATTTATTTTGTTTTTAATTGAATATTTGAAAAAACCGCCTGCTGATCATATCAACAGGCGGCTCTGTGCGTTAAAAATGTTTAGGTCTAATTGCTTATTACCATTTTACGGTAAGCATAAATGTCTTCGATGGTTACGACACTCATCCCTTTTCTGTTGGCAAAGTCCACAATTTCAGGAAGTCTTGCCATAGAGCCATCTTCGTTCGTCAGTTCACAAAGTACAGCATCGTCACCCAGGTTAGCCATTTTTACAAGATCTACACTGCCTTCGGTATGACCGCGTCTTTCAAATACACAACCTTTTCTGGCGATCAGGGGAAAAACATGGCCGGGACTTGCAATATGCTCTGCCTGTGCATCTGATGCTACAGCTGTTCTGATCGTTGTGACACGGTCTTTGGCTGAAACACCAGACTCTACGCCTTCTCTGGCTTCAATGGAAATTGTGAATGCGGTTTGATTTTTTGAACTGTTGTTTTCCACCATCGGACGAAGGTTGAGGTGGCGGCTTTTTTCTTCAGAAATGCATAAGCAAACGATACCGCTGCATTCGCGGATCAGAAGTGCCATGTCCTGTTCTGTAATTGTGGAAGCGGGAAAGATGATATCGCCTTCATTTTCGCGGTTTTCATCATCTACTAAAAGAATACCTTTTCCCTGTTGTAACGTTGCAAGTGCTTTTTCTACACGTTCTCTGGAGTTTGCTCCGAATTGTTCCAATAATTTTTCCATGTTATTTTACTTTTAAAAGTTAAAATAGTCTTCGGTACATGGAAATGAAATATGATACAATAAGAGCCCATAAGGAATCTTACTGATCATCTCATTTTCTTCTCCCATCCAGACTTTAACTGTCGGTTCCGGAATTTCACCAGATCAGTCCCTTCAAAAGAAAGGAGTCGCGGACTGTAACCGCCGGTAGGGAATTTCACCCTGCCCCGAAGAAAACTTATACTAAGTTTTGCTGTATGTTGTAATTTAAATTTTTATTTCATTGAATAATATTTAACGCACAGGCTGCTAATTTCGGGAAGTTTTTTGAATTGGAAAAGAGATTTTCAGATTTTATAAAGTTAGTAGCGGAAGTGTTTTTAAGGTTATTCAGAATTTATCTTCAGGTCTTTCTTAATATTTTCTCCATCTTCTTTCCTTTTGCCAGCTCATCAATCAGTTTATCCATATAGCGGATGTTTCTCATCAGTTCATCTTCAATGTCTTCCACACGATATCCACAAATGACACCTTTGATCAGTGAAACATTCGGATTGATCTGAGGGGCTTTTTCGAAAAATGTTTTCAGATCTGTTTTATGATCTAATATTTCCTGGAGCTCTTTTTCATTATATCCGGTAAGCCAGAATATAATCTCGTGAACTTCTTCTTTAGTGCGTCCTTTTCTTTCTGCTTTTTGAATATAATGTGGATAAACACTTGCAAAAGGCATTGCAAAAATTCGGGTATTCTGCATATTGATTGTTTAATAGCTTTTTAGTCTAATCTTTTTATGACCTGATCAAGTATCCTGTTAAACTCTTCCGGCTTTTCCAGCATAGGATAATGCCCAACGCCTTCAATGGTTACATAATCATAGTTTTTCAGATATTTTCGGTTGTTTTCCAAATGCGTGGGAGAAGCATCTGAATTAATGGCGATAACGGGTACCTGAACCTGTTTTGCAATTATTTTGAAGTCTGTTTTATATAAAGGCCACAGAGCATTGATTGCCAATTCAGGTTCATTTTGAAGGAATTCACGCTGTACCCTTTCTTTTACAGCAGGTGGAGTTCCTTCTGCAAATAAAAATTGCGGCAGAAAGTTTTCCACAGTGTATTTGAAGTCCTTTCTGTATTGAGAGAGCACTTCTTCAGTTTGCTGCTCGGTAAATGATTCGTCCAGGTTTTTTAATGTATCTATCAGAATTATAGCTTTTACAGCCGGAATTTGTAAAGAAGCTTCCAAAACATAAGCTCCGGACATGGAATGACCCACAAGAATTATTTCCTGCGAATGAACGGCATCGGCAACAGCTTTAATATCATCTGCATATCGGGCACTTGTCCATTCTTTTCTGGATGAATCAGATTTTCCATGTCCTGCAAGGTCTGTTTGTACAATATGATACCGGTTGGCAAAATATTCCTGCTGATCAGCCCACCACTCTGTGTTGCCAAGCCATCCGTGGACAAAAAGTAAAGTCGTATTTCCGTTGCCTGATTCTTTATAATGAATTTTCCGGCCATCTGATGAGATTGCATATTTTTCCATTTCGATGAGTAATTGATGTATTTTAGCCCAATTTACAAAAAGGCTGCAAGAATTTTAATGATTTTAGTGGTAAAAGCAGTCCTGTATTCAAATACAGGGCTGCGAAATTTATTTTTTATCAGTTGATCTCAGGTTGACTATAATAATGGCATAAGGTGGTGTTCCCAGGAGATCTTTTATTTCACATTTGTAGAAAATAATATTCTTTAAAAACTGCTGGTGAGAAATTTCAATCCTGTACTCTATTCCTGTCGGCATAGCCCTGGTAGCAAAACCTTCCAGGCTGTCTATTTCATATGTGCCGGTATTTCCCATGAAATTAAGGATTTCCCTTAACCCTTAATGTACAATTCATAATAAAAACAGAAGGTACAATAGGATAATTTTCAAAATGACCTTTACATTGGTTAGATGTAAAAGGGTTGAGTAAAACGTTAAATTTATGTTCATTTTCTATTGTAATTGTGCCTTCGGGAAGATTTTCATCGTAATATTCCACAGGAGCATCATTGAAGTAGTCTTTATAAAAAAGTTTGAACGTATCTTTCGCAATGATATGATAATCGAGTTCGAAAGAGTAGAGTGGTTCCCCGGAGTGATTGTCTCTCATCAGGAGTGAAGATTTACCTTTTCTTTTGGATTCCAGGAAGCTCTCGCAGGTAATGGAGGCAGAATCTGATTTTCTATAGGAAAGCTGCCTTATTCTCACCTTTTCACCCATAAAATAAATCGGGTCTCTGGAGGAAGTATTTAAAAGTCTGTAAAGGTTACAGCTTCCTAATGAAGATAATATCTTTATCAGTTTTGAAAAATTTTCATTGCTGAAATCATAATCTGAAATTTCAGCTTCCATCCTGCTTCCGTTATAAATAATACTTTCAGGGATGGAAATGTACGGTGCAGTTTCCCCGAGATAAGGGATGATGTTTTCTTTGATGTCTGTTGTTGTCATTTAAATGAGGGATTATTAAGTTATTCAATCTGTTTTCATTTGTGGATAACTTTTTCATCATAGTGTTGCGGTTTTTTTGTGAAGATGTGTATATAATGATTATTTAGATTTTATTTAATCGGGAATAATAAATAAGAATCGTTAGCATATCTGTAGTTAGTTTTTGTAAATATATTCTTAATTACTTGAATATAATTGTTTTGTGTTATTTATTTCTTTATTT
The DNA here is from genome assembly GCF_041914225.1 of Chryseobacterium sp. Lineage (GTDB taxonomy): Bacteria > Bacteroidota > Bacteroidia > Flavobacteriales > Weeksellaceae > Chryseobacterium. The sequence continues at coordinate 28,701 of NZ_JAYSDT010000034.1, forward strand.
GGTGATTTGTTTTTTGCTGCAATTTATAAAAAAATACTCATAATGAATTATGAATAAATGTTCATTATTCAAATTTTGAAAGATGAATATATGAAGATGTAACTGTGGATAACTTATTCATATAACTTATCCACAGACTTTTCTATGCTGAAAATTCCACAAAAAGTAATTTTATTTTTAATTTATTGAATTATAGAACGTTATTGTATTGTTTTCAATGGTTGAAAAAACTTATCCATAGTTTATCCACAAAGGTAAATTGGAATATAAAAAGTTATCCACAAATATTTAAATATGTGGATAAATATATGTTTTGGTTTAAATAGTTTTAAATCAATTATTTACCTGTAGTCTGTAGATGTCTTGAGATTTAGTTTTCGACTTATCCACAAAATTGTGTTCTTTCTTACTTGTCTTTATAAATATTCCAGAAGTTAAAATCTGTCATAGGTGCATCTGTTATTCCGATATTTCTTCCCATTGTTACAATCTGTCCTCTGTGATAGGTGCCGTGAAGAATAGCATGCTGGATATATTCATATTTGGAAAAGTCACATTGAAACCATTGGGATTCTATCTTTACATTTTTAGAAAGATCCTCTTCAGACAAGCTTTCCACATAATCTACCAGTTTTTGTGAATTGTTTTTTATGGCATTGAACACCTCCTCTTTGCTGGTAACTTCTGCCGTTTTGGTAAAATCAAAATCATTATTTTCGGAAATGTGGCTCCACCAGTATTCCTGCGTTTGCCAGATATGATGCAGGGTTTTTAAGATCGTAGGAAAGCTTGAAATGGTTACCTGGTTCAGTTGTTCATCTGACTTTGTGGATAGCCAGTCAATATATTTGTTAACCACCCAGTTGTTGTACTGTACACTTTTGCTGACTAATGCTTTTAAGCTCATAATATTATATTTATTGGGTTTGAGAAATGATGCTACAATCCGAAATGTCGGTCCTGATCTGAATTTTCAGGATTGATGAGTGCTTTGTTGCTGTATGTTGCTCTTTCAAAATCACTGATGTTGACAGAAAGAAAGGAAATGTCTGGCAGCAATTCAGAAAGTCGGCTGGTGATCTGTCTGGAAAGGTCAGCTTTTTGTCCTGGAGTGCGTCCCTCCATAATATATCCGAACACATGCAGGAAATTTTTCTTACCTGCACCTAATCTGTAATACTGATAGGGCTGGAGCCTTACTTTAATATCATTGGGAGCAAACAGACCTGTTGCATCAGCTGTTTCATAAATGGCATCCAGTAATTCATCAGGTGTTCTCTGCTGAAGAATACCCTGTGAACATTCTATAATAAAATGAGGCATAAAATATATTTTGTGGTTTGATTTTGTGTGAGATAAAAATAATAAAAAACAGCAATGGATATTAAAAATAAAAACCGTTCTATTTTCAGAACGGTTTGAAAATGTGTATTTTTTACTTACAAATGGCAATTTTATGGGTTTGATTTCCTGATACTGTATCATGGTTGTATAGCATCGGACAAGTTGAAAAACAGCCGTTCCAGTTTTTTTGAGTTCTGTGAGAAAAGAACAAAAAATATAATAAAACGAAGCCGGTTACAATAGATTTCGTTTTCTTTATAATAAGACACTTTTAAGTGTGATATTGTTACATGCTATTGCAGAAAATATTTATTGTGCAGACGGGGAATTAATAATGCCAAACATTTTTTATTTCATTTGCTATTACAATGGCTTTGGTTTCGGTGATCCAGTCTACCATTCTGGTTTCAATGTCTTTCTGTATAAGAACAACAGAATATGTAGATCCGCTCAGAGAAAAGTGATAGCGAACCCCGAATTTATATTTTTCCACTTGAAAATCTTTTACTAAAATCTGATCAGTTTCTTTTTTCAGATAAGTTTTAGGTTTTGTAAACAGCTTGTTTTTATACTGGACAGTTACTTTTTCAGGGTCAATGGTAAGTATTGTTTTTCCGAAGGTGTTCCATAACCAGATATACAGGAACAGTATAAAAAAAGCTATAAAAGGAGTGGCAAATGAAATATAATTTAAAATGAAAAAGATACTTTCTCCCTGAAGGCTTGAAAGAGGAATAATAATCAGAATAATAAAAGTGAGCAGGAGTAAACCTAAGCCCAATATAATGGTCACAGCCTTGTTTTTTATTTTAATGATGGTGGGCATAATCATCTATCTTTAGAACTATTTTTTTTCATATAACTTTGTTTTCTCAAGCCCGAAATTATTAATTCTGACCATTGGAGAATCTATATCCCAGGTTGGAAGATTTAAGGAAAGCTGATCTTCTAATTTTACGATTCCCGGTGTTACATTATAATCAAATTCATAGCTTTTATTACCCGTAATGATTTCAAGCCCGGTTTGTTTTCTATCACTGAATGGAGTTGGGACACTAAAAAAATATATTGAAATAATTTCATCCCATTTTATAAATTCAGAGTTATTATTTTGCTTAATATAAAACCCTTTTTCTGTGTATTGAAAAATCCCGTCATATTCATGCTGTTTATCCATTTCCTTTTCAAATGAATCATAATCTTTCTCTTCGGGATAATACAGTTTTGCTACTGAAAATACAAGAACCACAAAACAAATAAAAATAATGGCAAATGTAATTTTTTTGTCGTCATAAACAGGGTAGTTGTAAAGAGTCAGTACCAATACCAGACACGTAACTGCGATTAACTTTTTCATATTTCAGACGTGTATTGAAAAGTTATTTTTTTGAATCAAGTGTTGCATTTGCAGGCAGAAACATTTATACAAAATCATAGGAAGTGAAAAGCTGGTTTTCAATGGAATAAAATTAATTTTGTAAAACAGGCTGGCGGTAAGGCTGATTGATTTCATCAATTTTTGCCCTCAGGTCCCCAATCGTAAAGGTTTCTGAATTACATTGAATCTCCGGAATGTCATGTGTTGATAAAAAATCGTTCAGATCATCACAATTTTGCAGGATATTAAATTCCCTGTTGTCCAAATCTAAAACAATTCCTTTGGTTTTGCCATTGATAGAGTAGGTAAGAGGACTTAATGCTCCTAAGAATGCTTTGGACCATAAGCCTTTCATATTTTCTTCGAAATAAATGAACCTCCCGTAATTCAGCACTTTACAAAATCTTGAATATTGATCCGGGTCATATCCCTTGTCCTCTTTGTTGGTATATTTTCTATAAGTCTGGAAATACATCTCTCCTTTATGTGAAACGGCTAGCGGAAATTTTACTCTTTTATTCTTTTCTTTAAAGTAAAAAAAAGCCTTTTCCGGCAGATCAAGAGAATCACACTTTTTACAGGCTTTGAAATATACTTCTTCAGTGGAAGACGGTTTTTTGTTTAAAACATCTTCTAAAGTCATATAAATGCCTTCGGGAAAATCTCCTTTTTTGATGAATGGGTATTCTTTTTTCTGCCCGGTTACTATACCTGCCATAAAAAGAAGAAATAATAAAATGTAGAATTTCATGGTTTGTTTTTTAGATTGGCTAAATTACAAATAAGCTACAGTAAAATAGAATAAGAGATAGTTTATTCCGTATCATCGTAAGAATTAACTTTATAAATCAATTGGAACTTTACGGTGTCTTTCTTTGAATTGGGGTATTTTTCTTTATTTATCTGTTTTTCGAATTCTTTCATAATCTCCAGGTCCAGGTCATCTTTAACCGCAAACTGAACATCGTTTTTCTTTTTTCCTAATTCAAATTGAACCATTATTTTTCCTTCACTTTTGGAGTTTTTAAACAAATTCTCAAAAATTTTGTTGGTTTTTTCAATAACAGATTTAATATCCTCAAAGGAAGAATTAGCCTTTAATTCCGAATCGCCGGACAGAAATATGACCTTTTCAAGTTTAGTTTCTTTGTTGCCTTTATCCGTAACATACACTTCATTACCATTTTTATATGTTTTAATAGTTCCATCCGTTTTATAAGTTTCATTACCGATAGGATTGCTGTAAGAATTTTTATACGGGAACTCATCAAGCCAGAATAATTTTAGCTTTTCCTTCAGAAAGTTGATAATGTAATAATGGTTTTCGGTTTGTATGATAAACAAAGGTTCTTGAATATCAAATGAGATGGTAGACCAGTAATATTTTAATTCATCTTCATTAGCTTTTCTTATCTGATAATTTCCGGAAACCTCTTTTTTAAATTCATTCCATATTTTTTTGGAGTCATCCAGCTTTTTGGCCATTTTTCCTTCAATTTCTGCATCATCTATATGGAAAATCAGACTATCAGGGATACTTTTTAAGCTTTCAATATTCTTAAACCTTTTCCAAAGTGTAGGCCCTATAATTAAATTATTTCCCAATATATCATAGCTGGTTGTTTTCGTAAGGCTTTCAGTAAGTAGTTTTTTAGCTTTATCATTGATGATGTTTTCAGCATAATGATACACCACACCATTGGGAATGGTTATTTTCTCAGTGATTTGCGCTTTAACAGCATTGGTGATGAATAAAATAAGGAGAAGGATTTTTATTTTCATTGGTTGTTTTTAATTGGGGCAAAATACCAAAAAAAGAGAATTTGATTTTTTTTGTGTCCTGAATATTATTTTGCAAAATTTAATGTCTGAATGGCTTTTAAAAGTTCTACCTGATTTTCTTTTTTCAGATTTGTACCATATAGATTGAATCTGATTTTTCCTATCGATTCAGTCTTGAGGCTGTCGATATAAACACCTGTAATTCCTTTTCCCACTTGTTTGGGCTCCAATATTTTTGCCTTATATCCATCAATTTTTTTATAGGTTATTTTACTTTTGATGAAATTTTCCTGATTCTCATTTTCATTGAGAATAATAAATAATGTAGTATCAGCGTCTGGATTTACTTTTAAAAGTTCATTCAAATCTTTTCTGCTGATAACAGGAGTTGAAAGCTGCTCAAGAGAATTTGAATAAGGTCCGTAATCATAAAAAATAGAATCATTATTTTTTGTGACAATAATTCCAGCATTGCTATCATACGCATTCGGCTCCAGCTTGCTCCAGCCTTTAGGAGCCTGAAGTGTAAAACTGCGAAAATCATTGATTTTGTTTTTTGAGAATTCTCAGTACAACTCAATAATATAAAAGCAGTAAAAATGAATGAAGACATTTTTTTCATGACTTTATCGGAGCATGTTTTATATAGAGTTAATATCCTTTTTTAGTTGTATTTTAACATTACTTTTTACCTGATCATTAGATTCAGAATGTGTTACATTCTTTAACTTTCCTGTTCTTATATAGAGTACATAAAAAACTTATGATTGTTAAAATAAAGGTTCCCCATTCATATCCGTAGTCAGTACCTCACTCATATAATCGAAAAAGGACCGCATGGCAAGCAAGGTCTGGATGGCTTCCTTATGAAAGCTGTCTGACAGAACCTCCTTATCTGTAAATTTCCGCATCACCAGGAATTGTTTTTTTCTGATCAGGTCAATAGCCGGATGGTTTTTATCAAACCCACGAGGTGCCGTTTTTACAGCGTCTCCTTTAAGTTCTCCAAAATATTTGATGAAAGTTGTATCGGAAATAATTTTTTCAATTTCTTTACTGCTTATTTCAAATTCTTTACGGATACGAAGCAGATCTTTGGCCTCCGGGCCCCAGAATCCGCCTCCTACAAAACTGTTTCCAGGTTCCAGCTGAATATAATATCCGCCTCTCAGCATAGGCTTCGAACGGGAATATCCCACTCCGAAATTGGTTTTATAGGGAGCTTTGTTTTTGGAAAAACGGACGTCATTATAAATCCTGAAAATATGCATTCCTTTGAGCTGATCATGTTCCTGAAGTTCATGATAGATCTGAGTAAATAAAACTTTATTTTCCTTTACAATGACATCATATTCAGATTTGTGCCTGGCGAACCATTCCCGGTTGTTATTTTCTTTTAAATGGCTAAGAAATTCAAATGCTTTTTTCATATTCAGATCACGACTTTCCTTCGTTGATATATTCCTGATAATCTTCTTCTAATTTGTCAATTTCTTTGATTAAAAAATCATAAATATTTCCTTCAAATACTTCATAATCTTCCTCGTCATATTTGTCATACTCAATTTTTATGATTCCGTTGTCTGTATAAGCTCTGTACAGATTTCCGCTGCGTTTGAAAAATAGCTGGCCCAGAGGCTTGTCTTTACATTCAAGAGCTTCGGCGTGTTTCTCTTCAAAACCCATCCATGAAGGCATTTCTTCGTCCTGTGAAAGCCCGTACACGAAAAAGCCGTATCCGAATTTCCAGGCTGGAAGAACATCAAATTCCTCGGGCCGTTTCCATATTTCTTCTTTAACCTCAAAAATCAGGGAGCCAAATGTTGTCAGAAAATCCTTAACATCTTCACTGAATGTAAAACCTGTACTTTCTTCATACCTTGTAATCTGTTCTTCGGTGGCCGGATTTGCCAGGGAACCCATTACGAAAAAATCATCATTTAATTTCTTTTTCCTGTCCCAGAATTCTTCTTTTGTTGGCATATTTTTTTGCTTGGTTTATGTCCTCCTCATTGCTCAGACCGTTATGGAAACAAATATAAGGGAAAGTTGAAGGGATAAAAAAATGAAGGCTTTACTTTTCATGTTTCTCTTCTAAACTTTGTTTCAATTCTTCACTGATCAGGTTGTTTTCTATCAGGTAGCGGCTTATTATTTTCAGGAAATATCTGCATTCCTTTAAGTAATCTTTATCAGGTAAAGGTTTGCCATCGGTTTTCAGATAAGTATTTGCTTTGTTGACGAATACTCCGGCACTTTCGAATTCTTTGCTGATGAATAACATTCCGATTAAGGATATGTAAGAAACAAATTCATATTCACCATGATTTCCTTTTAAATAGTGAGAAGGCATCTTTTTGTTCATCTCCTGAAAATAGGATATGATTCCGATATCTTTCAGGTATTTCTCCTTTTCGATAACAAACCAGGCATCTACTATTTCTCCATCAAAATCCATTTCAAGATCATAATATCCGATGGATTCTGAATTTCTAAGATACATGTCATTTTCCACATATATACCTATTCTTGCTCTGATAAATGGTTCAATATATCGCTGTTCAATCAGATATTGATAGCCATCAAACAGGAAGGTAATTTCATTGGGTGCGAAACCTCCTATCAATTCGTCAGGGTCTTCGGAGAGTATTTTGTGGAGAGTGTCAAATGCTTTCTGTCTGAGGTCAAATGTCCGGGCTCTTTCTGTTAATAATAATTCAAGTTCCTGAGCAGTCATAGTACGGTTATTAGTTTTCAAATCTACGAATTAGAATATATGTCCATATGGTTCAACTTATATTAATACAAAATATCTGCATCCGAATTGATAAGAAGGATTGCTTCAGAAAAAGTATCAGCAATTAATTCCGGCACCTCACCATAGTTTTTGAACACACCTTTCTTTCCTTTCACAAAGCCGATATGATGCGAGTTAATCAGATAGTCTGCAAATACAATGAAACTCTTGTTTTTCTCATGATGATATTCCTCTAGGATTCTTGATAATGACCAGATAGAAAACATATTTTTAGTCCAGTCCGAATCTGCAAATCCATCCAGATTTAAATAAAATTCTCTAAAATCATCAGGAAACTGAAAATCAATGATTTCTTCAACTGCTTTTATAGCTTCCGGTGTTGCAGGCGGGTTAAGCTTTATACTTTCATTGGCCCATTTCTCTTTAATTTTATCTATACGGAGATGTATCATTTGGCATCATCTTACAATTCTAATCTTCTGCAAAACCCCTTTCTCATCTTTAAAACTGAAAATATAAGTTCCGCGCTGTACTTTAGATAAATCTATATTTCTGTTATAATAGGCAAAGCCTCTGCTGACCACTTCTCCATCTAAAGAGTACACGGTAAATTCAAATTGATTGCTGTTATTTTATTGCTGATGATGAAACCGTCTTTGGATGCGTTGGTGTAGACTTTTGTTTTAGTCTCACGGTCTTCACCGGCTGCATTTGAAGATAGCGCACTTTCAGAAATATCAGCTGCTTGTAAGCTTTTAATAGCTGATTTGGTTACAGAAGTTGTGCTTCCGCCAATGATGTATAATTTATCATTGTATACTTCCGTTGCAGCGTGTCTCCTGGGGATCATATTGGATGACAGCTGATGGAATTTATTGGTTGCCGTATCAAAATAGGCCAGAAAAGTCTGATTATTATAGCCTCCTGCAATAAAAATCTTATCACCGGATACCGCTAACGAATGTCCTGATATCCCGGCTGGCATCGTAATCTGATCGGTCCACCGGTTGGTGTTGATGTCGTAGATATTGATCAGGCGGGATGAGGTACCGTTAAAGCCGCCAATGACATAAAGCTTATCATTCACAATTTTGCCCTTTGCTTCTCTGGCTGTGGGCATATCCGGTAATGGATGCCATGTATTGGAAGCAATATCATAATATTGGAACCTGTTGGAAAAGGAAGTGGTTGCAGCGCCATTGAGCCCGCTTCCGCCAAACACATATATTTTCCCGTTATGGATGGCAGAACCTGCATTGCCGGTATAGGAACGGTTAACAGCACCCTTCGTTACTTTAAGGGTTGCAAGGTCTACAATTTCAAGATGGCTGTTTCCCCAACCGTTAAAAATATAAATTTTATTATCATAAGTCTCCGAATTAGCAAATTTTTTGGGACTTAGAATAGAATTGAGAACACTCCATTTGTTATCAGTAATATTATATTTTTCAATATAGTTGGCATTGCCTCCGCTTTCCTGATATCCATTGATCACGTATATATTATCATCAACAATTACACTGGTTGTGGCTCCTCTGCCTACCGACATGTTGGCGAGACTTTTAAAATTAAGGGTTTGCGCGTGAGCCAGCAGTGAACTCAAAAATGACAGGAATAATAATTTTGTTTTCAATGGTATGGGTTTTAGTGTTGGGTTCTGTTTTATACTTTCAGTGATTCAGGTTTATTTTCCGGATCAGTCTTTAATAGCATATTCGTGGTTTAAAGATAAGAAAAAGTTGGAGAGAATTTTTAAAATGCTTTATTCAGACAGGCATCAGGTTATTTTTTCTAAAAAACGGTTGATTTCATTCACGCTTTATATTTCTGCAGGTACAGTTACCCCCTTCCCTAAGGGGGTAGAGGGGGTTCATGAAGGGGGTATAGCCCCTTATCCAAGGGGTAAAGGGACTTATGGAAGGGGGTGGAGAGGCTTTGTGAAGTGGTTATATGGGGTTGTATAAGGGGGTACAGGCCGTTCTGAAGGGGAGATACCTCCTTACCCAAGGGGCTGTAGGGGCTTATGGAAGGGGCTGGAACCCCTTGATTAAGTGGCTGGAGGGAGTTCGGAAGGGGCTTCACTTAATTGCGCTTCATATTTCGTTAATGATTTTCTTAATTGTGTAAAATCTTCTCTCAATTGGAAAATTTTGTTTGGAATATCATCAATACTATTACACTGACTTAAAAGAATATTTACTAAGGGTGGAATATGTTGATTCGTATATCCAAAGTACTTATTAATTTGAGCTTGTTTTGATTCAAAAACATCTGTTAATTTTGTAATGATTTCTTTCCCCAAACCTCTGTTTTGAAAATTATTTAATTGATTTTTATAGCAATAATAGGGAAGTGTTGCTTGAACATTACTGTAATACGTTACTTCATTTAATTTATTGAAAAAGTTTTGAGGCGAGTTATGGCTTACAAGAGCAACAAATCCATCTTCAACTCTGCCAATATTTAAAAAAGATAATTTTTCAACGTCCTCATTCAAAGTTGATATTTTTAAATACTTTTCTCTTGAATCTTTAGTATCTAGACCTTTTTCAACGAATTCTTGAATCCTTTCTTGATAAGTAGTTGGGTTATTTGGATCAAATTTGCCAATACTTACGACTTGTCCTATATTATTTCCAATTCCGCCAATTGCACTTAAGCATTTTGTTTTTGTTATTAATTCTAAAATTGGTCTTCCATTGGGGAAGATAGATTTAGAAACAATATTTAAATGTTTAAATTCTTGATCGGAAATATAAAACTTACTATTTAGTATAAATGATTCTATAAAAGTGTTTAAAGTATAAATAAAAGTAATATTTGGTTTATCATATCCGCCAATTATATAATCTAATTCATCAATAAGATTTAGACTTATATATGTTGAATTGTATTCCAAATCTAGTTTATTCATTCTTGGTTGTTTTTTGCGATTTTTTGGCTTTACTTGCCACTAACTTTCTAATTTACGCATTGCGTCAATAATGACAATAGATACTGCGCCAATTCTGTTTTGATTTTAGCTATCTATTTTTAATCATTAAATATAAAGTATAAATATACTATTTCCTTATGGAAAACCATAATCCAAACAAAAAACCGCTCTACAAGTAGAACGGTTAGTATATTAGATTGTCTTAGCTTACGCTGTTACATCATTCCTGGCATTCCACCACCCATTGGCATTGCTGGTTCGTCTTTTTTCACTTCAGTGATTACACATTCAGTAGTAAGAAGCATTCCAGATACAGAAGCTGCATTTTCAAGGGCAACTCTTGTTACTTTAGTTGGGTCAATGATACCTGCTTCAAGCATGTGAACATACTCGTCAGTTTTTGCATTGTATCCGAAGTCTCCAGTTCCTTCTGCTACTTTAGCAACAATTACAGAACCTTCACCGCCTGCGTTGGCAACGATTTGTCTTAATGGCTCTTCGATTGCTCTTTTCACGATTTTGATCCCTGTAGTTTCGTCAGCATTAGATCCTGAAAGATTGTCAAGTGAAGAGATTGCTCTTACTAAAGCAACACCACCACCGGCAACGATACCTTCTTCTACAGCCGCTCTTGTAGCGTGTAGGGCGTCATCTACTCTGTCTTTTTTCTCTTTCATTTCCACTTCAGAAGCAGCTCCTACGTAAAGTACAGCAACACCTCCAGCTAACTTAGCTAATCTTTCCTGAAGTTTTTCTCTGTCGTAGTCAGAAGTTGTAGTTTCCATCTGAGCTTTGATCTGAGCTACTCTTCCTTTGATTTTCGCTTCGTCACCACCACCGTTTACAACTGTTGTATTGTCTTTGTCGATGGTTACTTTCTCAGCAGTTCCAAGCATATCCAAAGAGATGTTTTCCATAGTGAAACCTTGCTCTTCAGAGATCACCTGTCCACCTGTAAGGATTGCGATATCTTCTAACATTGCTTTTCTTCTGTCTCCGAATCCTGGAGCTTTTACAGCAGCAATTTTAAGAGAACCTCTTAGTTTGTTTACTACCAAAGTAGCTAAAGCTTCTCCTTCAACTTCTTCAGAGATGATCAATAAAGACTTACCACCTTGTGCAATTGGCTCAAGAACCGGTAATAATTCTTTCATGGAAGAGATTTTCTTCTCTACTAAAAGGATATATGGGTTTTCAAGTTCAGCTAACATTTTCTCAGGGTTTGTCACGAAGTAAGGTGACTGGTATCCTCTGTCAAACTGCATACCTTCTACAACGTCTACTGTTGTATCAGTACCTTTAGCTTCCTCTACAGTGATTACTCCTTCTTTACCTACTTTTCCGAACGCTTCAGCGATTAAAGAACCGATGGTATCGTCGTTGTTGGCAGAGATAGAAGCAACCTGCTTGATTTTTTCTGAAGAATCTCCAACCTCCTGAGATTGAGATTTAAGGTTTTCCACAACAGCAGTTACCGCTTTGTCAATCCCTCTTTTAAGATCCATCGGGTTAGCACCGGCAGCTACGTTCTTAAGACCTTCTCTTACGATAGCCTGTGCCAATACAGTAGCGGTAGTAGTACCGTCTCCTGCGATATCGTTAGTTTTGGAAGCTACTTCTTTTACCATCTGAGCTCCCATATTTTCTACCTTATCTTCAAGTTCGATTTCTTTTGCTACAGAAACACCGTCCTTAGTTACGTGTGGAGCACCGAAAGATTTTTCGATCACTACGTTTCTCCCTTTAGGACCTAAAGTTACTTTTACTGCATTAGCCAATGCATCTACCCCTCTCTTTAGAGCGTCTCTTGATTCAATATCGAATTTTATTTCTTTTGCCATGTTTGTTTAGCTTTTGGCGACTTGCTTTTTGCTTTTAGCTTTTGCAATTCGCGTGTTTAACTTTAATTTTTAATTTCCATTGAGCCTGTTCCACAAAGTGACAAGCTTTTTCTTTAATGTTGTCAACTCTTCCAGAAGATTTTGGTAATCATTTTCATGAATGTATCCTAAATCTTTGGCGAGAATTAATTGGTTTTCGGCTTCATTGGATGATCCCAGAGCAATATTTGATGAAGTTGGCAAATTCTTTATCTGAATTCTGCCGCTTCTGAGATATTATATCCAATCGATGCAAATGATCTTCTGATTTGAGAGGTGAGTCCAAAAATTTCCTCTTTTGGAAAACTTCCGGTTGAAGTATAAATTTTCAATGTCAACTGATGACTTAATTGCCATACCTCAAACTTTTTAAAATCTCTCATACATTAATTTTCATGTATAAAAAGCCATTTGCCAGAAGCCAATAGCGAGATGCTTACCCGATGATTCCCAATAAGTCAGCTTCTCTTACGATTAAGTAATCTTTCCCTTCTAACTTCAATTCAGAACCTGAATATTTACCATAAAGTACTTTGTCACCTACCTGAACCGTTGTAGGCTCGTCTTTTTTACCAGGACCTACTGCTACTACAGTACCTTCTTGCGGCTTTTCCTTTGCAGTATCCGGGATAATAATACCTGAAGCTGTTTTAGTTTCTGCTGCGATTGGCTCTACCAGAACTCTGTCTGCCAATGGTTTAAAGTTTACTGACATAATATATTTAATTTTTTAATTATTTCTGTCT
>NZ_JAYSDT010000035.1:0-39768 GCF_041914225.1 Chryseobacterium sp.
TATTCTGTTTTTCTCAGACCTCAGCTCCGAAATTTCATGATACCAAAGGAAATATAGATGTTACGGGTGCAGGACAGCTTCAGTATACGCTTCCTATAGATCTTCCTCCGGGTGTTAAAAATATGTCTCCCGGCATTAGTCTTGTCTATGTAAGTGGTGGAGGAAACGGGCTGGCAGGCTATGGCTGGAATATTACAGGTCTTTCTTCTATTTCCAGGGTTGGAAAAAACCTTGAAAAAGACGGTATTACCAAAGGAGTACAGCTTGATTATTCAGATTATTACAGTTTTAACGGGCAAAGGTTAATTTTAAAATCCGGGGAATATGGCAAAGATGGAGCAGAATATGTCACAGAGAAATATTCCAATATTAAAATTAAATCTGTAGGAACAATTACCGGGCAAAGCTGGCAGGGACCTGAGTATTGGGAAGTAACTTCTCCTGATGGTTCTATGTCGTGGTACGGGGCAACAGCCCCCGGAAACAGCCAGGGGAGAACGCCTATAGACTATCATATTGTAAAAGCAAAGGATACTGACGGAAATTATATCAATTACAGCTATACGTTGGCTGATAATGTCTCAGTGATCACAAAGATAAGCTGGGGCGGCAATGAAGCTCAGGGTACTCAGGGAGTAAATGCTATAGATTTTAATTTTATGGCAAGGCCCAGAAGTGAAACCGCCTACATCAAAGGCGTTGAATATAAACAGACAAAGCTCCTGGAATCTGTCGTAGTTTCTACAGGTGGGCAGCAGTACAAAAAATACGCTATTTTTTATAAGAAAGATGTTCAGGGCACTTCATACCGATACGTGGATAAGATAATCATTTCAAACGGTCAAAATGAAGAAGCCAACCCGGTAGTTTTTACTTATGAAAAGTCAGGAGAACCAGATTCATTGCCCTCTACGATAAGTACAGCCTTAAAACCTAAAAAGGATTATGATGTAGTGGGAGATTTTGACGGTGATGGCAATCTTGACCTGTTAAGATACCATTCCCAAGCTTCTCCCAGAATTCCACAGCCAGGAATATATCTTTACAAAAATTTTTATTCCGTTACCTATACTACGGAGAATCCCATATTTATTAACAGTACCCTGCAGGGATTGAAAGATTTTATACCGGTTAATACAAAAAAGTCAGGCGTTATCCGCGACAGGCAGGGAATTGTAGGGTTTAAAGTAATTCCGGGTACTACTACCACCACCCCAAAAGATTTACAGTTTTCTTTTTACAGCTTTTCAGGAAATAGCCTGGTGCTGGATTTTACCAAAACCATACCGGCTGCTGATTATGATTATACCACCGGAACCATAGGTAACGGGATTGTCACTACGGTAAAAGGGATGAATGCTGTAGATTTCAACGGGGATGGGCTCAGTGAGCTTGTTATACTACTCAGTGACAGGGAGTGTCATCCTATAGATATAAACCCTGTTAACAGACTTCCGAGAGAATGCACCAGCATGATGAGATATTATGTAGTGGACCCTGATGAATCTGTCCAGGGTAACGGCTGGTATTACCCGCTGGAGCTTTATCCTGATTATGATAAAATGGATAAGGATGTCTTTACCCTTTACAAAGGGGGAGACTTTGACGGAGACGGCGTATTTGACTTTCTGAAACTAAGCCAGGACTTGAAACCTGTACTGATTACTTTTAAAAAGAATTCCCAGGGACAGTATGAATCTTTCATCGCTCCGTTTAATCCAGCCAACAATGAAACTCTTCAGGGCATTTGGGCTAAAGGAGTTGTGGGAGATCTTAATGGGGACGGTCTGAGTGATCTGATGCTACCTGAGAGTAATACTTCCGAATATTGGCATAAATATATTTCAAAAGGAAATGGTTTTACTTATGAAAAGGTGCTCTTTAAAGCCCCCACAGAAAGATTTCTGGACCAACATGGTGCCTATTTCACAATCCACAACCCACGGACTTTTGCCGCTTATGATATTAACAATGACGGAAAGGCGGAGGTTATTTCAGTTAAATCATCGAGGTATTATAGTTTAGCCTCTGTACAGGATAACAATAATGCAGCCAAGTATCTAACAGGTATTGATGTTCAGACGGCCATTTATTCTGCTACAGGTGGTTACGGTACTACAGAAAATCAGTTCTCACATGGGGTTTACCTTTATGATGTTGGCTACTATACGCTTTATCTTGACAACAATGGCGTTAATGCTGAAGTGGGCGTTAATTCCAGGGATCTGATAGGCTTGCCGGTTGACCAGTGGACCGGAGCAATGCTTAGAAAAGTGGCGCTGGGTTCTGCTGTGGGGTATGGCAGTGATCTTGGAGACCAGCAGCGTCTTATATCCCATGAATATTATGATATTGCAAAGGCTGGAAGAATAAAGAGTATATCACAGGGAGGAATCACTACAGATATTGCCTATAAACAGCTGGACAAAAGTATCAATCCGGGATTATATGACAATGTTTCTCAGCTCAGCTACCCTTTTGTAGAGATTAACCAGTCTACAGGAATGTATGTAGTTTCCCAGCTGACGCAAAGTACTACAACAGACAAAAAGTTAAAGCAGGATTTCAGGTACAGGGGGCTTGCTTCTAATATTCTGGGGAGAGGACTTACAGGCTTTAGAAAAATGGCACGCTCCTCCTGGTATGCTGATGGATTTGAAAATACAAAGATTTGGACAGGGGTAGAAACAGATCCGCTCAATGATGGGGTTCCTGTGAAAGAATGGTCCATCAGGACTGCTAATGAAGCAAATATTTTCCCGGTGGATGTTTCGGAAAATAACACCCAGCTTCTGAGCTTAAAATCGACAGTTTACCAGACTATTAAACACCTGAACGGACAGCAGGTAACTTCTGTTCCTGATGCCGATAAAGCAAAGGTGGTGACAGCCATTTTACCAGCCAGAACCAGAGTGAAAGATTTCTTAACCGGAACGGTTAAAGAAGACAATATCATCTATGAACAGTATTATCTTCCGCTGAAAATAGATTCCAAGGTTAATGATACCTATGGAATTACTACTTCTGTATTTGCTTATGATCATAACCCTTCCGGCAATGGCAGTGGGTATTATATAGGCCGTCTGAAATCTAAAACAGAAACCCAGCAGGCTTACGGAGACAGCCAGTTGGGAAAACAGGAATATACGTATGAAAATAACCATATAAAGACCTTTAAGAAATGGAACAGGGATAATACAGGATACCTTCTTGAAACCTACGCTTATGACGGATTTGGAAACATCACCGGAAAAACACTATCCAACAGTGTAGATTCACAGGTGCGTACCACCAGCTCACAGTATGACCCTACAGGAAGGTTTGTCATTAAGAGAACAGATCACCTGGGACTCTCTACCCAGATCACTTACACCGCAATTGGGCAGGTGCTTACAGAGACCGATCCTCTGGGAAATACGGTTAAGAGCAGCTATGATAATTGGGGAAAACTTCTGCTTACAGAAAACAGCCTTTTGGGAAAAACAGTGTATACCTATGACAGGGATGCAAACGATAATGTTACTGTTACGACAATCGAAGCGGACGGAAATATCTCCAAAGCATTAACCAACAAGCTGGGACAGGTATACAAGGTAACCACTAAGGCTTTTGGGCAGGGACAATATGTTTCCAAGGAAACCCAGTATGATATTCTGGGAAGGAAAACAAAAGAGTCTGAACCGTATTTCGAGGGGCAAAGCGCCAGTAAGTGGAATACTATTGTCTATGATGATTCTGTATACCCTGCCAAAGTAACGGCTACAGCATTTACAGGGAAACAGACAGAAACCAGCGTCTCAGGGTTCACAACAACAGTAAAGGAGACCGCTACTGCTGATTACGGAAGAACCATCTCCAAAACATTAGATGCTTTAGGAAATACAATCTCTTCCACCGATAAGGGAGGAACCGTAAAGTTTTCATATAATGCAGCCGGAGAACAGGTAAAGGCACAGTATGCTGAAAACACAGTAAGTACAGTTTATGACCATTGGGGAAGGAAATCAGAATTTAACGATCCTTCCAACGGACTGTATAAATATGAATATGACGGATTAGGACAAGCGAAAAAGACAACCAGCCCTAAAGGAACCAAGGAATTTTCTTACAATAATCTGGGGCAGCTCATTTCTCAGAAGGAATTTTCTACTGCTGATGGGGGTACAGCCACAAATAAGCTCATTACATTCGCTTATAACACGAAAGGTTTGCTTACCAAAAAATCGGGTACGGCAAACGGGATTCCATACAGTACGGAATATGAGTATGATCCTTATGGAAGAGTTGTTTCTGCTATTGAGAATAACAATGGAAGAACCTACGTCAATAAAGGAATTACCTATGATGATAAAGGAAGGGAAATTTCCTATGTAAAACAGCTCTCTTCTTCAGGTATGGTTACCGAGGCTCATATAGAGAATATTTACAATGACTGGAACGGAGAGCTTTACCAAATTAAGGACCAGCAAAATGACAAGGTGCTTTGGCAGCTTCAGGAAACTAATGCAAAGGGACAGGTAAAACAGGCTACACTAGGAGCTTCTGTGATTACCAACACCTACAATGATGCCACGGGAATGCTTACTGAAATAAAGCATATTTCTCCCCAACAGACAGTACTGAACATACAGTATGGCTTTGATGCTATCAGAAATGAGCTGAAATCCAGAAAGACTTTAGGAGACTTTAATATCATTGAATCCTTTAATTATGACGATAATAACAGGCTTTTGAACTGGACCAATCCTGTAACAGGCCAGCTCTCTAAAAATATCTATGATGAAAAAGGGAGAATCAAACAAAATGATCAGGTAGGGGAAATCAAGTTTGATAACTCAGCCAAAATTTACCGCCCTACAGGAATGACTCTTAATACTGCGGGGGTACAGAACTATACTGGTGACCTGATCCAGACCGTTGTGTATAATGAGAATAATGATCCAGTCCAGATCAATGGAGAAAAATCGCGTATCAGTTTTGAATACGGGTTGGGAAACATGAGACAAAGGATTGATATCTCTTCTTTAACACAGAATGCAAAGAATCCAATATGGGAAGATACCTATACCAAATTTTACAGTGAGGATGGTAGTTTTGAAGTGGTAAAAGATCTTATGTCGGCTCAGGAAAAGCATATTTTATACATTGGAGGCAGTCCATATGAATCTGATATTGTATATTTGAAAAACTTTGAACAGAGCAGCGGTTCTTATAAATTTTTGCATAAAGATTATCTAGGAAGTATTCTGGCGGTAACTGACCAGACTGGAAACAGGCTGGAACAGAGACACTATGATGCATGGGGTAATATTACCCACCTGAAGATAGGAAATGCACCTGTACTTACAGATAAAGCAGCTATTGCTGAAACTTCGCTTATTATTGATCGTGGCTATACAGGACATGAGCACTTTATGGGAGTAGGCATTATTCACATGAATGGCAGGCTGTATGATCCCTTATTAAGAAGGTTCTTAAATGCGGATGAAAATATCCAGGACCCTACCAATACCCAAAACTATAATAAGTACGGGTATGTGATGAATAATCCGCTGATGTATAATGACCCTAGCGGAGAGTTCTTACAGTGGATTATTGGAGCTTTTGTTGGAGGATACTTAAACGGTGTGGCTGCCAATGGTGGAAACTGGAACCCTGTAAAATGGGACTGGCAGAGAACATGGAGTGCCGTGTTGGGAGGTGCCATCGGTGGAGCAGCTATCTCAGGGGCATTGGGTACGATCACTAGTAATCCCGGAGCTATTAAGTTTGCTTTACCAGGTATTATCTCAGGAGGACTCAACTCAGCGTTTACAGGAGGGAATTTCTTAGGTGGAGCCATTGGAGGAATTTCTTACTCTGGGAATTTATTTACTAATAATATCACGTCCACAAACGGAGTTACTAATGCCTATAAATATATTGTCTCGCCGGATTATAATCTTGAAGGTGAGGGAGTATTTGATTTGACACCCCAAGCAATGGGTGTGTATGCACACAGGGCAATGGCTGATTATTTTAAAAATGATCGTATACTACAGAAAAACTGGTTTCCTGAAAAAAGCCAGAATATTTGGAAATGGGATCTTAATTTAAGACCGGATTTACATTACATGAATAATGGGATTAATGCCGTATGGGAACTTAAACCGATGAGTCACTTTTTAGACTCCTCATTGTCACTAAAAGGACAAAACCAAAACCAGGTATATGCAGATGCACTTACAATGTTAAAAAATGAAAAATTTTATGTAGGATCATCTCAGGGAGCTCCCGTACCTCCAATTAATGGAACAGTCCAAATAGATTACAAAACAGGATATCAGTTTAGCTATACGGTTCCTATAGGACGAGACGGGATGATTTACTATAACTGCCTGAACTGTAAATCTCCTGAAAGACAAAGACAGCCTGTAGTTGATGTCAAAGATGTCCGTAATGCAGCTATTATAACTACAGCCGCATATATTATGTATAAAGTGGTGATGGGAGTTGCTACATGGGAATGTGGAGCCTGTGGAGCCTGGGCATTACCATAGTCATATTAATTAAATATATCATTAAATAATGAACAAGTTTGCTCATATAAAATTAGATGAGAAAAGATTTGCAGATCAAACCTTGGAGTATATTCTTAAAAACCAAAATACAGCTTTAGGGAGTAGCCTATTTTTGGATATTTTAGACCCCAGAATTTCATATGGAGACCTAAATGATCATATTGAATTTTTGAAAGAGAGGTTATCTCATCTTATATTTTTTGTGGATTATGATACTGTTAAATTCAAAAATTCTCTAAGTGGGTTCAGTGACCATACCCATAGGACGACTAGGCTATTAAACAAAATAACATCTGAAAAGGAGAACTTTTCAAAGGAAATATTTTGGGCAAACGCAAAAGAGGAAGAGAACTATCAGAAAATAAGTCAGTTTAATTGTTTTGAGGATAAGATTGTAAGCGAAGCGAAGCTATACAATGTATTAGTCAATGGTCCTTTCTTTAATGTAAAGGGATGGATACTATATTATCAGGCTTTATTGGATTTGAAATTTGCAGAGTTTTCTGAGAAAATTGTTTCTGGAAAAACCATTATGAAATACAGACCCTTCAAAGGAAAATATTTTATAGGCATTGAAACAGATTATCAGTCATGTAAAATTAATTTCAGAAAGGGCTGGTGGGAAACACCAGAATACGAACTTATTATCTTTGAAAAGATAGATGCTAAAAAGATAAAAAGAATAGTTACTTTTGAAAAATTTGTACATCCACATTTTAATCCTCCAACGTTTAGTTTTACTGGTTATTTTGGAACAAAAACAAGACAGGATATTAGTGAAATAGAAATGCTAACAGACGATGGTACAAGAAAAGAGTTTTTGGGTGACGGATCTGTAAGGCTATATAATACTGATGAGTTTAATAACGATTATAAACGTCATGCCTATTATTATTATGATATGCTGTATCATACAACAAAGGAGTATATAAGATTTATAGAAGAAACTTTTAATCCTGAGGAGTAATTTTCAATCATTAAACAAAAGCAAAAGCAGGAGCTTCCTGCTTTTGTTTATTTTCCGTTAGATAACAACAAATTAACTTCTACAATGATCAATAATTACAATAAAATAACAAAAAGGACATTTCCTATATTATTCTTTTTAATAATACTCTTTTTCCCATTTTCAATACAACAACTTAAAGCACAACAAAAAGTAATGAACATAAAAAATAGATTTGAGGTTGCTAAAGACCCACAGGAAGATTTACAATATGATAAAATTCAGTACGGCGAAATAAGAAATCAATCTGCCCCAATAGGTGATTTTTTGTCCCGTTTATGGGGGTACTTTGGTAAACCTCGTTTTATTTTATTTGAAGGATTTAGTTACCATTTAAAAGACAAACTAACCGGATTAACTTTTTTTGCAGATTTTGGGCGTTCAGGACCTATATATTACGGAGAAGTAAAATATACTACCAAATTAAAGCCCGTAATAGAATCTTTTGAAAAATTTATGGATGAATCTGAAAATTTTGATTGTGAAATAGAAGTAGATACAGATTTTGGTATTTATCTATGTGGAGCAAAGAATGGAATTCCCTATGACAAAGAGAAAAGCAAATCTGACATACAATATCAAAATTTTTAAACTTATTATCGCAAGGCATATTGAGAATGTTGACTTTAAGATATTTGATTCAGTCATCTTTAGAAGCAAGAGCAGGAGTTTTCCTGCTTTTGTTATTTCATAATGAATTTGCCAATACAGAAAATATGAGTTAGTCCAGTAAAATAAGATATATTATAGTTTTCTTTATAATTGACACAAATATTGACGCATTTTGTTTTTAAATAAATACAATTAACTGATAATCAATTATTTTGTTTTGTTATGTTTAGTACCGCAGGAATCCAGGTTATACTGTCTACGTTGCAGAGACTCCTGTGGAGTGACAAGCTTAAGTGCATATTTTTATTTACCCAAGTTCCTGAATCATTGTGCACAAAAAAACCGGATCAAAAATCCGGTCTTATATTTATTTATTTGAATATTCAAATTTTCTTACTGCTTCCAGGGTCATATCAATTTCTTTCTCCTTGATGGCATCACTGATGAAGTAGGTTTCATAACCGCTTGGCGGTAAATATACTCCATTCTGAAGCATCTGGTGAAAGAAGTTATTAAACAAAGAATGATTAGCTTCCTGAGCCTCATCAAAATTAGAAACTCTGTTGATATGGAAGAATACAGACATCATAGAACCTTTTCTGTTGATTTTATGGGCAATTCCTTTTTCATTCAGAATTTTCCCTATTTCAAAATCTAATGTTTCAGTCGTCTTCTCTAATCTGCTGAAAAATTCAGGATCGTTTTTAATAAGCTGAAGGGTTTTTAATCCGGCCCTCATGGCCAAAGGATTTCCACTTAACGTCCCAGCCTGGTAAACTCCTCCTTTTGGTGCAAGGTGGTCCATAATTTCATTTCTTCCTGCGAAAGCTCCTACCGGAAGTCCTCCTCCGATTACTTTTCCGTAAGTCACTAAATCTGCTTTTACGTTGAATAGCTCCTGAGCTCCTCCGAATGCTAATCTGAAACCGGTCATTACCTCATCAAAGATTAATAAAGCTCCGTTTTCATCACAGATCTTTCTAAGGTTTTGTAAAAAGTCGTTTTCAGGCAGTACGCATCCCATATTTCCGGCAACCGGCTCTATAATTACCGCTGCAATTTCTCCCTGATTGTGACGGAATAAATCCTCGACCTGTTCAAAATCATTGTAACGTGCCAGTAATGTATCTTTGGCGGTTCCGGCTGTTACTCCCGGAGAATTTGGATTTCCGAATGTAGCGGCGCCACTTCCTGCTTTAATCAGGAATGAATCTGAATGCCCGTGATAGCAGCCTTCAAATTTTACGATTTTGTCTCTTCCTGTGTATCCTCTTGCCAGTCTGATGGCACTCATACACGCTTCCGTTCCTGAAGAAACCATTCTGATCTGGTCTATATTCGGGACATTTTCGATGATGAATTTTGCAATTTCTGTTTCCAGTTCGGTAGGTGCACCAAAAGAGAATCCTTTCTCTGCCTGTATCTTCAGTTCTTCCAGTACTTCAGGATGTGTATGTCCTAAAATGGCCGGGCCCCATGAGCTAATATAATCGATGTAAGTATTGTCATCTGCATCGGTAAGGTAAGCACCTTTTGCCGATTTCATGAAAACGGGCACTCCTCCTACGGATTTGAATGCTCTTACCGGAGAGTTTACCCCTCCTGGAATGTATTTGTAGGCTTCATCAAATAAAGCAGAACTTCTCTGATACTTCATATATATTTAGTTGGTGTTGACAGCTGCGGGTTGGCATATACTGTCAACGGTAGTCTCTCAACAAAAAATTAAATTAGTTTCGTGGTTTTTTATCTATTAAATAAATAAGCTGTCCTGCAGATGGCTGCTGTCCTTCATCCATTCTGTTTTTAGCATATAATTTATTTAACTTGATTCCGAATTTCTGGGCGATATCATGCATATCTTCTCCGTATTCGGCTTTATAAGTAGCTGTATTTCCTGTAGAATTTTTAGATTCAAGGAAAACGATGTCATTTTTCTTTAAAGTTTCACTTTCCAGTTCATTCCACTTCATCAGCCTGCTTTCGCTGACTTTGAATTTATTGGCAATGAATTTCACATCGGTATCTTCAGGAATGATAATATATTTCAGACCGTCATTCGGATGGCTTTTGATAAGAATGGAATTAAGAATTTCAGCTTTCGTTTTGATTCTTTCCACTCTTTTTTGCTGCTGCGCATACGAAGTCTGCTTGTAAGGTACTTCTACAGTAACCGGTTCTTTAGCTTTTTTAACTGCTTTTGAAGGGTCCAGTTGTGCCATGAACGTTCTGTCATCCTTCAGGTCCGGATACATTTTCAGAACAGCGTACAATACTTCATTGGAGTTCGTATTGTCATATTCGTATAGTCTGTACTTTTCAATTTTAGTGATAAGAATTGAAGCATAACGGGGATTGGTAGCATAGCCTGCTTTTTTCAAACCGTACGCCCATGCTCTGTAATCTTTCATATCCAGCTTGAAAAGGTTTGCATAGTATTTTCTGGTGGATAAAAATATGGAATGGTCTTCATAAGACTGTCTTGGATCTTCATACACACGGAAGCATTCGTTAGGTGCATCATCGGTATGTTTCATCGTTTTACCGGTCCAGTCTTCTTTACATTTTATACCGAAGTGGTTTTTACCTTCCAGTGCCAGTCTGCTCTGCCCGCCCCCGGTTTCCAGTAATCCCTGGGCAAGGGTAATAGAAGCCGGAATTTTATATTTTTCCATTTCTTCTACGGCATATTTAGCAAACTTCTGAATATACTGATCTTCGGTTGCCCAAGTCTGGGCTGAAAATTTTGATAAAACTAAAAGGCTTATGGATAGGAAAAGTCTTTTCATGTTTTTCAATTTTACTTATATAATTAAATTTCTATTCTGTTTTTCCAACAGCAGATTTGCTCCTTCAATTCCCTGCAATCCACCAGTGTGAAAGCACAAAATCTTACTGTTTTCAGGAAAATACCCTTCTTCGATCAAATCAAAAATCTTCTCCATCATCTTTCCTGTATATACCGGCTCCAAAGGAATACCGTACCTCTCTTTGAAATCATTGATAAAACGGACGTTTCCGTCATTTATTTTACCATAACCTCCAAAACATGAATCTATTAGATTAAAATTCTGTTTCAAAGTTAATTCAAAAATTTTATTTTCGAGTGAAGCATCGTCAACGGCTTTAAATCCTATAACTTTCTGATTCTCTTCACAAAATTTTGAAATTCCTGCAATGGTTCCTCCGGTTCCGACTGCGGTGCAAAGATAGTCAAAATCTTTTGTTTGTTCGTTGAGCATCATTTTCACTCCTGCCACAGCCTCTTCATTGGTTCCTCCTTCAGGAATGATTAATGCTTCCGGGAACTCCTGCTGAAGGAATTCCGTCAGTTTTTCTTTGTGACGGTATTCTTCCCGGGTGACAAATTTCAGGTTCATTCCATTTCTTTTTGCGAAAAGTAAGGTTGGATTATCCCGCCATTTATGCTGCAGTTCTTCTCCTCTGATTATTCCCAATGTTGGAATACCTGCCAGGTTCCCTACGGCTGAAACCGCTGCAATATGATTGGAAAAGGCGCCTCCGAAAGTAATAATATAAGAGTTTCCCTGATTTTTTTCAAGATAGTTATTGACATTGTGAAACAGCTTCCAGTATTTGTTGCCTGAAATCAGCGGATGAATCTGATCTTCCCTTTTAATGAAAAGCCTAATATTTTTCTGAATGGGAATTTCCTGGATAGGAACAGGTTTTGTGGGAGGTTTTAATAGCATTTCAGTTTTACAACTCAGGTTTATTCTTTACAAAAGTAGGAAAAGATTTATTGTTGTGTGAGTTTTCTTTTTTCCCACAGATAACACGGATTTTCACAGATGGTTATTTGATGCCTTTTAAGTTTTGGCTAAAGCCGGATGAATTTGTTTTTTTTTGATAAACGGGCTAAAGCCCGTTCCTATTGAATTATAGATAATAATATTGAAGCCAGAAGCTAGAACCCACAACCCGAATCTCGTAACCCGGAACTCCCATGCATCATGCAATTAAAGATATCTCCTGAAGCTCCAGAATTTTCTTTTTCTGAGATAATTCAGGTTATTTTCATTGGCATAGGCTTCCCTTTCAAAAGAGATTCTTCTGTAAGCCAGATAGCCGTCCTTAAGTTTGAAGAACCAATAATAGTATTCAATAACATAGAGGATGTAAAAGAAAATGATGAGCATTTCCAATTGTTGACGCAAATGGATTTTTTCGTGATTGATCAATACATTATTTTCCTTATCTTCGGGTTTCCTAATGAAGATAAAGGGAAAGAGAGCGATGCCATTAATTTTTAATTTTTTTAAAGGCTTTTGGCATACAATTATCATAGTAACAAATATAAAAAGTTTTTTGACTAGCATTTAACTTATGGCCCATTATGACATCAAAGAAGGTGAAGACTTCTACTACAATGAACAGGGGTACAAGGTTTTTACAGAAAAATTCCATCTGAAAAGAGGCTATTGCTGTAAAAGCGGCTGCAGACACTGTCCTTACGGGTACGATAAAAAGACTGATACATTCATTAAAAGTGATAAAAAAAATAAATAAAATGAAAAAATATATTTTTATTTTGTTGGCATCTGCTACTTTAGGCTTAACTTCTTGTAGCCCTTTTCAGGTACGTTCCGATTATGCTGAAACCGCCAATTTCAATTCTTACAAAACCTATAAAATAAGAATTGATGATCTAAAACTGAATGATATTGATAAAGACAGAGTACTGAATGAACTGTCCAGACAGCTTCAGAGCAAAGGACTTCAGTCCGGAGAGAATCCTGATCTGATTATCAACGTAAAAGCAAATCATAAAAAGATTACTGATATCAACTCGTCTTCTCCTTACGGAATGTGGGGATGGGGCGGACCATTCGGATGGGGAGTTGGCATGAACAGAACATGGACAACAAATTATAATGAAGGAGCATTGATTGTTGATCTTATTGATGCAAAAACCAATAAATTAGTTTGGCAGGGTATCGGAAGCGGAATTTCTGTAGATTCTCCGAAAGCAAAACAAAGACAGATCCCAGAAATTATGGCTGAGATTATGAAGAATTATCCGCCACAAAGAAAATAAAATGTAAGTCATCCATTATATAAGCCGGTACTTTTTGTGCTGGCTTTTTTATGTTTTATAAGCTGGAATTTCCTGATGGGAATAGTCCTTAATTATAATGGCAGAGGTTTTTACCGCAGATTACACGGATTTGCACAGATGATTGTTGAAAATTACCTTGTTACTTAAGTTGTAGCTAAAGCCAAGGAAAACGTTTTATTTTTAAACCGGGCTAAAGCCCGGTTCTATTGAATATTGAAATTCATAACCAGAACCAATCCAGAAAGGAAATCTCGAATCTTAAAAACTGAGGTACAACCTTGAAAATCAATATTTATAACTTCTTCCATGCAATACATTTAAAATTAACGATTTTGTAATTTTTTAATTCACAAAAATGTGGTATTCTTGCTGAAACTTATGTTAATTAATATGAAAAAAATTATTTTATTTTCTTTATTTGCAGGACTTGCCCATGCACAGGCTCCTTCAGGTTATTACAATTCTGCCAACGGACTGAGTGGTGCAGCACTGAAAACTGAATTAAGCAACATTATCACTAACGGACATGTCGATAAAGGCTACAATGGGCTTTGGACAGGATATAAAACCACTGATATCGATAAGGACTACGAAAATGACGGAACAATTCTGGACATTTATTCTGAAAAGCCTACAGGTGCTGACCCTTATAATTATACTCCGGGATCTGATCAATGTGGTACCTATTCTACTGAAGGAAATTGCTACAACAGAGAGCACATTGTTCCTCAAAGTCTTTTCAATCAGGCTTCTCCAATGGTTGCCGATATTCACTTTATCAGAGCTACAGACGGGAAAGTAAACGGAATGAGAAGCAATTATCCTTTCGGAAAGGTAGGAAGTGCTTCTTTTACTTCACAGAATGGTTCAAAACTTGGAACATCTGCTTCTTCAGGGTATTCGGGAACGGTATTTGAGCCTATTGATGAGTTTAAAGGAGATGTGGCACGTATGATTTTCTATTTTGTAACCCGTTATCAAAGCAAGCTTTCTACTTTTTCATCAGGAAATATGTTAGGAAGTTCTACATTCCCGGGATTACAGACATGGGAGCTGAATGTGTTGCTGGCATGGCATAATCAGGATCCGGTTTCCCAGGCTGAGATCAAAAGAAATAATGCCTCTTATACTTTTCAAGGAAACAGAAACCCGTTTATTGATAATCCAAATTATGTAAATCTTATCTGGGGTTCTCAGCAACCTTCTGGTGACACCCAAACGCCGGCTACAGTAACAGGTGTAACTATTTCCGGGAAAACGTCTAGCAGTATTTCTCTGGCATGGAACGCTTCTACCGATAATGTAGGAGTAACAGCTTATAACGTTTACATGAACGGAAGTCTGCAAACGACAACGAGTTCAACTTCAACAACCATTTCAGGACTTACTCCTTCTACAACTTACAGCTTTTATGTGGTAGCGAAGGATGCAGCAGGAAATTCATCATCAAACAGCTCAACGGTTTCCGGTACAACCAATGCGGGAAGTACTACTCCAACCAGCTGTGCCAATGAAACTTTTGAAACGATTCCGGCAGCCAGCTCTACTTATTCTACCAGAACATGGAGCAATGGCGGTATCTCATGGACTGCAACGGATTCAAGAACGGATCAGACTATTAACAATAAAGCGATCACGGTAAGAAACGGCTCTTTAACTTCCGGCAGCTCTGCTAATGGTATTGGCTCTTTAACAGTAACTACACAACTTAAGTTTACCGGAACTAACGGTACTTTTGACGTAAAAGTAAACGGAACAACCGTGGGAACTATCCCTTACAGCACTTCCGTTGTCACTACAACTATCAGCAATATCAATATTTCCGGAAATGTAGTGGTAAGCCTGGTTAACAATTCAACAAGCAACAGAGTGGCTATTGATGACCTTTCATGGACATGCTATTCCGGATCCAGTGCAAGAATGGTTCAAAATACGGCTGCAGAAACCACTTCTGGCAGTTTTAAAATTTCTCCGAACCCGGTTACCAATCAGGAGATTTTTGTAAAAGGAGATCTTCAGAAGGTAAAGAAAGCTGAAATTTATAATCTTCAGGGGAAAGTTCTTCAGACAATTGATCAGCCTTTCAGAAATGGAAATTCTATTAAAACCAGAAATCTTGGTCAGGGAATTTATATTTTAAAGCTTGATCAGGTGACAATGCAGTTCCTTGTGAAATAATTGAAATACTGAATTCATATAAAAAATGCCGGTCTGAAGAAGACCGGCATTTTTATTTTAAAACTTTTGTAGATTTTGTGAATTAAATTTTTAACGCAGAGATTTAGTTTTCAATGTTTTACTTTAAAGAAAAAAGCAGGATCAGCAAGCTGAGCTGGCTAAGCGAATATTATAAAGAGATTTTATCAAGATATGGATATCCGGATCCTTTCAGAAGGTCTTTCCATTCTTTATTTCTGAATACAAAGAGATTACAGCGGTATTCGTCCGGCCTGTTGTCTACTGTTGTTTCGCAGTAATAGTAAAGCATATCTTTGTCTCTCCAGATGGCTATCTCTTGTCTGAGCTTATTATGAGTCTGGATGATCTCATTATCTTTTACTTCAGATTCAAAACCTTCGTGTATAGAATCAAAGCTGGGTTTATGTAATGTTTTGTTTAAGTTTTCCAAGAGTGCCGTTTTTTCCTGCTCAGTATAGATATCCAGCTGATACATTCCTAATTCGTCTTCTTTTTCATTGGCAAGCGGGCCTATTTCCTGATCTACTTTTCCGAAATGTAAAATGACCTTATTCGTATTTTTATTGTTCCTGCCTTCCAGATCTATCCCGTTGAAGTGTAATAATTCTTTTGATGAAAAAGCCAGTCTTTCGCTTCCGATAAGGGTAACCTCATTGGTTCGTACAGCTTCTTTCTCTGTTGCACCGGCAGATTTTAAAATATCGTTGATATTTTGTCCTGCTTTCAGTTTGGCAAGATTGAATGGTTCGGTCTGGGTACTTCCTGCTGTTTCAACCAAAGACTCACTTTCTTTATTTTTCTGCTGGCCGCATGATACAAGACTTAGGCAGATTACTGGTATTAATACATATTTCAGATTTTTCATAATGTTAGTGTTAGTGTCCGGTTATCAATAATAAAACAGAAAAAACAGGATTCAAGTATCCGGAAAACGTTTTTTATTCATTTTTAACTTCAAATTCCTATTTGTTTGCATGAATATAAAACGCTTATATTATTTCAAATTCTTCCTTTCCTTCAGGTATATAAAATGAAATATCAAGCATCAGTTCTTCTTCTGTTTCAGGATTTTCCAGATATAAAGCAGACTCCCCGTTTACTTTTTTCAAAAAAGCAACTCTATTCTCTGCACATACAAACATAACGGCATCTTTGGAAACAGGCTGTATTTTAAATCCGGACTTGAAATCTTTTACAAGATCAGTAAAGCGTTCTTCCGATTCTGCTTTTGACAGATACATAGAAGCAGCCATATTTTCTTCCCTTCTGGAAATTGATTTCTTATAATCTTCAAATTTATTTTCCCTTATTAATCTTGATATATGATCATAAGCCTGCTCCAGTTTTTTTCTGCCGTCTTTAATGTCCTGCAGGTTTCTCCCGTTCTGCCATGCCGAAAGCTGATAAAGAACTTCTGCTTTAAAGGAGCCAACATGTTTGATAACCTGTTTCTTTTTGTCTTCAATAGCCTCTGAATGATAGTCTCCGAACTGTTTGTCAAAAACAAAATCATTAGCCACATCAAAAAGTTTGACATTAAATTTCAGTTCTGATTTAGGATGCAGCTGTACATCTCCAACATTAGGTAAAATGGTTGCTGATATCGTCTGAACACCACTTTTCAATATGGCAAAATTGATCGGAATATTGGTGGCAACCTGTCCCTCAACATTCATATGAATCACAGGATAATCATTAATCCTTATTTCGAACAAACAGGCTGATGCACTGAAATCGATCATATAATAGGGTTGTTGTATCATAATTTTAGTTTTTAATGATTTTAGACCAGTCTGTAAACATTTTACTGATGGTATTGGTATTGATGATGCTAAAACAGAACATTCCAAGGAAAATAGAGCTCCAGCACCACGCAAGTTTAACTCCGTTTTTATCTGTTATGAAAAAAAGAATGAGCATGGTAACCGTTCCAAAAAAGAAGGTGAAAAGCAAGTTATAGAGTATTGCCTGAATGATATACATATTGAATTTCAGTTTCCTGAACATCCATCCTATGATACTCACCACCATAATCAGTCCTATAGGAAGAAGCATCGCCCCGAACAAAACAATTTCGGGTTTTTCCATCAGTATATTTTCATATCCGAAAAATGTATTAAAACTGAACGCCTTCATAATGTTTTTCCTGATTTGAAATGTCTAATAGGGTTTTGTCTTTATAGCCCAGCATTTTTGCCAATATAACATTGGGAAATTCATGAATTCCTATATTGTAAAGGTTTACACTGTCATTGAAAAATTCTCTTCTGTCTGCTATTTTATCTTCCAGTCCGGAAACTCTTTTCTGCAGTTCCAGAAAGTTATTGTTTGACAGCAGGCTGGGATAGTTTTCTGAAACAGCAAAAAATGATGAAAGTGCTTTTGATGTCTCATTGGCAAGCTCTGTTTTTCTGTCGGAATCATTGGTGTTGTTATAGGAAGTTCTAAGTTCTGTCAGTTTGGTAAGCAGATCTTTTTCATGTGCCATAAACTGTTTGGCAACATTGACAAGGTTAGGAATTTCGTCTGCTCTTTGCTTCAAAATAACATCTATATTCCCGTACGCTTTTTCCACATTGAATTTCAGCATGACAAGCTTGTTATACAAACTGATGAAAAAAGCCACGATGGCCACGATAAGAAATACGGCGATAACAATTGCTACAATTTGATTCATTATTGTGATAAGATTAAAATTATTACGATAAGTATAACAATACAGGTGACAATAAATGACCTCAACAGGGGCTGGTATTTATTCCAGACTGAAATTCCTGCAACAGTGGTAATTCCTAAAATCTTATGCCCCGTATCTTTTCTGATGAAAGCTTCTCCGTTTCTTGAGTCGGCAGCTCCCACAAGAAGCATTTCCTGGCCGGATTTAAGCAATGTTTCCTTATATCTTTTCTGTCCGTTATAACTTACATTGGTTTCTTCGATGAATATCAATTCAATGCCTTCGGGATGTATTTCAATGGTTCCTGAATCATCCTGCATCAGAAAGAGATTGCACCGGGTTTCTCTATGAATTGTCGTATAAGAATTTTTCCCTTCTTTATCTCTGGTTACATCTTCAATTGTATAATAATATCCTATGCATTCTTCTCTTGCAACGGGTGAAATCAAAGGTTCTTTCATAATAAGTTTTCCCTGAATTTCTACCAGCCCCATGGCCACAGATTTTATTTTGGATGTGGGTAATGATGCCTGAATTCTTAAAAATCTTTTTCTAGAATTAGGAAGTAGTAAAAGAACTGCAATGACAGAAAGTATAACTAACGGTAAATACGTCATTACTTTTTCTGCATAATAATCATAATTATCCATCAATAAGAATCTGCTATGAAGTATACGTTTTTAGGAGGTGTGCTGCTGCTGTTTCCTGCCCGTCTGCCGTCTTCACCTGATTGTCTACAATATAAAGAACAGAGGAAGTATTGGGTTTATTATTGGTGTATTCATAATATTGTACCAATACCATTGTTTTACCTTTCAGATCCCAGGCATAGGCTGCATTTCCCAATATTTTACCTTCACTGTTCTTTGCCGGAACTCCTGCAAGAACTTTAGGATTTTTGTATTGCGATTTGAGATAGGCTAAAAGATCGTTACCTGCGGCAGTATCTTCCAGTTCTATTTTCACGCCTTTAGTAAGCCTTTCTGTAGTATTGTTAATGAGTAATCCTACGGTGGAGCTTTTTACATTATTTTCTTTGTGTTCCGGAAACGATATATTTCCGAATTTATATCCGGAAACATCTTTGGTATAAGCTACTGGCAATGTAGTTACAATTTCCCTCGCTTCTGTCTGATATTTGGTATCTTTCAGAACTTCTTTATACCCTTTGGAAAAATCTACTTTTTCCAGATCTGTCTTTTGTTGTGACTGGCATGATACAAACATGATAAAACACAAAATTATTAAAACTATCTTTTTCATATTATCTAATTTCTTATTAACGGAATATCGGCACTGAATCCGAAAAGTTCTTCAAGACTTTTGATGACATCAAATTTAGGTACAATTTCGTTAAAATACCTTCGTCTTCTAAACTTCCTTTAAGTTCTGCCGGTTTTTTATTGCCCCCTCTAGGTATTTTCTTTTTTGCAGACATCCCTACTTTTCCTTTGATCACATACTCAGCGTTGAGTCCATCAAATCCTAATTCCGGGCGGTAATTTAATCCTTTATCATCAAATTTTACACCATGCCCGAATGTAATGGAAGCTGATCCCTTTCCGCTCATTTCAAAATATCCTTCTACTTTCACAATGACAAGATTGGCTTCTGCTTTTGCCCAAACCCCTGCTTTTAATTCAATTTTAAGGGTATTTTTGGCTTCTATTTTTCCTTGCTTATCATTTTTTTCGCTTACAGTGTTGAATGAAAAACCAATTGATGTTTTGATTTCACTTGAAATAACAAGATCAATGTAAACATCTGAACTCAGTTTAGCTCCGAAATCATCATTCCCAAACTCTACTCCTGTATTCATCCGGTCTTTGATCACTCCATACAACCTTACAGCTCCTGGTGCTGCGGTTCCACCACTCACAGCTCCTGCCACCAGCCCTACAGCTGTACAAAGGAGGTCTACTGTAACTTCTAATCCTATCAGGGGTTCTGCATTAAAAGATATATCAACCTTTGTTCCTAATCTTTCAATTTCTGTATTTTTCTGTTTGGCTCTTTCTAAACACCATTCACCTTTTAGATTGATATTAGGTGGTTTAATGGCAAAAGTTACCGGAAGACCTTTAAAACCTATATTTCTAACCTGTCCTTTAGTTTTGTTCGTAATACCGTCAGACATTGCTCCCATTGAGCCGAAAAGATCATAAAGCTTTTTAAATTTTGTCTCGTATTCTCCTTTAACTTCTTTACTTTTCTGAAAACTGCCACTTCTGTTCTTTTCCCATTCACTTTTCAGGCTGAATCCGAAGGAAGCATCCTTTTGTTTCCATCTTCTTTCAGCACCTATTTTACCGGCTTTAGCCTGTAGGTCTTTATGTTTTGCCGCTGGCTGGTTCTGCCATTTTACACTCAGTTCATTGGTAAGATTAACGAAGAAAGTGAGTGTCCATTTAATATCCGGGTAGGCTTTGATTAATACGGTTGTTCTCTTTTCATTGCTAAAATACCTGCAGGTATGTGCGTGAAGATGGAACTGATTGGGAGTGGCCCACATCGGCCAGATATATTGTATAGGAAAAGCATCGAATTGTGATAAATCTGAGTATACTCCATAATTAAATGATGGCGTAGTAAATGTCTTTACAGTATCCCCTTTATCTATTGCCTGTCCTACATCTACAATCTGTATCTGTTTTTTATGCTTTCCTTTACTGTCTCTGAAGCATTCTTTTGTTTCAAAACCGGTAACGTCAATAATCAGATTTTTCTTTGTAGACACACTTGGTGCGGTTACTTCATAACTGATGGTCTGTGCATCATGGGCATTGAATATAAATGAAATATCTACTCTGCGGTTATTTTCGTAGTCTTTCTCGTTTTTGTATTTGATATTATCTCTTCCCATTTTATCATCGGTAGGATCTACTTCCCCTTTTCCTACTGAGATAATTCTTCTTGGATCTAATCCGCCGTCTGCAAAGAATTTTTTGACAACATCGGCTCTTTTTTGGGAAAGCCCTTTATTATAATTTTCTTTTCCAATAACGCAGGCATAGCCACTGAGATTCATTGTGGAATCTTTGTGTTCAAGAAGAAATTTGAGCACATTATTCAGGACGGCTTCCCCGTCTTTATCAATAACTGTAGAATCAAACTTGTAGTAGATTGTTCTCTGAATATGTTCCTGTAAAGCAGCGGATTTTATAAGTTTGACACCATTTCCGTTATCAAAGACTTTAACGGTTGTGTTGCTGGCTTTTCCGTCTTTTGTTTCATTTTCAGTAATCTTGATCACTTCAAATTTACAGGGCTCGAGTCTAACGGAATTGACATCCGGCTTATAAACTTTAGTCGGTGTCTGATTCTGGGCTCCGTTGGTGTTGGTAGTGGCAACTTTATTTTTTACATTCAGATAGATGGCGTGAAGATCATCACCAAGCTTATCTTTAATGTACTGTTTGGATGCAACATCTTTTACTTTAATATAGAATTCCTCTACATTCTGAATATTGTCCACATAAGCCATCCAGGCAAAGGTATTTTCTATTTTCAGATTTACCTCACCATCTATTACCTTTACATTGTTGTAGGTGTGTACCAGCTTATCTGCTTTTGCTGTCTGCTGATTCCAAAGTTCGATACTGACTGTATTTCCATTCAGGCCTTCTGTCATGAGGTTCAGATGAACATTATGTCCATAGGAAATGTAATCAACTTTTTTATTGTTTTTAATGCTTTTGCTGTTCTTCTGCATAGACCACCTGCTGCTTACAATCCGGGGCTCACACCAGCCTCTTACAAATATTCCCGTATTATTTTTTTTATCCCTGACTCCTGAAAGGCTGGCTTCAATATAAAAGTGATAGCTTCCGCAATACTGTTTGTCTATTAAAAATTTATACCCGGTAGCAGAGGTAACCTGATTGACAATATTTTGCCTGTTGCAGTCTTGTCTCATCCAGGTCAGAGGTTTCTTTTTATCTGCATCTGTGGTGCCCGGCAGCCACTCTTCAACGCCAAAGTACACCCACTGGTCCGGTTTTATGGTGATCCTTTGTCCTAATACAGACATTTTGGGATAATACAATCCACTTGTAACCTTTATTTTTTTTATGCCTTTTGCCATTGTATTATCATTTAGATTGCACCATCCTGCCCTCCTCCTGAAGGCTGCTCATTATACATTTCTTCGGAATCTACCAGCGGATTAATCTGCTGCTGAACATCTTTGTCAACATTTTTAAAGTTCTGCTGGCTGGCTTCCGTTCGCTGCCCATGGTCTATAATCTCAATGCAGGGAGTTCCGGCAACAGCACAAACTGCCTTGCTGTCTTCCACAATGATATATCCGCCATTGCTGAGCTGTACTTTATCATAAAAGTTCTGCCATTCTGTAACCATAATTTTGCATGGGGGCGGCGGTCCTCCCATTTTGGTACAGTTCCCGAATGTATTTTTTTCAAATGTGGCTCCTCCTATTTCTTTCGTAGTAACGATCAGTTTTTTGGAAGCGCTTTTATCATTGGCATATTCTTTTTGGTGTGTAAGTACTTTCAGCTTGTCCGGAACCTGCCCGAACTGGCATTTGCATAGGGCTCCCTGTACTACAATATGTTTTTCTGCCATATTAATTTTATCTTTAGTGAAATGGTAATTTAGTTTTCATCAATTCCTGAAACTGATACTGAAATCTTTTTTTCTTCCTGCAGCATAATGCTGCATTCCAGGTAAAGAGATTTCGGAAGTGAAGTTTCTTCTTTCATATAGTTTATGAGTCTGAAAGTTCCTTCTTCATTCATTACAGGTTCATCTTCTATAATCAATGAAAAGGGTGATTTTCTTATAAAGTCATCAATATTTCTTTCTTCATATAATTTTCCTGATCCTTCTACCGTAATCAGGCCGGTTTCTCCTTTCAACGGATCTGTTTCCAGTGTGATTTTGTATCCGGGTTCAATAGCATTATCTACTACAGGAAAAGTTGTTAGCATCTCGGTTCTATATTCCGGGCCATAGCTTTGGTATATTCCAAAAAACAAAGTACGGATGAAGTAATCATTTTTCAGGTAAAGATTGATAGCTTCAGGCTGGCTGATTACTTTTTCAATCTTTCCACAGTATTCATCCACGGTTTCGCCTTCAAATTCTTTGTACAGTTCTCCTTTTACAGCGGGCCATCTTTTCAAAAACACCTCAGCATTTTCTACGCCTTCAAATTTCCCATGTTCATCAGTGCTGATCTGTAACGGATATAAAACCATGGATGTTCTGTAAGCCAGCAGATCGGCAATTTCATTCACCTCTTCTTCATTGAGATAGAGTTTTGATGTTCTGTCTATCTCAAAAAAATGATTCCCTTTTTCTGTTTTCAGCCAGCGAACGGATGTTTCATATTTTAATTCGCTTTTATCTTCTCCTTTTTCAATGGTAATAACAACACTGTATCTTCGCACTGAAGCTTCCGGCCGAAGGATAAGGCTGTTTCCTTTTCCGAATTTTACCAAAAGGGTTTTATCTGCAACCGCAGTTCTCGGAATAAAAAGTTCTTTCTGCCCGTTAAGGTTGATCAGGATCATGTCCTTAACAGCGCAATGGTTGTTGTGGAAGAGTTTTAATGCATCTTTATCGAGCCCGTACAGCGAGGCTATACTTTTTAAAGTTTCATCTTTCTGAACGGTATGTATATTATATTTCTGCATAAAAATGTTCCTTCTTCAATTTCTTTCTTTATATGGTGTCTCTTTTTAAATTTAATTTTTAATGGATAACTCTTGTTCTGTTCGGTCTCGGATCCATCCCGATCTTTTCCCTTCTTGCCGACCAGTGAAGGTAATGAAGACGGAGGAATCTCAAATCGTTCTGTTCTTTTACTTCTTTCTGATAAGCATCCTGACGGTCTTCCGGGACTTCGTTTCCACCATAAGCATCCCGCAGCGCTTTAAAATGTTTGAAGGCATAAGGTTTGCCATTTCCCATCACATAAGTTCTGAGACGGTCTTTTATTCCTATTAAAAACTGATCATTCAAAATGGAATATTTATCATCAGTCATTTTTTTTAAGGTGATAGGAAGATTTTTTTCAATGCCGTATTCAGCCATAAAATGTAGAGGAATATAGCTGTAAGTTTTCAGCAGATACCGGGTTCCTCTCAATGATAAATAGAATCCGGGAGTAATGGTAAGCATATCTTCTTCGTACCATCCTTCTGATACAAGTTCTGCTTTTAATGCTTTTAATTTGGAACTGGTAGTCCATGACGTTTCAATTTCTTCCCATGTTTCCTGTCCGTTTTCATAGGCACCTCCCACGTCGCAGTGTACACCCGGGAAAGTTTTTTCGGTTCCGATATGTACTCTTGTAAGGTCAAAATTTTCTCTATGCTCGTTTTCTGCGATGAAGTGAACTACAGTCTGGGCTTTTCCGATATCATTCAGGCTTAATTCTTCAACATCGTTACTGAAATTGGGCATTGGTGACAGGTATTTTGAATAGGAAGAAACAGTATCGTAAATTCCCAGAAATCTTACTTTTAAAACATCAACTTTTAATCCTGCTTCTTCGAGCTTAAGGCCAAGATGTCCCCATTTTGGAAGTTCTTCGGAATCAACACTTTCCCGTCATCATCTGAATAGGTGGTCACTGAAACCGCTTCATTGGCGACGGTGCGTGAACTGGCTTTATATTTTGCTTTTCCGATTTCGTATACAAAATTACGTGCGGCGGCAGCTCCACGGCTGAATCCGAACACATCAAAGGTAAGAACCGCAATTTTATCGGCTTTCTTTTCTGCCTTAATGGTTTTCACTTTTTTCACGATTTCCTCACATCCTTTTCTCACTTTTGATCTGATCCCGGTTTCCCCTGTCCCGAAAGCGTATCCCAGCGTAGCATCTCCTTCTTTATCCTGTGTACCGATTCCTTCTATATAAATTCCGAAGTTTTTATCATAGTTATCCCACATGCGGGCAACATTACTCCAGTCATTATTATAACTGGTATTGTCTGTATCTTTTCCACCGTGTTTTTTATGGGCATCCGTGTTATTTTTTCTTTCGTCTGTATTGGTTTTATTATTCAGGGTTCCGTCAAAAAAAATCCCAATGGTAATATCCAGTACTTCCTCTTTGAATACAGATGGTGTATAGCTCCCAAATTGATTGTTGTGCATAGTTCTTGTTTTTAGATTGACTGAGTAAAACCTATCATTCTATCTTTTGAGATACCCTTATTTTTGCTTTGGTTACCGGAAGTTTCTCTTTTTCAGATTCCAGGGATACCAAAACCTTTGTATTGTCTTCATTAACTTTAATGGTCACATCAATGTTTTTATCTTTTCCTGATTTCTGAAACAAATCAAATATTTCTTTGTCATCAAAAGCGTCTATCCATACCGCATACCTGTTGTTGTTTTTATCTTTCCAGTAAAAACCACAGAATTTTGGTATAGCTCTGCTTTTGTATGTATTGTCTTTTAAACTCTGATCAAAAAGGTTTTCCTGTTCTCCGTTATAGCTGGTAAACCCGAAATCTATCCAGGTGGCTCCTTCCGGAAGAATTACTGAAGGTTTCCAGTTGTATCTTTCTCTGTACACATTATAAATGTCTGCATCAGGATATCCTTCTTTTTCAATTTTCTCACGAACTTCCGGCTTGAATGTTTTGTAAGACGGATCTTTCAGCATTCTGTCTGCAAAACCTTCTTTCAGCATGTACTGGGCATTGTCATAAGCTTTTTCCTTGGTAATAATAGTATCATGTGCCTGAAAAGCGCCAATTTCTTTCTGATTTCCGGGACCTTTCATCCACAACACTACTCTTCCCTTCGGAGCCAATCCTACCACAAAAGAATGGTAAGTGGTTTTCTTTTTTGTGTCCTGGTCTATAAACCCTTCATCAAAAAGTTTTTTAATCTTTCCTTTATCCAGATCCCATTTTCCGGTGTAGAATTTTTTTTCCACTAAGGAATACCATGTGAATTCCAGCTTATGAGGGGCATCCATTCTTTCGGTGGTTACGTTCATGGTACCTCCTTTTACCCCAGCCGGTATTCTGTGTTCCCCAGATGGCATCAAAGGCATAGGTGAAATCATCGGCAATAATAGCTCCTTCATATACTTCCATGGGATATTCCTGCGGAGCAGAAACGGTTCCCAGCCAGGTGTATTTTTCTTCCATTTTTTTATTCTGACAATTCGTTAATGAGAAACAGCATATAATAAAAAGAATGAGTATGTTATATTTACTTATGGCCATGGGACATAATCTTCTTGTTACTTGCTAAAACCAGATTCTCCTTATGTGCTTCCACATTGATTTTTTTTGCTATTTTTTCAACCTTTTTTCCTACGCTCAGATGATAAGAATCTTTTACTGTGATGCGCAGATTGGTTGCTGTTTTGATGATTGCCATATCAGAAAAGTTTTGATTTTTCAGCACTGTTGAATTCTACAATCTTTCCACTCTGCATGGTCATATTTTCCAGCTCGCTGAACATGGAAATTTCACCAGCTATTTCGTTGGATGTTTCAGACTGTCTCTTGAACTCTTTTTCAATCATTTCTGTTCTGGTATCGGAAGTTTCCGTAATATCTCCCGAAGCTGTAAGTTTCATATCTTTTCCTGCGATGGAAACGATGTTGTCATTTGCTGTACTGGTAATACTTGCTCCTGCTCCTATAGAAATTTCTTTTCCTGCTGTAATGTTGATATTGTCGCCTGCATTCAACGTAAAATTCTTAGGTGCCTTCATGCTGATATTTCCCTGTCCGTCCATATAATAAGTATTTCCGCTCGGATCAAGAATCGTTACGCTTCCCTCTTCATCATTCATTAAAATTCTGATCCCGCTTCTGGTTTGGATGGATTTCAGGTGATTATTAACACCACCTCCTAACGCTACTCCTCCATGGAACATTCCTCCCATAACGAAAGGCCTGTCCGGATGACTGTGCACAAAATTAACCATTACCTGATCTCCTACTTCGGGAATGGCTACATAGCCACGGTTTTGGGTAATCTGATCTGTTCCTCCCGCATCAGGGCTCATCATACGTATAAAATGGGTGGTATCATTAGTCTGCCAGTCAAATCTCACCTGTATTCTTCCCTGTCCTTCCGGATCTGTATTGGAAATGACAGTTGCCGTCTGTGGCTCAGCCTTCGGAATGGTAAATTCCGGCTTTGGAAGAAATCCTGTATCTGCTGCAATTCCCACGAAGCTTCCACTGTAATGCCCTATTGTGTCAATTTCATGCTCTGATTCTGTAATCATGATTCTGGTGAAGTAAGAGGTTTCATTAGAATCCTGTTTACGCATCTGCACATCTGCTACACAACCGGGGTGAAGAAACGGAACGGTTGTATTTCCTGAAACGGAAAAAACATTCACCGCTTCGCTTCCTGAAGCACTTTTCTGAGAGTATTCAACGTCAAGATGCGTGGTGGCTTTAATAGGAGCCACTTGCAAAGCTGGTGTCTTATAGATAGTTTCGTTGTGGCTGTATGCTGTTTTTGCAAGGTCACTTACATGTTTGATAGGCGTTGATCCTGAAGTCAGCTTTTCGTTTTTATTGCTGTTATACCCATAGAATTGCGGTTTGGTGTGTACAGCTTTAAGCTCAACTTTAATATCATTGGCACTGCTTCCGTATGTAAGGGTAATAGGCTTATTCTGAGCCGGAAGCTTTCCGAAATGTAAAACTTCACCGTCATAGTAAAACTGTTCACCATACGCTTCAGCCATTCTGGCCAGATAGTTATAATGGGTTTCATCATACTGGCTGCTGTAGATAATCTGTGAATAGTTATTGGCATCAACCCTTATATCAAAACGGCTTTTATCAATCCCCTGTTTGATTACTTCTTCTGCAATAATTCCGATATTAACAGGCTGTGAACCTCCAAAGCTCTGAATATGAGGAGCACCGTCAAGCAGGATGGTAGGGCTGTATCCTGTAAGCACAATATTTCCCAGGCTCATTTTTTCCTGGCTGAATCCTACTCCGGTAATCACTCCTACAAACGTTCTTTCCGGGCTGTTATCTATATCTTTATAGGAAATAACTGCGGTAAGCCTTTTTCCAAGAAATTTATTGGCTTCTTCCAATGAATGGGTCTGTCTGTCTCCCAGGGTATCATGTGCCAGTGTCAGCGTAAATTCATGGTGTCGTCTGGTACTTTGTTTAAGTTTAAAATGTTTATAGTACTTGATAATTTTCCCTTCTATAACAAGGGAAAGCTTTACCAGACGATTGATACCTGTATGATGGTTTTCGGAAATACCATCTGCATTCTGCGTCGGACGAAAAGACGCCGCTTGTGAGTTTCCAGGTGTATTTGACATATTTTTTTAGTGATTTGATTAATTTTCTAAACGATTATCCGGCAGAATGCGAGTTTAAAAACATAAACAAAGGGTTCCGCAGAATATAGTCTAAGGTAAAAAAAGACCGTCTTATTAGGGACAGTCTTTTTTTTACGGCTCATGAAAGACTTAGCTCATTGGCCAAAGCCCGTCATAAGAAGAATTTCCATATGTGATGCTTTCAGCACTTACCACAAAGCTGATCAGCATATTGTTGCTGTCAATAGCATCGAAGTCTACTTCATGCTGAATAACATAGCCGTTTTCCCATTTCAAAGAGATTAATGTTCCTTCTTCGTGAGACTTGTTAAAGTTGATTTCTCCGCTTGTAGGTTTATATTTGCTGTTTAATAAACTTTCTAAAACATCAGATTTCTCTGTTGCTTCAATTGTTACTTTGATCAATGCGTTTGACGGGTCAGATGCCACACGTCCTGAAACGTCTGTAGATCTTGATACGCTATAGTTAAGCTTTAATAACTTCTGACCTTCACCTCCATTGAATTTTAAGATTCCTCTTGAATTTCCTGCCATATTCTTAAATTTTAATCATTAACGACTGATCCCTGATATAGGATTTAGGTAACAAAGATAAACTTCATGTTCTAATTTAAAAAGTTTTTGGGGCACTGATTCATAAATTGTAGTAGTTCTACGACATTTCTAAAATTCAGCACAACAAAATAATGCAAGAATTTTAATCTAATAATTTTTATTTTTCATTAAAATTTTTCTAAATAACCTTGTTTAAATTAAAATACAAAAACCCGCTCCAAACCATATTTACCACTCAATATCAAGCACTTACATCATTATCCTTAATCAGTAATGTTTATATAGGTAGCCAATGATCATAATAATAAGATTAACTCCCACCAAAATCATTAAGATATTACTGTATTTTCTTTTTTTATCGATAAAACTCAAACCCAGCGTAAGGAAAAACAACAATAAAGTGTATACAGCAGGATACATTTGAAAAGCTTCAGCAAACTTCCCTTCAAACACCAATACGATTGCTCTCTGTGCACCGCATCCCAGGCATTCTACTCCCAGGAATTTTTTACTGGGACAGGTAAGCATGAAATCTTCAATATTCATTCCGGTTGCTTTGAAGGTTATCCTAAAATTAAGAAGAGATTTTAGCTCTGGTGTATTGATGAGGAAAGAAACAATCTTCCTTCATTTCAAAAGATCCCTGAACAGCAATATAAGGATTTCTCAGAATCTCTCTTGCAACGAAAATAAGATCTGCATCTCCTTTCTGAAGGATTTCTTCAGCCTGTTCTATTCTGGTAATTAAACCAACTGCTCCGGTGTTTACTCCGGCCTCATTTCTCACCTGTGATGAAAAAGGAACCTGATAGCCATCAAAAACAGGAATTTTTGCCCCATGGATATTGCCACCACTGGACACATCAACAAGGTCTACGGCATGTTCTTTTAAAATTTTTGCCAGCTCCACACTGCTTTGGATATCCCAGCCATTCTCAGCATATTCTGTTCCTGAAATTCTCACAAACAGGGCTGTATTTTCATTTAATTCTTCATTAACAGCATCTACAATTTCAATCAGAAACCGGATCCTGTTCTCAAAACTTCCTCCGTATTCATCTGTTCTGATATTGGAAAGCGGCGATAAAAACTGATGGATCAGATATCCGTGGGCTCCATGAATTTCAATAACATCAAAACCGGCTTTTACAGCTCTTCTTGCAGCTTTTTTAAAATTCTGAACCTGCTCTTTTATCTCATCTGTAGTGAGTGCATGTGGAATTCTTTCGGTCGGGTGATAAGGAATAGGACTTGATGCAACCGTTTCCCAGCCTTCTTCTATAGAAATCTGTATGTTATTCCATGTTGAACCTTTTCTTCCGGCATGAGCCAGCTGGATTCCTATTTTACTTTCTGAGTTTTTATGAACAAATTCTACAATTTTCTGCAGTTTTTCTGCCTGTTCATCATTCCAGATTCCCATGCAGTGATTGGTGATTCTTCCTCTGGGTTCCACTCCTGTTGCTTCTACAATCAGCAAGCCTGTACCACCCTGCGATCTGCTTCCGTAGTGTACAAAATGAAAATCATTAGACTCTCCGTTCTCACATGAGTACATACACATAGGTGACATTACCCATCTGTTTTTCAACTCAACATTTCTGAATTTTATTGGTGTGTATAACATTTTTTAGTCTTAAAAAAATTGAACTTTTTACGGGAAGAATAAAATATTGCCCACTTCATTAAAAAGAACTAATTTTACCCCCCTTTTTTAGTTGACAATATATGAAAAAAGACATACAGATCAGTTACGAATATTTTAAAAATAGCAGTGAACTGAGCGATATAGAAAATAAATTATTTGAGAGAGCCAAGGAAGCCCGTGAAAATGCTTACGCACCTTACTCCCAGTTTTTAGTAGGATGCTCCGTATTACTGGAAAACGGAGAAATCTACTCCGGAAACAATCAGGAAAATGCGGCTTATCCTTCTGGACTCTGCGCAGAAAGAACGACTCTATTCTGGGTAGCTGCCAACTTCCCGAATGTGAAAATAAAAAAGATTTTTGTAGTGGGAGGCCCGAAAGAGTTTCATGAGAAAAACCCACCAATTCCTCCATGTGGAGCATGCCGCCAGAGTTTAATTGAGTATGAAACCAAGCAGAATGAAAATATCGACCTTTATTTTTCAAGCATGAATGAAGAGGTTGTAAAAGTGCATGCAGTGAAAGATCTGCTTCCTTTTTATTTTGATTCTACGTTTTTGTAAGGAAAATAAAACCTGATTTTTGAACCTTGCCTTGATTTGAAATCTTGACAAGGTGTGAAGCAAAAACTTCACATTGACTAATCGTAATAAACGTTACAGTTAAATAAAATAAGAAACCTAACAGGTTTTGGAAACCTGTTAGGTTTGTATGGTATAGAATAAGCATCAGCATAAAAAAGGCTGTCTCCTGTATTGGGACAGCCTTTCTTTTTTATTCTTCAGATTCTACATCGTCATCCTCGTCTTCGTATTGCTCCAGATAGTAGCTGAAACTAAATTCTTCAACTTCTTCTTCCGCATCTTCCAGGGTAGTCAGCAGGTCTTCAAAAATCTCCAGCTGATCTACAGTCATGTTGACGAATTCTAAATGGAGCGGCATTTCGAGTCCTCCGGTGATGGTATCAAAAAGGGCATCAAGATTATCACCGAAATGCTCAGGAAGCTGAATTTTTTCCTTGAGCTGGGCGTAAAAATCTT
Source organism: Chryseobacterium sp. (assembly GCF_041914225.1). GTDB lineage: Bacteria > Bacteroidota > Bacteroidia > Flavobacteriales > Weeksellaceae > Chryseobacterium. The sequence goes on from NZ_JAYSDT010000035.1 coordinate 31,701, forward strand.
CATAGTCACCTATGTCTGTAAAATCTATATATATTGTCTTCATATTGAACTAAATTTCCAATTTTTAAAGTTGTATTTTTTACAAAATCTTTTCAGAACTGCTCTTACAATACTTTATTTTTCAAAATTACGACTTATCACCACTTAAATACAAATTATGCACTAGTCATTGCGAGAAAGCTTAGCGACGAAGCAATCTCAGAAAACATCCATAATATTTTTAACATCGTCCGTAAGATCTTTCCAATCAGGGTTTATACTATTGATTAAATCCAGTTTCTTTTGCCTGGAACCTGCTTTTATTTGTTTTTCTCTAAATATAGCCTCACCTATTTCCTGAAAGGATTCCCAATACACCAGTATATACAAATTATATCTTGAAGTAAAGCTTTGAGAATAATATGATTCTTTATGCTGTTGAACACGTTTGGGCAGATTTGAAGTTACTCCTGTGTAAAGAGTAGTATGATTTTTATTCGTCATAATGTAGACAAAACCTGCTTTCATCTGTGGTTATTTTAGAGATTGCTTCGTCACTTTGTTCCTCGCAATGACTATTTACTGTTTTTCAAAACTCTTATAATGGTTTTTGGTAAGGTATACATCACCATTCCGGGTATAGATGATACGGTCTGCATTTCTTCCGCCACAATGATAATTTACATCTGCTTCAAAATACTTTTCTCCATCCGGCAGCCGTCCTTCCCTGTTTCCGAAATGATCTCCGCCAATAGCTTTTCCGGGAAGCACATCACAAAGATTTCCTTTAGAAGGATTCCAGCCCTGTTTTCTGGCTTCATTTTTAGTAATATAATAATCCGGAAGCCTATGATTTTGTTTCACATAGCTGATCACCGTTTTCTCTTCTGTAAGCTGATCTATAGAAACCTGGGCCGTGGAATTTCCATCTGAAGAAGTACTTCCGTAATGCACTGCTTCTTTTTTTACAGAATCTGACTGATCTTTTTTATCTTCAATAAAGTTCCTGTAGACATACATCACGGACATTCCGAAAAGGAGTCCCAGACAGATAAAAAATACAGATCTTATTTTTCCGTTCATAGCCGTATATTTAATGTAATATCATTTCTATGCTCTCCATTCTTCAGGAATATCGCAAACCGGGATAGGATCCATTTTATGTTTCGCTGCCTTATGCATTCTGTCGAAGATCTGGAAAACTTCCTTATCTCTTCCTTCGTAGTCATCAGCCGTTTTGGTTCCGTATTCCTTCTGGACTTTTTCCAGTTCCGGATAGGTAGCACCAATCTGCTGTTCATCTGTTCTGTCCACATCCCAAAGTCCATCGGTAGGAATTGCTTCCTGGATACTTTTGATAAGATTTAATCCTCTGGCCAATTCATACACTTCGGTTTTATAAAGATCAGCAATTGGAGAAACGTCTACTCCACCATCCCCATATTTTGTATAAAAGCCGATTCCAAAATCTTCTACTTTGTTTCCTGTTCCACAAACAAGAAGTCCGTTCAGCTGGCCATAATAGTACAGTGTAAGCATCCTAAGACGTGCTCTTGTGTTGGCAAAAGCAAGTTTCTCATTAGGGTACAGATCATCTTTTACATCGAATGTTTTATAAAGCTCCTCAAAAGCAGGTGTCAGATCTACAGACATAGTTTCTACGTTAGGAAATCTTGATTTAAGATCATTCATATGATCTTTTGCACGGCCTACCTGATCTGCTTTCTGTCGGATCGGCATTTCTATCAATAAAGTTTTCAAACCGGTCATTGCCGCCAGTGTAGAAACCACTCCGGAATCTACTCCTCCGGAAACTCCAATTACATATCCGTTTACTTTTGCTTTTGTAGCGTAATCTTTTAACCAGCTTACAATATGATCTATCACTTTTTGTGTCTGCATCTTTATATTTTTTAGTCTATTCCAAATTCCTGCGGGTATTTCACCACTCCTTTTTTATTCTTTAATCCGTCTTTTACCAATTCTACAGCCATTCCGTTTTCTTCCGGAATATCGAATGGAAAAGAAATGCCAAAATTACTTGTTTTTTTGTAACCAAAGCGCGGATAATAATTTTCATGTCCGACCAGGATTACAGATTCATATCCCAAATTTTTGGCAATACGATGCCCTTCCAGAATCAGTTTCCCTCCAAGCCCCTGATTCTGAAATTCCGGCTTCACTGAAACAGGAGCCAGAGCAAGTGAATCGAAGGATTCTGAATTGTTGACAATCTTTATTTTGGTGAACAGAATATGCCCGGCAATTTTACCGTTTTCATCTTCTGCCACTAATGACAATTCCGGGATAAAAGCTTCTGATTTCCTCAGTTTTTCTACCAGAAACTGCTCCTGATGATCACTGTGTTCCATTTCCCTGAAAGCCTCTTCTGTCAATTGAAAAACCTGTTGATGGTCTTTTTTTTCTTCTTGTCTTATTGTTATCATTTTTTACTGTAATTTTCACGTTTCAGTTCGTACCAGAAACAAATTCCGTCCGGCTCCTCAAATTCACCTGTTCTTTCAAAGCCTAATTTTCTTAAAATATGATTAGAAGCGTCATGTTCGGAATGTGCATAAGCATAAATAACATCCGCATTTAAGTCATTAAAACCATAATCAAGAGAAGCTTTTCCAGATTCCATAGCATATCCTTTTCCCCATGATTCCGGAAGAAAACGGTATCCCAGCTCCAGTACATTTTTGTAACCGTTGGTTTCATGGGTAAGCAGTTTCAATCCGCTCCATCCTATCAGAAGTCCGCTTTCTTTTTCCACAACACCCAATCTTCCTACTCCATTCTCTTCATACTGTTTCTGAATCATACTGATGATCTTTTTTGATTCATTGATATCCGTTAAAACCGGTACACCAATGTATTTCATGACTTCAGGATTGGAATCCAGAAGAAATAGGCGTTCAAAATCTTCAGCTTCCAGTTTCCTTAAAATCAATCGTTCCGTTTCTATTTTCATAATAATTAGTTTATTCTCCGTCTCTGAATATGGTAACATCTGTTTTTGTACCCTTCTTTATATCGGTTTCATTTATTTTATTCCCGGTTATATTCAGCGTTTGCAAAACCTCGTTTCCGGAAATATCAATTTTTTGAAGTTTGTTATGTTCCAGATTAAGCTTTCTTAGTGCTTTAAACTGAAGCAGATTTATTGTTTTTAACTGATTTAAAGATAAGGTTAATTGATCAATTTTTGGAATCCCTGCCAACGAAATACTTTCCAAAAGATTATTGTCCAGATATAATGAGGTTAAATTTTTCAGGTTTTCTGCGTTGAATGAAGAAATTTTACATCCTGTACAGGAGAACAGCTCCAGCTGATCCAGATTACTGATTGTGATATCCGGGATTATATTATCATCCAGAACAACCATTTTCACGTTTTTAAAAAGAGTAAGATCTTCTGCCGAAGTAATTCCTTTCTGAGTCAGAAACAGATTCATAACCATATCTGCTTCGGAAACTTCTAATATTCCGTTTTTATTCAGATCAAAATTTCCGAGTACTGCTTTTTCAAAGTTTTTATCTTTAAATTCAAGCTTTTGCCCATAGAAAAAAGATATTGTGAAAATAAGGCACAGGGCTGTAAATATTTTAATTTTCATCATGAATTGTGTATTTAATCCTTATTTTTGTAAACTTAAATTCCATGTAAAAATAATGAAGATTTTTAGATATATTGCGCTTTCTTCTGTTTTAGCTGCCGGACTTATTTCCTGCAAAAAAGAACCTGAAAATCAATGGAAGGTTGAAGTAAAAGAAACAGCTGAAAAAGTTGACATCACAGATATTTCCAAAGAATTTTATAATCCCAGTGTTCCTTTGGATCAGTTTAAAGCTAAATTTCCATGGTTTCAGGGAACTGTTTCTGATGCTGATTTTGGAAAAAGAAGAGCGGATGCTGAAGAGATAAAGATCTACAAGGAAGCAATCGGAAAAATAGATCAGGTAAAGCTTCAAAAGGAACTTCAGAGCTTATTTTCACATATTAAATATTACTTTCCAAAGTTTAAAAACCCGAAGGTATATTTGTTTTCATCTGCCTTACAGATGGTTCAGGATCCGATATTTTATGACGGGAAAGGAAACCTTTTATTTATAGATGTAACCGGTTTTATGGGTGATGGAAATCCTAATTATAAAGGGCTGGAACTGTATTTCCAAAAATCAATGAATCCACAGAATATAGTTCCAAAGGTATCACAGCTTTTTGCAGAAAATATTGTAACGGAATCACCGGATCATCAGAAGTTCATTGATCAGATGATTCTTAACGGAAAAGTAATGATTCTCCAGGATGCCTTTCTTCCCGACGTTCCTGATTATCTGAAAATGAACTACACCCAGAAACAATATGAATGGGCAACCAGCAATGAAGCCAACATCTGGAATTATTTTGTAGAAAGCAACCTTATCTTCGGAGATGATCCGAGATTGGGAGAACGTTTCATCTCACCGGGGCCTTTCTCGAAATTTTACACAGAAATTGACAATGAATCTTCCCCGCAGATCGGAATTTTTACAGGATGGCAGATCTGCAAAGCATACCTGAAGGAAAAGCCTGAAACAAAGCTGACGGATTTTCTGAAAATGGATGCCACCACAATTTTTAATCAATCCGGTTATAAACCGAAACTTAAATAAAGAATTTAGAAAAAATAGAAAAATGAGAAAGACTCAGATTACGATAGATGTAGAGCTTGATGAAAATCATGTACCGGAAAATATTACATGGAATGCCCAGGATGGCGGTATTGAAAAGCAGGATACCAAAGCAACCATGATTTCTGTATGGGATGATAAGACAAGAGAAGCGCTAAGAATTGATCTTTGGACCAAAGAAATGCCTGTAGACCAGATGAAGATGTTTATCCACCAGATTTTAATATCTTTAGGAAACACCTATCAGAGAGCAACCGGCGAAGAGGATGTAGCACAGTGGATGGAAGAAATTGCAGAAGAGTTTGCAGTGAAATCTGCTATCAAGTAAAATGTAACACATTCAATGTAACAATGTATTAATGTAACAATATAACAATCTTTAAATAGAAAATATTGGTACACTATTAGATTATTCAGATTGATAAATTATAAAATATTATGAATTTTAATACAAAAGTAATTCACGGAGGGCAGCACCATGAGTCTGCAACAGGTTCAGTAAATGTACCTGTATTTCTGACTTCTACGTTTGCACAGAAAAGCCCGGGAGTACATTCGGGATATGAATATTCAAGAGCCGCCAACCCCACAAGACAGGCATTGGAAGACTCTCTGGCCAGTATTGAAAACGGAGCGAGAGGGTTAGCTTTCGGTTCCGGTCTTGCTGCCATCGACTGTGTTTTAAAATTATTAAATCCAGGTGATGAAGTCATTGCTGTAGATGACCTTTACGGAGGAACTTACAGAATGTTCACCAGACTTTTCGAAAAATATCAGCTGAAATTTACTTTCGTGAATTTTGATGATGTTTCTAAAATAGCGGATGTTATTACAGATAAAACAAAACTGATCTGGGTAGAAACTCCAACGAACCCATTGATGAAACTGGTAGACATCAAAGCTGTAGTGGAAATTGCAAAAGGAAAAGATATTTTAGTGGCAGTGGATAATACTTTTGCTACCCCTTATATCCAGAGACCGATTGATTTGGGTGCTGATATCGTGATGCACTCTGCAACCAAATATTTAGGTGGTCACTCTGATGTGATTGCCGGGGCCCTTATTGCTAAAGATGCTGAATTAGGAGAAAAACTTCACTTTATTCAGTTTGCAAGCGGTGGTATTTTAGGCCCTCACGATTCTTACCTTGTATTGAGAGGAATCAAAACACTGGCACTAAGAATGCAGAGACATTCAGACAATGGTCTTGCTGTGGCAAAATACCTTGAAACACATCCGGCGGTTGATAAAGTAATTTATCCAGGGTTAGAATCTCACCCTCAATATGAGCTGGCAAAATCTCAGATGAAGGAATCAGGAGGAATGGTTTCATTCACTTTCAAATCCGGGAAGAAGGAAGATGCTATTAAGTTCTTAGAAAAAGTAAAGGTTTTCACTTTAGCAGAATCTTTAGGAGGAGTAGAATCTTTAGCTAACCATCCTGCCTTAATGACCCACGCTTCTATTCCTGCAGAGAAACGTGCTGAACTCGGGATCACAGATGACCTGGTACGTTTAAGCGTAGGTATTGAAGATGCTGAAGATCTTATTGCAGATCTTGAGAGAGCTTTTTCTTAACATACGATACACTTAATGAGAAGGATTTTGATAATCCTTCTCATTTTATTATAACACCAACTGATATTATGAAAAACTCAAGAAAAGCAGTTGTTTCCGACTTACCACAACTCGCAGAACTATTTGATCAGTACAGAGTATTTTATCATAAGCCCTCAGATATTCCTGCAGCAGCAAACTTTCTTCAGGAAAGGCTTGTAAACAAAGATTCAGAAATTTTTGTTGCGGAAGAAAATGGTAAACTGACAGGTTTTGTACAATTATATCCTATATTTTCATCTACAAGAATGCAGCGCTACTGGCTGCTGAATGATCTCTACGTGAATGAAAATCACAGAGGTAAAGGCTATTCCAAGGAACTGATTGAAGCATCCAAAGAATTATGCCGCTCCTCAAAAGCGTGCGGTATCCTTCTGGAAACAGGAAAAAGCAATGATATAGGAAACCAGCTTTATCCAGCATGTGGCTTTGAACTCTATGACTCTGTCAATTTCTATGAATGGACTAATCATGAGTAATGAGTAATGTGCAATAAAACACTATACTCACTTAACACGAATCCCGGAACCCGAATCACGCACCTCAAAATAATTTATAAAAACAAAAAAATAATATGACCGAATTTCAAAAATACATCCAAAGATATTTAGATCAGATTCCATCAGGAAACTGGTTAAACGAACTGCAGATATCAGCAGACAAAACCATCGGAATTTATTCCAATCTTACTGAAGAACAGTCTATTTTCGCTTATGCAGAAGGAAAATGGACTTTAAAAGGTCTTCTGCTCCATTTATCGGATACCGAAAGGGTTTTCCAATACAGGATATTAGCATTCGCCAGAGGAGAAAAAAACAACCTTCCCGGATTTGATGAAAATCAATACGCTGATCAGTCTTTTGCAGACGAAAGAAGCCTGGAATCTCTTTTAGAAGAATACAAGCTGGTAAGAAAGTCTTCACAGATTCTACTGGAAACACTTCAACCTTCTACTCTACAAAACACAGGTATAGCTAATGGCCACGAAATTTCTGTGGAAACCATCGGAAAACTGATCGTCGGACACAATTATCATCACCTGAGTATTATTGAGGAAAGGTATTTATCAAAATTGGGATGGATGTAAGAAAACGAATTTCCCTTGCCAGCCTGTTAATTTTCATAATTTCTTTTTTGTTTTACAGCTTTTAAAGTTGAAGATATGGGAGAGATTAAAGATTATAAATAATTTGAAACTTTTCTTATAGGTCCGATTAGCTTTTTAGGCTGGGGCCTATTTGAATTTCTGGTATGGACAGCTAATATTTGGTTCTTTATTGCAGTGATATTCTGTTATAAAAAATATTTTTTAATTTCTATGATATTGGCTGTAATAGCTTTTTTAATTGCAGGAACATTTTTTTTCTGGAAGGAAATTCTGGCTGCAGAAAATGGAAGAATGGGAAGAATATACAGCTTGGAAAAAGGTTATTTTTTGTGGATAGCCTCTATTACATTTTTTAATAATTGGCTCATTATATTTATTCATAAAATCTAAATTTAAGAATCATAAACTCTCATACCGATGTCCCATGAGATCTCTAAAAAATTTAAAAATTACTGAAAGTATTCAAACTGAAAAATTAGTTTATGAAGAAAGTTCATACGATAAGTTTGATACGATCTCAATCTATTTTGGATTTATTTTGTTTTAATAATGAATCGAATATTCTAACCACTATCCTATAAGTTTGAAAAAAGCTGTCTGAGTTTTCAGACAGCCTTTTTTATATTAATTCTTGTCTCGTCCTACCATAGCGTTACACAAAAAAAGTTATGTTATGGAACACTTTAA
>NZ_JAYSDT010000036.1:0-38658 GCF_041914225.1 Chryseobacterium sp.
AGTATCTAACTTATCTTTACAATTCGGGAAAAGAGTTCTTTTTGACGAGGTAAATATTATGTTTACCAAAGGAAACTGCTACGGGATCATCGGAGCAAACGGTGCGGGAAAGTCTACATTCCTGAAAATACTAACAGGAAAGCAGGATCCTACAACAGGGCATGTATCTCTGGAACCAGGGAAAAGGATGTCAGTTTTGGAACAGGATCACTTTGCTTATGACCAGTTTACTGTTCTTGAAGCAGTTTTAAGAGGTAATAAGAAATTATTTGAGATAAAAGAGGAAATGGATGCGTTATACGCAAAAGAAGATTTCTCTGACGAAGACGGTATTAAAGCCGGTGAACTAGGTGTAATTTATGATGAAATGGGTGGATGGACTGCAGAATCCGATGCGCAAACCATGCTTTCTAACGTAGGAATCACTGAAGATATGCACTGGCAGTTAATGGGTGAACTTGAAAACAAAGACAAAGTAAAGGTTCTTTTGGCTCAGGCTCTTTTCGGTAATCCAGATGTATTGATTCTGGATGAGCCTACCAACGACCTTGACATTGATACCATCTCATGGCTGGAAGACTTCCTTGCTGATTACGAAAATACCGTAATCGTTGTATCTCACGACCGTCACTTCCTGGACACTGTCTGTACACACATCGGTGACCTTGATTATTCTAAACTTAACCTTTATACAGGTAACTATTCTTTCTGGTACCAGGCTTCTCAGCTGGCAACCAAACAGAGAGCCCAGGCAAACAAAAAGGCTGAAGAGAAGAAGAAAGAACTTCAGGACTTCATCGCAAGATTCAGTTCTAACGTAGCGAAGGCGAAACAGGCCACTGCAAGAAAGAAAATGATCGATAAATTAAATATCGATGACATTAAGCCAACATCAAGAAGATACCCTGCAATCATTTTTGAAATGGAGAGAGAAGCAGGAGATCAGATCCTTGACGTAAAAGGTCTTGAGAAAACAAAAGACGGAGAATTATTGTTCTCTAACATTGATTTAAATCTTAAAAAAGGAGATAAAGTAGCTGTACTTTCTAAAAACTCTTTGGCAATCACAGAATTTTTCGAGATTCTTGCAGGAAATGTTGAAGCAGATAAAGGAACAGTTGCATGGGGAGTTACAACTACCCAATCTCACATGCCATTAGACAACACGAATTTCTTTCAGGAAGACCTGAGTCTGGTTGACTGGCTGAGACAATTTACAAAGAACGATGAGGAGCGTCATGAAGAATTCGTAAGAGGATTCTTAGGAAGAATGTTATTCTCCGGTGATGAGGCTTTGAAATCCTGTAAAGTACTTTCAGGGGGTGAAAAAATGAGATGTATGTTCAGCAGAATGATGCTTCAGAAAGCAAACGTTCTTTTACTGGACGAACCTACCAACCACTTAGACCTTGAGAGTATTACAACCCTGAACAACTCTTTGTCTAATTTCAAAGGGAACATCCTGTTGTCATCTCATGACCACGAAATGCTTTCAACAGTCTGTAACAGAATCATTGAGCTGACTCCTAACGGAATCATCGACAGAGAAATGAATTATGATGAATATCTTGCTGATAAAAAAGTAAAAGAATTAAGAGAGAAAATGTATTCTTAAGCTACCGGATACAATATTTCAATAAAACAAATAGCTACTCTTTGCAGGGTAGCTATTTTCATTAAATACAATTAATGTTAAAAACAGAATATTATTTCTTTATAAATTTATAATTGGATAAAGCTCCGTCTGCATTTTTAATTACAACAACGTAAGCACCTTTAATCAGACTGGAAACGTCTATCTTTTGATCAACATTATTTAACACTGAAACCATTTTACCGGAAGTATCAAATATTTTAACTTCTGTATTTTTTTGTTTTCCTCGTATGTACAAATAATCAGAGACCGGATTCGGGTAAACTCCCGCATCGTTATTTTGTGACAGACTTTCCTGAGTTCCTAAACTGGCAGCTGTAACTGAAATATCATCCAACAATAGCATTCCCATTGTTCCTGCTGATGTATAATTATTGAATCCGAAATAATAAGTGCCTGTAACTGCAGGAGTAATTGTAAATGTAGCAGGTGTAGCAGATGTTACATTCACATCAGGATAATCAACAATAATGTTAGTCATTGATGTCTCTGCAGGAGAACTACCATACGCAACCTTTAAGCTCAATGTTCCCAAATAATTACCATACTGGAAGCTAAATGTATAATTAGTTCCTGCCTGAAGATTTACCCCTTGCGTATAAAACCATGAATTCATACTGGTTAAACCATATGTAGTGGTATAAAGCCCTTTGGAATTGAATCCTGCAACAGCTCCGGCAAAATCTGCTACATACCAGTTATCGCCAGCAATTACTTGTGTTGAAGTACAATCCGGAATTGAATAATCCGCAGCAACATTAAAATCTTCTGTATAAGGTATATTTACTGCCGCACAGGAAGTGGTAAAATTAACAACCTGGCTCCAGTCACTTGTATTTCCTCCTCCACAATTGCTTCTTACCCAAATATAATATGAAGTAGCCGGTGATAAACCTGAAATATCTTTTGATGTGCCACTGATTCCGGTAATTGTGGGTACAGTCGCGCTAACAGGAACCGTACTATTTGTACTTTGATAAATTTCATAAGATGAGCTTCCTGTAATCGCATTCCAGGAAACAGTAGCCGAATTTGAACTTATATTTGAAAAAGACACACCATCCGGCGCTATACAGCTGTTCGCCACAATATAAGACAAACCAAAAACACATACAATACCAGACCATGAAGAAGTTTTAGCAATATTAACACTTGAAATATTTTTAGACTGATTTGCAGCACTTATTGATAAAGCAATCTCATACAATCTTGGATTATCTGCACTATTCTCAATAGCATCGTTTACTCTGCTGACTCTGCCAATTCCATTGATTGCAAACGAAGTTCCGCCATACCAGTCATTTATAATATTATTGGTAAAAACCTGAGTCGTTCCATCTGTAAAATTAACCGTGATTTTCGCTTCAGAAATTCCACTTCCCGTAGTTGCCAGCAAATATAATTTCGATGCCTTTGGCGTGGAGTTAAAAGATAAAGTTCCCGAATCGCCTTCATTTAAAAGCCTTAAGGAGTTATTAGCAGTGTAAGATGCCAGCTGAAAAGTCAATCCTGGTGTATTTATAGAATTGATCAGACCATTACCAGGCAGTCCTGAAGTGGGAGTTTCCCCTGATCCGTTTACAAAATCGGTTGACATAAATACATACCCGTTAGTCGGGTCATCCACACTTTGGGTTGTACTGGAAGCAGCTGTTCCTGTACCGTTTGCAATAAGATCTTCATTATAACCGCTTGTTACGTTTAAGGTTTGATAGTTTTGGGCATTGACTCTACCAAGAAAGAGAGCCATTATGCCCAATAAAGAAAATGTAATTTTTTTGTTCATCATTTATATAATATATAATACAAATATAAATTTAAAAACAATATAATTTATATTTTAACTAAAATTAACACATTAAACACAATACAACAAAATTAAAAATAATAATATAATAAATAAAACAATAATATACCCTGAGGTATTCTCTTGTGTTTTGTGAATTTTTTTTTTCAATTCTGTATTTTAACATTATTAAAAAAATTCACAGACAGTATTTCTTGTTAACTAACCGGTCATTAATTTAAAAACCCTCGAAGAAGCTCTCCGAGGGTTTTTATATATTGATCTTAAGTTTATTTTATCTGTTTTGCAACAGGCAGTGCAATCTTTCCCGGATCTTTCCATAACCCGTCTTTCTCAGCTCGTTTTTTAATAGATTCTGCCCTTTTGTTACTGTCAGGGTGAGAATTAAACATTTTTTCAAAGTTCGTTTGTGTACTTCCTTCTGAAAGCAGCGCTAACTTTTTGAAAGCCGTATATGCTCCTACAACATCATATTTATTTGCTTTCATAAAATCATATGAGTAAGTATCTGCTTCTGATTCCTGTTTTTTGCTGTGAGAGGCATCCAAAAATGCATTAGCCATCTTTCCTACCTGACTCTCATTAAGTGTAGCTACAGCAGAAGATGCTGATGATGCAGCATCTAGTGCCGCCGCTTTCAGATAAGCAGATTTCATTGCATCTTTTGTGTCCTGGTTTTTCACGTGCCCAATCTCATGTCCGATAACAGCAAGCAATTCATTGTCTGTCATGATATCCATCAGAGAAGAGAATACACGTACACTTCCGTCCGCACAGGCAAAGGCATTGATATCTTTAACTTTATAAACTTTATAATTCAAATTCAGACCGTCCTGAGATTTGTGCTTTCCAAACAGTTTGTTCAGTCTCACAGTGTATGGGTCTTTAGGTCCTGCTACGGCATTATTTTTATCCATCCAGTCTACTGATTCTTTGGATAATTTAACAGCATCTTCGTTCGTAAATGTTAGAGCTTTTGCACCATTTGAAACCATTCCCGCAGCTTTCCCGAGGTTAATTTTTTGTGCATTAATCGAATACATAGCCCCAAATAACATAATGCATAGAGTAATTTTTTTCATAATCATTTAAAATTTTGGAGCATGAAGACAGCCTTTTTTTAACATTTACAAAGTCAAAACTTCGTTCCGGTTCTGTTCGGAATGCTATTTTTTTTCCTTATTTTTGTGAAATGAGTCAAAAATGGATTTACAAGCCTGAACCCGATGAGGAAGTTGTGGACAGACTAAGTTCGTCACTTGGTTTTGGTACTTTTGAATCTAAAATCCTCGTTCTAAGGGGAATTGACAATTATCAAAAGGCCAGAGAATTCTTCAAACCGAACCTTAACGATATCCACAACCCGTTTTTAATGGCAGATATGCAAAAAGCTGTAGAGCGTATTGCCACCGCTATTGAAAATGGTGAAAAAATACTGGTATATGGAGACTACGATGTGGACGGAACCACAGCCGTCGCTTTAATGTACCTTTACCTCAGCAAAATTGTTGAGAAAAAATATCTGGACTATTACATTCCGGACAGGAATTCTGAAGGCTACGGAATTTCTACAGAAGGAATTGATTTCGCCAAAGAAAATGGCTTTTCATTAATCATTGCTCTTGACTGTGGAATCAAGGCACTCGATATGATCAATTATGCCACTAATCTCGGTATCGATTTTATTATCTGTGATCACCACCTTCCGGGCGAAGAGATTCCTAATGCTGCAGCTGTGCTTGACCCTAAAAGAAGCGACTGCCGATATCCCTTCAAAGAACTTTCAGGATGCGGGGTTGGTTTTAAGCTTTGCCAGGGACTTAACACCATTTATAAATTACCGGAAGCCGAGTTATTTGAGCTTACAGATCTTCTGGCGATCTCCATTGCAGCAGATATTGTTTCTATGACAGGAGAAAACAGAGTCCTGGCTAAAATGGGATTAAAAACCCTAAGGAAGACCAGAAATCTTGGTTTAAGATTATTGATTCCGGAGGATAAACTTTCTCACTTTGAAATTTCCAATATCGTTTTTGAAATAGCCCCTAAAATTAATGCTGCCGGAAGAATCTCCCATGGTAAAGCAGCTGTGGAGCTTATGGTTTCTGACAATCTGAAACATGCCAACCAGATTGTAAATGACATTATGAACCTCAACGATGAAAGGCGCGAACTGGATATGAATTCCACCCTTTCTGCCCTGAATCAGATTATAGAATCCCAGCAGGAAACCAAACATACAACCATCGTTTATCATCCTGAATGGAATAAAGGAGTAATCGGTATCGTAGCCTCAAGGCTTATTGAAACCTATTATAAACCGACACTTGTATTTACCGATGGTAATAATGGTGAAATGGTAGCTTCAGCAAGGTCTGTTTCAGATTTTGACGTACACGAAGCTCTTGATATGTGTTCCGAATATTTCCTTAAATTCGGGGGACATCATGCTGCTGCCGGATTGTCGATGGAGAAAGACAAGTTTGATGCTTTCAAGGAAAAATTTGAAAGAATTGTTTCTGAAAAAATCCAGGAACATCAGAAAGAACCTTCGATTACCATCGACACGGAAATTAAAATTGATGAGATCAACAGAGAATTTATCAATTTCCACCGAAAACTGGCTCCATTCGGGCCTCATAATATGAAGCCTATCTTTACATTAACCAACCAGAAACTTTCCGGATATGTAAAAACAATGGGAAAAGATAATAATCACCTTAAGTTTTATATCAAGCAGGAATCTACGGGACGAAATATTGAATGTGTAGGATTTAAATTGGGACAGTTCGTGGAAGATTTTAAAAATAAAAATTTCGACCTTGCTTTTACTCTGGAAGAAAACCACTGGAAAGGCAATGTAACCCATTATCTTAATATCAAGGATGTGAAGTTCAGGGATTAACCAAGGTTGCAGAATTTTGGTTGCAGGTAAAAGCAGAACCATCATGAAATTCTGTCAACCTAAAAAACTTGATTTTCCTGTCCACACTAAAATACCGCCAACTATTATCAGCTACCTACGACCTAACAAAACATGAAAAAAATCGGTTTATTTTTCGGATCATTCAATCCAATTCATATCGGACATCTTATTCTGGCCAATTATATCCTGGAAAACTCTGATATGGATGAGCTTTGGTTTGTAGTAAGCCCGCAAAATCCGTTTAAAGACAAAAAATCTTTACTGAATGACCATAACAGACTGGATATGGTACAGCTGGCAGTAAAGAATTATCCCAATATGAGAGCTTCCAATGTGGAGTTTTCTCTTCCGAAACCAAGCTATACGATTGATACGCTCACCTATCTTCACGAAAAATACCCTGCTTATTCTTTCAGCCTGATCATGGGAGAAGATAATCTGAAGAGCCTTCACAAATGGAAAAATTCTGATGTCCTGATCAAAAATCATCATATTATTGTTTATCCGAGAGTATTTGAAGGTGAGAAAAAAGATTCTGAATATTTACAGCATGAAAATATTTCTCTGATCAAAGCACCGGTTATAGAACTTTCTGCCACTGAAATCCGTAATATGATTAGAGATGGTAAAAATGTAAGACCTATGCTTCCACCTGAAGTTTTTGAATATTTGGATGGTAGCAGTTTTTATCAATAAGCAATGAAACTGTACTTATTTTTATTCTCTGTTTTTTTGCAAGGCTTTCTATATGCCCAGGAATCAACAACTTTACAAAGTGACTCTCTTAAAGAATTACAGAAAATTGCTTTTGCCCAAAGGATAAGCTATAATAAAAAGCGTTGCAGCGAAGATTCAATCAGGGCCGTAAAAGCTTCGGAAATTCAAAATAAATATTTTATCAATATTGCTGCTCCCAATGGTGATAAGTTTTTGCCCGGAGAAGAACTCAGAATGATTTTAAAAAAGCATAATATCATTTGGGGCGGAGAATGGATGGGCAGTGATATGGGTGGTTATTCCGGTGAATGCTATTATTCGGTAATGACTGAATTGACTGAAAAAAGTTTGGTAAAGATTTTATTGACGGTCTCGTTAAAGAATCTGTGGCTATGTATGTAAAAAAGCACCCTGATAAAACCTTTGATAACGATGAGCATTGTGA
Organism: Chryseobacterium sp.; assembly: GCF_041914225.1. Lineage (GTDB taxonomy): Bacteria > Bacteroidota > Bacteroidia > Flavobacteriales > Weeksellaceae > Chryseobacterium. The sequence continues at coordinate 7,550 of NZ_JAYSDT010000036.1, forward strand.
ATGGACTTATAAAGGAGCCTACCTCAGTTATACAGATGATAATGATCAGTTAAATAAAGATTTCTTCCATAGTTTTATTTATCCGGAAGGTTATGAAAATTATAATCCTTCTTTTCAGAAATACCGCTCAAGCACTGTGGTAACCCTCATTTTAGACCAAAAAGGAAAGGTTTTGAAGCATCAATTCAGTCATCGTATTTATAATGATCACAATTTGAAGTATATTCCTTATTTTGAAAAAGAGATCAAAAAGTTTATAAAATACACTAAATTTGAGCCTGTAAAATACAGTGGATATCCCGTAAAAAGCGAAACATCCTTTTTTATCTTCTATAAATAATTATTCATGAACTTCATCGAAAAATTTTTCTCAAAGTATTCTCAGGAAAAAATCATCAGATGGTTTAAGCAAATTTGTCTTGCAGAAGCTGTTTCATGTCTTTTACTGTATTGTGTGGCGATGATCTGGATCCGGTATGATGAAAATGTATATTCTATCATTTTCATCAGCGTTATTGGCAGCCTACACGGATTATTCTTTACGCTTTATCTTTTACTCTGCCTTCCTGCCAGAAAAATTTATAACTGGGATGATGAAGATTTTGTTTTTGCCTTATTATCTGCTTTCTTCCCTTTTGCAACGGTTTGGGTAGATAAAAAGCTTGCCCGATTCGACAGAGAATAAATAATATAATAAGAATAATCAAAGGACCTTTCGGTCCTTTTTATTTTTATGGTCATTACAAACCTCGTTTAGCATGTGTTTTTAATTCCTAAACTATAGGAATAAGTTCAAGTGTCAGTTATCTTTTTTCAAAAAATTCTTCAATATTTTTTCATTTGATGTAACATTTAACATCTTTCATTTGTCTTATTATACAGAAAGTTCAAACAATCAATATTTTAAATAAAATTTTATTAACTGATAATCAATTGATTATAATAATTTAAAAATATTTTTAAGTACTTTGTATTGCATAATACTAAAGTTATTATATATCTTTGTAATGTTAAATAACAAACCATACAAGCTATTAATTAAAAAATAATATCATGAAAACTCAAATTCTTATTGCAGCACTATTTTTCGGCGGACTAATAACTGCCCAGCAGAAAAAAGACAGTTTGAAAGTAAATGCAATTGATGCAGTGACTCTCAAGAAGCAGGTTTTCAAAAAGCAAGGTGACCGTTTGGTATATGATGTAGCTTCTTCATCTATCGCTAAAGGAACCAACACTTTTAATCTTTTAAAGCAGACTCCGATGATTTCCAGTATCGATGGAAAAACATTAAAGATTCTTGGAAAAAATGATGCAGTAATTTATATCAACAATAAGAAAACCAATATGGACTCTGAGGCATTGATTGAAATGCTGAAATCTACCCCATCTGAAGATATCCAGAAAATTGAAGTGATTACGGTTCCCGGAAGCGAATTTCAGGTTGAATCTAAAGAAGGTGTCATCAATATTGTAATGAAAAAAAGCAAAAACAACGGCTATAACGGAACGTTGAAAATGCAGAACGAGCAGGCTTATTACAACAATCCCAATGCAGGAGCTTCTTTTAACTTCAGACAAGGCAAATGGTCGGGGAACTCCAATTTCAGAATGGGAAGCTGGACAGACAGACAAAGATATACGCTGTCCAACGGAGACTCTACTTTCAAAAATGAATCATTTGGATTTAATGATGATCCTAACAAAAATTTTGGCGGAGGTTTCAATATTGATTATGAGATCAATAAGAAACACAGTCTTGGATTCTCCTACAACATGAGATACAATAAAAGTTTCAATTCTGTACTGGATATTACCAATTTGCAAAACGGTGTACTAAATAACAGAACAGTCAATAACGAAGATGCACAGACCAGAAACCACTCTTTCAATCTGAATTATGAGATGAAAACAGATTCTCTGGGAAGTAAGCTTACCTCAAACCTTTCTTACCTATGGTTTAACAGGGACAAAGTAAGCTTCAACGAGAGTTTTCCTCTAACAAATGATACGATTAATAAATACTCGGCATTGCATCAGGCGGTACCACAGATCATCAACAACTATGCAGCCAATATCGATTATCTGAAAAAGACCGCTAAAGGAGCTACATGGTTAATGGGAATCAGTTACAATCACACCAATACAGATAACGATACCAGACAAGACAAATTAATCGGTAATGATTTTGTGATAGATACTAAGCAAACCAATCACTTTATTTACAAGGAAAATATACTTGGAATTTATCTGAACTATGAAAGAAAACTGACTGAAAAAATATCCGGAAAGATTGGTGCCCGCCACGAAATGACCAGAAGCACCGGAGACATTGTTGATAAAACAGGTTTTGAAAGAAATTACAACAATCTGCTACCGTATCTGAACTTAAACTACGCTATCAATTCCGATCATAATCTGAGCTATACTTTTTCCAGCAGAATCAGAAGACCGAGATTCTGGGAGCTGAATCCTTCGAGAACCTACTTTACCCCAACCAATTATACACAGAACAATCCATTTATACTAGCTTCAAAGTATTATAATCAGGAGTTGAATTATATGTACAAAAATGCATTCTATGCCAATCTTAGTTTTAATATGGTAGAAGATGCATCTGCTTCAGACATGCTTCCGTTGCAAGGAACTTTAACAACACCAAAAAGGGATGAAAATGGAAAAATACTCTATGATCCTGACGGAAATATGATCATGGAAACAACAAGATTCTTGAGGTATATAAGAACTAATTACGGTAAAAACAGAGAGCTTGCCCTTACTCTGGGAATGAACAAATCATGGTTCAAAGATATCTGGACTACTAATTATTCTGTGAACTTAGGTTACGTTACCTACAAAGGCGCCGTGTTGGAGGATCCAACATCTCAATTAGGTCAGTACGAAACAGAATCACTGGATCCTTATATCATTGATGTAAAAAACTATAATATGTCAGTAACCATCAATAATATTATAAGACTCTCTTCTAAAAAAGACTGGTTCCTGGGTGTTAATTATTTCTTTGCCAGCCAGACCGCTATGGAAGCCGGGATGATCGGTGCAAGACAGAGCTTTGACTTCAGCCTGAAAAAAATTGCAGGGGACTGGACTATCGTAGCAGAAGTGAGTGACTTATTCAATCAAAGCTTCTACAGAGTTAAAGGAGTACAGCCCAACGGAAAATTTAACAATATCACCAACTTCAATTATCCAAGGTTGCTGAGCATCGGGGTTACTTACAATTTCGGAAATCAGAAACTGAAAAAAGCAAGGGAAATGAAATCAGCTAATGATGCTGTAAAATCAAGAACCTAATCTATACAACTTATTTCAATAATCCACTCTTAAATAAAACAAACATGAAACGTATAATTTTGTCAATGGCTATTGTATTCGGTACCTGTGCATTTGCTCAGGAGAAGAAATCTGATACGGCAAAAACAAAAAATATAGAAGGTGTAACCATCACAAAACAGGTTTTTAAAAAGCAAAGCGACCGTTTTGTATACGATGTGGCAGCATCACCTGTTGCCAAAGGAAATACCACTTTTGACCTTCTGAAGCAGACTCCTTTATTATCTTCCACGGATGATAAAACATTGAAAATCGCAGGGAAAAATAATGCGCTGATCTATATCAACGGAAGAAAAAGCAATATGGATTCCGAGTCTCTGGTTCAGTTCCTGAAAAATACTCCGGCTGAAAATATCCAGAAAATTGAAGTGATCACTGTTCCCGGAAGTGAATATCAGGTTGAATCATCGGATGGGATCATCAATATCGTTTTAAAGAAAAAAATGAGCGACGGTCTCAACGGAAACATGAGAATGTCTAATACAACCAATAAGTACAACGGAAGCCAGGCGAGTTTTTCGGCCAACTACAGAAAGGACAAGCTGGGAGTAAGCGCCAGTCTTAGCGGTGGTGAAAATATTGAAGCACAAACGTATACTCTCAGAAACGGTACAGCCAAAACATCCAATGAATCTACAGGTGATATTGATGATCCGAACAAAAATATCGGGGGCTATCTGAATATTGATTATCAGCTTAATGATAAAAGCAACCTTGCACTATCATGGAACACATGGGCTAATAAAAGCTATAACTCAACGGTAGATTTATTTAATACCATTAAAAAAACAGATACTGAATACACCTGGTCTAAAAACAGAGAAGATTCAAGGTCATACAACAATTCCGTAAATTTAAATTATGAACTGAAAACAGATTCATTAGGCAGTAAACTGAATGTAAATGCAGCTTACCTCAACTATAGAAGATTCCAGTTTACAGATAACCAGACCTTTGCTTCAGACATCAACAGGAATGTGGGAGCAAGGAAAACACAGGTGATTCAGGATCTTCCGCAGATCATTAATAATTTCTCCGGAATGGTAGATTATAATCAGAAATTTAAAAATGATCTTACCGTTTCAATTGGAGGAAATTACAATAAAACCAAAACAGACAACGATTCTAAAAACATTACTTATTCTTTTGATCCCCTGACATCCCCGGATTCAAGACCCAACCATTTTATTTATGATGAAAACATCTATGGAATGTATCTTACCGTTGAGAAAAAGATTTCTGACAAACTTTCAGGAAAAATAGGAGCCCGATACGAGATCACAAACAGTTTGGGAACTTCTGACAACGCCCCTACAGAAGCACTTAAAAGGATTGAAAGAAATTACAATAACTTACTTCCTTATCTGAGCCTTAATTATGCAATTAATGATAAAAATAATATTTCATACTCTTTTTCAAGCAGAATGAGAAGACCGAGCTTCTGGGAACTTAATCCTGTAAGAAACATCCTGACAGAAGATAATTACACTCAGAATGACCCGTTTGTAAAAGCTTCCTCTACCTACAATCAGGAACTTACATACATGTACAGAAATTCATATTTCCTGATTTTAAACCATTCTTACATTCAGGACGTCATTACACAGGTTCCACTTCAGGGATATCCGGTATCGCCGGATGGTAAGATTGGAGATAATCCGGCATTGAGATATATCAGAACCAATTTTGGGAACAAGCAGGAAATGTCTGCTATGGTGGGTATTCAGAAGTCGTTTTTCAAACAATACTGGACGACCAACTTTAATATCGGAGTGCAGCATAACATCAATAATGGGAGTCTTGATACTGATCCTACTACCGGAGACCGGTTTAAGAGTGATAAAGGACCTAACGGAAATTTTATTACCTACACCAATAAAACGAATTCTACCAGCCTTCTGATCCAGACTAACAACACCATTCGTCTTGATAAAAAGAAAACATGGTTCTTCGGAGTTAATTATTTCTTTGTAGACAAGCAGCAGATTGAGCTTGGTTCACTGAAAAACTTAATGAGCTTAGACCTCAGCCTTAAGAAAATGTGGAACGACTGGACTTTTGCAGTGAATGTAAACGATGTCCTGAATACCAACATCGTGAAAATTGAAGATTTTCAGGAAAACGGAAATTACAATTATATCCACCAAAACCGCTACAACAGAAGTTTAATCGTAAGCCTTACCTACAATTTCGGGAATCAGAAAGTGAAAAAGGTAAGAGACATCGAAGGGGCCTCAGATGCCATCAAAAGCAGAACAAGATAAAGATTATCTTTCTTCATATTTAATTATTCTTACGGTATCCGCTGATTTTTTTCAGCGGATTTTTTATATTTAATCATTATGAAAAAAGATATAAAAATTATTTTGATATCCCTCAGTCTCCTTTTTCTATGGACAGGTTGCAAAGAAAAAAAGATAAAGCTCGGGCATGATATCAATTTTGATAAAGAAGAAAATATTCATTATGGAAAAAGTTCTGAGCAGGTTATGGATCTCTATATTCCATCTACACGAACAAATAAAGAAAAGGATGTTTTTATTATAATTCATGGTGGAGGCTGGAGGGCCGGAGATAAATCGCAATTAACCTTTTTCACGCTCTCTATGATGCAGAAATTTCCCGATCATATTTTCGTTAATATGAACTACAGACTTGCTTCAGCTACTAGCTTTGGGCTCCCAAATCAAACTGATGATATTAAAAAGGTAACTGAATTATTAAAAAATAAACTGGGCTACAATCCCAGTGTGATTTTATTAGGTAACAGCGCCGGAGGTCATTTATCTATGCTTTATGCTTATAAATTTGACACTGATAAAAAAGTTAAAGCTGTGATTAATATTGTGGGACCGGCAGATCTGTCTGATCCGGATTTCAAAAATTATCAGGAGTATTCTTTTGTGGAAAGCAGACTTGTGGATCCTGAAACAATTAAAACCGGAATATCAAAGATCGATTTTGCCAGCCCTGTGAAATGGATAAAAAGTGATTCCCCTCCTACTTTGTCTTACTATGGAAATTCGGATCGTGTAATTCCGTCTACACAGGAAAAAAGACTGGATTCAGCTTTGACTGCCAACCATGTTATCCATGAGTCTTATCAATTCAATGGAGGACATCTGGATTGGGACAAGCAGCCACATGATGTATTTCTTATTGATAAAATTGAAACTTTCATTAAAAGAATTGATAAAAAATAACACGCTCTGATTCTCCAAAACATGTTATTTTTTATTTTAAAATTGAATTTTATTCAGATTTTGCAACGGCTGTTCTTTCAGAAACTCCATTGGCATTGAAAGCTTCAATCTGGAAATAATAGGCATCTGTTCTGTCTGCACCGGTAAAGAAATATTCATTCTTTCCGTATACCATGATGCTTCCGTACAATTTATCCGGAGACTTCCCAAAATAAATTACATAGCCGTCTGCATCAGGATTCTGCTGCCATTTCATCCAGATACTTCTTCTCTCACCATATTTCTTCGGATCAGCTCTTAAAGGCACAAAACCTTCTACTTTAGCCGGCTGTTTTCCTGCTCCTTTTCCGAATACCCTGAAACCGCTCAACGCAAATTTTCCGGTAGGCATTTTCAGGTTTTCCATTTTCAGGAAGCGTGCTTTTGTCGGTTTTTCCAACTCAACATAGTCATGGGGAACATCCTTTGTATTTTTGCTTTTATCCACAATCACATTCCATTTCTTGCCATCATTAGAACCATAGATTTTATACTGGTGCATTTTTCCCAGTGTTTTCCCCATAAATTCAGCATCCTGATCCGCATAATTGATCTGAATGGCATTGATGGTAGAAACTTCACCCAGATCCGTCTGAAACCATTCCCCGGAATTTCCTGTTTTAGCACTCCAATACGTTTTGATATCCTCATCTACCGCATAGTTAGGTTGATATCCACCTAAAGTAGATGAGACCTGAACGGGTTTATTGTAATTCAACAGCATCCATCCGGCAAAAAGACCTTTCGTAAAATCTTTTCCCTGTGCATATTACGGAAGGTATGTGGGATAATCGCCATAAGCCGTATTACAGTACATCACATCATCTTTATCAAAGCCTGCCGGCCATATTCCCAGCCTTCTTTCAAAATTATTTTTAGTAGAAATAAAAATTGTGGAAACGTGCCACCAGTTTTTGTAATTGTCTTCAAATGTTGCTCCATGACCTGCACCTCTGGCAAAACCACCCGGTTTATAAGAGAACGGATTATGCTGCTGATATTCGAAGCCTTCCAAAGGATTTTTACTCACATATACTCCATCAGAATAGCCACTGAATTCTGTTGCCGGAGCGCCGTACTGCATATAATATTTCCCGTTATGCTTCGTCATCCACGCGCCTTCCACAAATGGCTGAAGAAAAACATTATCATTGTATTCCCCGAAACGCTCCCATCCGTGATCTTCAGGTTTTAGTTTAATAATTGGCTTTACGAAACCTTCAGACTGAAGATTTTTCACTTTTACTTCGGTCCCCAGCAACGGCCATTCGTTACTTGAGCCCCAGTACAGATACAGTTTATTTTTATCTTCATCATAGTGGAATGCAGGATCCCATGCTCCTACTTTTAAAGTATTCACTGCAATCTTCCAGTCATCTTTCGTAGGATTGGTACTTTTCCAGATCGGAAAATCCTGCTCCCAGGTAGAGCCATACACGTATAAAGTATCTTTCATGGCCCAGACTGCCGGAGCATTAAGATCGTGAATGTATTTATTATCTCTGAGAAATTTCCTTTTTACAAACTTCCAGTCCAGCATATCATCACTGTACCAGTATCCTTCCTGGTTGGTAGAGAAAAGGAAAAGTTTATTTTTAAAGTTAACAATCACCGGATCTGCTGTAGCACGGTGTTTTCCCTGTTTGGAAAAAGCTTCGAAGGGAGTATAACCATAATCAATATTAATAGGATTACAGAATGTTTTCTGCTGAGCCCCTGCAATCATTCCAAGAAAGATTGCTAATGACAGAAAATATTGTCTCATTTTCAGATTTTAAACGTTCCGGACAAAGTTAATTAACTTTTTTCGGTTTTCTCCAAATAAAACCGTCCAGAAGATAATGGGTAAGCTGCGGAACAACCAATAAGGGAACCAGGAACTGAAACAGATTTTCTGAAAGCATTACATTCATGGAAAAGTGCTCATTCCAAACCAGCGTTTCCCATAAAAAATTCTTCCAGAAAAGCGAACAATAAAATGACGCCGACAAACAGAAATATTCCGGAAAAAGATTTAAAAATCTGCAACCAGTTCAGCTGATGATTTTCTTTTTGCTGTATTTCCCGGATATAAATCAGTGCGATATAGGGAATCCCATGAGAAACCACATTCAGGAAAGTAAACAAAAGATCATTGTTGAAATAAACAATTCCAAAATACCAGGAAAGAAAAGTTCCGGTGATCAACGCTGTTTTAGGGATATTAATCCGTTTGGATTTAAAAACTTCAAAAGCAGTTTTAAAAAGCCAAATAATTAGGATTGCAAAGTAAATTACAGTAAGTAAAGGAATATAATCCGGAAGATTCTGAAGCCAGTCAAACTCATTGTTGACAAACCAGGTAAAAGCCCGGGGAGTTTTAAACCAATACAACATCGGATAAATAGTTGCGGAGTAAACAGCAATCTCATCTATTTTTTTGCTCCAGTTGTTCGGTTTAAAACGGGCATAGATTCGCATAAAGCCGTACTGCTGACGTATAAAATGAAAAACGGCAATCAATGCCAATACTGACCAGAACGTCAGGCTACCAAACTGGAACAGGATCATTCCCAATATCCAGCTCAGAACAGGAATTCCCAGATACAGCAGCTTATTTTTCTGTACCTCTCCTTTTACAAAATAGGTTTTGAACAGTGTGGAATAAACGTGGGCAACATCCACAAAAACAATCAGGAAAAGCCATGTGTAAAAAGAATAATGATTTTCCAGTGCCTGGATCTGTTTCTGAAAGAGAAAGATAATCAGCAATACAAGAAATGGCGGTGATAAAATAAACCACCAGTCTGTTTTTGCGTTATGTATCCACGGCTGTTTCATAGTGTTATTTTACATCATTTGTTCTGCAGTACGAAGTCCCTGATAAAAGGCTTCTTCAAAAATGGAAATTCCTGAAAGATCGGAATGGGCAAAGAAGATTTTACCTTCAACAGGCTCGTTGGCTGTTTGGGTTTCTTCGCCAAAAATCTGATTAGGTACCGGTGCGATCATCGCATGTCCTATTTTATGAAACTGCATTTCAAGAATGAAATCTTCTATCAGCGGATGTGCTTTCTTCAGATCACCCAAAACCAAATCTTTCAGTTCAGCCTCTTTCATGGCGTAGAGTTTTTTCCTTGCTTTCTTACAATCTCCGGTTGAAAAACTCTTATAGTGAGTAATCACTTTTTCACCAATAATCTGGTTGAGATTCTGATGCTGATCAAAGATATAACCCAACCCTGAAGAACCGTAGATCACATTATCCCGGGCCAGCTCTTCATCTCCTCCGAATTCATTTTTCAGCGTAATGGTAGTTAAAAGCCAGGGCACGTAATGAAAGGAAGGTACTTTTTTATGATTAAAAATTCTCTCATTCACAAATTGAGGTGTTGCAAACAGTACTTTATCGGCAATGATCTTTTTAGTTTTCTTTTGCGTATTGTCAAAACTTAAAACCTCAACTTTATCATTGATTTTTACATCAAAAACCAGATTTCCCGGCATATGTTTTCCCACGGTGTATTTTGAAAGATGTTTTGCCAGTCTTGCATTTCCCTCCGGCCAGGTGAATACCTGATCTTTATATATTGTACTCCAGTTATTCTTTCTTCCGGCAAAATAATGAATTCCTGCCCACGCAGAAACGTAGTCTGTTCCTAATCCAAAATCGTCCCTGCAGGAATAATCCAGAAGCCAGAGAAGTTCTTCCGAATGGTAGTTATTTTCTTTCAGCCAGTCTTTAAAAATGATTTTTTCAAGCTTTACAACCTCATTTTCTCTGCTGGAATCATGTACCGGAATAGCAAACCAATATTTTCCCTCCGCATCTTTCTTTACACGGAATTCATCCATCAGTTTAAAAAAGCGGGTAAGCTCTTGCTGAGTTTGTGCTGAAATTCCTCTTTGGGGAACAATATCGTTCTGCCAGGAGTTTTTATAAAATAATCTTTCCTGCTGAGGAAATGTCATTTGGTATTCATCAAGAATCGGTTCTCCGTTATCGTCAGTTCCGAGGCAGATTTTACATTCTTTCAGGAATTCTATGATTTTCGTATTCTCTTTGTTCGGTAATGGCAAATAGTGCGCACCTAAAGGAAATTTTGAAAAAGAATTCTCTCCGTTGGAAGAATTGCCGCCAAGATGATTTTCCATTTCCAGAAGAAGATAGTCTTGTTCATTATGCTGGCTGAAGGACCTACACGCCGAAAGACCAGAGATTCCGCCCCCGACAATAAGATACTTAGTGTGGATAACTTCTGAAAACTGTGGAAAATCTTTTGCCCATAATCTATGCCCGAGAACATGATTGGTCCCGGTAATTTTCAGCAGCAAAGCTTTCACTTTCTTTCCGCAATACTGCAAAAAGGGAAGCATAAGGCTACCTAAAAATATAGTTGTAAGAAAATCTTTCCTACTGTACTTTTCCCCACTCTTCATCGAAATATCGGACTAAAATCTGATTATCCAGACGGTTAACTTCTACATCTTTCACCTTCATATCTTTATTGAAATAAGACATCTGTGAAAAGTTGTAATCATAGTATTTCAAACCGGGAAGCTTTCTGTAGATTCGGTTGTTGACAGGTTCAAATGAAGCCATAGAAAATCCCCATTCCCCAAAAGAAGGAACGTAAGTGTGATATGCTGCTGTAAAAGGAAAAATCTGATGGATCGTTTTTTCAATACACCAGAAAGATTTCGGAGCAAAATACGGAGAGGTGGTCTGAACTACAATCTTTGTATCAAGAGTTGTTAACCTTTCCAGTTCTTTATAAAACTGTAAAGAATAGAGTTTTCCCAGGCTGTAATTGGACGGATCCGGAAAGTCTATGATAATGACATCAAACTTCTTTTTGTTCTCTTTTACCCAAATGTAAGCATCTTTATTGATCACTTCCACTTTAGGATTGGAAAAAGAACTTTGATTCAGTTTGCGCATCGTTTCATTGGTTTTGAAAAACTGGGTCATCTCGCCGTCAAGATCCACAAGCGTTACTTTTTTAACATCTTTATATTTTAATACTTCCCTTGCTGCAAAACCATCACCGCCTCCAAGAATCAGGACATTATCTATATTTTTTGCCATCGACATTGCAGGATGTACCAAAGCCTCATGATAACGGTATTCGTCTGTGGATGAAAACTGCAGGTTGTTATTTAGATATAAACGGAATTCATGAGTATTTCTCGTTAAAACAATTCTTTGGTACGGTGAGCTTTTGGTATATACTACATTTTCACCATATAATTTTTCTTCTGAATAGGATAAAATAGTATCTGAGAAAATGAAAAGCCCCAGAAGAAATGCAAATGCTGCAAGAGATTTTATTTTGAGTGATAGCGGTTTTGATAGTTCCTTTGTAAGATAATAGCACAGGAATATCGCAATGGAAATATTAATCAATCCGAAAAACAAAGGGGTTTTAACAATTCCCAGCTTCGGAATCAAAACCAACGGAAACAGAATGGATGCCAGTAATGCCCCGATATAATCGAATGCAAAAACGTTTGAAACTAAATCTTTAAACTGTACCCTGTCTTTTAAAATATTCATCAGAAGCGGGATTTCCACTCCCACCAGACATCCGGTGAAGAATACAAAGAGATAGAGAACACTTTCAAAATGGGCGAGCGTATTAAACAGAATAAACAGCACAACAGAGCTGATTCCCCCCACGATTCCTACAAGGATTTCGATCTCAATGAATTTATCAATAAGATTTCCTTTAATGAATTTTGCAAGGTAGGAACCTACTCCCATTGAGAACAGGTATACTCCGATAATGAAAGAAAACTGCTTTACAGAGTCTCCTAAAAGATAGCTTGCCAAAGCTCCGGCTACCAGCTCATAAATCAGTCCACATGTAGCAATGACGAATACTGAAAACAATAAAAGCAGCTCAAGAGGAATCCTCTTCTTATCCATGAATTGCCGCGCTTATGATCATTGAAATTCCGATAATAAATGCCCCGAAGACAATAGCAATTGCTATATTTTTATTCCGGGCGATCTCATGCCATGTTTTTTCAGGAGTAATTTTTTCAATAATGAAATAATATGTAAGTAAAATGGCGATTCCTAAAAATGAATAAAGAACCGAGTTTAATATGGGTAAGAAATTGATGCTGTCCATAGTTTTTATATTTTTATTTGTGATAGTATCTGTAGAATCCTACTCTGGAATGGCTTCTTGTGGTTCCGTCGCGGTATGTTTCCGTCTTGGCACAGTCGCATACCTGATTTCCCTGGTACGTAAGATATACAAACCAGGTCAGGCAGAATCCTCCGATCAGGCAGAGTATCCAGTTTTTTCTTATGTAATTGGTTATATTAGTTATCATCATTTGCAGGATAAGGTGAGTTTGAACTATTCTTCCATTTATTTACATTAAAGTAATGTTTTCCTATCCACATTGCCACAAACACAGCAATCATTATGAATAAAATAATCCCAAAGTTCCAGAATGAAACGGGAAGCCAGGTTGCTTTGAGCTGTACATAGGTATTGCTTGAAATGGGATCTGTAGTAAGCCTAAGTGCCTCAGTATTAATCAGGGAGTCCAGTTTTTGAGTTCCGAACGATGCTTTGGCAAGTCTGGTTACTTCTGATGTATCTTTTTCCAGCGTCTGTCCGTCTGTAAAAGTTTTGGCCTGCACCTTGAATATGTCAGTAACTTCAATGGTTCCTGATTTATCCCGTGATACCATGACCTTTGAATCAGGCGATGTAAGGCCTGAAAATGACGGCAAGCCTCCTTCTTTTTCAGCGGAAATAATGAAATGGTATTTTCCGGAGCCTACTCCACACAGGTTAAAATCTTCAGACTGACTTCCTTCTGTCCAGCTTTCTCCTCCTTCGTACCCATGATACTGTTCAATATCTTTGGAAGTGTAGATAATTTCATTGGTATTCTCATTCACAAGGCTTAGCTGAACATTAGCCCAGGAATTATCAACACCTGAAAATGCACTCACCTTTAATGGGGCTGAACCTCCGGATAGGGTAAAGCTTTTGCTGACAAACTCCTTATCCTTTACATCTGCAAAATTGATGGTCTCCGCGAAAACGGTTTCGTTGGTTCTTGAAGTGTAGACATACATCTGGAGCAGGCAAATCATTAATGCCGCCACACAAAAGATGTTTACAGCCTGTTTTATATCAAAATAATAAGGCTGAACGATCCCTATTCCTGTATAATACGGCAGATTAGCTATTTTAAAAGCTTTCTTTACTTCATATTTTGAAATGTGGACTCCATAGAAATACTGGCTTTTCCTGCTGGTCTTCTCCTGAGAGATCATACGGGTTCCGTTGACATATTCTTTGTAGGTAGCAATACTGAAATCCAAATGCTCATCAAAAAAACCGGCTGCGGCTTCAATACTGCACTGAGAGTTTTCGTACCATCGATAGGTGCGCCCGAGATAGGTTGGGAATGCTGAATCTTTACTTTTAAAATCATCAGGATGTATAGGAATCAGGAAAACCCAATGCCCGTCACTTTCACTCAGGAAAGCATCATTTCCTTTACTGTCTTTTAAATAATATTCGCGCCAGAAAATACTGGAACCATATTTCCTGACGATAATGGCAGCAACAGTATATTCTACCTCTCCAATTTTTCCTTTTTGTCCGACATCTAAAACAACATTTTCCGTTGGGACTTTCAGATGTTTAATTTTTTTGTTTCCGGCAACATCAATGAGATAAGAACAGGTACTGCAAACATATTCTTCAACAGGAAAGGTGAGATCTAATTTATTTTCTGATTCGCATGCTGGGCAGACATAGTGCATTTTATCTGTAAATTTTGTGTTTTTGAATGGTATTAGCTTTAAAATACTGAACCACCTCATCTGCAATCTGCTCTACTTTCTCGGTATTGTCCTGAGTATAATTACAAAGGAATACATCAAAGGTAAGCTGTTTAAATTCCGGCCACGTGTGGATACAAAGGTGAGATTCTTTAAGGATCACTGCAGATGTAAAGCTGTTATTCTCAAAAATATGATTGGTTACTCCTACAATTTCCACCTCTCTGGTTTTCAGAATTTCTTCTGTAAACATCAGAAAACCTTTGCTGTCTAATAACAAATCTTCTGACTCTGTTTCCAAAGTCAGAAGAATATGTAAACCTTTACTTGATAATGGGTTCAATTAATTTTTTTGGAAAATATATTATTTTTTTGGAAGAAAAACCTCAGCAAGCATACATCTTGCGCTTCCTCCACCATTTACTTCAATGGTATTCAGGTCTGAATAGATAATTTCGCAGTATTTCTCAATAGCCGCCACCTGTTCTGGAGTGAGAGACTGGTAAGCGGTCTGGCTCATCACCAAAAATTTCTCGCCATCTTTATTCTGAACCTGAAGCATGTTTCCCGCAAACTGCTGCATCTGTTCTTCTGAGATCTCGATGATTTCTTTCCCTGAGCCTTTAATAGTTTCCACTACTTTTTCTCTTTCCAGCTCGTCGTCAATACAATCAAGGCAGATTACGACAAACTTGTCCGCCACACACATCATTACGTTGGTGTGATAGATCGGAAGTCTTTCTGTTCCTACAGTCTGGAATGAATGGAATACAACGGGAGTGAACCCATATTTTGTACAGAATTCTCTGAACAGTTTTTCATCCAGCCTCAAAGAAACAGAACCATACGCAATTTTATGATCATGATCAAAAATCATACTTCCTGTTCCTTCCAGGAAATGTCCCTGGGTTTCAGGAAAAGACCAGTCATCAATTTCAGTAACTTCAAATCCCTGATCTTTGATACTTTCAATAATATCTTCCCTTCTTTCCACTCTTCTGTTGGAAGCGAACATTGGATATAAAACCACTTTTCCGTCTTTATGAAAGCTTACCCAGTTATTGGGGAAAATAGAATCCGGAGTGTGCGGATCCGGAGTATCTTTTATGGTAATTACATTGATTCCTTTTTCTCTCAGCTTTCCTACAAAGGTATTGAACTCTGCCAAAGCTTTTGACTGGATGTCAGATCCCGTCTGTTCTACCTGAAAATAATTGTTTTTCGCTGTCTCTGCGTTGTAACCGAATGCAATCGGCTCTATCATTAATACTGTATCTGTTGTTTGCATTTTTTTGATTTAAAAATTAAAAGATTGAAAGATTAAAAACTCTCACTCTCAAACACTAAAACCCTCCCACTCAATTATTCTCTGACAAGCGGCATTGTAGAGCATCTTAACAGGCCTCCCATTTTAGAGATTTCTCTGTAAGGTATTTCTTCTACCGTCATACCCCATTCATTTCTCAGGTGGTTGTTCATTCTTGTGAATGCTTTGTCTGAAACTACAACATCAGGAGAAATGGAGAAAATATTCGGGAACATTTCAAACATTTCTTCATCATTGATATGGAAACAGTTTTCTTCTCCGAAAATATCAATGATTAAACGGTAATCGCTTTCATCTACAAATCCGTTTTTATATATGATACATTTGTCTTCTCCTACCGGATTAAAGGTACAATCCAGATGCAGAATGCCTTCAAAAGGGACTTTATCATTTTTCTTCAGTTCCAGATCGATGATTCTTTTCTTCGGAAAATATTCCTTTAAAATTTCAATGGCATATTCATTGGTTCTTGCCGTCTTATAGTTTCGGTAATCTTCGCTGAAGCAGGTTCCAATGAAAAGGAAATCATCCCATACGATTACATCTCCTCCTTCAATATGTGCACTTTCGGGAAGGTTAATGATCTTTCTCCATGCTACTTTTTCAAAAACACTTTTGTATGCCTCCTGCTCATCTGCCCTGTCAGCAATCACATTGGAAATGATCATCTTGTCATCAATTACAAAAGCTACATCTCTGGAAAAAACCTGGTTGTAGTCTTTGATGATGCTTGGGCGCAGTACTTCAACATCATACTTTTTTAAAACCGCTTCAAAAGCGTTCATTTCTTTAATAATATCCTCTTCTTTAGGATAAATGTTATGTTCGATTGAGTAATATGACTTTGCGTCATAACTTTCCTCTAGCGTGGGAACCGGCCCCAATGAATTAGGCTGGCCTAGAACTACTGACTTCAGCCTACCCGTTTCGTTTTTAATGTTTAGTCTCATAAAGATTTATGCAATACTACAAATATAAGTAAAGGTCTCTACCTGTAAAACTTTTGGATTATTTTATGCATTAAATCTGGTTTCCAAAACCGGCACGCTTCCACAAAATTTCCCTGTATTTTAGCCAACTGCAGTAAATAGTTCCAAAAACATCTGCAACTTACTATTTTCCATCTGCATAAGAAAAGAAAAACAGATAATCATATTATTTAATTTCCTATATTAGTGATATAATTTTCGCGAAATTATAAACAATAAAAACTTAACTATTAACACCAAAAATCAAAGTCATGAACAAGAACAATCCGGTGCTGAAAAATGCACAAAAATTAGGAAGAGATCAACAAAAATCCGTAATGGGAGGTGCTCCAATCTCAACAGGCAGAAGATGCTGTGAATGGGATGATGCAGGAAACTGTTATATCTGGACATGTGACAGATGTGTATGTCCATAATAAAAAACGAAGGCCTGCTTGAAAAAGCAGGTTTTCTTATCTTGTTCTGTTTTCTTCTTCTGTCTTCTGGGTTTCTTTGACCTGATATTTTGAACTTCCAATGTTATAACTGAGCGAAAATACCAGCCTGCTGCTGTCCCACCAATGTGTAAAACGGTTATCCATAATCTGTTTATGCCGGAATTCCAATCGCTGATCATAAGAATCAAACAGATTATTAATCCCGATTTTTGTGTTCAGTTTATTATCAAACCATGCCTTTTGTAATGATACATCTACAGTATACCGTGGTTTAATAATATAGAGACTGTTTCCTGTTTTGGATTCATAAGCACCAAATACATTTACAGTAAATCCTTTCGGAAGCGAAAATACCTGATTGATTCTCACTTCGTAATTATAAATGCTCAATGCAAAAACCTCATCCAGATAAGGTCTGAATTCATAATTATAATATCCGGCAAGCTGACTGGTGATATTCCACCATTTTGTAATTCTGACCGGAAAGCTTGTTTCCAGCATAGCAAAGTTCCGGTAGGGAAGATTCGTTCCTAAATATTCCAATACATTTGTTTCCGGATTGTAAAGGGGATACCGTGTCATAACATCCTTTTCTTTTCCGGCTGTAAAGCTTGTGACCCAGTTTTTATACCGATACGTTGCTTTAATCTGACTGGTAAAGGAAGGCAACAGGTATGGATTCCCTATCCAGTAATTTAACGGACTGAAATAAAACCTGAACGGATTAAGCTGCGAAAACGCTGGTCTCGTTATTTTTCTGCTATAGGAAAGAGAAAATTCACTGGATTTATTAAAAGTATAGCTTACGCTTAAAGACGGCAGCCACTTCAGATAGTTTCTGGAAACCACGGAGTCCACAGTAATGGCGTTGGAAATACTGTTTGTATTTTCAAATCTTAATCCTGCATTGATCTGAAAGTCTCCTATCTTTTGCCTGTAAGCAAGATAACCTGCCCAGATCTTTTCTTTGTATGAAAATATATTGCTTCTCAAAGGATCAAAAACGAACTGATTGCCAACAGATAATGTATCATACCTGATATTGTTATTTGTATCTGAATGGCTGTATTTAAGCCCTGCTTCAATATCGATCTCTTTTATTTTCTGAGATGCATCTATCTGCGCCGTATAAATGCTGATTTTGTTCACCAGATCAGATTTCCAGTATGACAAAACCTCAGCATTGGTCTGGTCTCTATTGATAAAATCATCATTCTGTTTATTTTTGACTGAAAAAAAAAGCAAGCTTAAAACCCTTATTCTGAAAAGAATAATCGGCTGTCATCCCATAGTTGTCCTGAGAATAATCTGTGGGATTTTCACTGGCTGTATTCAGCACCAATTGTGCTCCACTTTTGTCAGTTGTATAAAGTGATCCGGTGCGTATTCTGTCATTATTCCGGAAATTACCTCTCAGATTAATACCAAACCGGTTTTTATCATTCAGCTTAACATCTGCACCCGCCTGAAAATTGTAAACTTTTCCAGCATCTTCCTGATAGGTTTGGGTACGCATGATATTGGTATTGGCCAATCGCTGCAGGGCATGATAACGATAGGTTGAAATCCCTTCATTATAGCCCGTCTGCAGATTGTATGTCACTCTCCCTGTGTGATAAGATATATTGAATGCATTTTCCCGATAGTTGAATTTATTCACATAAATATTACCATTATAGCTTGCCTTCCAGCCAAGGCTGACATTCTTTTTCAGTTTGATATCAATAATTCCTTTAAATTCTGCATCATATTTAGAGGATGGATTGGTATTCACTTCCACCGATTCTACCATTTCGGGAGATAAAGACCGCAAATAGGCCTGCAGCTCCTGATTGCTCATAACAACGGGTTTCCCATCAATAAAAACAGCGGGAGTAATTCTGCCTCCAATAAAAATTCCATCTTCCTGATCTACTGTAACACCGGGTGTTTTTCTTAAAACATCAAGGAGATTCGTGGAGGTTTTAAAGTCTTTATTTCCGGCAACAGACAGTACAAGATTGCCTTCATTCAGTTTCATTTTTCGTGGCGCTGACTGAATAATGACTTCTGAAATATTCGTTGTTGAAGATTTTGCCTCAGCCAGAGAATCTGCGGTTTTTCCTTTGACAGTTTCCTGAGCTTTTCCAAAAATTGACAGGAACAGCAGAAGCAGCAAGAGCCATAATTTGAAGATCATAGATTTTAAATTTTATGACATCAAAAGTATCGGCTTGGGGCAGAAAAGCGGTTTTGAAATTTAAATTCCGCAGTACTGAATTATAAATTTGAACTCTGAAACCTTGATTCAGTAAGGGTTTGAGACTGTTTATACAAAAGAGGCGTTGTATTTTTAATTTTCTTGAACGTAGAAAAGAAAGTCGATTTGGAATTAAATCCTACTTCATATCCTATCTCTTCAATTTTTAAATAAGAGCCGTTTTCTATCTTTTCACAGGCTTCATTAATACGATATTCATTGATATAGGTAGAAAAGCTTTTACCAAGATTATCATTCAGCAACTGGGAAAGCTGATGCGCAGAGATATTCATTCTGGATGCCACATCACTTAATTTCAGATTGGGATTTTTATAAAGCTCTTCAGTATTCATCAGCCGCTCTAATCTGGACGAAAAGCTGTCTGCCTGTTCTTCAGAGATCTTTTTATTGGAGTATCTTTCAGTTTCCTTTACCGGAAGCTGCTGATATTTTTTATTGAATAAAATCAAAAAGTTGGCATACAGCACAAACGAAAATACAAGACTTCCTCCTGCGCAGTAGATCTGCACCCAACCTGTTGAGATCAGCTGATAGGTCAGAAAGATGATTATATTACTGATCAGAACCGGAAGAACAAATTGGTTCGGATTTTTAAGATTCTGCCTGGAAAAATTGTAGTACTGATACACCGTAAGGAATACAAATACGGACCAGACAGTATAAATAAATGTTCCGAAATAATGCTCCCAGGTAACTGGGAAAAGCAGATATAATAAACCGACAGCCCCTAAAATGACAGTCAGTATTCCAAACCATTTCTGGCAGCTCTTCCAATCAAACAGCTCCTGTTGAAAGGAAGATTTCACGTAATAATAAAGTGCCGGACCTGTAAAAAATAAGGCAGAGAGCCCCAGATGCGGAATAATTCTCGGCAGATCCGGATAAAAGTAAATGCATACAGCAATGCCCACTCTGGTGCTCAGCATCAGCAAAAGAAGTCCGAGGAAAAAATCCGGGAGGTATTTCAGTTTCTTAACAAACAGCAGATAAATACCCAGCAGAAGTCCGTTGAATGCTCCTACTGCGCTGAAAAAAAATACCATCTGTTGTCCGAAAGTCATAATAATTTATTTATTTTTTGTAACAATCCACTATTCGGCTTTGATTATATCAATAATTTCCTAAAAGTAAAATTAATAAATTATTGAATTCAATTTCAGCAACATATACATTTTTTCTAAGAAATATTACAGACCGATATCTCTTTACCATCTGCATATTCTTTCCCCCATTCACATAAAGTCTTAAGAATTGGGATAAGATCTTCCCCTTTGTTTGTCAGTATATATTCTATTCCCACAGGAATGGTATCAGGAATTTCTTTTTTAATGATGAGTTTGTGAGTTTCCAGTTCTTTAAGCTGTCTCCCTAAAACCTGTTCAGAAATATTAGGCAGTTCTTTCTTCAAAAGATGAAACCGGTTATTACCCTCCGAAATTGAATAAATAATCTGGGATTTCCAGCGCCCGCTGATGATACTTACTGCGGAATTCAGTTCGCAGATACCGAACAGAAACTGTTCGTTTGCCGCATTGGTTGAAGTTTCTTTTCTCATAATGATCACTCACAATTTTGTTCGTTATTGTGATTCACAGACAGCTTGCAGAAATTTACCTTAAAATTACGAAATTATGTACACAAAAAACATTATGTTGATTATTGGTCTTGTAATAAGCCTGCAACTTCATGCACAGGAAAGATGGATTTTAAAATCCGGGTTTATGTCAAAACCGGATACGGTATTTATTTTTAAACCCCAAACCTATAAGAAGACAGAGAAATATCCATTAGTCTATTTATTACACGGGTATAGTGAAAATTACCGTCAATGGTCCCGGACAACAGATCTTCAGAAGTTTTCTGATCAATATAAAATGATTATTGTATGCCCGGACGGATTTACAACATGGTATGTAAACAGTCCTTATGACAAAGGGGCAAGAGCTGAAGATTTCTTTTTTAAGGAGCTCGTTCCCAAGGTTCATAAAAATTTCAACATTGATAAGAAGAATATTTTCATCAGCGGATTGAGCATGGGAGGATATGGTGCTATCCGATATTTCCTACTTCATCAGGATTATTTTAATACCGCAGGAAGTACAAGCGGCGCTTTTTCCCTGGATCCTGACATTATGAGGAATGCCAGCTTGCAATTCTTTAATACAGAAAGGATTACTGATGACCTGAACAAAATACTTGGTTCACCGAACGAATGGAAACAGTATAATATTTCAACACTATTAAAAACCTATAATAAAGGAAATCCTTTTTTAATAGACTGTGGTTCGGAAGATATACTTTATCCTTCCACCACTGAAATCAGAGATATTGCCGATAGCCTGAAAATTCCCATTACCTTTATTTCCCAACCCGGGAATCATAATGCAGAATATTGGAGAAACTCCATTGAACATCATTTTATTTTTTTCAGACAACATTTTAAATAAAAAAATCCCAAAGCGTGCTTTGGGATTTTTTTATGATGTAAGCAAATATTATCTGCTTGCAATATCGATGTAGTTTCTTTGCTGAGCACCTTGGTAAACCTGTCTTGGTCTTCCGATCGGGTCTCCTTTCAATCTCATTTCTTTCCATTGAGAAATCCATCCCGGAAGTCTTCCTAATGCAAACATTACCGTGAACATTTCTGTAGGAATTCCTAATGCTCTGTAGATGATACCTGAATAGAAGTCTACGTTTGGATATAGTTTTCTTTCTACGAAGTACTCATCTTCCAGTGCTACTCTTTCTAACTGCATTGCAATGTCAAGAGCTTTATCCTGGATTCCTAATGCTTTAAGGATATCGTCAGCAGCTTTTTTGATGATTTTCGCTCTTGGATCGAAGTTTTTGTATACTCTGTGTCCGAATCCCATCAAACGGAAGTTATCATTTTTATCTTTAGCTTTAGCAACATATTTAGCTACGTCACCACCATCTTTCTCGATAAGCTCAAGCATTTCGATTACAGCCTGGTTAGCACCACCGTGAAGTGGTCCCCAAAGTGCGGATACCCCTGCAGAGATAGAAGCGAAAAGACCTGTGTGAGCAGAACCTACCATTCTTACTGTAGAAGTAGAACAGTTTTGCTCGTGGTCTGCGTGAAGGATTAATAATTTATCTAAAGCATTTACTACTACCGGATCGATTTCGAAATCAGCGTTTGGTAATCTGAATGCCATTTTGTAGAAGTTCTCTACGTAGTTTAAGTTGTTATCCCCGTGGTTTAATGGTAAACCTTGAGTCTTTCTGTAAGTCCATGCACAAAGGTGAGAGAACTTAGCAATCATAAGCTCAGCAGCATGATCCATTTCCTCTTTAGAGTTTACATTAACGGCTTTCGGGTTGAAGGCTGTCAAAGCAGAAGTTAAAGAAGATAAAACTCCCATAGGGTGAGCAGAACGAGGGAAAACATCGATGATTTTTTTCATCTCGTCTGCAATAAAGTTATATTTTTTAATGTTGTTTTCGAAAGAAGTATACTGATCCTGAGTAGGCAATTCTCCATGTAATAAAAGATACATTACTTCAGTGAAGTTAGATTTTTCAGCAATCTGCTCAATTGGATAACCTCTGTAGAATAATTCTCCTTTATCTCCGTCTAAGTAAGTGATGTCGCTAATGGTAGCTCCTGTATTTTTGTAACCTAAATCCAGAGTGATCAAACCTGTCTGGTCTCTTAATTTTGAAATATCAATCCCTCTGTCTCCGATAGTACTATCCACAATTGGATATTCATATGAATTACCTGCGTAATTCAATATTACTTTGTTGTCTGACATTATTTATTTTTTTTTAAATATACTACTTTCCATAAAATACGGCAAACAAAAATTATCGCTTGCCGTTATTTATAAATTCGATTATCTTTTGATTTTAAATGCGCCTAAACCAGGGAAAATTGCAGTCTCACCAAGAGCTTCTTCAATTCTTAACAGCTGGTTGTATTTTGCCATTCTGTCTGATCTTGAAGCGGAACCTGTTTTGATCTGTCCGCAGTTCATTGCTACTGCTAAATCAGCAATGGTAGAATCTTCAGTTTCTCCTGATCTGTGAGACATTACTGAAGTGAATTTGTTGTTCTGAGCCATCTGTACCGCAGCCATTGTTTCAGAAAGAGAACCGATCTGGTTTACTTTTACAAGGATAGAGTTGGCAATACCTTCTGTTACTCCTCTTGACAATCTGTCTACATTGGTTACGAATAAATCATCACCTACCAGCTGTACTCTGTCACCGATTTTGTCCGTTAACATTTTCCATCCTTCCCAGTCATCTTCCTGCATACCATCTTCGATAGAAATGATCGGATATTTAGCAGCCAGTTCGGCAAGGTAAGAAACCTGCTCTTCTCTAGATCTGTGAGCTCCTTTATCTCCTTCAAATTTTCTGTAATCGTAAGTTCCGTCTTTGTAGAACTCTGAGGCAGCACAGTCTAATGCCAGCATAATATCATCACCAGGCTTATATCCTGCTTTTTCAATTGCCTGAAGCAATGTGTCCAAAGCATCTTCAGTTCCGTTGAAAGTAGGAGCAAAACCTCCTTCATCTCCTACTGCTGTAGAAAGACCTCTTCCTTTAAGAATTGATTTCAGGTTGTGGAAAATTTCAGTTCCTTTTCTCAATGCATGAGAGAAAGAGTCTGCTTTTACCGGCATAATCATGAATTCCTGGAATGCGATAGGAGCATCTGAGTGAGATCCACCGTTGATTACATTCATCATTGGAACAGGAAGTGTGTTGGCATTCACACCACCAACATATTTATAAAGCGGCATTCCCAATTCTGCAGCTGCAGCTCTTGCTACTGCCAAAGAAACACCAAGAATAGCATTAGCACCAAGATTTCCTTTGTTAGCCGTTCCGTCAAGATCAATCATAATCTGATCGATATAATTTTGTTCGAAAACCGGCTGTCCAACCAAATTCTCTGCAATTACTTCTTTTACATTTTCAACAGCTTTCAGGACTCCTTTCCCCTGATATTCTGAACCGCCATCACGTAATTCTACCGCTTCGTGTTCTCCTGTAGATGCTCCTGAAGGAACTGCTGCACGGCCCATTGCCCCGCTTTCTGTAAATACATCTACTTCAATGGTAGGATTTCCTCTGGAATCTAAAATCTGTCTTGCTTCTATGTAAGAAATTGCACTCATTTTTTAATTTTTTTAGTTTAGACAAATTTAATCAAAATTTAACTTTCAGGCGTATTTCACGGGATTTTTTTGAGATAATTCCAAGTTAAATTTTAGTTAATTTATATTATGATAATTGGTCAATTTCTTTGTGGTAATTCAATGGGTTAAAACGGAAGAATGCTGATATGAGAAAGTCCCGGACATTATTAAAATGCCGAAGCTTTACAATTGATTTTAAGGTTTTTGGGGTTCAGAATAGTGTAAAAAACTATTATTTTCTGGGTGAAGGGGACAACAGTCCCGCTAAAGCACCTATTGCTCCTGAGGAAATCGTTGCAAAAATAGTGACCAGCTGACTATCGGGAGTTTTCCCGTTACCCCAGAAAGATATAAGAATAAGACCGGTTATAATCGCTATAATGGCGAAGCCAAGCATAAGCACTATGATTCTGTAGATCCAGCAATCGGTGTCTTTCGGACCTCTTATTTCCACCTCTTTAATAGCTTCTATGGGATTGGTCCTGAATTTTTCCTGAAGATCAGTGTCGTTTTTTAAAGCTGCTTCCAAATCTCCGATACTGTCATTAATAAGAGTTTTCATGGCTTTTAATTTTATACACCAAATTTCCTTCTAAAAAATATCGCAGTCAATTACACAAAAGGGTTATTTACAGCACTATGCTGAAAAGCAGACTGGTTCCATGATTTTCCTGTATTATGCTAAATTCACCGGACAATTCATTCATTCTTCTTCTCATATTTCTAAGTCCGTTTCCTTCTTTCTGATCATCAGGAATACCGGTTCCGTTGTCGGATATTTTCATTGAGAAGCAGTTTTTTTCCTGTAAGAAAGAAAGATTCAAAGTATCTGCGTGGCTGTGTTTATATACATTATTGACGGCTTCTTTTAAACAGAGAAAAAGATTACGCCTCATTTCTGTGGAAATGGGTGTTTCCGCTATGATATCTTCGCTTTCTGAATACACCATTATTTTTGTTTTCTTTAAAAAATTTGTGGTATAAAGAATAGCATAGTCTATAAAGCTTCCCAGGGTATCATTTCCGGCATTCAGGCTCCAGAGCATTTCGCGCATGGAGATATTCATTTCTTCAGAAGTTCTCAGAAGCTCTTCGATATCGCTTTGCAGTTCATCATTTTCTGCTTTCTGCTTCAGAAATTCCGCCTGAAGTTCAATGCGGAGATTCCTGCTCCAAGGTCATCATGCATATCGTGGGAGATACGCTCCCGTTCCTGTTCAAGAACTTTTTGTTTTTCCAGCTCTTTCTGAAGGAGCTGATTCTGATGTTCTGCTTCTTTAAGTTGTTGCTGCTGCAGGAAAAAAAGCTGTCTTTTATTATACAGAACAACTATTAATACAATAAAAATGACAAAAGTTATTAACAAAATAACAGCAATAATATAAGCCAATCGTATTGTGTCTGGTAGTTGCTTCATATAGTGTTTTTATTTTCAAATTTCCTTAAAGCAACATAGAACATTCCATACATAATGATATTAACGCAATACTGCATAACTTTTAAAATTTGCAGAAGCCCTGGATCATTATCCCGAAGGAAAAACATGGGGATAGACCTGAAAATAAAGAAAATACTCCAGAAAAGCAGTCCACAGGAAACCCAGAAATGCGGATCGTCCAGAATTTTTACTTCGTCAAAATTTTTCAGTCTGATATACAACCAAACCAACACATTAATGATGAAATAAAAACAGGCTAATACTCCTAACATGTTTTCATAGTTTTCACCATAAAACTTTACAAACAGAATAATATAGGCCAATATACCCATCAGAACGTACCGGAAAAATACTCTAACTTTCTGAGGGAAGATTTTAGCATAGTAGATGTTGAAAAATATAATCAAAAAAATGCTGTAGTAATTAAACAGATAAGCAAAGTCAAATTCTTTATTCAATATTTTATAATGCCCGTACAGCTCCAGACAAAGCGATATAAACAAAAATACCGCAAAATAGTTTTGGCTGGAGAGGCCTTTCTTTCCAGCTAAAACTACAGACTTTACAGTAGCCGCCAAAAGTACTGCGATGTATAGTATCTGGATTAACATTTTACGGATATAATGAACCCATATCGTAATATCCCTGGTCTGTACTAAAAACCAGTGTCATTTGTTTTTCGTGGGTTTCAAAGTGTTTTTTATATTGATCTTCCCGAAATCGATCTCCAAGATTATTTTCAAAAATCACTTTCTTCACATCACTGATCTCACATAGATTGATGATAAATGTATCACTACGATCTTTTGACAAGGTGTCTATCAGATCAACAATATGATAGCTGATATAAAGTGTATTATCTCGTCCTAAATAATTAGTCAATACCTGATGTCCGTTCTTAAGATAAAAATCATTGAGCTCTCTTAAACTTTCAGCGGAGATTTTCAGATCTTTGAGTGAAAGATTCTGATTGGCATTGATGATAAGGTAATTATTCTCATCAATGGTATTTTTCTCCTGTGTTTGTAAAGAGGCTGCCATATACATCATTCTGTTTTCAGAATAAGGTGTAAGTCTTAACCTTGTATCCTGAGGATCTATCTGCACGAAAGTAAATGTTAAATAGGACGCCTTAATTTCTTTCATGATCTCACAAATATCTTGCAGAAGAGAATGTTTTACAGCATAAATACCTCCAATATTGAAATTCACATTCTGATTTTGCATAAATGGCAGAACGCCTTTTTTAGCATTATCAATAAAACTTTCTGCCAGAATGCGGCTGATTGGCATCATTTCCAAACCATCCACTAACTGTTCAAGTTTATTGCCAATAGGGCCTTCTCTGTAAGATAAATGATCAAGGATTGCTTGACTTGTTGCATTTGAATTTTCCATAATTTCTTAGTTTTTTGATTGATTAAATTTATTGACAGCCTCCACTTTGTTATTTACGTGAAGTTTTCTGTAAATATTTCCGACATGCTTTTTCACAGTATCAATGCTGATGAATTTTTTGTCTGCGATTTCTTTGTACAGAAGCCCCTGCGAAAGAAGTTCAAGAATTTCATTTTCACGTTCTGTCAGTTCATCAAAGCCTTTGATTTCCGGGAGTTTATTTTCGAAATGCTTAAGCACTCTTCTCGCAATAGAAAAACTCATCGGGGCACCGCCACTATATACATCCCGTATCGAAGAAAGAATCTTATCCATGCTTTCCCCCTTTACAAGATATCCCATAGCTCCAGCTTTCAAAGAATTGAAGATCTTTTCGTCATCATCAAAGCTGGTACACATAATAAACTGTGTATCGGGCATTTCTTTTCGCAGTTTTTCTATGATCTCGATTCCAAGCATATCCTGTAACTGGATATCCATCATGACAACATCAGGAGAAATGCCGGGCAGATGCATCATTGCATCATTTCCATCAAAGAACTGAGCGATTACCTTCATATCCTTCTGATAATTGATGACCTTCTTCAACGCATTGTTGTAGTTTTTCTCATCTTCTACTATGGCTATGGAAATGCTCATGTCTTTGTTTGTTTGAAGCAAATTTCAACAGAAAACAATTTGAAATCAATTACACCTTTGGGTAATATTAGGGGTTGAGTTTGTGGTTATGGTTCAGTTTTTTTAGCTGTTATTAAATTTAATCAATTTTTCATTTAAAAAACAACATTAATATAAGTATTTTACAACAAATCCAAATAAAACCAAACAAGTTGTGATAAATATTACAATATCAATTATTATTTCACAAGCTGATCGAGAATTGGATGATCAATACCACTTATCTTATTATGAAATTTGATCTGTTCAAAGATCTGAATCTTGTTTCTGCCTTTTTTCAACCATACACCTGGAACATAAAGTGTTTGCTGGGGACCTGCTGTACTCCAGTACCGTCCTGCATTTCTTCCGTTGATGAAAACAATTCCTTTTCCAAAATTTCTCATATCAAGAAAAGTATCTCCTGTTTCATTAAGGGTAAATTCCGCTTCCTGAATTACAGGTGAATGGTCTTCAATATCTTTATTTTTAAAATGATGTTTTGGAAAGGTATCAAAAGGCAGCGGAAGCATTTCCCAGCTTCTGGAAACCTCAGTTCCGTTTATTTTCACAGGGCCGATAATTCCTTTCAGATTATGAACGATCTCTGCTCCATAATTGATCCTGCCCATATTTTCAACCAGAATTTCCAGGTGGTCTCCGGATTTGATTTCAATATCCAGATCATACTTCTTATTTACCCTGTTCAGCTCCCCTTTCCATCTTCCGTTGATATAAACATTCGCATAGTCACGCAATCCTTTTATCTCCAGTAATCCCTTCTGGTATGTATCAAACTTTTTTCTGTAGAGTATATAGCCGTTTCCTATATTCAGATCTTCAAACGTAAGTGGCTTATCATTCTTAACAGGTTTCATACGATCAGTAAGGTTAAAAAGACTGCTTACTTTTGAAAATTCAATTTCAGGAATCGTGATAACTTTCATCGGCTTTGGAACATCCGGAAGTTTACTCTTATGTATTTTCTGAAAAATTGCTCTCAACGCATTATATTTTGGGGTAGCCCATCCTGCCTCACTGATGGGAGCGTCATAATCATAACTTGTAAGATCCGGCTGAATGTCATGCTCCTTATCGTAATTGGCACCGCTTGTAAATCCGAAGTTGGTTCCGCCATGGATCATATAGTAGTTGAAAGAAATTCCATTTTCTATATACAGATTCGTTTGCTTTACGACTTCTTCCGTAGAAACCTTGACAAAAGGTTCTGCCCAGTGATCAAGCCATCCCGGGTAATATTCTGCAACCATGTAAGGACCTTTGCCTCCATTATATTCATTGATACTTTTCTTTAAGACGTCAATATCACTTTCCCCGTTTGCTGTTGGTAAAGCACCCTCAACAGAACCTCCTTTAAAAAGTGAACTTCCATCTGAAGTAAATAACGGCACCGAAATTCCGCTTTCCAGAAGCATTTCTTTGATCTTATGGCTGTATTTCCTGTGCTCTTCTAGCGGGATATCTTTTCTCTGAGCTACATAAGAACCAAATTCATTCTCTGCCTGTACCATAATCACCGGACCGCCGTCTGTGATCTGCATAGGTTTAATCTGTTTTGCCAGCTGATTGATATATTTCCTGCATTCTTCTAAGAAGGCTTTATTATCTCTTCTTATTTCAAGCTCTTTATTTTTTTGAAGCCACCACGGATATCCTCCAAATCCCCATTCTGCACAAACATAAGGCCCGGGACGGATAATGACATACAATCCGGTTTCCTGTGCTGTTTTTATAAACTTCTGCAGGTCTTTTTCACCAGAAAAATTCCATTTGCCCGGAGCTTCTTCATGATAATTCCAGAAAACGTAAGTAGTAACCGTGTTTAAACCCATTGCTTTCATCATCTCCAAACGATGCTTCCAGTATGCTGACGGAACTCTCGGATAATGCATTTCTCCTGAATATATGGTAAAAGGTTTTCCATTTAAGAAGAAATGTCCATCTCTGATTTCAAATTTTCCTTTTTGAGAAAACACAGTATTCAAAGAGAAAAATAAAAGAATTATGCTAAAATAACGGCTGAAATTTCTCATATTGTAAGGCATGATTTTTGTAAAATTTAAAATATAAAAATCAATTGAATATCAAATAATATAATCATGAAAAAAAGTCTTTTAGCACTAGGTGCTGTATTGGCACTGACTGTAGTCAGCTGCAAAAAAAGTGAAAGCGGGAACAAAAGTGTTATCAAAACAGACAGTTCAGAAACTGTAATTACAGACAACAACGGAAAGATAGATTCGGTAACACAAAGTTCTTCTACTGTAGACATCAACGGACAAAAAACAGAGAAAACAGATTTTGTTTATAAAGCTACTGACGGAACCTTGGTGAAAGTAGTATTTAAAAACGATCCGAAAGAAAGTACGGTAGCCATCACCAGCAACAAGAAAACATTCACCTTGCCTAAATCAGAAACCAAAGGTGATGAAACCATTTACAAGAAAGATGATATGACTGCAAGGGTAAAAGGAGACAGCCTTCACCTGGAGCAAGGAAACAATATTATTGAGCTGAAAAGAACTAAAATCTAAAATAAAAATGTCCCTCCAATGTTGAGGGAAGTTAATAAGCATTAAATAAAAAAACCATCCGGAATCCGGATGGTTTTTTATATATCTGAATGAATATTATTCTTCAGTTTTTTCTTCAGTAGTATCAGCTTTAGCTTCTTCTACTTTCTCTTCTACTGCAGGAGCTTCAGCAACTACTGCTTCAGCTTTTTTAGCAGTTGTAGATCTTCTGCTTCTTCTTGTAGCTTTTTTCTCTTCAGCATTAGGGTTGTAAAGCTCATTGAAATCTACTAGTTCGATAAGAGCAGTATCAGCAGCATCACCTGGTCTGAATCCTGTCTTGATGATTCTTGTATAACCACCGTTTCTTTCAGCGATTTTAGGAGCTACAGTTCTGAATAATTCAGCAACCGCATATTTATTTTGAAGGTAAGAGAATACTACTCTTCTGTTGTGTGTAGTATCTTCTTTTGCTTTTGTTAATAGAGGCTCAACATA
>NZ_JAYSDT010000037.1:0-37964 GCF_041914225.1 Chryseobacterium sp.
TCTTGATTTCAATTCAACAAATATAAAAAAATTCTCAATATATTTTTAGTTTTCCAAATAATTTCTCCATTTTTTTACAGCATCCGCCATATCTTTGGGCATTGGGCTCTCAAAATATAATTCCTTCTTTGTTGTTGGGTGTATAAATCCGAGGGTATGTGCATGAAGGGCATGTCTTGGCAAAATTTCAAAAACATTCTTAATAAATTGCTTGTATTTCGGAAGATTTATCCCTCTTAAAGGAGTATGTCCTTCATATCTTTCATCATTAAACAAAGTATGCCCTATATGTCTGAAGTGGGCTCTGATCTGGTGTGTTCTTCCCGTTTCCAGCTTACACTCTACCCAGGTCATATATTTGAATCTTTCCAGCACCTTATAATGGGTTACCGCATGTTTTCCCTGACTGCCGTCTTCATAAACAGACATTTGCATTCTGTTTTTAGGATGTCTTCCGATATGGCCTCTTATGGTTCCTTCATCTTCCTGCAGATTTCCCCATACAAAAGCCCAGTATAGCCTCTTCGTAGTTCGGTTAAAGAATTGTTTTGCCAGGAAGCTTAGTGCATATTCATTCTTGGCAATCACCAGCAGCCCTGAAGTATCTTTATCAATCCTGTGAACAAGCCCTACCCTGTCAAGATCGGATTTCTCACCATTCTTTTCAAAATGATACGCCAGCGCATTCACCAATGTTCCGTCCCAGTTTCCGAATCCCGGGTGCACCACCATTCCCGCTTCCTTATCCACTACAACAAGATCATCATCTTCATAAATGATATTCACAGGAATATCCTGCGGGATAATGACATTCTCTCTCGGAGGATGGGCAAGCAGTACAGAGATCTGATCTCCCGGCTTCACACGGTAATTCTGCTTTACAGCAACACCGTTCACGATCACGTTTCCGGCTTTGCAGGTTTGTGAAATTTTATTTCTTGAAGAATTCTGTCTGTATATTAAAAGGAACTTATCAATTCTTAACGGTTCCTGTTTACTGTCAACAGTGATATTAAGATGTTCATACAATCCTTTATTTTCCTCATCAATATCAATATTTTCAATACTGTTGGAATCTAATAATTCTTCATCTAAAAAATCGTCGTTATCTTCTGACATTGTTTTATATTTTTTTACACAAAAGGCCTCAACATTTGCAGTTGAAGCCTGTATTTTTGATATTAAGCTGATCTTATTCTACGACAACCTTCTTGGCTTTCGGCTTTTGCGCAGGCTGTTGTGTTGTTGTGGATGCAGCCGGCTTGGCTGTATTATTTGCCGCGGTATGGGTACCGTTCGCTGCAGAAGTTTTAGGCTTTTCTGTTGTTGAAGCAGCTGGTTTAACAGCTATAGTCTGAGTTTTAAGAGTTTCTGTCTTCGGCACTTCAGGCTTTGGAGTTTCTCTTCTTGGGGCAGGAGCAGGTACTGCGGGAGCTTCATAGCTTGGCTCGCTGTGAACTTCTTCATATCGTACCGGAGGAAGCGAAGTATCTACTTTCATACGGTAGATAGAATTCAGCTGTTCCACCTTAGCCCTTAATTCAGCAGGGGTTTTCTTACTTGCCCACAAGTCAATCTGCATTCCCTGGTCACGAACATCTCCGGCAGCAGGATCCTGATAATAAATAATGTCAGATTCATCATTACTGCCATCTTCATGTTCTACCAATCCTACTTCAAACATACTCTTGGTAATGACAGCTCTTGCTTCTTTTACCGTAAGTCCGACAACGTTCGGAATAGAAATGTTTCTCATTGGTCCGGAACCTACCACTACATCAATTGTAGAGAATCTTGGTAAACGGGTACCCGGATTGACCGCATTTCCTTTATATAATATTCTTAAAAGAGCATCTTTCTGAATACTAGGCTCATAAATCGTATCACCAATTTTAAGACCTACCTGATCCAATCTCTGGAAAGCCAGCCCGGAATATTTATTGATAACATTCGGAACAGCAATAGGAGCCCAGGTTCTGGGATTTACTTTAAGCGTTACAGTTCTTCCGTCTTTTACACGGGAACCTGGCGCAGGATAAACCTGCAACACCTGGAATGGTCTGTATTTAGGGTCATAATTGGCACTGTCTACTTCATATTCCAATCCTGTATCATCTAATATTTTAACGGCATCATGTACCGATTTGTTTACAACATTGGGAACAGGAATTTCCTGACCATGATTAGTATGGTACTCCAACCAGCGGAATGTGAGCCATACCAACCCAACGAAAACACCGATGGCTACTACTAAATTCAGTAAAACTTTCCAATTGAAAAGTGATTTAAGCATACTTAAAAATACTTTAATTATAACCGCAAATATAGCTAATAATTTTAGAATGGACTTTTTATTTAACACAATTCATTTTTGATTTTAAAATTTGCCGATTTCCCGTATTGCATTATATAAAATGATTAAATTTGCCTTAATTGATACTATATGGTTATGAACAAAAAAAGTGTTGCCGTAGTAATGGGAGGCTATTCTGATGAATATGTCGTTTCTTTAAAAAGCGGACAATTGATTTATGATTCTCTGGACAGAAATCTCTATGACGTATATAAAGTAGTAGTTCTTAAAGATGAATGGTA
Source organism: Chryseobacterium sp. (assembly GCF_041914225.1). Classification (GTDB taxonomy): domain Bacteria; phylum Bacteroidota; class Bacteroidia; order Flavobacteriales; family Weeksellaceae; genus Chryseobacterium. The sequence goes on from NZ_JAYSDT010000037.1 coordinate 2,596, forward strand.
TTTTTTAGGAGAAAATGATAAAAAATATGCCATCAACAGAGGTGATTTTTCTGTGACTCTGGATAATGGAGAGACCTTACAATTTGATGTCTGCTTCAATATCATCCACGGAACACCGGGAGAAAACGGAATTCTTCAGGCATACTGGGATGCAATAGGACAAAAATATACCGGCTGCGGTTTTTACCAGAGCGCTCTTACATTCAATAAAAAAGATACACTGGCTGTACTTTCAAAATATGGGATTCCTTCCGCGAAAAGCATTTATTTAAGAAAAGGTGAAGACATCAATGTAGACGAGATCGTATCAGAACTGAAGCTTCCTTTATTTGTAAAACCTAACCAATCCGGATCTTCTCTGGGGATTTCAAAAGTGAAAGAAAAATCTGAACTGATTGCTGCTACTGAAATTGCCTTCAAAGAAGATGATGAAATTCTGATCGAAAGTTTCCTAAACGGAATGGAAGTATCTGTAGGAGTTATTGATTTTAAAGGAGAAACCATTGTTTTAGGAATCACAGAAATTGTTCCCACCAATGAGTTCTTCGATTACGAGGCAAAATATGAAGGGGCTTCTGAGGAAATTACACCGGCAAGAATTGACGAAGAAACCACAAAAAGGGTGGAAGAAATTGCCAAAAGAGCCTACAATTCATTGGGAATGAGTGGCTTTTCAAGAAGCGAATACATCCTGATGGACGGTATTCCTTACATGCTGGAAATGAACACCAATCCAGGGTTCTCTCCTGCAAGTATTCTTCCTCAGCAGGCCAGACATTATGGAATTTCCATCATGGACCTTTGTGGAAATGAAGTTGAAAAAGCACTTAATAAATAATAAGAAGTTAGAGATTAGAGGTTAGAAGTTAGAGATTGAATACACTTCTAACAAATAATTCACTACTCAAAATCATAACTCGTACAACATGAAAATTGCTGTTTTCCCGGGATCTTTTGACCCGATTACACTAGGACATTACGACATTATAGAAAGAGCGGCTCCGCTGTTTGATAAATTAATCATCGCTATCGGGCAGAACTCTCAGAAAAAATATATGTTCCCTCTTGAAAAAAGAATGGAATTTATCCAGAATTCGGTGGCAGAATTCCCCAATGTGGAAGTAGATTATTTTGAAGGACTTACCGTTGATTACTGCTTTGAAAAAAATGCACAATACATCATCAGAGGGCTAAGGAATCCTGCCGATTTCGAGTTTGAAAAGGCAATTGCCCATACCAACAGGACTTTGGCCCACAAAAAACTGGAAACAGTATTCTTACTGACTTCTTCAGGAAAATCTTTCATCAGCAGCAGTATTGTAAGGGAGATCATTAATCATGGAGGAGAATACGAACTACTGGTTCCTGAATCCGTGAGAGTGGAGCGATAGGTATAAGCAATGAGCAATAAGTAATGAGTAATTTTGATAGAGTAGATTTTAACCAAATTTTCCGCGAAAGAACCAAAAGTTTTTCTATTGCTGTCATTAGAACACTATCTTCATTACCTTATTCGGATGATGTTTCAATAATAAGGAAACAAATTATCAGATCCGCAACTTCTGTGGCAGCCAATTACAGAGCGGTATCCAGAGCAAGATCAGATAAGGAAAAGTTTGCTAAAATGTGCATCGTAGTCGAAGAAATTGATGAAACTCAGTTTTGGCTTGAAATTATTGAAGAATTAGAATATGTAAGTCCGGAAAAAATTTTACATTTAAAAACAGAATGTGAAGAACTTGTAAAAGTTATGACGACATATAAATTTAAGCTATCCCAAATTTAATGGCATAATTTTTATTACTCATTGCTCATTATTTATTACTCATCCTGAATATATGCACGAACAGTTCAATTTTGCTATAGAAGTCCTCGGGACCATTGCCTTTTCCATGTCTGGAAGTTTTGCAGCGATGCAGAAACGGCTGGATCCGTTCGGGGTACTTATTATCGCATTTGTAACCTCTGTGGGAGGAGGAACTGTAAGAGACCTGCTTCTTGATATTCCTGTATTCTGGATGCATGATCTGCTCACATGTGGACTGATTCTGGTGACCAGCATTTTTTCAATGGTTTTCAAATCCCTTGAGAAAAACTTCAAGGTAACCTTGTTTATTTTCGACAGCTTTGGTCTTGGTTTATTCACTATTATCGGAGTTCAGAAAGGTTTAAATGCAGGCATTCATCCCATGATCTGTATTGCATTGGGAACCATAACCGGCTGTTTCGGAGGGATAATCCGGGATATACTGCTTAACAGAATTCCATTGATTTTCAGAAAGGAAATTTACGCTACGGCATGTATTGTAGGAGGAGCAGCATTTCTTCTGATGACCAGGTATGCGCCGTTTTCCTATACTTTTGTACAGATCTTTACTATTTTACTGATTGTTGCCATACGAACATTTGCCGTAAAATACCATTGGCAGATCCCTAAGTTCTACGGTCATGATCACAGTTCGGAAATGTAGAATCCAATTTTCACAGATATAAAAAAGCACCTCTCAGGGTGCTTTTATATTTTTAAGTGACTAGAAGAACTTTCCTCTGTTTCTCATATGAGGATTATGCATATGCTTCTGCATCGTCGGCATTTTCAACTGCTCTTTCATCATTTTGATCTGATCAGTCATCATTCCTGCACTGTCTAATCTCTTTGCTTCTTCCAACAGCTTCTGTCCTTCCTGTTTTCTTCCTTTGGAAATAGCGGCTGCAGCAAGATTTAAAGTAGCCATTGCTCTGTCATGCTTCATATTCAACCCGTATTCCAATGCTTTTTTCATGAAAGGTTCTACTTTCGCAGGGTGATCCTGTGCCTGGGTCAATCCTGATAAATAGTGGAAATATCCGTATTGGGTCTTATGAAGCTGTGTCTTATAATCTGTAATTTTTGATAACCATTCTCCGGCTTTCTCCATATTCTGTTTTCTTAATTGCCAGAATGCCAAAAGGATATATTCATTTTTAAAGAATAGCAGGATCGGAAATGCAGCCAAAAGAAATACAACAATACCCCACCCAAGATTTCTCGTGAAGAACATCATATAAAGTCCCAGTAAAATAAGGACTGCTGCTACTGCAATTTTTATGTATTTATTCATTATTAAATTTTAGAAGTGCAAAGATAATAAATTTAAGGCTTAAAGTTCAAAAAGTCAATGGTGAATGGTCAATTCGCTGCGTCTGTTAATTTTTGTACCTGTGAAAAATTCACGATTCACTTTGCGAAGCAAAAATTGACTATTGATCTCTATGCTTCTTTTTTAATTCTTTCAAACGTCTGGAAACAGAAATCATAGCCATTCTTTTCGTCTTTCTCGTGGCAGGTTTCATTGGTTTTTTTCCAGATTTTCGGATCTATTTTCGGGAAAAATGTATCCGCTTCAAGATCTGCTTTCACTAAGGTAACTTCAAGTCTGTCTACCACATCCATAGTCTGCTCATAGATATTTCCACCTCCGATCACGAAAACTTCTTCATCAATTTTTTTAGCAAATTTCAATGCTTCCTTAATGCTTCCTACAATAAGAATTCCTTCTTCAAACCAGTCTTTCTTTCTTGACACAACAATGTTGGTACGGTTGGGAAGGGCTTTTCCGATACTTTCGTATGTTTTTCTTCCCATAATAACCGGATGCCCTGAAGTAATTTCTTTAAAATGTTTCAAATCTTTGGGAAGATGCCAAAGCAACTGGTTTTCAAAACCAATTTCATTTTTCTCTCCCATCGCCACCACTATTGTTGTCATTCAAATAATTTTTTACAAAATTAGCACATAATTTGTATATTTGGTTAGCACAAAAAATTTAAAAAAATAAACTATGAAAAATAAAGGATGTCTGGGTGCAGGAACCATTGGTATCGCCCTCCTTATTATTGTTGCTGTTCTATTCTTCTGGGGAAAAAGCGGCTATAACAACTTTGTCAACAAAGAACAGACTGTGAACGCAAAATGGTCTAATGTAGAAACGGTATATCAGAAGAGAGCCAACCTTATCCCTAACCTGGAAAGAACCGTAAAATCGTATTCAAAATTTGAACAGGAAACTTTAACACAGGTTGTGGAAGCACGTTCCAAAGCTACTTCTATCAATATTGACCCTACGAATATAACTGAAGCTGATCTGGCAAAATTCCAGGCTGCACAGGGAGAATTATCCGGAGCATTAAGCAGATTGATGGCTGTAGTAGAGTCTTATCCTAACTTAAAAGCAGACCAGCAGTATATCAATTTCCAAAGAGAGTACACTGCTATCGAAAACAGCATCAGAACTGAAACTGTTTATTACAACGATGCTGCACAGGATTACAACACGTCTATCAAGACTTTCCCGAATAATATTCTGGCGAATTTCACCAACTTTAAAGAAAAACCTTATTTCAAAGCTGATGCAGGAGCTCAGAAAGCCCCTGAAGTATTCAAATAATAATGGGTAATTTCCTAACAAATCAACAGATCGCTTCCCTTGTGGAAGCGATTCAGTCTGCGGAAGATCATTCTACGGGAGAGATCAGGGTGCATATTGATTCCAATACGGAAAACCGTGATGCCAAAACAGCTTTTGAGGTTTTCAAAAAACTGGGTATGGACAAAACCCCTGACAGAAATGCTGTTCTTTTCCATGTCAATTTTGAGCAGAAATATCTTACCATTATTGGAGATACCGGAATTCATGAAAAGGTAAAACAGAGCTACTGGGACCATCTTCACGATTACATTACTGCTGAATTTGCCAAAGGAAATTATTACCAGGCACTGAAAAGTGCTATCCTGGAAACAGGACTTGAACTCAAAAAACATTTTCCTGTAAAAGGAGAAAATCCAAACCAACTCCCAAATGAAATTACGTTCTCTTAAATTAGTATTTTCATTTTTACTGCTATGCTTTTACACATTTGTATCAGCACAATACACTATTCCCGAAAAACCTGCAGTGCTGTATCCTGTTTTTGATGAAGCCGGACTGCTTTCACAGCAGGAAAAGGACGCGCTCAATAATAAACTGATCAAGTTTGCAGATTCTACCTCAACGGAAATTGAAGTAGTGATCATCCGTTCTACCAAAGGTGAAGATGTCAACTTTCTGGCAACCATGTTTGGGGAGAAGTGGAAAATCGGGAAGAAAGATGTGGATAACGGAGTGGTTTTCCTGATCGCTACAGAAGACAGAACAATGTCTATCCAACAGGGACGTGCCGTAGAGCAGTACCTTACCGCTTCAGTAGCTGGACAGATCCTGGATTACATCGTTACCCCAAATTTTAAGAAAGGACTTTGGTATGAGGGCATCAATGGAGGGACTTCAGCTATTATGGAAGCCGTTCAGGGAAAATTCAAACCTGAGCCGACAACGGCTCCTTCCGGTAACGGGAGTGCTTTTAAAGTTCTGATCATTGCTTTTGTTATTTTCATCATTATTGCCATCCTTTTTGGAAACAGAGGCGGCGGACGCGGTGGAAATAATGACGATGATGATGTAATTATCACCAGAAGAGGACGCAGAAATTATCCTGGCGGCTTCTTCCCATTCCCTGGCAGTTTCGGTGGTGGTGGCTTTGGAGGTGGAAGTTCCGGTGGAGGTGGCGGATTCGGAGGCTTCGGCGGTGGTGGAAGCTTTGGCGGCGGCGGCGCATCCGGAGGCTGGTAAACAAATAAATATTTTTTTAAAACTTATATAAATCAGATCATCATTGATCTGATTTTTTTATTTAAAACACTAAAATAACATTGATTCTTTAGCTTTTCTTAATATTAAATTAGCTTTTCGATATTAAAAAATTAATAAAACCATATAAAAACCGTCTTTAATTCAATATTTTTTCACTATATTTACTGAAAACAGGATTATGAAGAAGACGCTGGTAGTATTTGCACACCCTTATCTGGAGCACTCCAATTCGAATGTAGAGCTCATCAATTTCTACGTTCGCCACCAGCATTATACCTTAAGAGATCTTTATGAAGAATATCCTGACTTTCATATAGCAGCTTTCAGAGAAAGAAAACGGCTTAAAAATTACGATAGGTTTATTTTCCAGTTTCCCCTGATATGGTTCGGAATGCCACCTCTCCTCAGACTGTGGATTGATGAAGTGTTCGACAGAGACTGGCTTAAGGATGGCGAATACAATCCACTGGAAGGAAAAGAAGTTTATATTCTGGTTACTACCGGAGGAAAAGAGAGATCTTTCAGTAAAACCGGCACATACCAATATACCATAGATGAACTGATCAGCGGGCTGATTGTTTCTTTAAAAGTTTTCAAAGCAGATATTAAACATATCAAAATCGTTTACGAGGCCAACAAATTATCCAAAAAAGAAATTATTTTACATAAAAAAGAATTTACAGAACTCCTTAATCAATAACATATGGAATCCAGCTTAGCGATGAACACATTAATTTTTCTGGGTGTAGCCATTATCATGGTTCCATTGGCCAGGAAATTAGGGCTGAGCTCTGTGATCGGTTATATCCTTGGAGGAATTATCATTGGACCGTATGTGCTCAGGCTTACAGGAAAAAATGTAGATGATATCATGCATGCCAGCGAGTTTGGAGTTATCATGCTGTTATTTCTTGTAGGACTGGAACTGGAGCCCCGGAAATTCTGGGAAATGCGGAAGAAAATAATGGGACTGGGACTTTCCCAGATGGTACTTACGATTGCATTATTATTCGTTGTATTCATCAGTGCAGGATGGAGAATAGATAAAGCGATTGCTATCGCTATGTGTTTTGCTCTATCTTCCACAGCAATTGTTCTGCAGACCTTACAGGAAAAAAATAACCTCAAGACCACTGCCGGAGAAGCCTCATTCTCCACCCTCCTTTTTCAGGACATTTCAGTGATTCCTATTCTGGCAATACTTCCTATTATAACCAATTACAAGGCCAAACATCATGATAATGAAATCCAGATTCTGATTCAGAAACTGCCGGAATGGCTTCAGGCAGGAACTGTAATTTTCGGTGTTGCCTTGCTTATTTTATCAGGAAGATATGTTTTTGTTCCCTTCCTCCGTTATGTTTCAAAATCGGGTATGACAGAACTGCTGACTGCTTCTTCTCTATTCCTCGTTATCGGGGTTTCAGAGCTGATGGTTGTTATTGGTCTTTCACCAGCTCTGGGAGCTTTCCTTGCCGGGGTGATGCTTGCCAACAGTGAATTCCGTCATGAGCTGGAAGCACAGATTGATCCGTTCAAAGGACTTTTACTGGCTGTATTTTTTGTCAGTGTAGGTTCTACCATTAATTTTAATATTATTCAGAAAGATCCGCTGTTTATATTCAGTACTGTTTTTGCTGTATTGGTTGTAAAATTTATCGTTTTATATACCATCGGAAAATTTTTCAGGATAGATACTCCTCAGAGTCTTTTTTATGCATTTGCGCTCTCCCAGGTTGGAGAATTTGCTTTTGTACTGCTCAATTATGCATCGGATCTTTATCTTCTGGGTCCCGAGATGAATGCACAAATGATGGCTGTTACAGCAATTACGATGTGTATCACTCCTATCCTGCTTATTATCAATGATAAATTTATTACTCCAAAATTCATTAAAGAAATTCCGGAAGAAGAGCACGATTTTAATATCCTAGGAAGTGAAGTTACCCAAAAGAAAATTATTATTGTAGGTTTTGGGCATTTCGGAAGTACCGTAGGACGCCTTTTAAAAGCCAATAAAATACCAGCAACAGTTCTGGACCGTGATTCTGATCGTGTAAAACTGCTCAGAAGCTACGGCTTTAAGGTCTACTATGGTGATGCTACCAGAATTCCTATTTTAAGAGCAGCAGGAATTGAAGATGCTGAGATTCTTGTCTTATGCCTGGATGATCCGGATGATAATAAGTTTATTGCAGAACTGGTGCGTGAACATTATCCTGATGTGAAAATTTTTGTAAGGGCTAAAAACAGGATTGATGCTTATGACTATCTCAATAACGGGATCAATCATATCTACCGTGAAACCTTAGGAACAGCAGTTGATATGGCTGTGGATGTTCTTCATGAAACAGGAATGAGAAAATATGCAGCAAGACGTCTGGGACAAAGGTTTATGGCTATTGATAAAGCCTCAATCCGGAAGCTGGCAAAAATGAAAGAAGAAGATGACGACATTACCCTGTTTACCACAAAAGAAATCCTCCAGCGTGAGGAGGAATTATTAGCTTACGATAATCTTAATTTTGATAATAAAAACTGGGAAGGTTCCTCATCCGCTGATGAAGAAGATGAGGAAGAATCCCAGGATTAATTTATTGGATGTTTACACTTCCACCGCTGCTTTCCTCCTTGATTACATTCTTAAGTTCTCCTTTTTTAGAGATATCCACACTTCCTCCGGATGAAGCCCCTGCTTTTACATTGGAAACAGCACTGATGTGAACACTCGCTCCACTGGAAGCATCTGCTTCTACATCATCAGCAATCACTCCTTTGGCTGAAACACTGCTGCCTGAAGACGCGCTGATATCTGCTTTTTTTGCTTTTCCTGAAAGATCGAGAGTAGATCCTGAGGAAGATTCAATATCAAGGTTCACGGCCCATATTTTACCATCAAAGCTACTGCTGCTGCTTACATTGATGCCCATATCGTTAGCCTCCAGATCACCGGAAATACTTCCTGCACTTGAAGCTTCGATATCAGTTTTTTCCTGGGTAAATTTATCTTTTACAATAATTCTCGCAGCTGAATCTGCCAGAAGCTTTTTAAAATCCTTTGCATAAATTTTCGCAGTCACTTTGCTGATGTTCATCACTCTGATCCCCGGTTTATAATGGATGTGCAGTTTTCCGCCATCATTATCTATAAGAATTTCATCAATGATACTTTGAGGTGCCGAAATTTCTACTTTTTCTGTTTCAGATTTTATAACCTCAGCTTCAATTGCCTGTGAAACCTGAATTTCATCAAAGTCTCCTGTAAATTCTTTATGCTGCATCGGGCCGGTTTCTTTGCTTACCACTTTTTCTACCCAATTACCTCTTTCACCTTCCCGGTCTCTGTTTCTGTTCTCATGTTTATCATTACATGAAGTCAATGCCACTAAGGCTGAAAAAATAAATAAAGTCCCTGTTTTCATGCTTATTTCTTTTGTCAATTATTTGTTTGATTTCTTTATATTTAAATAACAACTAATTTATAAAAAATATTACATTACCATTAAAAATACTGCAATGGCTTATCAATTCCCTTTCAAAGAACTTTTTTGCACATTTTCTGAATGATGCAGCATAAAAAACATTCATAAACCAGCTTCAATAAATACATTTTCCAATATATATTCTATGATATAAGTTTTTAATATCTTTATGGTTTAATAACAATTATATTTATGAAGAATATTTCATCGGTATTATTAATTTCTGCCTTGGCGTTCAATCAATCTTGTACTACAATGAAACAGACCGATATTCAACAGGAGCTTCCTGCTCCTGATCCCTCTTTATCTTCAAATCCTTTTATGAAGAAGAGCAAGCTTCAGTATGAAGCTCCGGAGTTTGACAAAATTAAAAATGAGCACTTCAAACCTGCTTTTGACTATGGTTTAAAGCAACATGAAGCTGAAATCATCAAAATTGCCAACAATCCGGCGGCTCCTACTTTTGAAAATACCATCGTAGCATTGGAAAAAAGTGGTGAAGTATTGAGAAGAGCACAAATTGTTTTCTCTAATCTTACCAGTGCCAATACTAACCCTACTTTGCAGGCTTTGGATGAAGAATATGCTCCTGTTTTCGCAGCACATTCTGATAAAATGTACCTGAATGAAAATCTTTACAAAAGAATACAGTCCATTAAAGAAGACGGCCTTGATTCTGAAAGCAAGAGACTGGTACAGTTTTATAAGCAAAACTTTGAAATTGCAGGCGCCAATCTTTCTGCAGCTGACAAAGAAAAATTAAAGCAGATCAATCAGGAACTGGCTTCTCTTTCTACCCAATATGCCAACAAATTACTGGAAGCAAGAAAGCAGGGAGGTGTATTTTTCACAGATGCAAAAGAACTTGACGGACTTTCTGCTGATGAAATTGCAGCCGCAGCAGCTGATACCAAAACGGCAGGACAACCTGGAAAATATCTTCTGGCTTTACAAAATACAACGCAGCAACCTCTTTTACAAAACTTAAAAAACAGAGCTACCAGAGAAAAGCTGTTCAAAGCTTCATGGACAAGAGCTGAAAAAGGAGATGCCAACGATACGAGAGCAACTATTGAGCAACTTGCTAAACTGAGGCTGAAAAAAGCTCAGATTCTCGGAAAGAAAAATTTTGCAGAGTGGAAACTTCAGGACCAGATGGCAAAAACTCCTGAAGCAGCAACGAAGCTGATGAACCAGATTGCTACTCCGGCCGTGGAAACAGCCAGACGTGAAGCAAAAGATATTCAGGATCTTATCGACCAGCAAAAAGGAGGCTTTAAAGTAGAACCATGGGACTGGAATTTCTATGCTGAACAGGTAAGAAAAGCAAAATTTGATCTTGACGAAAGTGAAATAAAACCTTATTTTGAGATCACAACCGTTCTTGAAAAAGGAGTTTTCTTCGCTGCTGAAAAATTCTACGGACTGACTTTCAAAAAGAGAACAGATCTTCCGGTTTATCATCCGGATGTAGTAACGTATGAGGTTTTCGATCATGATGGTAAATCTATCGCAATCTACTACCTGGATTTCTATACAAGAGATTCTAAAAACGGAGGGGCTTGGATGAGCAATTTTGTTGAGCAGTCTTATTTACTGGGTACAAAACCGGTGATTGTTAACTGTTACAACTACCAGAAGCCGGCTCCGGGAAAACCTTCACTGATCAGTTATGATGATGTTTCAACCATCTTCCATGAATTTGGGCATTCTATTCACGGAATGTTTGCCAGCCAGAAATATCCTTCACTTTCAGGAACAAATGTACCAAGGGATTTCGTGGAATTCCCGTCTCAGATCAACGAGCACTGGGCTTTAGATCCTGTCGTTCTGAAAAACTATGCCGTTCATTATGAAACAAAACAGCCTATTCCACAGGCTTTGGTAGAGAAAATCAAAAAGGCAGCTACATTCAATCAGGGATATATGACTACTGAATTGGTTTCTGCGGCTGAGCTTGATATGGATTGGCATACTGTAAGCAATGAAAGCCAGTTTATTCCTGTTCTTGATTTTGAAAAACAATCTTTAGCCAATCATGGATTCAATTTAGCAACTGTACCTCCAAGATACCACACACCTTATTTCGCCCACATCTGGGGAGGTGGATATTCAGCCGGATATTACGCTTATTTATGGTCTGAAACACTGGATAATGATGCATGGGAATGGATCAGCAAAAATGGAGGATTGACCAGAGAAAATGGTGACCGTTTCAGAAAATATATTCTTTCGGTAGGAAATTCTGTAGATCTGAACCAGGCATTCAGGGACTTTACAGGACACGACCCGGATATCAAACCTTTATTGAGAAACAGAGGCTTTATTAAATAAATCAATGAGAAGCATTCTTTAATCAGAGTGCTTCTTTTTTTATGTTTCGGCTAAAGACGATGAGGAATTTTGCTTTTCTGTTTTTTAATCGGCTAAAGCCCATTCCTATTGAATTCAAAATGCATCTTTTCAAATCCGAAAGTAGATCATATTTTAAACGTTAATCAAAAAAATTAGCTGTATTAAACTATCAGGATTCATTATTTTTGCATTTCAAATTTTAAATACAATATAATGGACTGTCCATGCTGTTCAGGGAAATCCTACGAAGAATGCTGTAAACCTTATCACACCGGGGAAAAACATGCGCCTACCGCTGAAGCTCTGATGCGTTCAAGATTCTCTGCTTTTGCCATTCCGAATGGTGAATATCTGATGGAAACTACCCTACCGGGAAAAAGAAAGTATCACAATAAGAAAGATCTTCAGGAATGGGGAGAAATTAACCAATGGACAAAACTGGAAATCATAAGAACGCCTGCTCTTAACCATGTAGAGTTTAAGGCTTATTATACTGATCAGGACGGCCATCAGCAGATTCATCACGAATTCTCTGTCTTTCAGAAAATGCATGATCGCTGGTATTATGTTTCAGGAGAATTTTTAGATTAATAAACGGGTTGAAGAAATGTAATGCAGGCAATGCTTTGCGTATGGAACCACCCCGTCAAAAATTCTTTGAATTTTCGCCACCCCTCCGGAAGAGGGGAATGCCAAGCATTCAATACTATTGTACGACCTATATAAAAATAAGCCGAAGAATTATCTTTGGCTTATTTTATATCATTTATCTAATATAATATCCGACTTTTCGGATTTATATTATTTTTTAGTGACCTTCAGTACCGTCAATTCCATGAGCGTGACCGTGTGCCAATTCTTCTTCTGTCGCTGGACGGGTATTTAAAACTTCTACCTGGAAGTCTAAAACTTTACCTGCCATTGGGTGGTTAAGATCTGCTACCACAACTTCAGGAGTAATTTCAACTACAAATGCCTGGAAGTTGTTCCCCTGGTTATCAGATAAAGGTAAAATAGCTCCTACCGGCGGAAGTCCTGATTCTTTAAACATCTCTACTGGTAATTGTGCAATAGCATCCGGCTGTCTTTCACCGTAAGCTTCTTCAGGCTGAATCACAAAAGCCGCTTTGTCGCCAGCTTTTAAACCTAAGATATTTTGTTCAAATTTTGGAATCATCATTCCCACACCATACAAAAATGTAAGCGGATTTTCTGTTGTTGTCTCTTCTACAAGAATCTTACTTCCATCTGGTTCGATAGTGTGAAGTATATACTTTACAGCTACAACGTGATTGTTTTCAATTGTCATATTTTTCTTTTTTTCGCGATTTTGTTTCACGATTAATGATACAAATATACTGTTTTTGAAATGATTCAAGGAGCTAGGAAGATGGGAGATGGAAGAAGGAAGCTATGAAAGGCATAAAGAAAAATATTTCTTTCTTTTTTAGCCTTTATTTTTTCGGGCCTCCTCTCTCTTTTTCTGTCTCAGGACAAAAAGGTATAAGCTTTCCACCTTTGTTCTTGCCCAGGGTGTTTTCCGTAAAAATTTCAGAGAGGAGCTGATACTTGGATTATCTGTAAAACATTTTATGTTGATCTGTTCGCCAAGCCTTTCGAAACCTTGATAGTATTCTACCAGTTCCTCAAGGATAGCATCCAGTCTTTTTCCGTGTAGAGGATCTTTGAACTGTTGTTCCATCTTTTTTCTGCAAAATTAATTTATTATAAGTTTATATGGAAATCCACAATCCTTCTTCCCTTTTTGTTTCTTATTTTTGAAGAAGCTATTTCTCACCCATAAAAATTATCCGTTATCAAACATGAGCAAAAATAACGAAGCGAACAGGAAAAAAAATAAAAAGAAAATTGATCAGAAAAAACGTAAAATACAAAATGCAGAAGCGGAAAGAAAAGCAAGGTTAAAACAGATCCGGGAAGATTTCAAAGCAAGAGAAGCTGGCAATAAGCCATAAAATTGTTTTTATCCGAATTAAGGAAAACTTTATTTTTTAAAATGAAGTTTTCTCTATCTTTACATGGTAATAGCTGCAAAATAATTCTTTAAGAAGCAAGTTGAAAATTATGCAGCATATATTCTTTTTAATTCTCAAATTTAAATTATGAAAATCCTCCACACTGCCGACTGGCATTTGGGTAAACGCCTCGACCGTTTTTCAAGACTGGAAGAACAGGTTCTGGTCATGAATGAAATTGTTCAGATTGCTGATGAGCAAAACGTTGATTTAGTTTTAATTGCTGGTGATCTTTTTGATAATTTTAATCCAGGTGTAGAGGCAGTTGAACTTTTTTATAAAACACTGAAGCGTTTATCTCTGAATGGGAAACGTCCGGTGATTGCGATTTCCGGCAATCATGATTCTCCAAGTTTAATCAATGCTCCTGATCCTCTGGCCCGGGAATGCGGAATTATTTTAATCGGCCATCCCAAGACTGAAATTACTCCTTTCGGAACAGAATATTTTAACATAACCAACTCAAAAGAAGGTTTTATAGAACTGAAAATTGATGGAATAGATTTCCCGGTAAGAATCCTTCATACTCCTTTTGCCAATGAGATCCGTTTAAAGGAATATTTTGGTGAAAATAAAGAAGAGGAGATCAACAAAGTGCTTTCTCAAAAATGGAAAGATCTTGCAGATCAGTTTTGTGATGATTCCGGGGTTAATCTTCTGACCGCTCATTTGTATATGAATAAACGGGGTGCGGAAGTTTTAGAAGAACCGGAAGGAGAAAAACCAATTAAAATCGGTAATGCAGATCTCATTTTCTCTGACTGCATTCCTGAGCAGATTCAATATACGGCATTGGGCCATTTGCATGGCTTTCAGAATATCGGTACGAAGGAAAAGCCTGCTATCTATTCATCTTCTCCTCTATGCTACAGTTTCAGTGAAGCCGGGCAGACAAAATATGTCTCTATCATTGATGCGGAACCGGGAAAATCGGTTACCTATGAAAAAAAGACTTTAAAAAACGGAAGAGTCCTTGTCAGAAAAACTTTCACGTCTGTAGAGGATACGGTTCAGTGGCTGGGTGAAAACCCCAATACATTTATAGAACTCACACTGGAAAGTGAGACTTTTTTAACGGCCGATGAAAGAAGATTGATTTATCAGTCTCACAACGGAATCGTTCACCTTATTCCAAAAGTAAAAAATAAAGAATTTACTGAAGAACAGGCTCATGAAATCAATTTAAATCAAAATATTGAGCTACTGTTCGAAGATTATTTTAAATCAAAAAACGGCGGTCAGGAAGCCAATGAAGAACTGATGAATTTGTTTAACGAAATTTTAAATGCATAAGCCATGATTCCTGTTCAATTAACTATCGAAGGACTTTATTCGTATCGGGAGCGCCAGACTATTGATTTCAGAAATCTTACTGAAGCAGGATTGTTTGGGATTTTCGGCGCGGTGGGTTCTGGAAAATCTTCAGTTCTTGAAGCGATTTCGTTTGCTTTATACGGCGAAACAGAGCGTCTGAATATGCGTGATAAAAGGGCTTATAATATGATGAATCTGAAATCAAACAGTTCTTACATAGAATTTGATTTTGTGAATTACGAGAATAAACTCTTCCGTGCCACCCGTGATTTTAAGAGAAACTCCAAAAAATTCGAAGAGGTAAAGCCTAATGCTGTTACTTTTTATGAAAATAAAGATGGTAAATGGATTCCTTTGGAGCATTCAAATGCAGAAGCTATCATAGGTTTAAACTATTCCAATTTTAAAAGAACCATCATTATTCCGCAGGGACAGTTCAAAGAATTTCTTGAGCTGGGCGCCGCAGAAAGAACGAATATGATGAAGGAAATTTTTAACCTTCAGAAATTTGATCTTCAGAACAATGTTTCTCTTCTTAATGTAAAAAACAGATCTGAGCTGGATCAGCTTGAAGGTCAATTAAAAGGCTTTGAAGATATCAATGAAGAGAAAATCAAAATTCAGAAAGAGGAGCTTGCAGAGGAACAGAAAAAACTTTCGGAAGCCAATGAAAAACTGGAAAAGATCTCCCAGATCTATCAACAGCTGAAAAACCTGAAAAGTGATTTTGAAAGTTTACAGTTGAATAAGGAAAAGTTCAGTAAACTTTCTGAAGAGAAACCTAAGATGGACGCGCTGGAGGCTCAGGCAGAATTATATGACCGTATTTTCAGAACCTTCAATCCGTTGATTATTGAGAAAAATAAGCTTTCCAAAGAAATTGCAGATAAAAGGAACGAGAAAGAACAGCAGATCAAAACCTGGCAGGAAACTGAAAAGGCTTTTACTATTATAAAGAAACAGCTCGCGGCTCTTGAACCACAATTTAAGGCATTGGAACAATCAAAAATTCAGGAAAATGATATGAATCTCATCGTTCAGATCCTGAAATTTTCTGAAGAAATAAAGACTTTAAATGAAAGGACGCGGAAAGGCTCTGAAAAAGTAAAAGAAGTAGATCTTAATAAGGAGAAAATCCAAAAGACCATTGATGAACTTTCTTTGCAGGTAAAATCTTTAAAAGAACAAAAACTTGATTCAGCCTTGCTTTCTGAGGTAAGCAACTGGTTTATCCAACATAAGAATTTAAAAAAAATACAGCAAGAACAGACCGAAAAAATTGAACAGCAGCAAAAACAGATTGCAGAAATTGCAGAAGAATTAAAACCTTTTGGCTATCATGAAAATTACAAAGACGATTTCAGAATCAGGAAAGAAACTTTAGAAACAAAAAGACAAGAGCTTTCTAAAAAACTGGATCATCTCAAAATACAAAAAGAGCTTTCCCGTTTTGCCAATGAACTTCACGACGGTGAAAACTGTCCTCTTTGCGGTTCCAAAGAACATCCGCATATTGTGGAATTTCATGATGTAAATACTGAATTACAGGAAATCCAGGAGAAAATTGCATCTGTTGAGCAGGAAGTGACTGCCGTTCAGAAGCAGGAATCTGAAATTGATAAAATTCTGGACCGCAAAAAAATCTTTGAAGAACAGCTTACTTCAGAGCAAAAAACACTGCTCCGGATTCAGAAAGATATAGAGAATCATATCCTGAACTTCGCATGGAAGCAATTTTCTCATGATCAGGAAGAGGAATTTGAGAAAAAACGTTCAGACTCATTCACCTTAGAAAAAAAGATTGAAGAAGCGGAGCGAAATATAGCTATGGAAAGAGAAGCGCTGGAAAAAGAAAACAAAACGCTGGAGAAATATAAAAGTGCGCTGGAGGCTTTTAGGCTGGAAGAAATTTCAAAGCAGGAACAGATCAATATCAGCCGTTCCGGACTTAAAATCCTGGACTGGAATCTGTATGCTCAAAAAACAATCACAGAAATTGAAGATGCTTATCAAAAGTTGGTTCTGTCCAACAAAGAAACCGATGAAAATTATAATAAAGCATTAGAGCAGGAAAAGATTCTTGCTCCCAAGCTGGCAGAGCAAAAGACTATTGTCAGTCAATCTGAAAAACAGATCACAGAACTTGAGAGAGAGATTTCCGCAAATGAATCAGTTATAGCCCACGCCTTAGCAGATCAAAATTTCACCGATTTTAAAGAAGTTGAAAACATTCTGCATCAGGAAATTGATATTCAGGTTGAGAGAACTAAAGTTCAGAATTTCAAGATTGAATTTGAAGCTTTAAAAAAATTCATCGGAGAACTGGAAGTAAAACTGAAAGGACTTTCATTTGATAACAACCGTTTTTCCCTGGTTGAACAGCAGCTTACCCAGGCACAGGACGAGCAAAAACAGATCAGCGATTCTGTGGTGACAAAAACGGCTGAAATAGAGCGTCTGGAAAAAGAATTCGTAAAAAAAGAAGAACTGCTGAAGGCACTTATAAAGCTTCAGAAACGTTCTGAAAATTTAAAGGTTATGATGAACCTGTTTAAAGGTGCAGGTTTTGTACAATATGTCTCATCCATTTACCTGAGACAGCTTTGTGACCACGCCAATGTACGTTTCCATAGGATGACAAGAAATCAACTGAGCCTGCAGCTTAATGAAAATAATGATTTCGAGATTATTGATTACCTCAATGAAGGAAAAAGCAGAAGTGTAAAAACACTTTCCGGAGGACAAGCTTTTCAGGTTTCCTTAAGCCTGGCACTGGCACTGGCAGAAAGTGTTCAGGCCAACGCGCAGGCAGATAAAAACTTCTTTTTTATTGATGAAGGTTTTGGAACTCAGGATACGGAATCTGTGAATATCGTATTTGAAACGCTTACCAATCTGATGAAAGAAAACAGGATTGTAGGTATTATTTCGCACGTTGAAGAACTGAAAGAAAAGATTCCAACAGCTCTCAATATTATCAAGGATGAGGAAAGAGGAAGTATTATTGAAATTATTTAGTTCAATATATTGTCAATAACAAAAGCCACAAAAGAAACAAATCTTTTGTGGCTTTCACACCTCACAAACTTTCCTGTTACAGTCCTTTTATAACAGGCTTCACTTCATTTCCAAACAATTCTATAGATTTCATCGTCACATCATGAGCAGGATCTCCCACATCCATATGCCCGATAAATCTTGTAATTCCAAAAATTTCTTTCATATAAGCAATTTTATCTGCTACTTCAGCCGGACTTCCGATAAATAATGCACCGTCTTTACTTCTTCCGCCTTCATACTGTGCTTTTGTGTAAGGAGACCATCCTCTGGAAGCACCTATTCTATCCATCTGGGATTTATAATTATGGAAATATCCATCCACTACTTTCTGATCATCACTCACAAAGGTATGGGAGTGAATGGCGATCTGCATTTTCGAAACATCATGTCCCGCTTTTTGATATTCCTGCTTATAAAACTCGATCAGATTCCTGAATTGGACAGGCATTCCTCCAATAATGGCTACCACTAAAGGCATTCCCAACTGTGCCGCACTCAAACAGACTGCGGAGTTCCTCCAACGGCTCTCCAGATGGAAAGTTTTCCGTCATTTTTTGCTCTTGGATATACCGTCTGGTTCTGCATCGGGGCACGAAGTTTTCCGGACCAGCTTACGTTTTCTTCGGAATTGATTTTCAGTAACAATTCCAGTTTTTCATCAAATAACTGTTCATAGTCATTCAGTGAATAACCATACAGCGGAAATGATTCAATAAAACTTCCACGTCCCACGAATATTTCTGCTCTTCCGTCTGAAATAAGATCCAGTGTTGAAAAATCTTCATATACTTTTACCGGCTCCGAAGAACTTAAAACAGTCACTCCACTGGCCAGTTTTATATTTTTGGTAATACTTGCTGCTGCAGCCAATACTATTTCCGGTGAGGAAACGGCATAATCCGGACGGTGGTGCTCTCCCATTGCGAAAACATCAATTCCTACCTCATCCATTAATTTTACCTGATCCAGTATTTCACGGATCTTAGTTCCTGCATCTCTATATTTTCCGGTTGACTGGTCAAAAGCCAGATCACCGAACATTCCTATTCCTAATTCCATATTGTTGATTTTAGTGATACAAAGTTACCACTATGGAAAATCAAAAACATTGATGTTTGTTAAGATCGAAAAGTTACTTTTTTAAAACACAAATAACACTAATGTATCACTAATAACACGAGAGTATCATTGCGAGCAAAGCAAATTGTGCTTTTGTTGGAAAACGCAAAGACGCAAAAGGATCTTTATCTTCATTCTGCTTAAGGCGCAAGAAAATCGAAGATTTTCAGCAAAGATTAGTTCTTATAGTATTAGGGATTATAAAATTTTATCGCAGATAAAATCTTTGCGCCTTACGACATAATCCATTAATAATCTTGCGCCTTTGCGTTTTCCAAAAAGATTAGCAAAAACAAAAAATCCAGCCGTTCCGGCTGGATTTCTTTATTATTTCTTAAGATATAAATCAAAATAATCTGTAATTTTCTGCATCAGGTGAACCCTGTCTTTCCCGATTACATTATGCGGATGTCCCGGATAGGTAAAATAATCCAGCTGAACTCCGTTATCAACAGCAGATTTGATGAATTTGATAGAATGCTGCCATACTACCACATCATCCTGCGCCCCGTGGATCATCAGTAATTTTCCTTTCAGGTTCTGAACTTTATCCAGAAGATTTGCTGCAGCATATCCCTGAGGATTTTCCTGCGGGGTATCCATATACCTTTCCCCATACATGATCTCGTACATGCTCCAGTCGATTACCGGTCCTCCTGCTACTCCTACTTTAAATACATCCGGCTTGCGAAGCATAAAGCTTGTCGTCATAAATCCTCCGAAGCTCCACCCATGGATTCCCATTCTGTCTCCATCTACATAAGGAAGGGATTTTAAGTACTCTACTCCTTTCATCTGGTCATTCATTTCTGTCGTTCCCAGGTTTCTGAATACAGCCTGCTCAAACTTCATTCCACGGTTGGAAGAGCCTCTTCCGTCCATTGTGAAGATGATGTAACCGTTCTGAGCCATATACTCATACCAAAGGTTTCCTGAAGCCGGGAAGCTGTTTGTGATCAGCTGTAAGTGCGGTCCGTTATACAGATAAACAATAGTCGGATATTTTTTATTGGGATCAAAGTTTGTCGGAAGAATGATTTTTCCATACAAAAGAGTCCCGTCGTCTGCCTTTAATTCTACATTTTTGATTTCCGGTCTCTGATAATTCTTTAATGGATTTTCAGAAGTAAGGATGTTGGTAGTCTTTAAATTGGCTGTATTGATAATATTGGCAACTCTCGGTGAATTGGCATTGCTGTAAGCATCATACAGGTAGTTCCCGTCACTGCTCAAAGTTCCGGCATGCATCCCTTCTGCACTGTCCAGTCTCTGCATCTTAAAATTCGTCCAGTTGATTCTGTATAAATGTCTTTCCAAAGGAGTCTCTTTCGTAGAGGTAAAATAAATTTCCTTTTTCTTTTCATTAAATCCTAAAATATCTGTTACAAGCCAGTCTCCTTTTGTAATTTGTGCTACCAATCCTTTTTCAAGACTGTAATGGAACAGATGATTATATCCTGTTCTCTGGCTCTGCCAGATAAAATCTGTGTTGGAGTTCGGGAAGAAAGTAAGCGGATGCTGTGGTTCTACATATTTACTTTCTGTTTCTTCAAACAGCGTTTTCACCAATTCTCCTGTAACAGCGTCATATTGGTTCATTTTCATATGATTCTGGCCTCTGTTCAGAACGCCTACAAAAATGTATTTTGAGTCCGGACTCCAGGTAACAGCTGTCAGGTACTGATCTCTTTCCCCTTCAATTTTTAAGAAAACAGTAGATTGTGTTTTAATATTGAAAACCCCTAATGTTACCTGATGGGAAGTTTGGCCGGCCATCGGGTATTTGATATTGTGATTGACGGCAGGAGTTACGGACCAGTCAATAATCGGATAATCTGCTACCATGCTCTGATCCATCTTATAGAATGCTACACTCTCAGAATTGGGTGCAGGGAAAATTCCTGTATCAATTCCGAATTCATTTCTGTGAACTGCCTGACCGCTGATGATATTTTCATTGGCTTCATTAGTTACAGCAATCGTTTTTCCGTTTCTGTTTACAAATAAATTATTCTTTACAGTGAAAGCAAAGGTCTGGTTATCACCAAACATTTTTACATTGGCTGCATCCTGATCAATGACAGCTGTACTCTTTACTTTCCAGTCATTTCCTGATTTTTCAATCCATGACATTTTACCGCCGGTAGTGAAATACCCATTGGAATTTCCTGTGAATCTGATGGCAGGAACAGCTTTCAGCTTATCATTTGCAAACTGTTTATTCAATTGGGTAAGAGATACCAGAGTATCCTGTTTATTGGTTTTCAGGTCTGTAATCAGATAACCGCCTTTCACAGCCTGTATGTAAGACTTTCCATCTGCAGCCCACGAAAACTGGGAGATATTTTTCACCGCAAGATTGGTCCTCATTCCATTTACAGCCTCCGCCATGGTAAACTTCTGGGTCTGGGCAAATGCTGAACTGCCCAAAACCAGCATCAATAAAGAAAATTTATGTAATTTCATTGTATAAAATTGAATCCTCCAAAAATAAGAAATAAAAACCATTCGTTAAGAAACGTTAAATTAAAACATTCATAAAATGGAATTCATGCATTGAAAGGAATTATTTCTTAACTTAATAGTAGATTTTTAAAAAGGGATTAAATAAGTCAATTGTGAATAGTCAATCCGCTGCGCTTGTCAATTTTAATTATTGGAAAGATAGTTTTCACCTTTCACTTGCGAAGCAAAATTGACGATTGACAAAAAAAGTTCATTTCTTATCCTATATCAATGACTTGTATAGGTACGCTATCCTAAATTTGCATCATTAATAACAAACAAAAAATATAAAATACAATGGCAACAAAATGGATTTTAGACCCTACGCATAGTGAAATTACTTTCAAAGTAAAACACATGATGATCTCTAACGTAAAAGGAAGTTTCAGAACTTTCACTGCTGAAATTGATTCTGAAGACGAATTCTTTGCAAATGCAAAAACTACAGCTACTATTCAGACGGATTCTGTATTTACAAACAATACGGACAGAGATAACCACTTAAAGTCAGCTGAGTTTTTCAACGCTGAAGTACATCCTACAATCACTTTTGAATCTCAGGCATTAAACAATACTGTTGTAGGTAATCTTACCATCAACGGAATTACAAAACCTGTAACACTTGATGTAGACTTCGGAGGAATTAATGTAGACCCATGGGGAAATACAAAGGCAGGTTTCTCTTTTGAAGGAAAAATCAGCAGAAAAGACTTCGGATTAAACTGGAATGCAGCTCTTGAAGCAGGAGGTGTAATGGTAAGTGATGATGTAAAAGTAGCTGGTGAATTACAGTTTGTAAAACAAGCATAATTAACAAAATATAATATAAAAGGTTCAGGGATTTGTCTAAAAGCCTTGAACCTTTATTATTTTTTATAATCTTCAATATTATGAACCTTAATGATCTTCAAAACATAAGCGACGGTTTTAAAAACACTCAGAGAATGCCTGTTTTATTTCTTGGACATGGTTCGCCTATGAATGCCATTGAAGAAAACCAATTTGTACAGGGATTCCGGAAAGCAGCTTCAGAAATTCCAAAACCGAATGCAATCCTTTGTATTTCTGCCCACTGGTATACAGACGGAACTTTTGTAACAGCTATGGATATGCCGAAAACCATTCACGATTTTTATGGTTTTCCAAAAGCACTTTTTGATGTGCAGTATCCTGCTCCTGGAAGTCCTGAGCTGGCCAAGGAAACAGCGGAACTTCTTCTCCCTGTTAATGTAGAGGAAGATCATAGCTGGGGACTGGATCATGGTGCATGGTCTGTCATCAAGCATATGTATCCTGATGCTGATATTCCTGTGATCCAGCTGAGCATCGATTATACGAAACCTCCGCAGTATCATTATGATCTCGCTAAAAGACTGAATAAGCTTCGTGAAAAAGGCATTCTGATCATCGGAAGCGGAAATATCGTTCATAATCTCCGTCTTATCGACTGGAAAAACATCAATACAGTAGGGGCCGGCTGGGATTGGGCAGTGGAGGCACGGGAGAAAACCAACAACTGGCTTCTGGATGGCAATTTTCAGAATATTATCGAATATCAGAGACAGGGAACTTTCTTACAATATGCTGTTCCTACTCCTGATCATTATCTTCCGTTGCTTTATACTTTAGGATTAAAAGATCAGTCTGAAGAGCTTACTTTATTCAATAATGAGCTTATCGGAGGTTCGCTGAGTATGACAAGTGTAAGGATCGGATAATATGAATATTTAAATAAAAAAAAATACCCCAGCCGGGGTATTTCTTTTTTTATAAGACTTTTTTTATTGTACAGCTTTTAAAGCATTGATGTTTCCGTAGCCGTAGCTTGAATTTACATTGGAATAATAGGTGGAAGCCTGTCTCATTTTGGTAAGTACCTGCTCTCTTGTCCATGACGGATTTTTAGCCCAAACCAATGCTGCAATTCCTGCTGTTGCTGCTGTTGCCACAGAAGAGCCACCCACATAATCTGCCTGTCCGTTGTAATAGCTAAGCACCGGAACGGTATTTCCTGAAGGCCTCTCCATCTGGAAGGTAAAATCGATCTGACTTCCTGAGTGGCAGACATCACATTTCTGATTGGAAGTATTCTCTTTTACCCCTGTGATCGCCTGTGTTTCCGGCATAGATGCAGGGAAAATCACTCCAACAAAATTAGTAAAGCTGGTAGAAGTTCCTCCCGCACAGAAAATCAGTTTCCCTTTTGAGTATGCATATTTAACTCCATCTTCAATCTTTCCAACGGAAAAAATATGTCCCATCGACATAGAAATGATCTTCACATTGGTATTATTACCCAATTCTGTGAAAGCCGTTTTTACTGCAGTCTGTTCGCTGGAAGTTTCCAGGACAACATTTTCCGCTGCTCTGTAAGCAATGAGATTGGCATTGTAAGCAACCCCTACCGGTAATCCTGCATTATTTCTGGGAGCCGCCATTACAGAAGCCATTTTGGTTCCATGCCCGCACTGATCTCCTGATCCGTCTGAATTATACACCCCGAATTTACTGATCGTTCTTCCTGAAGAAGCTCCGTTGTTAAAGCTGCTGCCCAGTAAAGTCTGTTCCGGCGAAACTCCTGTGTCAATAAGTCCGATAGTCACTCCGGCTCCTGTACTGTAACTCCATGCTTCAGGAATGCTATGTTTCGTGAAAGCCCAGGGAATTTTTGCACTTGGTGTTGTAGAGGTGTAATCTGCCGTACTTAATGTTGCAGAAGAAAAACCACATCCTGATGAACCACTTCCGGAAGACTTTGCAGCAGTATTATATTGAGCTTCAAATTCAAAATAATGATAGTCTGCCGGCTCTACATATCGGATTGTTTTCATTTGCCGGAGAGCAGTGATGGTTTCCTCGTTTTCAATGACAACATCCATCTGATTCAGATATTGATCCGAAAGGAGAAGAAAATTTCTTTCGTCTTTTCCTTCATATTTTCTGATTATGGAAAGGATTTTTTTCTCCATATCGCTGCTGTTTGGAGATTTACTTCTGTCAAAGTCGTCCTTTGAAGCTCCGAAACCGATTGATACCATTTTGTTTCCGCGGAAAACAGCACTCCATACGAAATGGTCAGATTCATTCTTCCAGTTGAAAGTACCATCTGTTTTTATAGCCTGGTTGATCCTTTCATTGATCTGTTTTGCAGTCAGAGGATCTTTCTGAGCCATTTCTGTTTTTACATTTTCATTCTGAAGTTCTTCTCTGGTACACGAGTTCAGGGCAAAAAATATTGCCAGTAGGAATACAGTTTTTTTCATATGTTATAATTTTGGTTGGAGCCACAATATAACACTTTAACGGGAATTAAAAACTTAAAAAGAATGAATTTAGCATTACAGGAATATTAAATTACAGTACTTTCTCGTAGCAGACACTCTGCTCAACACCAATATATTGCCCATAATTGGGTATTCTGTTAAACCCGCTTTTCTCGTATACTGAAATTGCATTTTTAAGATCCCTGGAGGTTTCCAGGACTGCTTTTTTAAAGTTCAGCTCTGCAGCCCAGTTTTCAAGTTCTTTTACAACAGCAGATCCCAGTCCTTTTTTCCTGAATTCCGGATTGGTAAACATTCTTTTAATTTCTACGGTATCTTCCGAAAGCGGTTTGAATGCACCGCAGGCTGCCGGAATACTATCAATATAGGCTACGATACAGTTTTTAATGGTATCAATTTTATTAAATTGAGCAAAGAAATCATCATTTTCACCGTTATGCTCGGATAAAGTAGCGTCAAGGGATTTTACAAGAGTTTGAAAATCTGTGTTGGCAGAATCTGTTCTGAGTATATACATTTTGTTGGGTTTAAAGATTAATGTGAATAGAATCAAACCTTATAGGTTTTTGAAACCTATAAGGTTTAAAACCAAGCATTTATTAGAAAAACAAAAGCTCCCTTTCGGAAGCCTTTGTTTTATTTATATTAGTTGACAATAAATTTTCTTTCGTTAATTAACTCAGCAATTGCGAGCATATCTTTTCCGATTAATCTGTCATCTTCAAGCTTAGCAACCTTGGAACGAAGAATCGCGAAGTTTTCTTCAATTATTTTAGAGCATTTGGATGGTCTTCTGAACTCAAGCCCCTGAGCTGCAAACATCAGCTCAACAGACAGAATGTTAACCAGATTTCCAAGTACCTGATTGAATTTTCTTCCCGAAATACTTCCCATAGAAACATGGTCCTCCTGGCCTAAACTTGTAGGAATAGAGTCTGCTGATGCAGGAAAACACAATGTCTTATTTTCTGTAACCAACGCTGCAGAAGTATACTGAGGGATCATGAATCCGGAATTTAGTCCTGAGCTTTCTGTTAATAATCTTGGAAGCCCGTATTTTCCTTCTAATAATAAGTAACTTCTTCTGTCAGAAATATTCCCTAATTCTGCCGCGGCCAATGTAGCATAATCTAAAGGCAGAGCCATCAGCTGTCCGTGGAAGTTTCCTCCTGAAATAGATTCTTCAGCACTTAGAACAATTGGGTTATCCGTTACGGAGTTCAGTTCTGTTTCCGCCATACTTCTGAGGTGTTCAAAAGCATTTCTGCTTGCACCATGAACCTGCGGTACACATCTCATAGAATAAGGATCCTGAACTCTCTCACAATCTTCGTGAGCTTTCAGGTTTTCTGATCCTTTTAAGAATTTAAGCATTCTTGCGGCTACTTTTTTACTGCCTTCAAAAGGTCTGATCTCGTGAAGCTCTTTTTTGAAAGGGCTTGCAGAACCTCTGTATGCTTCAATACTCATGGCAGCTGTCATATCTGCAAGATCCTGTAAGTATTCAAATTTTTCAAGTCCTTTGATCGCATGAGCAAGGATAAACTGAGTTCCGTTGATCAATCCCAATCCTTCTTTAGGCCCTAAAGCCAATGGTTCAAGATCATGTTTCTTCAGAACTTCTATAGTATCGGACACCTGTTCTCCTTCCCAAACCTGTCCTAAGCCAAGTAAAGGTAATACCAGATGGGCTAATGGAGCAAGGTCTCCGGAAGCTCCTACAGATCCCTGCTCAGGAACCACCGGAATGATATCTTTTTCCAGCATCAGAATCATCCTTTCAATAACTTCCAGGGAAACTCCTGAAAATCCTTTTGAAAGAGCATGAACCTTGGCAATCATCATAATTTTGGAAAGTTCTTTATCAATAGGCTTCCCAACACCCACCGCATGAGAAATGATCAGGTTATATTGTAACTGAGCGGTCTCGTCAGCTGATATTTTAGTATCACACAATGGTCCGAAACCTGTATTGATTCCATATACGCATCGGTCTGACTCTACTATTTTCTGTACGTTTTTCTGAGATTTTAAAATTTGTTCTTTTGCAGCCTTGTTCAGCTTGGCTTTATTAGGTTTTTTACATATTTCCAGAACATCATGGAACGTAAAAACATCTACCCCGTATATCATTTCTAAAAAATTTCCTTAAAATTACGCATTTAACAATAATTGGAAAAGCTAAATTTCAATCTTCTATATTTTTGTAAAACAAGCCAATTAATTTACTACTTTTAGCCCCGAAAATTAAAAACAATAATACATGAGAATGAAAACTCTACTCCTTGCTTTATGTATAGCAAGCACAGCTGCTTTCGCCCAGAAAGTAAAATATTCCAAAGAAGAAAGAAAAGAAATGAACCGTTATCTGTTTAATGAAGGTTTCAATACGGCAACAGATAAAAAAGTTTCCACCATTATATTGAAAGATAATACTGAACATCAGGGTTACAGTAAATCATGGGAAAAGCAGAAAGGGCAAATTCTTTCTATCACCATTGAGGATGTTGACACCAGAAAGCCTATAAAATTCGAGGCAGCCGATATTGCTGAAATGTATTTGTACGCAACTGAGACTGAAAAGTCGATGAAAGCAGCAAAGTTTATTTCAAACATGAGAAATTACAGCACTAAAAAATACAGCAAATCTGTAACTGACGACGCTATTCCCTATGAAAACCAGATTGTTTCCTTAAAAAATAAAAAAGAACCTAAAGCCTTTTTAATGCAGGTAATCAACCCTGAATTTAATGAACTTATTACAGTTTATCACGATCCGTTTGCTTCAGAGACCGTATCCACAGGCTTTGCCGGCGCTCCTGCATTTGGAGGCGGCGTTATCAAATCTTATTACGTAAGAAAGGGAGATAAAGTAATGTGGCTTCACAAAGATGATTTTGAGGACAACTATGATTTTCTGTTTGGAGACAATGCCGAATTTATGAAAAAGTATCCTAAAAACTCTGTAGAATGGAATTATCTGAGCTTTCTGATCTATCAATATACAGAAATGAGTCACGGATAAAATAGACAATCACAATACAAAAGCCTGTAGAATCATCTGCAGGTTTTTCTTTTTTAAATAGGGAAAGTTTCCTTAATTTTGTTGTATGAATCCTTCTTTAGAACTACAGCTCAAAACCTTACCATCCGAACCCGGCGTTTATCGTTATTATGATAAAAATGAACAGCTATTGTATGTGGGGAAAGCTAAAAATCTGAAAAAAAGGGTTCTCTCTTATTTCAACAAAAACCTTTCCGGATACAGGATCAAAATCATGGTCAGCAAAATCCAGCGTCTGGAAACAACTATTGTAAACAGCGAATATGATGCCCTTTTACTGGAAAACAATCTGATCAAGGAACATCAGCCGTTTTATAATGTCATGCTGAAAGATGACAAGACCTATCCATGGATCTGTATCAAAAATGAAGATTTTCCAAGAATTTTCCTGACCCGAAATGTAATTAAAGACGGATCCGAATACTACGGTCCGTATGCAAAGGTACGTCCTGCAAAAATTTTGCTGGATACCATTAAGCATATTTACAAACTCAGAACCTGTAACCTGAATCTTTCTCCGGCCAAGATCGCAGAAGGAAAATATAAAGTGTGTCTGGAATATCATATCAAAAACTGTGAAGGCCCGTGCGAAGATCTTGAAAGTAAAGAGGATTATGATGAAAAGATAGATGCCATCCGCGGAATTATTAAAGGAGATTTCCGGAAAGCCAAGGAGTATCTGGTGAATCAGATGATGAAGCTGGCTTCCAGTCTTAAATTCGAAGAAGCTCAGATCATTAAGGAAAGGCTGGATATTCTTGAGGATTATCAGGCTAAAAACACTGTTGTAAACCCGAATATTGATGATGTGGATGTATTTGGAATGACCAGTGATGAAACAGCGGCGTATGTTAATTTCTTTAAAATCCGAAACGGAAATATCATTCAGAGTTTCACTACAGAAATCAAAAAAATCCTTGAAGAAACTGATGAGGATATTATGGAAGAAGCATTGATAGAAATCCGTCAGAAGTTTTCTTCCGATTCTAAAGAAGTTCTTTTACCTTTTCATTTGTCTGTGGAAATTCCCAATGTAAAACTGATTGTTCCTAAAGTAGGAGATAAGAAAAGAATTGTAGAGCTTTCCGAAAAAAATGCTAAAGAATACCGTCTTGAAAAGCTGAAACAGGTTCAGATTGTAGATCCGGAAAGACATACCAACAGAATCATGACTGAAATGCAGAAACTTCTGAGAATGCCTGTAGAGCCAAGACATATTGAAGGTTTCGATAACTCAAACATTCAGGGGACCAATCCTGTATCAGCATGTGTCGTTTTCAAAGACGGAAGACCAAGTAAAGCAGATTACAGGATTTTCCATCCGAAAACAGTGGAAGGACCTAATGACTTTGCAACAATGGAAGAGGTCATTTATCGCCGTTATAAAAGAATGCTTGATGAGGGTGAAAACCTTCCGCAGCTGATTCTGATAGACGGTGGAAAAGGGCAGCTGTCTTCTGCAGTAAAAAGTCTGAGATTACTCGGCCTTTACGGAAAAATTACCATTGTAGGCATCGCCAAAAGATTGGAAGAGATTTTCTTCCCGGAAGATCCTATCCCTTTGTACCTGGATAAAAAATCTGAAACATTGAAAATCCTTCAGCGTGTACGTGATGAAGCTCACCGGTTTGGAGTAAAACATCACAGAACGAGAAGGAAAAATTCTACCATAAAATCTGAGCTGGAAGAAATTCCCGGTGTGGGAGAAAAGACCATTGAACTGCTTCTGTCTAAACTGAAATCTGTAAAACGGATCAAAGAAGCTAATCTGGAAACCCTTGAAGAAATTCTGGGAAAAAGTAAAGCTAAAGTAATCTGGGAGTTTTTTAATGCAAATTAATGAACTGCACAACGTTTTAGTTAATTTTTCCACAAATAATTTGTCTCTTTTTTATGTGATCTCATATTGATTTCCTATTTCATCAACATGAGACAAAAACCTATACTTCTTTAAATACAAAGAAAATATAACAACAAAAAACATTAATCAATAAATATTTTACTTAAAAATAGTATTATATGTATTTTTTTCATAAATTAGTATTATCAACTAATAACAGTAATACTATGAAGATTCTTCTGTTTTTATAAATCTATTAAATTTTTGTTACTATTATGGATGTCACTAACTTCTATATTCAGGAAGTAAGGTTTTCCCTATCAAAAAATTGAAAAACACATCAGCATATATATTATTAAAGGCTCTTTTTCAAGAGCCTTTATACTTATTGTTTATAGTACTTTTATTATTTTGCTACAAAAACTTCTTTAGCATATTTACCATCAGCCTGAGGAATATCAATCACGATATTTCCGTTTTCAAAATAGCCTATGGTTGTACTTCCGTCAGATAATTTTACAATAAAAACAGAATTCTTGGAAGTCGCTTTGAAAACTGCAAACGGCACTGAACTACCAGATTTTGCCAGAATAAACTGATTTGGATCAAGCTGTATTTTCTGAAGATCCAGCTTGCCATTGGAGTAATTGCTAGCTTCTGAATTTGAATTTGAAGCAGATACTATTGAAACTATTTCAGGGGATATACGCTGAGCATTATTATTAGATGCCGGTAACAATGCAACTGGATTAGAAACCGGAATTTTAATCATTGCCTCTTTTAATGCCTCCTGCAAACCTTCTTCAAACTCTTTGATTTTTGAGCCGCCCTTAGACTCTAAAATCATATTATTATTACAATCTTTAAACTGTACTATTAATTTATTTTTAAACAAATTTTTATCATTAATGACATCAGCAGTAACTACATTACAGAAATTACTTTTAGCTTCTGCAGGCCAGTTATCTTTAATGACAGGCAGGATGATATATTTTTTTCCGGTCAAAGCTTTGGTGAAAAAGTTTTTCAACCCATAATCCTCCTTAAATGTTTCAAATTTTTCGGGAATAGTTACATATTTATAATCTGAAACCTTTTGTGCAAAAGCCATTGTAGAATATACGGCTAACACTAACATTGATAACTTTTTCATTTTAATTATTTTAATCATTTCTGAATGCTCCCATATCCAGCTTTAATGAGAAGAAATTGGAATAGAAATTAGACCCGCCTATTCCTGAATTCGTAATAGCGTAATCCAGTGTAAGCCCTCTGTATCTGATTCCAAGACCTGCACTTGGCTGGAAAGAAACCTTTCTTTTAAGATCTTCTATATCTGTAATAGATTGGAATCTGTTGATCCCTAATCTCACAAAAATCATTTTCTGATATCCTAATTCAGCTCCTGCATAAGGACTGATGCTGGCAAAATCTGTTGAAATCAATGAAGCAGTTTTAGCAAAATCTACATTCAGACCGGCTTCCGGAAGCACATATACACTGCTGTTGATTTCAAATAATTTACTGGCTCCTACATTCAGCTTAGGCATGGTAAGCTCCATTTTGTCTTTTGGCGCCGGGTTGAATTCTTCTCCGTTGACAACCGTTGAAAGTTCTTTTTGATTTACACTCCAGAAGTTTACAGTAGTGGTGATATCTCTCACCATTCCCCCGAATTTCCATCCGTTATCTGCTTTGTAAATTGCTCCCACATCAAAACCAAAGCCATAACCATTTGCAAATTTCCCTACATTTCTGTAAACAATTTTTGCGTTTACCCCAACATCCAATTTTGGATTTCCACCCGGTCTGAAAGCATAGGAAAGAATAGCCGCATAATCGGATTGGGAGAATTTTGTAATTTTATCATAATCAATATTCCCTTCAGAATCAATCATCTGAGTTGTATTCAAAATATTATCTACCCCAAGTCTTACAACCGAAACACCAAAAACACCTTCTTCCAGCACCTTTGCATAAGCCAGATAATCATATTTTGCAATGGATTCAAAGTATTCTGCGTGCATGGCTGCTCCCTGCCAGTCTCTTTCCACAGACATCAAACCTGCAGGGTTCCACATGGGAGCGTACACATCATCCTGATTGGAAATAACTGCTCCTCCCATTGCAAGTCCTCTTGCTCCGGCTCCGATATTTAAAAATTCATTGGAGTATTTTCTGATAATCTGAGATTGAGAGAGCCCAAACAGCAGTGAAAATGCAAATAAAAAATATTTTTTCATCATATAAATTTGATGCTTAGTTTAAGTTTTTAGTTTTTCTGGCTTTAATTAATCCATTTGCAATGATTGCCAGTATCATAACACCTGAAGCAATATAAAATATGGGGCTCATATGTTCTGATTCCCCAAAGATAAAAAAAGCTAGTATAATTCCGTAGACAGGTTCCAAATTAACTGTTAAAATTAAAGTAAAAGGTGATATATACTTCATTAATTTCACTGATTCAAGCATTGGAAAAGCAGTAAAAACACTTGCTAACAAGCATATTAACGCCAAATCCCTGTAATTTATTTCATTTATCTGAAAAATTTGCCCTGAAAGCAAATAAAATAGCATCAAAATAAACCAACCACAAAAAATTTCATAAAAAATAATGTTTCCTGAGCTTGTTTTCCCAAACATTTTTCCGTTAAAAACAGAAAAAACAGTCCCGAATACAGCACAGAGAATTCCATAAATAATCCCTTCTTTAAAATGAAATTCCGTTTTGAAGATGAGTAAGATGCAAGCCACGATAACTGCTCCCATCACTACCTCAGATATATCAATTTTTCTTCTGAAAATAATGGGCTCCAGGATCGAGGCAAAAAGTGTAGATAAAGAAAGACAGCTCAGTGCAATAGAAACATTGGAAACTTTAATAGAATAAAAGAAACAATACCAGTGCAGCGCCATCGCAAAACCTATGGCAGCCAGTTGGAAAAATATTTTTTTTGAAACCTTTATGCTTTCCTTCTTAAAAACACGGATGAATACAAAAAGAAAAACAGAAGCAAAAAGCATTCTGTAAAATACAAGGATCTGAGCATTGGCATGAATCAATTTTCCTAAAATTGCAGTGAACCCCCATAAAAAAACTATTAAATGCAGCCTGAAAAGTGCCAATTTATGCATACCCTATCTCCTTTTAATTTTAACCCTGCAAATTTACAAATCATAAACCCAAATATTAATAAAAAGATAAGTTTAATCTAAAAAAAGTTAATAAAAATTAAATTGACACATAATTCATAAAAAAAACCCTGAAAATTTGTTAAACTTTCAGGGCCTTCAAATAATAAACTATTAAAAAAATAAACTAGGAACTTAGAGTATTTTGCAGAGAATATCACCTCTGTTACTCTAGTGTAAAGTTAGAAAAAATATAAATTATTTAAAAATATTTTTTAGTTAAAAATTTCACAATTTACTAGAAACCAAACTATTAAACACTTGTTTTACTTCCTATTTATATTCCTCATAAAAATAGTATCTTTAAGCGTAAAAAATTGAAAATTTTATGGACATCGAATTCAATAAACGTGAAGATCAGAACAGACTAAAATTATCTGAAATAAATCGCTTACTTACTGAGATCAAAAAAGGAGGAGGTGAGAAGAGGCTTCAAAAGCTTCGTGATGAGGGAAAAATGACAGCAAGAGAAAGAATAGATTATCTTCTCGATAAAGATTCTGATTCCATAGAAGTAGGAGCATTTGCAGGATATGACATGTATAAGGAGCATGGGGGATGCCCTAGCGGAGGAGTTGTAGTAGTTATCGGCTACGTTTCCGGAAGACAATGTATTATTGTTGCTAATGATGCTTCTGTGAAGGCTGGCGCTTGGTTTCCTATCACGGGAAAGAAAAACCTGAGAGCCCAGGAAATTGCCATGGAAAACAGGCTTCCCATTATCTACCTGGTAGATTCTGCAGGGGTTTATCTGCCTATGCAGGATGAAATTTTCCCGGATAAGGAACATTTCGGGAGAATCTTCAGAAATAATGCTAAAATGAGTTCCATAGGAATCATCCAGATCTCTGCCGTTATGGGAAGTTGTGTAGCTGGAGGTGCTTATCTTCCCATCATGAGTGATGAGGCTATGATTGTGGATAAAACGGGTTCTATTTTCCTTGCCGGAAGCTATCTTGTAAAGGCCGCGATCGGAGAAAGTATAGATAACGAAACATTGGGTGGCGCTACCACTCACTGCTCTATTTCAGGCGTTACCGATTATAAAGCGAAAGACGACAAGGATGCTCTGAATAGAATCAAAAATATCATGAAATCTATCGGAACAACTGAGAAAGCTGGTTTCGACAGAATAGAAAGCTTTCCGCCAAAAGAAAATCCTGAAAATATCTTTGGAATCATGCCGGTTTCCAGAGCTGAGCAATATGACACCTACGAAATAATCAAATGTATTGTGGATAACTCCGAATATGAAGAATACAAACCTGATTATGGTAAAAGTATTATCTGCGCAACAGCAAGGGTTGATGGCTGGTCTGTTGGAATTGTAGCCAATCAGAGAAAACTGGTAAAAAGCGGTAAAGGTGAAATGCAGTTCGGAGGAGTTATCTACTCTGATTCTGCTGATAAAGCCACAAGGTTTATCGCCAACTGTAACCAAAGAAAGATCCCTTTAATCTTCTTACAGGATGTTACAGGATTTATGGTAGGTTCCAAGTCAGAACATGGCGGAATTATTAAAGACGGAGCTAAAATGGTAAATGCAGTTTCTAATTCCGTAGTTCCTAAATTTACTATTATCACAGGTAATTCTTACGGAGCAGGAAATTATGCAATGTGTGGGAAAGCTTATGACCCTAGATTAATTGTGGCATGGCCTTGGGCTGATCTGGCAGTAATGGGTGGAGCACAAGCTGCAAAAGTACTAGCACAGATTCAGGAATCAACGTTAAAGAAACAAGGAAAAGAAATTTCAGAAGAAGAACACAACGAAATTCTGGATACTATTTCGAAAAAATATCAAAAACAAACCGAAGCCACTTATGCAGCGGCAAGATTATGGACAGATGCTATTATCAATCCGGCAGATACAAGAAAATGGATTTCTATGGGAATTGAAGCAGCAAACCATTCTCCTATTACAGAAAAATTCAATCTGGGAGTAATTCAGGTCTGATAACTCTAGATGTCAAAATAAAAAGTACGGCTATCTCAGTTTGAGATAGCCGTATTTATTTAACTTAAAAACAAGCAATATAAGTTCTATTGTAAGGAGCTTTCTCCCGCTATCCATTCATACTCCTCGCGCCTGCGCTGTTCCCCTGAGCGAAGCCGAAGGTCTCAACGCTTGCTGCGGGGTAACCATTGCTATCGGGGCTAGGATGGTGAATGGATGATCAATGATAAGTTGTAAATGATATACGGGGTTCGGGTTACGTGGTTATAGATTCCTGAGATTGGAGCGGGAAGTAGTAAAGTTTTAAATCGTGAGTTATAAATACCCTCTGTTCAATGGTGTTACTCTATTAGGGTCATAAAGCATCCTTTTCCCAATTGTGCTATGGTTCAACTGGTCTCTTTCTTTTTATTTGTCCTACTTCTTTACTACTGTGTCATTCCGCAGGAATCCAGGCTTACTTATTAGAGCCTTGAGATTAAAAGTAAA
>NZ_JAYSDT010000038.1:0-37901 GCF_041914225.1 Chryseobacterium sp.
TACTCATTACTTATAATCTGCCTAGCCCTGATAGGAATGGTTACCCCGCAGCAGGAGCTGGAGCGCGAGAGGGTTTGAGGATGGGAGGGCACTGGCTCGAGGAGTAAAAATGGATAGCAGGAAATAGCTCCAAAATAAAGTTGGAGAGTTTGAGAGTTGGAGAGCTGGAGTGTGGGAAAGTTGGGAAGGTAAAGTGGTTCTCTTATATTTAGAGATAGAAATATAGAATGATTAGCAGTTTTTCGAAAGTGGGATCAGAAAAAACGTTTGATCAATAGTTTGTAGGCATAGTATCCTAACAGACATCCTATAGTATCTGCAACGATATCTAAAGTTTCCATAGATCTGCCCAGTCCCATTTCTTCCTGCAGAATTTCAGTAAGGAATGCATAAATAAGGATGATCTGAAAGAAGTAGTAGAATTTTATTTTAGGAAATGTGGCAATGAAAGAAAAACCCAAAGCCGCAAAGATACTGAGATGCAAAACTTTGTCGATACCATTGAACATGAACCAATATTCATGGTTCTCTTCTCCGGGTTTGAGAAGCATATAAGTAAGAAATGCCCAATAAATGGGCAGTATCTTACTAAATATTTTTGAAATCTTATCCAATGATCGCTTTGTAATCATCTGCAGAAAGTAACTCTGACTGATCTGCTCCATCAGCAATTTCCAATTTGATGATCCATCCGTTTCCATAAGGATCTGTATTTAACAGTTCAGGCTGATCTTCCAAGTCTGAATTAAATTCAATAACCTTCCCTGAAACAGGCAAGAATAGATCTGAAACAGTCTTTACCGCTTCTACACTTCCGAAAACGTCTCCTCCATTAAGGTCATCATCTACAGTATCTACATCTACGTATACGATGTCTCCAAGTTCTCCCTGAGCGAAGTCTGTAATACCGATTGTAGCAACGTTACCTTCGATTCTGATCCATTCGTGATCTTTGGTGTACTTTAATTCTGATGGTGTGTTCATTTTTAAATTTTTATTTTGTACAAATGTATTCAAAAATATAGTAGCTTCAAATATCGGATATAAAAAAAGTCCTTCAAAACTGAAGGACTTTTAGGTTTGTATTATTTTTAGAATCCACCTCCGGATTCACCGAATGTAAATGTGGCTGAAATACCTGCTCTGATTGTAGACAGCGGGAATGCTG
Organism: Chryseobacterium sp.; assembly: GCF_041914225.1. Lineage (GTDB taxonomy): Bacteria > Bacteroidota > Bacteroidia > Flavobacteriales > Weeksellaceae > Chryseobacterium. The sequence continues at coordinate 1,169 of NZ_JAYSDT010000038.1, forward strand.
TGGAAATCTTATACTTTGAGGTCATCTGTTCGTAGAATACTCTCAGGTTCAGGTTCTCAGAAACGTTGTAATCTGCGGACAATTTAATGTTCATTAATCTTTGTCCTCCGGTAACCTGAGCATCATTTAACAGGATATTCATAATGGATGTTTTACTGTCTCTTAATGAAATATCTCCTCTGATGTTAAGGTCACTTCCTTTTCCTCTTGTTCCTCTACCTCTGATATTGGCTGTTCCCAATCTGAAGTTTCTGACAATATATCCAAGTCTTACTACGTATTCCGTATTGGCATCTTCAGTAAGCGTCTGGTTTACCAATCCCAGCACCATCATTCTGGTTCTGTTGTACTGTATCCCAAACTGCATATTGTTTCTCATGGTAACATCTATTCCAATAAGCGGAGAGAAGGATTCTACATACCCAACCTGTGCAAATGTATATGGATTGATTTTGTCTCCTGCATTTTTGATTACATTACCAGCATCATCTACAGTCTGATAATATCCGTTAGGGTTGTCATGATAATCTACATTGCTTTGTATACCCGTTGCAGTATAGGTAGCGGTATAAGCATGTGAAATATCGAATTTCGTGAACTGTCCACTAATGATCGGGATATTTTTTAATCCTGAATACGTAATTCTCCAGTTTGGTAATGGGAATCCTGATTTTTTAGGATTGGTCATCGGTGTCACAGACTTTCCTTCCATAGCTGCTCTAAAGGCAGGAATTAATACATAGGCGTTTCCGATGCTATAGTGCTGGGCAAATCCATTGTTATCCAATACTGCTCCAGGGCCTCCCAATTGCTGGGAAAGCGCTCTTGCATTTTCTCTGATCGCCTGATAAACAGCCTGTCCATCTTTAAACGATGTGCTAAGAAGCGTTGTCGTATTGGAATAAGTTGTCATTTCGCTGGCAAATGTAAAGTCCGGATCAGGAACTCCATTATTGGTATAGTTAAATCCTGTATGTGAGAAGTTACTGTTAAAAGTGTGCAATACATTCAGATCAACTCTTAAATCGTTCATCGGCATTACCTGTAAGTCTGCCCTCAATTCTTTGGTAGACATTCTTACGTATGGATCTGTCATATAGTTGGAACCACTCACCCATCCGTTTTCCATTACCGTTCTTCTGATATCTGCCTGTGATCCTAAAAGGAATCCAAGTGTCGGACCTCCCAGTGTCTGGCCGTATCCATACCAGTTTGGAGCTGATATTAGTCCCGGAAGCACTGTTCCGTTTGTTTCATTATAACTTACATTCAGCTGTTTGAATGAAGTCAGGAAGAATGCTGCACTTTGAAGTGGAGTAAGCCTGTTTTTAAATTTATATTTTTTATATCTGTATCTGTTCTTTTCCCATTGTTTTGCATATACGTTATTCAGAGAGTCCATCTCCTGTCTGCGCTTCTGCAGTTTTGCATTGATGTTTTTAAAGTAATTAAACTGACCAAAGAACTTAGGAAGATCTGCTGAAGCCGTTGCCTGAATAATATTGGTATTCTGACCCACTGATCCTAAACTCGCAGGTTGGTTAGTATTAGGATCCACAAATCCAAGCAATGAAGTAGATCTTGCTGCCCAGTTGTATGTAAATCCATATCCTACTTCCGCATCAATGAAATCCAGGTAAGGCAGGTACTGGAACGGCAGTTTATAATTCAGTTGTGCTCTGTGATTGTACAATACCGGTCTTCCTGCTCTGAATACATTTCCGAAGATCGACTTATTGTCCATGGAATTTACGTCCAGATTATCATTAAGGGTTCTTGTTGCTGAGTTGATTTCCAGCTTTAATGATTTTGTGAAATTAAATCCTAATCCATACTGCCATCCAAAGAAGAAGTTTCTGTTTTTGATGGCATCAAAGTCACTGTTCATGTTTCCGTTCAGGATTGCTTCCACGTTTCTGAACTCAAGCTCGTTATAATTTCTGTCGATTTCAGTTCTGAAAGATATTCTTGTAGGTATTGGATTAAAGTTGAATTCCTTCACCCATCTCAGATACTTTGTAGATTTTGCAGTATCGCTGATCATTTTGTTGAAAGGTTTGATCACCCACGGTTTGAATGTGTAGTTGTAATCAATATACCCTCTCAGATACTGTCTGTAGTTTCTCTTGGTATAAATATCCCTGTAATAGTCATCGTTATAAACAGCAGTTACAGAAACGTTTTCTATATCATAGAATTTAGGCTTCTTATTTGGATTTACTCTTTCCTTATGCATATTCACAACTCCTATACTTCTCTGCTGGGTATAAGTTCTCGCTACTTTTTTCAACTGATCTTTGTTTGGAGCCTTGCTGAACTCCACATCGGTGTCCAGAGGATTGTATTTCGGATCTTCAATAGTCTGTGAGTAAGAATAATTTAACGGAATCTTTACTCCGGTTTTTTCCGGAAGGAATTTATCTACATTAATCGCGGTATTAATGCTGAATGCTGATTGGGTAGACTGGGTTCTTTCTGCAGGTTTAGAATCAATATTCCCGAAACCAACAGATGTATAAGAGGCATTGGCATTCACTGTTGCAAGGTCTCCCATATTAAAGTTTAAGCTGGCGTTACCTGCATACCCTCCATCATTCTCAATTTCAGAAAGACGGATTTCGTTAACCCAAAGAACTCTCGTTATGGTAGAGTTTGTTCTTGGATCTGCATTTCTTACCCCAATCATGATTGTGGTAATATTTCCTAAACTAGGTCTACCTTTGATATAAATATTTTTATAAGGTTCCTGATATCCTGTGTCAACTGTTCTATTAGTAATTGCAACACCAGACTTATCTCTTCTGATTTTAGCATCTACAAAGTTCTGAACATCAAAATCAACTTCATTTTCTATTGGCCAGATCTCCATAGGAGCTGTTGCCGTTGTAGGAGTCATTCTTAGAGATGATTCATACTCGTAATAGTTATCAGTAGCATCGCTTCCGAAACGGATAAAGAATTTGGTATTCTCATCCAGTCCAATTACTCTGTTCAAAGGATCATGAGCATGTACAAACAGCTTCAGCTTTTTGTATCTTCTCATATCCAACGTTGTATTTTTGAATACACCTCTTGCCTCAGTTTTAAGATCTTTCACTTTCATATAAAGTGAAGCTTCATTCTGTCTCTGAGCTCCTGCGTTACCACTCAATACCTGTCTGTCGATTCCCGGAGGCAATACATATGGAGGCTGGTTCAGTGCATTTTCTTCAATATTTACACTTCCTATTTCAAAATTCGGATCTGTCACAGTTCCCGTTCCTTCTTCCGGATTAGTAACATTTAAACTTGCAATCTTACTGGTATATTTTCTCCAGTCTGATCTTACAAGATCCATTGTTCCGAATCTTAAAGTAGACGTTTGATCAAATCCTGTCAGCATTAATCTCGCAAATCTTACGTTATTTAACACAGATGGATCTGCTGTTCCTTCAGCTGGATCATAATTCGCCACAGGAATTCTGAACAAATACCATTTAACATCTGAGGTCTGTCCGTTCTGGAATGTTGCTTTTACTGTTTTTACATCTACAATATTATTTGACCCAAGTGATAAACTTGGCTGGTCAAGCTTTATAACATATTGGTTATAGTTTTCACTCTGATCAAGGTTGTAATCCTTATTAATATCCTCAGCATCCGGAGTTTGTGAAGATACATTCAGAGAGTTTGCTTCTGAGTTTCCTTCCGGGTTTCTAAAATACTTGTAACGTTCCACTACCGAAGCAGCCTGACTTCCTGTAAATTTATCAGAAAGATAGAATACGAAATCATCCACTGCTGGGTCAGCAATATTGGTTACCGGGTTTACAAAGGTATTCCCGAACCTCATGGCTTCCTGATCAGAAGTAAGACCATCATATCCTGCATCCTGAGTTCTTCTGTCATCTCCTTCTGTAGAGAATGCATATAAAATTGGCGGCTGTTTTGGCTGTACTCCCCAGTTTGAATTTGTTGTAGAAGAAGGAGTTCCCGGAGTAGGAAGTCCGTTTTCATACTGCATTTTTCCATCTTTCAGAACATCTTCGGAAACGTTTCCTAAGTGAAGTAAAAGCTTTGGATCAGCACCCAATGTTTTACCATCTGCATAAGGATCCATCATCCAGAATTCAACGTATTCAATATTTGAACTCACAAAGTTCGGAACACTGATGGATCTCATAATTCCAGCCCATCTGCTTTGTGTCTGTTCTGTTAAAGGATTAACGTTATACGGTCCTTTTTCTTTAGGAAAATAGGAAATATCGAAAGTATTCGTAAAGGTTTGTTCTCCTGCTACGAAATCTCTGTTGTTATAAATTTCGGAATATTGTACCCTTCTGGAAGCGTGATTGGATACAGACTGTGGTGTGATTCCTGCAGGAGCCTTTCCACCGACACCCCAGAATCTTGGGTCAATGTTATACCATGTTAATAGTCCTCTTCCATATCCACTTGTTATATCATCATTTGCCGGTACCGTATTAAATGGCGGTAATTTATTTTTTTCCGGTTTTGATGCAAGGCTCCATGCTGCCGGTTCTTTTAATGATATTTTAGAAGTTGTCTGTTCAAAATCGTCAATATATGACTGGTTATTGGTTCCTTTATTCAAGCCCGGTAATAAGTAGGCAGCTTCCATCTTGAAATTTAGATTGGATGGAGCTTCGGTTTTTACCATTGGAAGTTTATTGGTAAGCCTTGTCAGGTAAGGAGCCTGATTGTTGTACATCAGGTTGATCCCAGCCATGGTATTGTTTACGGCTTCCTGCCCGAAGTTTACTTTCTGGGTCAATGGAGATTCGGAGTAATTGATTACCGTTCCTCCTAAGATAAAGTTTTCACTGAATCTTCTTTCTAAGTTTAATCCTAGGAATCTTTTTCTTTGGGTATTAAATGTCAGCTGGTTTTCCAGTGAAATATTGATAGCCTGTCCGGACTGCTTTACATTCTCATTGATGATGGTAACCGTACCAAGCATATAATCTACGGTATAGTCTACTCCTTCCGTAAGCTGTACTCCATTTGCAGCTACTTTCACTGATCCCTGAGGAACGTTTACTGCTCCTAAAGAAATACCTTGTCCCTGAACGCCTTTATAACGGCCTTCCATGGTATATCTTTGTGAAAGGTTACTTGAGAGCGCCTGTTGTTTCTGCTTGGTATAAAGATCCTGAAATACATACTGAGGATCACTTGTACCCAATTTTGATTCCAGATATTTCCCGAAAGGCTGTACTTTGGTAAAGATGACTCTTCCTGTTTCCGGTCTGATGGTAAGACCATTGACAAAGTCGAAGATACCGTCTCCTTTACTTCCATCTTTATTATTCTGGATATCACCGTTCATATTGAGACGGTCCCAGTTAAATAATTTCAGTAAGTTCTGGTCTTTTACAGGAGTGTCCGGAAGATAGTTTACCTTACCTCCTGTTTTAGGATCTCTATAATATACGTTAAGGATAAATCCATCCGGAGCAACTTGTCCTGCATCTATAGAGTAGATATTTTTCATCATCAGATCCCACATCGGAGACTGAGTGTTGACTTTGTTATTTACTCTCAGTACTTTAGTAACCAGTACAGGGCTTTCTTCAGAAAACTCCCCTACTTTGTATACTTTATTGCTTCCGTTAACGGTATAGGAGTATGAAACGGCTAAAAGCTGCTGGTCATTAAGTTTTTGGTTTAATGAAATATATCCAAGCTGCGGCTGAAAAGTATATTCATTAGCATTCAGCTTCCTGGCTTTTGTATTGTATATAAATTGTTCCCCGTTATCATAAGGAGTGGGATCACCAGGAAGTACCTGTCCCTGGAAAATAGTACCATAGTTTTTTCCTGCTTCTCTGGTACCGGCTACCTCTGATACTTTATCATATAATCCGTTCAGAGAGTTATCTGGTAAAGTAGCTCCTCCTGCTGCTTCTCCCAGGTCTCTGATCCCGATAATACTTTTCTGATAGGCAAGATTACTGTTCCCCTGATCCAATACCCAAACTTCCAATCTGGTAATGTTGATTGTGGAATTGATTTGCGGATAATTAATCAAAGCATCGTCATACTTGTTCAGGAAATAGTGCCCTAAAAAGAAGTGCTGGTTTTCTTCATAGTCAATAGCATTGACTTTAAAGTTATTCATCACACCACCACCCTGAACTACAATATTACGGGCTTCACCCTGTTGCTGGGAAAGGACAACTGTTCCGAATGTTTTTCCTAGCTGGAACTCTGTTTTCACCCCGAACAATGACTGGGAACCACGGATAAGACTGGTCGAAAGCGGCATGTTTACGTTACCGAACTCAACTCTTTTGATTATTTTATCTTCTCCTCCTTCGTTAGGCTTATCAACATTTCCAAGGCCTTTGCTCTGAAGATCTTTCCAGCTTCCTTTTGCCTGCCAGACGAGATTCATCCTGTTTTCGAAAGCAAAACCGCTCTGGGTATCATAATTAGCCTTTAACTGAAGGTTTTCACCTACTTTCCCCAATAATCCCAGCTGAATTCTCTGATCTATATCAAAGGTAAAGCTGGTCCTGTTTTGCGGCAGGATCATCGGGTTATCTATTTTCTGGTAAAGTCCTGCAAAATCCAGGGATGCATACCCCGAAGGAATGATTTCAATTTTATTACCCCCGAAAATAGTTTCAAAAAGTCTGTTGTTGATCTGTAGTGAAGGAATAAGCCCCTTCTTTCTGGCATCGGATCTGTCTCTTCTGAAGAGAAGGTTATATTTATCAGATTTCTCCTTGTAATAGGCTTTTGTCTGGCTGGCAAGCATATATTCTTTATATTCTTCCGGAGACATGGCTGTAGGAGGACCTGTAATGGTATTTCCGATTTTGGGATATACGTAATACATCCCGGTTTTTATATCGTAATAGGCTTCGTACCTCGTAGGGTCAGCCACTTCATATTGTTTTCTTATGATCGCTGTATCTTTCTGTGCCTGCGCGAAAGCACTGACAGACATACACAGGAACGACAGGAACAAAAATATGTTAAGATGCTTAATATTCGCCACCAAATGTTAAATGTTTTTTAAGATTTGTTTAACCAATTCTTCTACAGAGATGCTTGGATTTTGTTTTATAATTTTATCCGCAATCTTTTCGCTGGTTCGTTTAGGAATGCCTAAAACTTCTAATGCAGATAACGATTCTTCCTTAATTTTATTATCCACCATCACAGAAATATTCGCGTTAGGATCACTGTATTTCTGTACTTTATCTTTAAGATCTACGATAATTCTTTCAGCAGTTTTTGCACCGATGCCTTTAGCTTTTTGGATCAATGCACTGTTTCCGGAAAGTATGGCTGAAGCAATCTCATCAAGGCTCAAAGTTGACAAAAGTATAAGTGCTGAGACAGCCCCCACTCCGTTAACACTTATTAACAGATTGAACATTTCTTTTTCTGAACGTGTGTTAAATCCAAAGAGAAGATGAGCATCCTCACGAATGATCTGCTGAATAAATAAAAAGGTCTGCTGATTCAAAACCAGCGTCTGTGAGGTCATCAAACTGATTCCCACGTAGTAACCAACTCCTTGCACATTGATGACAGCGTAGGTAGGTGTAAGTTCCTGAACAGTGCCTTGTAAAGAAAATATCATTATTAATTTTTAAAACTCCCAAATATAGCAATTTAAACTAATTAATGTTTTCATTTGATCTGCGAATGACTTTTAACTTAAATTTCAAATAAGAATTCAAGGAATTAACATAAAAACAAAAGACTCCAAAATATGGAGTCTTTTTTGTATCTGAACACCTCTTATGGTGTTATTTTTTAAATAATATTTGTATGTTTTTACTATTTCTTCTCTCTTCTCTGAGCATCAAGAACGGCAATTGTAGCAAGATTTACAATTTCATCTACGCTTGAACGCATCTGAAGGACGTGTACCGGCTGTTTTAATCCCATTAAGATAGGTCCTATTACCTGTGCAACCTTCATACCTCTCAAGATTTTATAAGAAAGGTTGGCACTTTCAAGGTTCGGGAAGATGAATGTATTGGCCGGAGTTGTTCCTAATTTTGAGAATGGATAATCACTCAGGTGATCTGCGTTCATTGCAAAATCGGGCTGAATTTCACCGTCTACAACCATTTTAGGATATTTTTCATGAAGAATTCCTACTGCTTTCGCAACTTTCTTGGAAGTTTCAGAGATAGCAGCAAAATTTTCAAATCCAAGCATTGCGATTCTTGGTTCAATCGCAAAAGATTTCACTGTAAATTCTGCCATTTTAGCAATATTCACCAAGTCCTCTGCTGTAGGGTTCTGGTTGATGGAAGTATCTGCAAAGAAAATAGGTTTCTTTTCAGACAGGATCATCATCATTGCCGCTACTTTGTCTACGCCTTTATCTTTTTCAATAACTTCTAAAACAGGACGTAAAACGGAAGTATAGTTTTTAGAGAATCCTATGATAAGTCCGTCAGTATCACCATGTCTCAGCATCAAAGGTCCAAAGTAATCTCTCTGGCGAACATATCTCTTCGCTTTGTACTCGTTCATTCCTTTTCTCTGACGAAGTTTCCAAAGGGTTTCTCTGTATTTTTTTCTGTTTTCTTTCTGATCATCATCACTTGGATCAATGATAGGGACATCCAGAGTAATTCCGTAACGCTCCATCTGCTCCTTGATGTATTTTTTATCCCCTAAAAGGCTTGGGTAAGCAATTCCTTCTTCATAAAGGATCTGAGCAGCTTTCAATACGTTGTATTCTTCAGCATTACCAAGGGTAATTCTTTTCGGATTGGATTTCGCACGGCTCTGCATCATTCTTACCAATCTTTCATCTCTACCCATTCTGTTTAAAAGCTGGTGCTCATATTCGTCAAAATCCGTAATGGTTTTTCTGGCAACACCACTTTCAATAGCTGCTTTTGCAACAGCGCTTGATACTTTTGTGATCAATCTGTTATCAAATGGTTTCGGAATGAAGTATTCTCTTCCGAACTGAAGATTCTGAACATTGTATGCTAAAATTACAGCTTCCGGCACCGGTTCTTTTGCAAGATCAGCAATGGCGTGTACCGCAGCCAGTTTCATGGCTTCATTAATTCCTGTAGCCTGTACATCCAATGCCCCACGGAAGATATAAGGGAATCCTAATACGTTATTTACCTGGTTAGGATAATCACTTCTTCCTGTAGCCATGATCACATCTTTACGGGTGTCGAGTGCAAGATCATAAGCAATTTCCGGATCAGGATTAGCTAAAGCAAATACGATAGGATTTTCGTTCATGCTCAATAGCATTTCAGGAGTCATTACGTTTCCTTTTGATAATCCAACGAAAACATCAGATCCTTTTACAGCATCTTCCAATGTTTCGATATCAGTCTGGGCGATGAAATCCAGTTTTTCAGGAGTAAGGTTTTCTCTTTTATGGTTGATTACTCCTTTACTGTCACACATCAGAACGTTTTCTTTTTTCAACCCTAATGAGATGTAAAGCTTTGTACACGCGATGGCCGCAGCTCCAGCTCCGTTTACCACCATTTTCACTTTATCAATATCCTTATTGGCAATCTGCAGAGAGTTAATCAATGCAGCAGCTGAGATAATTGCTGTTCCGTGCTGGTCGTCATGCATCAAAGGAATATTCAATTCCTCTTTCAGCCTTTGTTCTATATAAAAAGCTTCGGGAGCTTTAATATCTTCAAGGTTAATTCCTCCGAAAGTAGGAGCAATTCCTTTTACGATTTCAATAAATTTATCAGGATCTTTTTCATCGATCTCAATATCAAAAACGTTGATATCTGCGAAGATCTTGAACAAAAGTCCTTTCCCTTCCATTACCGGTTTTGAAGCTTCAGCACCAATATCTCCCAGTCCAAGTACGGCAGTACCGTTAGAAATTACTGCTACCAGATTTCCTTTTCCTGTGTAATCATAAACTGTTTCCGGTTTATCATGAATTTCCATACAAGGCACTGCTACTCCCGGAGAGTATGCCAATGACAGATCTCTTTGGGAAGAGTGAGGCTTTGATGGGATTACTTCAATTTTTCCTTTGGGTTCTGCTTTATGATAATCCAGCGCGGCCTGGCTAAAGTTCTTTTCGTCACGATTGTTGTTACTTGACATAAAATTTTGTTTTTTGTTAAAGTATATATTTAATGTGGTAATCTACTAAGCTTTCAATTGGTTTCTGAACTACATGTCCCACATTTAAATTAAGTTCTGTTGCTACAGAACGTAGTGTATTTTCATAATAATAAGCAATGGAGCCGATGAAATTAATCTCAGCTTCATACGCTTCCTCATAAGGGAGAACCTGGTATTCGAAGAAATTTTTCATTTCGTCAAAAACCATATCCCTGAAATAAGGATGGTCTTTTCTTTCGATTACAAATTTGGTAAAATTCGCCAGATATGCATTAGGTCTTGGAGTATGATACATATTTTTCAATGCATCTTCCACGGTAAGCTGATAATCTGCCTCAAATGCTTCATGAAGGTCTGCAGGCAGCTTCTTCATAAAATACCTGCGCACCAGCTGCTTTCCGATAGCACTTCCGCTTCCCTCATCTCCTATCAGGAATCCAAGTGAAGGTAATTCTATCTTCACATTTTCACCGTCAAAAAAACAGGAATTTGATCCTGTGCCCAAAATGCACACGATAGCAGGTTTTCCGCTGTAAGCCGCATATGCAGCAGCCATCAGATCTTCCTTCACAATTATTTCTGCTTTTCCAAAGACTTTTTTCAGTTCTTCTTCTATGGTTTCGCAGTTTTTTTTCACTCCGCATCCGGAACCATAAAAAAATACTTTGGTAATTGAGTTTTTAACCGATATCAGATTGCTATTTTTCTGGATCTCCGGAGCAATAAGCTCCCTGTTGATAAAATTCGGATTGAAACCGATTGTTTCCGTTTTCAGAAAAACTTTCTTAAAGTCATCAAGAATTACCCAATCCGTTTTAGTAGAACCACTATCTACAATAGCAACCATATTTTAGATTTTAATTTAAGGATGCTAAATTATGAATTTATCTTCAATTAGCATTTAAAACAACCTGGAAGCTGTCTAAAATCATTAATGTTTAATCTGTGTTTTTTTTTCATTGAATTGTAAAAGCCAATCTTCTATTTCATCTTCAAGATAGGAAGTCTGTAATTCCATGGCATTGATAAAATCATCAGGCACCGGCTCGCCAGTGGAGTTTTCAAGATTCCACAATTCGTTTGACATATTTTCATATTCGGAATACACTCTTTTGAAGCGGGAATTTTCTTTCTCAAGAGCCTCAATATTTTTCTGTTGAAGCTGGAATTTTCTGTATTTGTTTTGACGTTTCATACAAATATTATTAATAATTGGGTCATAAAATGTAGGAGGATATGCTCTTAGCTGCGCACTACAAGATAGAAAAAACCATCAACACAAAGAGTTGAAAATGAATTTATTATCAGGTCTTAATTACATCATTCTGAATATTAAAATTAGACATATTTTTTATTAAAAAAAATATTTTAACAACTTTTTTCAGTGTTTAACATATAGTTATAAATTTGCATATTCATATTGTGAAGGTATATAGTTTTGGAAGTTATAAAACCATTATTACAAGCAGGAAACCGTAAGATATTTATCTGCTGAGCTGTAAATCATTCCGGTACGCTATACAATATGTACAAACATGTTTAGTTTTTATATTCATTAAATGAAAAAAATACTCTTACGCCAGAAGCAGGTTTTGTTCTTCATCATTGCAGGAGGACTGAGTGCTATTGTAGAGATAGGCAGCTTTAAAGTTTTCAGCACCTATCTTCCGCATTTCATTGTAAAAGAAACCAACTTTTATGGTGTACATTATCCTCTGAGTAATATTTTCTCTACCAGCTGCGGAATTATTACCAATTATTTCCTGAGTATCTGGTTTGTCTTTGAAAGGGGAAAGCATTCAAAGAGAAAAGAGTTTGCTTACTTTATGATAGTATCCTTTTTTTCGACAATGCTCAGCTTAGGTTTTTTCCAGATTTTCTACAGTTTCATATTTAAAGATAATATCAATTTATTTTTTTATACCTTGAGCCCGGAAATGATCAGCAAAATTGCTGCAATATTGCTGGTTTCCATTCTGAATTATTCGATAAAAAAGAAAGTAATTTTTAACGGTTAGGCTGTGACAAAAATTTTAAATTATCTCTGGAGATTCTGGCTGCTTCTGTTGGCATTTTTTCTGACCGTTACCATCGGAATCCCTGTGTATATTTTATCTTTTAATAAAAAACATTATAAATACGGCTATAAGCTGGTCAGAATCTGGTGTTTCGGAATGTTCTACGGAATGGGTTTCAGATATGATCTTATTAAACTCTCCACTCAGGAAAAAGATAAGAATATACCGTATGTTTTTATCTCCAACCACACCTCTATCATGGATATCATGCTTGTCTGCATTTTGTTTCCAGATCATCCGATATGTTTTGTAGGTAAAAAGGAACTGGTAAAGATTCCGATTTTCGGAACTATATATAAAAGGATATGTGTGATGGTAGACAGAGCAAGTGCACGAAGCCGTGCTGATGTATACCGAAGATGTGCTGAAAAGATAGAAGAAGGTAACAGTATTGCCATTTTTCCTGAAGGCGGCGTACCCGATGACACTTCTGTTATCCTGGATGATTTTAAGGACGGAGCTTTTATGCTGTCCTCAAAACATCATTCTCCTATCGCTGTTTATACCTTTATCGGACTTAAGGAAATGTTTCCTTTTGAAAACTCAAAAGGCTACCCCGGAAGAGTAAAGGTGTATTTCAATGGAATTATTGAACCTACTGATTCGCCTAAAGACCTAAAGGCAGAGGCTTATGAGAAAATAAAAAAAACCTTAATGAGGTATTCCGTTGAAAGTAAATAGTTATATTTGTTTGTGAAATCTATAATAAATATGTCAAATTATTCTAAGCAAACCAATTGGGCTCAATTCATTCCGTTGGTTACTGTATTCTTCTTTTGGGGATTTGTAGCAGCCAGTAATGATATTCTGATCCCGGTTTTTCAAAAAGCCTTCAATCTGTCTCAAACCGAAAGTATGCTGGTCCAGATATGCTTTTATGTAGCGTATACTGTAGGCTCCTTAATTTATATGATCGTATCCAAGAGCCTGAAACAGGATCTGATCAACAAAATCGGGTACAAAAACGGTCTTATTGTGGGACTTTTGATTTCTGCACTGGGAACACTGTTGTTCTACCCTGCTGCCAATATGCATTCTTTTCCTTTAATGATCTCCGGATTATTTATTGTAGGTTTAGGATTCTCTCTTCAGCAGATTGTTGCCAATCCACTCGCTATTGAGGTAGGTCCTACGGAAACAGGATCACAAAGGTTAACAATGGCGGGAGGAATCAATAACTTAGGAACTACTATCGGACCACTTATTGTTTCGTTTGCCATCTTTGGTTCTGCCAGTGCTGCCAATACGGAAGCGAGTGTGGAAAGTGTAAAAGTACCTTACCTAATACTGGGAGCAGCTTTTGCCCTTGTAGCTTTAATGCTTAAGTTTTCTTCACTTCCTGCAATCACTCCAACCAATACTGAAAATACGGATGATGTGATTCCGGGAGAACACAGAACTTCTGCATTCCAGTATCCTCAATTGGTGATGGGAATGATCGCAATTTTCGTGTATGTAGGGGTAGAAGTTTCTACAGCAAGTAACCTTCCTGCTTATATGGAAAAAAGCCTGGGATTTGAAACGAAAGAAGTAGCTCCTTATATTTCATTGTATTGGGCATCATTAATGATTGGCCGTTGGACAGGTGCTGTAGAAGCATTTGATGTGAATGCAGGCTTCAAAAAAATCTTAAGGTTCCTGGCTCCCTATCTGGCGTTCGGCGTATTTTTACTGGTAAATGCTATTGCCAACCATGATCTTTCTCCTTTCTATGTATATGGATTTATCATCGTTGCTATGATCATCTGTGATATTTTAAGTAAAGGAAACCCGGCAAGAATGCTTTTAATCTTCTCTTTGGCAGGAATTACAGCCCTGCTTATAGGAATGTTCACTACAGGAATGGTATCTGTGTATGCATTTACCAGTGTAGGTCTTTTCTGTTCTACTTTATGGCCATGTATCTTCGCACTGGCCATCAACGGACTTGGAAAGCACACTAACCAGGGATCCGGATTCCTTATTATGATGATTATGGGAGGCGGAATTGTAAGTATGTTACAAGGATATATTGCAGATATTACGAATATTCACTTCAGTTATATCGTAGGGGTTATTTGTTTTGCTTATCTTGCATTCTATGCGATCCGTGTGAGTGGAATCTTAAAAGCCCAGGGCATTGATCTTGATAAAATATCTAAAGGCAGTGGTCATTAATATAACAAAGACAATATATAAGAAGAAAAGATTTTGGGCAGGTGTATTACTTGCCCAATTTCTTTTGTTTTATGGTTTCTCGAAATCCAAAATGATGATTTCTTTTTTTGAAAGTTTTTTTGAACTTCAAAAAGGAATTCACCAGATGCTGTTCAGCTGGATTCCGTTTTCTGTTGGAGATTTAGTTTATATTGTATTAGGCATTTTTCTTTTATATTATGTAATAGCTCTATTCAGGAAGCAGCAGAGACATGCTGCGATGATGAAGATCCTGATTATTATCAATGCCTTTTATTTCATTTACCAGGTGTTTTGGGGAATGCTGTACTTCCAGACTCCTGTTATTAAAAAGCTTTCAAGCCAGGAAGAACCTAATATAGACAAGGCAAAAAAATTAGCACTGATCTATCTTGAAAAATGTAAGGTTACCAGGCAATCTGTTCATGAGGATAATAAAGGCGTTTTCGTAATCACTGACTTGGCTTCTCTACAAAAGGAAATCCTGTACCAACAGACACAATTACCTTCTTATATTTCAGATAAAAAAGCTCCTCAGATATTGGATATTAAACCCAGCTTGTTCAAAAATGTAATGAACTTTACGGGAATACTCGGATACTACAATCCTTTTACTGCGGAAGCCCAATATAACTCTGAGTTACCCCATACTTTCATCCCTTTCACCACAGCCCATGAAAGCTCTCACCAATTGGGATTTGCAAGAGAGCAGGAAGCCAATTTTGTGGGATATTTAATAGGAATACATTCCAGCAACCCGGAACTGAGATACAGTACCGAATTTTTTACTCTAAAAAGTCTTTTAAGATTCATTGTGGAGGAAGATCCGGCGTTTGTAAAAAATATTCTTCGCCATTATTCTCCGGCTATGCAAAGAGACCGTGCTTATGAAAAGAGCTTCATCTTCAGACATCAGGGCTGGCTGGATGACTTCTTTGGATTTACCAACAATCTGTTTCTGAAGAGTAATCAGCAGGAAGGCTCTGTTACCTATTCTTACTTTATAGATCTTCTCTTAAACTATGAAAAATAGATAAAAAAAGAATCGTATCAGGCGATACGATTCTAAAAACACAAATGATGAAAAAAAATTTATTACCTTGACTTGTTCCCTCATTCAAGGCGATGTAAAAGTACGATATATTTTATAAATACAAAAACATTTCCATCCTTTTTTAAAACTTTATGAAAACTTTATGATTTTTTAAGTTTTTTTGAGTTCATCCGTTCTTGTCAAAAATCACATCAAATACTGATATTTAATAAACAAAACAGCGTTATAGCTTCATTAAAGCTATTAAATATTCACAAATCTAAACAATTGTTTAAATAAAAAATATTCCAATATAGCTTACTTTTTCCTTTGTTAGAAATTAGAGTTATCTCCTATATTCTATATGATATTTCTAAAATTTCAACTCTGAAATATCAGATATTCTCATAGAAAAAAATGAGATATTTTTAAATCAATTCCGTCTATTGTCTCAAAAAAAAGCAATTACATTCTGCAAACTAAAATCTATTGTTTATTATCTGACTTATTTTTCTATTCAAAATAATACCAGACGTTTTCTCTGAGAAGAGCTAAATCATTACTCAATATAAATATTCAGACTGCAATGCCTGATTTTTGCAATAAGCATATAAAATAAAATACTGAGGATCAAATAAAATCTATCAACAACCGTTTATATCTCACTAATAAAGGAGATTTTTTTTTGTATATTTAAAACATCTGTGTATTTTAGATAAAAATATTTAATATGATTTTTGACAAACTAATTAACCACCTAAAACTAGATAAACAGGAATTTATTTTCCAGTTCAACTCACATCCCAATTACCCATCTGCATTGGCATTCAGCGATACGCTGAACTTTATGGGGGTAAAAAATGACGCTTATGAACTTGACAAAGAATATTGGGACGAACTTCCGGAAGAATTTATCGCTATTGTTGAAAATTCATTTTCCCTTGTAAAAAAGTCAGGAAACAATTATTCAGTATATTCTGAAAAGGCAAAAACCTTCGGGAAAGAGGAGCTTTATAATAAATCAACCGACTTTGTACTTCTGTTTGAGAAAACAGAGAATGCGGAAAACAAGCTGACATTCAATTTTAAGCCGGTCCTGTACATTATTTTTGCTGTTGTACTTGCTTATTCTTTTATAAGTCAAACCATTTATGAAGCTATATTCAATCTTCTTTCATTAGCAGGAGTTTATATTTCCCTGGAAATTTTCAACCAGAAATTCGGAAATACCTCTACTGTTATCGGAAGTATATGCGGAGGCGGAGGTACTGCTGCCAGCCAGACAGCCAACTCGTGTGATAAAATTATAAAACAGGATAAAACCAGCATTCTAAGTTTAAAATTCGCAGATTTTTCCCTGATTTATTTCACAGGAATTACGGTACTGGGCTTGTTCTTACCGACTACAGCTTATATTGTAAAGGCATTTACATTCGTTTCTGTACTTGCCATCGGATACTCTCTGTATATTCAGGCATTTGTAGAAAAAACGTTTTGTAGGGTATGTCTGTTGATTATTTCAATCCTTGCAGGACAACTTGTAATAAGCAGTTTACTTTTCGAGAATCTTTCTTTCAGCGTGGGAGTACTTTTACTGACAATTATCCTGTGGGCACTTGTTTTCTCTGCTGTTATTTATTTCAACACCCTTCTTGAGCAAAAAGAAGCACTTCAAAAATCAAATGCAAAAAATCTCAGATTCAAAAGAAATTATGAGCTTTTCAAAGATCAGATGATGCAAAATCCGAAAATAGAATTCCAGGATACCGAAACTTTTGCTGTTGGAAAAAGAGATGCCAAACTTCGCATATCAATTGTTTCCAATCCATACTGTGGTTTCTGTAAAGATGCTCATAAACTGGTAGAAGGCCTTTTGGAGAAATATCCGGACAACCTCTCTTTGCAGATGAGATTCAATTACAGCCCTGACAGAGCTCCTGAAAAATATACACAGCTTATCTCGGACCTAACTTATATTTATCATAACAAACCTGAAAAAGAGTTTTTACATGCCGTAGAAGAATGGTTTGAAACCAAGGATGAAAGCAAAATCAATACCCTTGCAGGAGGAAACATAACATCAGAAAATCTTAATCCATTAGTAGAAATGTCAAAGGAAAACAGTAATGCAGGATTAAGCTTTACGCCTATCTTTATTATCAATGGATATCAGTTTCCAGACAAGTATGATCGTGAAGATATTTTATTCTTTATTGATGAATTAATAGAGGATGATGAGATTTAATTATTAAATCTTATCCATTTAAAAATTTCCCTATCTTAGGAAAAACAAAATAACCATCTGAAAAGGTGTAAAAGAGTAGAAAAACGGTAACAAATGGGACTATATCCAATGTACCATTTCATTGAATTATAATTGAATTAAAGCAAAAATGTCGCCATTCACCGGCGGCATTTTATAATGAGTAGTAGTTTTGAAAAAAAAGTTTCCTTTTTATAAGCAGCCGGATACCAAAGACTGTGGTCCTACATGCCTCAGGATTGTCAGTAAGTATTATGGTAAAAGCATATCCCTGCAGCAGATTCGTAACCTTTCCGAGACAACCCGTGAAGGAAGCAGTCTTCTTGGACTGAGTGATGCGGCAGAAAACCTCGGATTCCGGTCTATGGGAGTCCAGATCGATTTCAATACCCTCGCAGAAGAAGTTCCTTTTCCATGTGTGGCACACTGGAATAAAAATCATTTTGTTGTCGTATACAAAATTGATAAGAATAATAAAGTATATATTTCAGATCCCAGTTACGGGCTCATCACTTACACACGGGAAGAGTTCATCAGATCATGGATTGGAGAAAATGCAAATGAAAATACGGAAGAAGGAATTGTCCTGATCCTTGAAACAACTCCGGCATTCTTCCAGACAGAATTTGATGCTGAAGAAAGTAAGGCTAGTTTTACATTCCTTTCCAAATATCTTCTTAAGTATAAAACACTTGTTATTCAACTTGCTATCGGGCTTTTGGGAGGAAGTTTACTTTCCCTGATATTTCCGTTTCTTACCCAAAGTATAGTAGACGTCGGGATCCAGAACCAGGATATAAATTTTATCTATGTGGTTTTACTTGCACAGATCATGCTATTCCTGGGAAGAATGGGAATTGAGACCATCCGAAGCTGGATCCTCCTTCACCTTTCCGCAAGAATTAACATTTCGATCATCTCTGATTTCTTTATCAAACTGATGAAACTTCCTATAAGTTTCTTTGATACAAGAATGACCGGGGATATCATGCAGAGAATAAATGACCACCACAGAATTGAACAGCTTCTTACAAGTTCTTCACTGAATACGTTATTCTCGCTGGTCAATCTTATTATTTTCAGTATTGTACTGTTATTTTATGATTACAGGCTTTTCCTTGTTTACCTTGTAGGAGCCGTACTGTATGTCGGCTGGATCAGTTTCTTCCTGAAAAAAAGAAAAGAACTCGATTATAAAAGATTCTCCCAGGTATCTCAGGAGCAGAGTAAAGTGATCGAGCTCATCAACGGTATGCAGGAAATTAAGATGCATAATGCCGAAAAACAAAAACGATGGGATTGGGAATTTCTTCAGGTAAAACTGTTTAAAATCCGGATAAAATCTCTTTCACTGGAGCAATGGCAATCTGTGGGAGGTAACTTTATCAACCAGATGAAAGATATCCTGGTGAGTTTTCTTTCTGCAAAACTTGTGTTAAGCGGAAATCTTACTTTAGGGATGATGCTTTCCGTTCAGTATATCATTGGACAGCTGAACAGTCCGCTCCTTCAGCTTATTGATTTTATCAAGCAGACCCAGGATGCGAAAATTTCCCTTGAAAGATTGGGAGAAATCCATGATAAGGATGATGAAGAAGATAAGAATGAACAATACGTCACAGATATTCCGAAAAAAGATATCGAAATCAAAGATATGTCGTTCAGGTATATCGGTTCTGATGTTCCGGTTTTTGAAAACTTAAACCTTACGATACCTTATCAGCAGACAACTGCTATTGTAGGTGCCAGTGGAAGTGGAAAAACAACCCTGTTGAAACTGTTGATGAAGTTTTATGATCCAGACCAGGGAGAAATCAGAATCGGGAATACCAATATGAAAAATATTTCCCCGAGATACTGGAGAGATCATTGCGGAGTGGTAATGCAGGAAGGCTATGTATTCAATGATACCATTGCCAATAATATTGCTGTTGGTGAAGATCATATTGATAAACAAAAACTGAGACGCGCCGTAGAAATTGCCAATATCAAAGAATTTATAGAAGGCCTTCCATTGAGTTACAATACAAAAATCGGTAATGAAGGTGTTGGAGTCAGCGGTGGCCAAAAGCAAAGATTATTCATTGCAAGGGCTGTTTATAAAGCTCCGGAATACATTTTATTTGATGAAGCTACTTCTGCACTGGATGCCAACAATGAAAAAGTGATTATGGAAAATCTTGAGCAGTTCTTCAAAGGCAAAACGGCTGTAGTTATTGCCCACAGACTCTCCACAGTAAGACATGCCGATAAGATCATTGTGCTTGATCAGGGAAGAGTGGTAGAAGAAGGAAGCCATGCTGAGCTGGTAGATTTAAGGGGAGAATATTACAGACTGGTAAGAAACCAGCTTGAATTAGGAAATTAAACAAGATAAAGTCAACATATAGCGGAATCCGAAAAGCTTACAGAGTAGGAAAAATAAAAACTAATATTAATCATGAAAAATCTTAAAAAACTTTCGAGAAAAGATTTGACATTTGTCAGCGGAGGCGTTGTAATCCCGGACAACAACTGCTGTGGATCATGGTGTCTTGGCAGCTGGGTACCATGCCGCATAAAGCATTTTGAATGCCCGCCGGATGCAGACACTTCGCCGCCATCATGGTATGACGGGAACTGCCCAATTATTTAAATTATATTCCCCCTGAAATATTGGGGGAAATTTTACCTCAGAACAATGAAAGAAGACGTTTTAGACAATATTGAACTCCGCTCAGAAAGCGTACAGGATATTCTTACCCAGCCTCCGCATTGGATGATCCGCTGGGGAAATACCGTTATATTTGTTATCCTCCTGCTTATCCTTCTGATGAGCTACATTATAAAATATCCGGAATTTGTACCCGCCCCCATTATTGTAACTTCTCAGAACCCACCTGAGAAAATAGAAGCAAGGACCAGCTCTAAAATTGAAAAAATATTCATAAAAGATCATCAGGAAGTTAAAAAGAATGATGTACTGATGGTGATGCAGTCTGCAGCCAATTATAAGGATATTTTAGAACTGAAAAAACTGGTGGATTCTATTACACCTGATAAATTATACACCTTCCCTATTGCCCAGGCTTCAAGATTTAAGCTGGGTGAGTTACAGGGTGAATACAACAGTTTCGCCAAAGCATTTCAGGATGAAGCACTCTTTACAAGGTTACAGCCTTATGCTCCTGAAAATCTGGCTGCCAATCAGAGTATTTCTGAATATAGAGTCAGAATTGCTACTTTAAAGCAGCAGAAAAACCTTGAGTCTATTAAATATGACCTGACTAAGAAAAACTTTAACAGATCTCAGGAACTATTTAACCAGGGTGTTATTTCAGCGATGGAACTTGAAAATGAAAAGATCAAATATCTTCAGGCTCAGCAAAATCTCGAAAATATTAAAATCTCCATATCACAAATGGATGAAGGGATCTCCAACCTGAATAAAACCAAAAGCGGAACTGCCATTAATACAGAAAAAGACAGAATTACATACTCTTCACAAACCTTACAGCTTCTTGAGCAGCTGCGAAAATCTTTAAAACAGTGGGAACTGAACTATCTGGTAATTTCATCCACAGACGGTGTTGCCAGTTTTCAGCAGTTTTTCGGCGAAAATCAGTTCGTAAAGGTTGGTGAACCTATCCTTTCTATTCTTCCTAAAAATAAAGAACAGTTAGTGGGCAGAATGTCTGTTCCTACAACAAACTCAGGAAAAATAACTCCGGGTGAAAAAGTACTCATCAAACTGGACAATTACCGATTCCAGGAATATGGTATCATCGAAGGAAAAGTACAGAATATATCTCTTATTCCTGATGAAAAAGGGAATTATTACGTAGATGTTATTTTACCAAAAGGATTAAAAACGAGCTATAACAAAACACTTACGTTTGATAAAGAACTTCGGGGCAGCGCAGAGATCGTAACACAGGATCTGCGACTGATTGAAAGATTTTTCTATCAGATCAGAAAACTCCTTGGATATCAGGTTTAATAAACCAATAGGAAAAAGTAAGAGCCGTTCCGCAGATTGCAGAACGGCTCTTACTTTATATTTTTACAGATACTGAAAATTACCGTAGACCGTTTAAACAAGCCATTAGACGCATTATCCGATTCAATAAAGCATTCCAGATATTCCAAAAATAAGCTATAGAAAAGCGAATACGAGGAAAATATGTGTATAGAAAGATAAATGCATAAACGCCATGACAAAAATAAACGGCGGATGTTCCCTGGAACTTCTTATAAGAAGACTAAAATCTTAAAAAAAGGAAATCTTCTAAAAGAATTAAAAGATGAAGTTAGGATACTTTTAAAAATAAAAACAGCAATCATTAAATCAATGATTGCTGTTTATTGTAGCGAAGACGGGAGTATAGATTAATTTCAATAAACAACCATAAATATTTATTTTATTGTTTTTTAACATTTTACAATATTTTATAACACAATGAAAAACATTAAAACCCAATGAACAATCCCAAATTTAGTCCCCGATTTTTGAAGGAGGGACTAATAAAAATTACCCAAATTGAATTATTATTAGGTTTCGATATTGTCTCTGTCCCCCAATGATATAGAGACATACGCCCCCTAAAATTTATTTTAATTATCATTAGTTATTAACAAGAATTTATTAGTCCAAATTTTATACAAATTAGTATAATAGAAAAAGTTAGGGTTTTAATTGTACGTCCACTGCTATTTCCTCGCAACGGATTTCATATTTTTTTTCGGGTTTGGAATACACATTAACGGATTGATGCGTGGTAGCAAATGTATTATCATACACATAGGTATTAGAACCTAATAACTTTTCTTCAACGATTTCAGAATTGTAAACTGATAATCTACCTACGGCGTGGTTGTTTATTAGTCTTTCAATTTTCTTTATGCGATACAAATTCTCTACGTCTTGCGTATGGTCATCCGGCATCAGGATAAATAAATAATCTCTTGCCCTACTGATTGCAACATTCAAAACATTTTGCTTGTTAAGAAACATTGCAGGTGATTTGCTTATACCAAAAGGCGGATTAAATACTGATATGATAATATCACATTCATCACCCTGAAAGCCGTGGATTGTACCGATAAGTATTTCAACCTTATCATCATCATTATGCACTCTCGATAAAAGTTTTTCTATTAAAGTTGCTTGTGCTTTGTAAGGACAAATGATACCAATACGGAAATGGTCTTTATGATCATTGCGTATGTGATTTACCAACTGCATTGCAAACTCAACCGTAAATATTGCTGAATACGTCTGATAGTTAGATTTATTGAGTGTATTTGGTTTATAAATGCTTTCAAATTTTTGAACAGGGAATTTTATAATATTTATGTCTTTGAAATCAAGCCCGGGAATGTTCAATGGCTTTTGTTCTGCTTCCGAACGATAATGCTCTAAAATACCATTATAGGTAAAATGGCTGAACACATTTCCAATAGTTGGAACGCTTCTGTATTGCTTTTGCAGATTAACAATATCAAATTGATGCGGAATAGTAACAGGATCTACAAACTTATTTAACTGTACCATTTCATAAATGTTCATATCCTTCCATTGCTCTATCTGAGTAATCGGTTGGATTTGGAAAGGGTCTCCTGCTATAATGAAATTGGAATCTTTCTTTTGATATAAAACATAGGCAATGCTTGCAATGGTTATCATAGAAGCTTCATCAATAATAATATAATCCCAATCCAAAAACTTTAGGTGCAAACGGTCTTGATGCTCGTCGGGATGAAAATAATCGTATGCAAATCTTGCAATGGTTGTAATTGTTGTATTCTTTGGTTTGGTACGAATATCAAAAGATTTGTCAACCACTAAACCGCTATTTTCCAACTCCGAATCTCCTGTTGTACCAAATCTTAAAAGCCAATTATAATACGATTCATCACCGTCCATTTTCTCTATTATCCTTTTGGTAAGAACGTCTGCTGCTTTATTTGTTGGGGTTAAAACTAAAACCTTCAATGCTTCTTCCTGCTGCATTAATGGGATGATTTCATTGGTTGCCAAAAAGGTTGTTTTACCTGTACCGGGCGGACCAAAAATGAATCTTATTTTGTCTGTAAGATTTTGCTGAAGATTATAATCATCTTCAAAGTTCAATTGATAAAATGCCTTTCTTAATTCTTCAAGAATAAATACGGGATTCTTAATATCAATTACTGCTCTGCTTACTTTAGTAAAATCAATACCTGAAATGTCTGCTGACTTTTTGAGTTTTGCTCTTAATGTATATTCTTTTACATTCACTACCTCAACTGTTACAGTAACTGTTTCATCTCCGTGATAAAAGCGTATTTGCATATCGCCAATATCTTCTATTGATTGAGGAATATATCTATTGGGATGCTTTAATACTAAAATCCTTTCTGTATCTGCTTCCTGTTCCACTTTTGCAAATTGAATGGATATTTGTTTGCCTTGTGAATTGGCTTCTGAACTATTCAAATACTCTAATTCCAAAAGTGCTTTAAACCAAGCGAAGGAATATTTTTTAGAAGTGTTTGCTAATTCATTCAGCTTTTCAATTCGTGTCAATTCTTCTACTTTGGCTTCTGCTTCTAATTTTAGTTTGTCGATTTTTTTCTTTAAATCAACCGAAGGTTTTGTATAGTCGTCTTGGTCTGTAACAGGCTCTGTTGGGACTTCAAAAGGAATTTCAGGAATTGAAGGAATATCGTTGTTTTCTCTATTCTCTTTTTCGTTTTTGGCAGCTACTTTCTGCTTTTTATTTTTCTTTATCCCTTTACCAATATTGGTTAATGTATTTTGTATATCTGTATCAAACAAAGGAATTTCATCTGTTGGCAATGGTAATTCAGGTTGTTCTACCGTACTTCTTCTTTGTGCAAGTAACCGTTTAAATTCAAGTAGTTCTTCAGCAGTTATATTTTCTTCCAAAAGTTGTTTACCAATTTGATATGCTTCTAACTGTTCTTCCGACAAGTTTAAATCTGCATCAGGATTGCTTATGCCTAAGAATTTTATAATAATATCTACATAAGGGTTTTCGGTATCGTAGGCATCGCTTAATGTGTCTATGGTTAATTCATTGGGTGCATAAAAATTTCCTTCTTTATCAAATAACCATTTATCGTTTTTGAGTATGGATGCTAAAGTAGAATCAAATTCAGTCCTTACTTTGGAAGTACCGTATAAAGGATAATAAATGAAACTGCCTAATACCTTGCTTTTGAAAAGTTGTAATGATAAGCCCTTGGCATAGTGAATTAAATAATCCCAAATCAATACAGACAATTCAGGTGTAATGTTGGCTACTGCATTTACTAAACCCTCTAAAGTTTTATCTGTAATCGTTTGGTCATTCCAATACTTCCTTGAAATCTGAATACTATCTAAGCCAAATTTTTCTTTTACTGAATAATCATCTTCCAATGTGGTTTGAGTAATTCTTGGATTATGTGCTACGCCTAACTCTGAAAGGAATAGGTTTGTAATACTGCTTTTGGCATCGTTTAAAAATTCAGCGTAAAAGTCTTTATCAAGGAAATAAATATCTTCTTGACCTGCAAAATATTTTACAAGATTATCATTGCCATAATATACTTCGTGTGGATAAGCAAAATATCTTGTATCAGGATTGGCTTCTGAACGGCAAGCTATAAACTGTATTTCTTTAAGTTTTGTAATTAAATCTACTTGTGAAAGTAACGGACTGTTTTCGTAGTAATTTAAGAACGTTTCAAAGTGGTGTAAAATGGTTTCGGAATCATCATAATCAAATTCATCATTATAAATTGGAATTAGATTGTTGAAAATTTCTGCTCTTATATCGGGCTTTCCTAAACCTATGGTTTTGAAAAACTCCATTGCTTCTTTATTGTCTGCAAATGGTTGATAAATGGTATCGTAGCTGGTAGCCCTATCTAAAGGAAGGAAAATATTAGGTGCTGTTAAATCTTCATTGAATGGTGTTACGGCTTTTCTATCTTGGTTTAATACAATAGGTTGCTTTAATGCTAATTTGTCTTTGTCATCCCAAAGGTATTTATGGTCTGCCAAGTAAGAGTACAAACTAATCAACCATTCATCGGATTGCTTTTCTACAAACTCTTTTGTGAACCTTCTAATTAGCTTCTTTGCATCTACACTTTCAGCAACAATATTGTTGATATAATTCTCTAATGGTTTGTTCGCTTGGTTTAATTGCTTTTGTCCTTTACTTACAAATACCCAACCCGAATTAGGATTGCTGAATAAATCGCTTAACTGTTCATCGGAAAACAATTCTGATAATTCCGGATCTGCTGCCCAATATGCTTTGCTTGTGGCAAAGTAATTACCATTTGTGCCGTGTATAATTTGTTGATTGCGAAATGCCTTTTGAATTTCATCATAAAATGGACGGAATGATATTTTAGCATTTGCCGTATAGGTTGGAAAATCATTTTGATTGTAAGGCGTTAATTCTAAAATGTTATCGTTAAAAAAATTTGAACCGTTTTTAACTCCAATTTCTTTCAATAATGGAAATGATTCTGCTGCCAATTCGCCCAACCTTTGTATTAATGCCTGATTCCAACTATCATTTGCCTGAATACCTTCCCTGCTATCTGTCAATAAAAATGGTGCTTGTATGATGAATCCTAATTTAGTATCTTCCTTAGTAGGGAAATAACAAAACGCATCGTATTTAAAGCCTGTTTCAAGCTCTTTATTCTTTAAAACAAAGAACCCGACTGAAATTTTATATTGTGCTTTTGTCGAAGTTCGTGTAACATTTTTAGAAAATAACCATATTAATTCATTCTTCTTATCTCCGTTTTCATTACTCACTACATTGTATAATGTTGCAGTAATATTTCCGTACACTTCCTGCTCTTTTTCCTCTTTGGTATAGATACCGCTTTTCTCTAAGGATTTCCATTCTACCTTTTCTAAATTGCTGAGGAATAGTATTGGCTGAAACAGATTATCTAATTTTGTTTCTATTTCATTGTAAGCTTCTTCCGGTGTTTTTGAATTGTGGTTGAAAGGAAAATAAAAAAGTGTTTCGCCCTCCTTTCTATCCTCACCGTTTGGTGTTAATGCGACTGGAACAATGTAGTTTTCTAATTTGAAATTGAATTGTTCATCGTAAATGTGTGGTGTGCCACTGTAAGCAAAAACCGCTTTAAAACCAATACCGAATTTCCCAATCTTTTGTTCGTCAATTTTTGTAGAATTACCAATAGAAGTTATGGAATTGATATGCCCTAATTTGCCACCTTCGGAATCTTGTTCTTCATTATCTGGATCTGATATAGAAAAGCGTACTGAACCATTATGTTTAAACCACAATCCTTCTATGGTTAAATCAAACTTTACCCAAGTGGCTTTTGCATCATCAGCATTTTGTAGCAATTCATAAACGAAGTGTGCAGAATCAGAATATTTTTTAATTGCTGTTTCCCAAATACCACGATACGATTTTTTCAATAAGACTTTTACGTCGTTATTTTTTATCTCTTGTAGGGTTGCAAAGTATTGTTGTTCCATAGGATTTTTAGATTTGAAATAATTACACTTTTAGGTCGCTTACAGAGCCCACAACACGATAATTAACGTCATCAATTACTGCAAAATGTTTTTCAGCACATTCTATTTTCATTCTTTCGGTATCTCTTAGTAATGTTCTGTCTTTAGCCGCTTTGGGGTCTTTGGTTTCTGCTACGAAATAGATTTTGGTTTCTTCGCCGTCCTCTTTTTTAATTAATGCCCAATCGGGATTATAATTGCCAATAGGTGTTTTGATTTGAAACTTACCCGGCAGTTTTACATAGAAAATAATATCATCACGGCTATCGCAATCTTCAGCAAATTTCTTTTCAGGACTACTTAGCGAATCAATCACCACATAGTTATAAATGGTCTTTGCTTGTTTTTTTACTTCTATCAAATTATCCAAATACTGTTCTATCTCTGCCGCTTCAAACAATTTCATTTCATATACCTGACCTGCAATTTTCTCGTATTCTATACCATTTATTTTTATTCTGTCAAATTCGTGTTTGATTACTCTTACCACACTATCCATAAATAACTGCGGATTGTTAAATATTTCTTCTATACGACCCGATTCTAAAATGATTTTTGTAATGGTATCTCTTGTGAGTTCTGTTTTGGATTGTATGTACGCCACAAAATCAGGAATTTCATACACCACTTCTTTAATGGCTTTTACTTTAGAACCTGTTTGTGTACCGCCTATTTCAACTAATCTACCTTCTTTATCTCTCACAAATTTGGTAATATGCTTATCCCTGTAAATCTCAGGTTTGGCAATGGTTTCCATTTTCTTTACAGCATTTGCACAATTCTTTATTAGCTGCTCTGTACTATAATCTACCTTGTATTCTGTACGGTATTTTATCTTATCCCACAATTCTAGGAATAGGGCATCATCTAACCACTTATCTTTTAATTTAACCTGCTTACGCTCTCTTGCATTTTTTATTCTGCCTTCAAATTTCACTCCGCAATCTTCTTCAATTTCGCTTTGTAACGCTTTTGAAAATGCTTCGTAAGATTCATTGGCTATTACTGTAAGACGGTTAATTGGTCGGTCTGTATTTCTTGCTCCGCTTTGGTCTACACATAAACGTAAACCACGCCCAATTTCCTGACGTTTCTTAATATCAGACTTGGTTTCATTAAGCGTACATATTTGAAATACATTTGGATTATCCCAACCTTCTCGCAAAGCTGAGTGGCTGAAAATGAAACGCAATGGTGTATTAATATCCAATAACCTTTCTTTATCCTGCATTATCAGTTTGAAGGTTTCATCATCGGCTTTTGTGGATTTACCTTCCTTAGAATCCTTAAACTTCCCTTTATCCTGACTAAAATAACCGTCGTGAACTTGCTCAGGTGTAAAACTGTATAAACCTCTATAAGC
This sequence comes from Chryseobacterium sp., assembly GCF_041914225.1. Taxonomy (GTDB): domain Bacteria; phylum Bacteroidota; class Bacteroidia; order Flavobacteriales; family Weeksellaceae; genus Chryseobacterium. Next base: position 29,732 of record NZ_JAYSDT010000038.1, read on the forward strand.
AGGCATATTTTGCCATTTGGTAAAACTTTCTTCAAACCATTCTGCAAACTTGCCTTTTACTGCATTGCCTTGTTCATCATAACTTCTGTAATTGGCAACACGGTCTATAAAAAATATGGACAATACTTTTATTCCTTTTGCTCGTAATTCTTTTTCTTTCTTAAAATGATTTTCTACCGTAGCATCAACCATTTCTTTCAGGATATGGTCGGTTAATCCGCCTACTGCCTGACCTTTGTAAACTATTTGCCCACTCGAAAATTCTATGTAACCATTATCTGCATCCATTTCATTAATTACATAGCCGTCTTTATAAATATCCCAACCATTGGATAATTTGTATAAATCATCGCCCACTTTGGCAGCTACCTGCTTCTTGCTTATACCTCCTTTTTCTTTTACAAACACGGTAACTTTTGCTGTAATGGATTGCTTGGCTGTGCGGAAACTATCTACGCTAATAAATGCACCTGAACTGTCATTTCTTGATACAACTGAATCTACTTCTATCTGTTTTACTAATCCTAAATCATACGCCTTTACAGGGTCTAATTTGTAAATAAGGTTGTACAAATTTTTATGCGTAGCAGAATAACGAAGTGTAAATAACGGATTGAGGTTTGTTATTGCCTTTTTACGAATATCGGTTTCCATATTCTGCGGCTCATCTATGATTACAATAGGATTGGATTTTTGTATGTACTCAATAGGTTTTACACCTGTTTCTCTTATCTGATTAATTACATTTGCATCTTTGGTAAAACTGTCGATATTGATTACTAAAATCTGAATGGCATTGCTCTTGGCAAAGTTGCCTAAATCGGTTATCCTGCCGGAATCATATACTTTGAACTCAGCAGGTTGGTTTTCATAAATTTCCTGAAAGTGTTCAAATGTAATTTGAAGACTTTTTAAAACGCCTTCACGAATGGCAACAGAAGGCACAACGATTACAAACTTTTTGAAGCCATATATTTTATTCAGTTCGTAAATGCTTCTCAGGTAAACATAAGTTTTACCTGTACCTGTTTCCATTTCTACAGAAAAGTTGGGAAAAGGTGCTACTATTGTTTTGCCTTCTGCAACACCTTTTGTATCGGTATCATCGTTGTACCAAAGTTTTTCTAATTGTGTGGAAGCATCATCGTTTTTTAAATTATTGTTTTCCTGTACTTTAATAAGATTTTCCGTAATTTCTTCTTCTGTGAGGGTAAGGTTATTGCCTACGCCCGATTCTGTAAATATTAAGCTGCCGCTATTGCTATCGGTAAATGAAAACTCAAAATCTGAATTATTCAAGTGCTGCCCTTCAAACAAATCAATCACTGATTGAATGGCTTGTAACTGGTATTCTTGGTTTTTATCGAATTGTAGTTTCATTTAATTAATTCTTTTATAACCTAAATTTTCTATCTCTTTAACAATACCTCTTGCATCAAGGGCATCACATAGCTTTATGACCTTATAGTTACTACGGACTGCAAACGAATCATCATCATAAGGTGTGAGAGAGGTATTAACACCTGATTTAAGCATCATATCCCAAGTAGAACCTCCTACTAATGAAAAAATTATTTTATCGGCTGTTAATAAATCTTTCTTTTGGGTATCAAATAAAACACATAAATAAAAATTCTTTTGAATTTCCCCTGGTTTAACTGTATTTGAATACGGCCCTATATTTTTAAAATTTGCATAATTGTTACAGATAGCGAATTTTACCCCCTTATAAGGAAATGATGACCGCACTTCAAGTTTTTCGCCATTTATTAATTGTATGTCGATTTGTATTGAGGCATCTGTAAATGCTGTAGGTGAAGCAATTTCACCAAAGACAGTATTTATTGCTTTTTCCCAACCATATTCAGCACACAAACCACCAAATGAATCAATTACTCTTCTTGAATAATTACGCTCATATTCACTTTGATTTGCGGCAACTTTATTTACAAGCTTTGCTAAATCCTCTGATCTTTTAAGAATCTCATCATATTCAGGTGTGCCTTTTGTTATAACGCAACGAATAATGTAGAATGACTTGTTTACATTACTTTGATTTGGCGGTATTTGGCATTCTATTATTTCTTTGTTTATTTCCATTGTAGAGATTATTAAATTGACTTAAACTCAATATTGTTATCCTGTAACTTTAACTGGATATTTGTTTTTACACAATCTTCATTATTAAATGTGCTATCCAAACAAATAAATTGTACTGGTTTAATTTGAAGTATTTTATCAACAACTTCACTCGATACTTTTGAAAAGCAGAAACAAAGTTTTTTATTAGAGTTATAGAACAATTCTGATGAACCAACTGTTATTCTACTAATTTCTGAATTTAGAAAACTGCCATTTTTTAGTAGTAGTTCCCAAAGCATATTATACTCCTTGCTGTTTTCCTTTTCTGCTTTTTTGAATAAGTCTATTTGTGTGTGCAAATCTCCAATTGCGTCAATGTAGTCTCCCCGCCATATTTTGAAATTTGATGATGATAATTTAAAAAATCTAAAACCCATTGGTTTTTCTTCTTGGAATTGCAACTCTGATGAACTGGTTTTTTCTATCGACTTAATTACATTTCTAAGACGTGACTTGGTTATATCAGAAATAAATTTGTACCCATTTTTTGCAGCAATACTACCATCTTCGACTTTTTCTGGTAATTGAACTAATATGAACTTTAAGGACTTTTTTTCATCTTTGTTTAATTCAAGTACTGCTTGCCCCGTTGAACCCGAACCTGCAAAAAAATCTAAAATATATTCATTGTCAGAATCACCAATACCTATATTGATGAGTATTTTTAATAGTTCAATTGGTTTAGGATTATTAAAAATGTTGGCAACACCTAAAATTTGAGTGAGTGTTTGTTTACCTTGACTATTCCTTGCCTCACTAAGAAACATTGACCTTGGGACTTTCTTTTTCTCATCGCCATCATCAGCATTAAGATATAGTTTGTATTCAACAGTCCATTTCCCTTTATTATCTTTTCTTATTAAGATTCTGTCATCATCTAATGCTTCAAGAAAGGATTTTTCTTCCCATTTCCATTCGCCAAATAAGTCTGAACCATCAGGCATCTTTATAGTATATTGAAGACCCGGTCTTGGGTCATCAGGACGCATACGGTAAAAAGATTTTGTCTTATAAGGACCTAATGTATCATAGTGTTTATCTTTAAATTTGTATTGAGAAATATCAGCCGTATTTAATGGAAGACGCAGTTTTTGAATAGCAGACAGGTTTTTTGCATAACACAAAATATACTCGTGATCTACAGCAAAATATTTAGAATCATTACCACCTCCTGCGTGTCTTTGCCAAATAATTTCTTGAACATAATTTTCTTCTCCAAAAATTTCATCCATCAATAATTTAAGATTTGAAATTTCATTTTGGTCAATATTCACGAAAATCAATCCATCATCTTTTAGTAAATTCCTCGCAAGAAATAAGCGGGGCAGCATCATTGATAACCAATTTGAATGAAACTGTCCATTTTCTTTTCTATTAGGTTTAAAAAATCCTTCCTTCATTAAGAATCCGTCATCGTCTTTTTCGCCTAATCGTTTTAAATATTCTTCTTTGGTTTCGGAAAATTTATCTGGATAAATAAAACTGTCAGAACCTGTGTTATACGGCGGATCGATACATATAACTTTTATTTTACCATAGTAAGATTTTTGAAGCAACTTTAGAACTTCCAAATTTTCACCTTCAATTAAAACGTTATCAGAAAAATCCCAATTTAAAGATTCAGAAACCACTGGATTTAATGTTGAAGTCGTAGGTAACTGTAAAACCTTGTATGCTTCATTTTTCCCTGCCCAATTTAACTGGTAGCGTTCGTTATCAGTATTAATATCTTCGCCTAAAAGTTGCTTTAGCTGCTCAATGTTCAGCTTATCTTCGGTAAAAGCACCGGGAATAATTTCCTTTAACTTGGTAATAAGGTCGTTGGTTATATTGAGTGATTGTCCGTCCATATCAGTTTTTTGTTATTCTTTTTTCAGTCTGTTTAAGTGCTTTGTATGCCATAGGTTCTTCCTCTACAATATTTAGAATTTTATCGGAAAGCCAACTAATCATCAGTTCTTCTTCCGGCACTTCCAATATTGTGGCTATCTTACTCACCTGTTCTTTTTGTGCCGTTCGTTCGCCACGCTCTATTTTGCTAATGAGTGCCGTGTCTATCTCCAAAGCTGCTGCTACCTGCCGTAGTAACATTCCTTTGTTTTCTCTAATGTGTCGAATGGTTTCGCCAAAAGTTCTGTCGTACATACGCTGACTTGTCATAATCTGTCAAATATAATAATAAAAGACAATAAAAGGAGTATAAAGTGCAAAAAAAAGGTTTAAAATGCTCGGTAGCGGATTTTGAAGAAATAAAGGAAAAACAGGAAATAAAAAAAAGGAAAGCAGCGTACCACTTTCCTTCATATCCTTAGTTTCCTGAATTTTTGGTGTATTTAATTACATCAAAATTGATTAATATAGAAATTGTATTGTAAATACTAAAATAAATTAAATTTTTCCATTGCACTTGCCTTTATTTCATCAGCAATATCAATATAAGGCTTCATCGCTTTGTAGTCGCTATGACCAGTCCATTTCATGACAACTTGTGGAGGAATACCCAATGAAAGTGCATTGCATACAAAAGTCCTTCTACCAGCATGAGTACTCAATAATGCGTGTTTTGGGAAAACCTCTTCAATTCTGTTATTTCCTCTGAAATAGGATTGAGTTACCTGTTCATTTATTTCTGCCAATTCTGCCAACTCTTTCAAATAATCATTCATCTTTTGATTGCTAATTACGGGTAAGGCTTTGTTCCCAATAAAATCTTCATCTTGGTATTTTTCTAATATTTTTTTGCTGTGAACATTGAGTTCAATAACAAGATTATCAGAAGTTTTGAGCGTAGTTATTTCTATGTGATTTTCCTTTACATCTGACTTTTTCAGATTAAAAACATCGGAATAGCGAAGCCCTGTAAAGCATTGAAAAAGAAAAACATCTCTAATTTTTTCCAAAAAAATTTTATCGGCAGGTATCTCAAACTCACGAAACCTTTTTAATTCAGATTGGTTTAGGAAAACAATCTTTTTTTGAATATTTTTTATTTTGGGTTTAAACAATTCAAAATCAGCATTTTTATTATACCCCTTCTTTTTAGCCCATTTTAGAAACCACTTCACCGCCGCTATTTCCTTGGCGATAGTAGAATTTTTATGCTTTTTCCTTTCTAAATATCTTTGATAATTGCTAAAATATTCCTCATTGAATTTTTCGAAAGATATTTCTGAATCAAAATCTTCTAAAACCTTTTTTTGAGTTTTCATTTTCTGAATTGTCCTATAATTCCATTGGCAATTTACAGATTCTTCGTTCACAAAAACATCATAAACATCAAAAAAACTCTCGTCTGATTTCATTTTTACCGTTGACTTTTTACCAATTTCAATATTGAATAATTCCCTAAAATCAACTGAATTCGGTGTTTTTAGTTCAATTTCAAATTTTTTGAAAACGGTTTCACAAGCGGTTTCAAACTGCTGAATTTTTTTATTGATAATGCTCGCAGCAATTTTATTTTTACCATGAGTTGTATTGGCTTTACAACGTTGTGTTTCGGTGCTCCACTTGTCAATTTCAATTCTGTAGCCAATGTTGAAAGCTACAATATTCCCACTCCATTTCACTCTGAAACGGAGTTTTGCATCGGGCTTCCCTTTTTCTTTGTCCAATAAGAATTGAGCGTGATATTTGGTTTCCATTGTAAAATGGTAATTTATTTTTTAAAATCATCAAGTTTAAAATCCAAAATTTGAATTCCCTCTAATTTTTTCAATTCATCAAAAGTGAAAGTGTAGGTCTTTATGAGTTTATCTTCGGAATACACATTGATTATTTTAGAAAAGTTGGTTTTCGCCATGGCATTAAAATCTTTTCTATGAGTGTAAATTCTCAAAGAAAACGAGTAAACAGGATTTGTAGTTTCATAAATCTCCTTATTTTCAATATCCGTTTCATTAATTCCTTTACTATTTTTCGCACTTACGTATTCTTGAGAAATCTTCATTGGATTATACCGTTCAAACAAAATTCCTCCTGCTTCATCTCGCCAAATGCTTTTGTCATAATTTCGTTTAATTTCTGTTTTTGTGCTATCCGTTTTAATAATTTGCTCAAACTTTCCATCATTCACCTTAACTACTTTTAGCCAAAATATTTGGTTGAGTTTTTCCGTTTCACCTTCGTTAATGATTTCAATTTTTAGTTTTCTTTGAAACTTTATCAAATCTGCTTTTTCGGCTTCAAATTTTTTATTTTCTTTTTCCTGATATTTTGAAAAAACTTTTTGAGCTATTTCACTATCTCTGTTTTCCCAAGTTTTTGATACATTTTTCTTCGTTTGTCCAAATAAAACCCCTGCAAACAAAATAGTACCTATAATTAAAATATTTCTCATCATCATCTTTTTAAAATTTCAAGAAGGATTGTTACCTGCCTCATGCTGTCCGATAGTTGCTCTTGACTGGTTTTTAATCTTTCGGTAAGTTCTTTTTGTATCTCTTGGTAACCTTTCTGAATTTCTATCATGTTGGAAAATTCGCTATGTGAAATAGTAACATTTCCACTAATATTTCCATTAATGTTGCTGTTCACATTATTTCCTGAGCCATTATTGTTAATATTTTGGTTATTGGTTTTAAGCATTTCACCTGATTCCGAAATAAACCATTCTGGATTTAAATCCGTATAAGTATATAGTATTTTTTCAATAGTATCTGAATTAAGTCCCGAGTTGTTTTTTATTGCTCTACCAATTAAACCAACAGACAAACCAGCTTCAACAGTTACTCTATTAGGATTTAAACCTTTGTACATCATGTAATCTTGCAATCTTTCAGTTATAGTCATCTTTAAAAATTTTTGTTTGAGAATTAAAAAATATAGATAATATTCAATATTTATTTTATATTTGCAATACAAATATAGCAAAATAAATACAAATACAAATTTTTTAGAATTAATTACAATAAAAAAATACATAATGGAAGATTATAATAAACCAATATGGCAATTGACCATAGGAGAATTTGTGGAAATTTTAGATTCCAGAAAGCCAGAATCACAAGAAAAATCATCACAGGAAAAGACACTTGGCGAAAAATATGTTTACGGTCTTTCAGGTTTAGCAAGAATACTGGGATGTTCTAAAAATCATGCAGGAAAGCTTAAAAGCAAAGGCATTTTTGATGATGCCATTATTCAAAATGGGAGAAAAATTATTATTGATTCACAAAAAGCATTGGAACTTTTTAAAAATAAAGCCTAATGAGCATAACCCCTCAAACCCCAATTTGGAAACTTACCGTTGAAGAGTTTTTAGAAATTTCCAAAAAAATAAAATCGGAAAGCAAATATGAATACGGACTGAAAGGCTTGGCAAAAATTCTCGGCTGCTCTGTTTCTAAAGCATCTGAAATAAAATCTTCGGGAATATTGGATGAAGCCATTATTCAGAATGGGAACATAATTATCGTCGATAAAGAAAAGGCGCTGCAACTTTTTGCCAAAAAATAAGATGTATTACCTTGAATTAATACAACGGTTTTGGGATTTCAATAAAACAGCAAAAATTAGCCCAACAGAAGTATTATTGTATTTCTATCTGCTGAAAATGGGCTATGAGAATGACCGCTACGATTTCAAAATTTCTGATGTTGAATTGGGAAAAGAACTGGGATTAACCAGAAAAACGATAAGGTCGACAAAAGAGAAACTTAAAAAATTAGGCTTAATTCAGTTTCAACCCAAAAATGGACTTCCTCGTCATTATCGATTGGTGTTGAATTATTCGTTTGAAATTGAATCTGAAAAAATATGCAAAACAGAAGGTATAAATGCTAAAAAATCTCAAGAGCCTAAAATTTTAGAAATATTTGAAAATATTTTCTCGGCTCAAAGCACACTTGAAATAGAAAAAGAAGTTGAAATTAATAAAGATGTAAAATCATCTTCAGAAATACCAAAACAACAAAAGCAAAAGCTAGAACTAGAACAAAGACAAGAACAGGAACAACAAAACCTTAAAAATAGCAAAATTCCTTCTTTGGATGAGTTTATAGAATATGCAAAATCATTGGAAGGCTAT
>NZ_JAYSDT010000039.1:0-35593 GCF_041914225.1 Chryseobacterium sp.
CATTGAGTTTTATGTAGGAAATGCAAAACAGGCTGCCCATTATTACAAAACCGCTTTCGGTTTTCAGTCTGTAGCTTACGCGGGTCCTGAAACAGGAGTAAGAGACCGTGCATCTTATGTACTTCAACAGGGAAAAATCAGATTGGTATTAACAACAGGACTTAAGTCTGATTCTCCTATCAACGAACACGTAAAAAAACATGGTGACGGAGTAAAAATTTTGGCACTTTGGGTAGATGACGCTTATGCAGCTTTCGAAGAAACAACTAAAAGAGGTGGAAAACCATATTTAGAGCCTGTAACGTTAACTGATGAGCATGGTGAAGTAAGAATGTCCGGTATCTACACCTATGGAGAAACCGTTCACATGTTTGTGGAAAGAAAAAATTATAACGGAGCTTTCATGCCTGGCTATGAAAAGTGGGAAAGTGATTATAATCCTGAAGAAGCAGGCTTGTTATACGTAGACCACTGTGTGGGAAATGTTGACTGGAACAGAATGATCCCTACAGTAGAATGGTATGAAAAAGTAATGGGATTTGTAAACATCCTTTCTTTTGACGATAAGCAGATCAACACAGAATATTCTGCACTGATGTCTAAAGTAATGTCAAACGGAAACGGATATGCAAAATTCCCTATCAACGAACCTGCAGAAGGTAAAAAGAAATCTCAGGTAGAAGAATATCTTGATTTCTATGAAGGAGAAGGTGTACAGCACATTGCTGTGGCTACAAAAGACATTATCCACACTGTAACTGAACTTAAAAAACGTGGGGTAGAGTTTTTATCTGCTCCGCCGGAAGCTTATTATGATATGGTTCCCGAAAGAGTGGGCCATATTGATGAAGATCTTAAGAAACTTCAGGAGTTAGGTATACTTATTGATCATGATGAAGAAGGATACTTATTACAGATCTTTACGAAGCCTGTAGAAGACCGTCCTACTCTATTCTTCGAAATTATTGAAAGACACGGTGCGCAGAGTTTTGGCGCCGGGAATTTCAAAGCTTTGTTCGAAGCATTGGAAAGAGAACAGGAAAGAAGAGGTAATCTTTAATTTTATATTAGAAAATATAAGTTTTGTCAGGATACTGTATTCTGGCAAAACTTTTTTATAAAACACAGTATATGAGAAAATTTTTAATCGGGATTTTTCTTTTGGGAACGTTAGGGCTTAAAGCTCAATATGGAACTCTGAACGAAATCCTTAACCGACTTGAACAAAGAAAAGGCATCAATCAGCATCTTGAGAATGTAAATATTGACAATAAGAAGTTCATTTTTATTAAAGATGAGACCGATCATACGGAACGGGACTTTATTATCATTAAAGGAAATAATGCCACTTATGTAGAAGTTTTTGATGATAAGGCAACAGGAGAAAGCAGTTCCAATGTTTTCACCGGTGATGTCATCAGGAAAAAAAATATTATTTCCTTAAGAGCAGATATGCTTGAAAATAAAAAAATTCCAATGCCGGTCACCAAAACTTTATTGCTGACCCAGCAGGATAATATCCTCTACCTCATCGATGTCAATACCAGAGACAGATGGATTGATGAAGCCTCTTACTCAAAAAAGACCAAATAAATGTTCCGGGGAATTCTCCGGATGATATTTAATCTAACTAAAATCTAAACTTATGAAATCATTTGTAGACTATTCCTCAAATTCGGATTTTTCTATACATAATATTCCTTTCGGAGTCGCAGTTTTTAACAAAGAATATATCGGATGTTGTACAAGAATCGGAGACCAGGTAATTGATCTTGCCACTTTGTATGACCTCGGTTATTTTGAAGATATTGAAGGATTGGACGACAATGTTTTTGAAGCGTATACCATCAATGAATTTATTGAACTTGGAAAACCTGTTACCAATGCTGTTCGTACCAGAATCCAGACTTTATTGCAGGAAGGGTCTATTTTATCAAAAGATCAGAAAACCATTGAAGAAGCATTTTATGATCTGGATAAAGTAAAAATGATGATGCCTGTTCACATTCCGAATTATACGGATTTCTACAGCAGTATTGAACACGCTACCAACGTTGGAAAAATGTTCCGTGATCCTGCGAACGCATTATTACCTAACTGGAAACATTTGCCAGTGGGTTACCACGGAAGAGCCTCCTCAATTGTTGTTTCAGGTACAGAAATCAACCGTCCGAAAGGTCAGATGAAACCTGCAGATGCAGATAAGCCTGTTTTCGGTCCATGCAAGCAGCTGGACTTTGAACTGGAAATGGCATTCATCATCAACAAAAATACTGAGATGGGAGAAAGTATTTCTACCAAAGACTCGGAAGATGCCATCTTCGGTATGGTTATTTTCAACGACTGGTCTGCAAGAGATATTCAATCATGGGAATATGTTCCGCTGGGACCATTCCTTGCAAAAAACTTCGGTTCATCCATTTCTCCATGGGTTGTTACCCTTGAAGCGCTGGAACCATTCAGAACCACTTCTCCGGTACAGGATCCAGAAGTGTTGGATTATTTAAAATTTGAAGGCGATAAGAACTACGATATCAACCTTGAAGTATACATCCAGCCTGAAAACGGCGAACAAAACCTGATCTGCGAAAGCAACTACAAACACATGTACTGGAATATGACCCAGCAGCTGGCACACCACACCGTAAACGGTTGTAACGTAGAAGTAGGTGACATGTATGCGAGCGGAACAATTTCCGGAAGTGACCCGAAATCTTTCGGTTCTATGCTTGAACTTACATGGAGAGGACAAAATCCTTTATCATTAAGCAACGGAGAAGAGAGAAAATTCATTGAAGACAATGATACCGTTACCATGAAAGCATGGGCTGAAAAAGATGGAGTGAGAGTAGGCTTCGGGGAAGTTTCAGGTAAAATTATTCCGACACTTTAATTTTTATATAAATTTTAACTTTGCACAATACTACTATTAAACCTTATAGGTTTTGAAAACCTATAAGGTTTGATGTATGACACTGCTAGAAATATGCTGCTAAACAGTTAGTATTAGAAGTGTCATGCTGAGCGGAGTCGAAGCATCTTTTTAATATCATTTGAATACTTAAGTTAAATTAAGTGTTAAAACCAAAAACATGAAAACAGTAATCCCTTCCGAGATAACCTCTGTACAGCTACAGACCATTATGCAGACAGCCGTTTCACCGCGCCCGATTGCACTGGCTTCTACTGTGGACAAAGACGGTAACAGTAACTTATCTCCATTCAGTTTTTTTAATATGTTCAGTACGGTTCCTCCTATTCTGATTTTTTCACCTTCGAGAAGAGTACGTGACAATACAACCAAACATACCCTGGAAAATGTTCTTGAAGTACCGGAAGTGGTAATCGGAACAGTCAATTTTCCGATTGTACAACAGATTTCTTTAGCTTCCACAGAATATGAAACCGGAGTCAATGAGTTTATCAAATCCGGCCTTACAATGAAAGATGCAGATCTTGTACAGCCTAAACTGATTGAAGAATGTCCTGTCAATTTTGAATGTAAAGTTTTAGAGATAAAATCATTGGGTGATCAGGGCGGTGCAGGAAATCTTGTAATCTGTGAAGTTCAGAAAATCCATATCAGAGAAGAATATCTGAATGAAGACGGAAATCTGGATCAGAAAAAACTGGATATGGTAGCCCGTTTGGGCAGCAACTGGTATTCCAGGAGCAATGAAAACAGTCTTTTTGAAGTGCCAAAGCCATTGGTAACCAAAGGAATCGGGTTTGATCTGCTGCCGGATATCATAAAATACAGCAAAGTATTTACAGGAAACGATCTTGGAATGCTTGCCAACACCGAAGTATTGCCTGCCGGTGACTTCCATGCCGATGAAAATATTCATCTTGAGGCTCAGAAGTTACTTCTGGAAAGTAAAATTGAAGAGGCGTGGAAATTATTAATCAAATAATTGAATTGCATCCATGAAAAAATATATTTTCTTTATCCTTCTACTTATAGTTTTGCAATCATGCTATTATCCGGTAAGGAAAGATTATGGCATTTACAGTAAAACATTAGTGTTTTCTAAAGACAAAAAATGGTTGATTAATGATATCAGAACAGGGGTAGATTCGCATCACAGAGAAATGATGGGTAAAGAAACTCTTCAGCTATTTCAAAATTTAAGCAATGGTAATGCATATGATTTAAAAAAGGCAAAAGCGGGGAACCTCATTCAAAATAATATTCCATTTGAGCCGGAAAGTGAAGATCTTGAAGTACTGAAAAACAATTCTGATTTTAATTTTCTGGTAAACATCTACACAATGAAAGTGCGAAACGGTCTGGACAATTCCATTGGAACCCAGTATGAATACAAAAAAAATGAAACTTTTGCAATGATGGATGTTTATGATATTACAACCATGAAAAAGATATATTCTTTAAAAGCATATTCGGAAGTTTCTGTAGATAAAGATCAGAAAGCAACCATTTTCACTCCTACAACTGAAATGATGACTATGAAAAACTTCAGGAGTCTTTTAAAGGCAGTAAAAAAGAACGCTGTTAAAAACTGAAGACATCTTTGACAATCAATAAAAAAGGAGTGAAAATTTCACTCCTTTTTTTTATTATTTGGATTTAAGCGATTCTGAAACAGTAATTTTTCCTTTTTCAGCAAAATCTGTTACCTTACCGTTTTTATCAATAGAAACATTCAGGTTGTCATTTTTGGCATCGTAGTAAATGCTTGTTGCATATCCCGGACAGTCGTGCTGCTTACAGCCTGTCAGTTTATAAATTCCATTCTCTGATGCGATAGGCCCTTCCACATTGAAATTTTTTACCATTTCATCGTATTGGGATCCTGCTAGTTTTTTCAGTCTTTCTGATATCCCCTTATCTTCAAAGAATTTAATATCATGTGGATATTTACCTACATTCTTGGTGATAATATTATCAGGAGCCGGAGCAGAAGGAGGTGGTGTTGCAACAGAATCGTTTTTTGGAGTTGAGACAGTGTCCTGAGGCATCATCGTAGTAAGAGTATCCGTGCTGCTTACAGAAGATTCTGTTTTAGTTTCTTTTTTACATGAAACAACAAATAATGACAGCGCGAATGCGCCCGCAATAATTTTTTTCATAATAATATTGATATAGTGATTAATATATTAACGTAATTTCAAAACCTTTATTTCAATTTTTCTTTGATAAAATCAATACATTTTTCGGTTACAGTATTCAGATCTTTAGGTAAATCTGTTTCCGTCCATGGTTCTTTTGCCCCGAAAGTATGGTTGGCATTTTCAATCAGAAACAGTTCGGAATTCGGGTGGAGAATATGAAGATGCTCTGCCTGTTTTACTTCTACAGCCTCATCTTCTGTTCCATGAATAATGAGCATATGTGCTTTTGCCATTTCTGTAGCTCTCTCCACATCAAAACGGTGAATATTCTGCTCATAATCCTCATAAAACTGGTAATAATGCGGCATTTCCTGCTTGGTACGTCCGTTAACCGCATAATACACTCCATTATTTTTCCAGTTTTCAAAAGCCTCTCCTTTTGGAAACCGGTCCAGAGTATCAACACTGGCCAATGTAATCAACCCATTTATTCTTTCATCTTCAAAAGTTTTAATAATAGCAATACCTCCTCCCCTGCTGTGTCCCATCAGAACAATCTTTTCATCATCCACATGCGGGTCTTTACTAAAATGGTCAATCACTACGCCAAGATCTGAAAGTTCTTTAGAATAATTATTATTTCCAAAAGCTTCAAGATCTCCGAAACTGAACGGATCATCCGTTGTTGTTCCATTATGTGAAAAATTAAATTTGACAAAGAAAAACCCGGCTTCCGCAAATTTTTCAGCCATCAGGTTCCAGGCTCCCCAATCTTTATAACCTTTATATCCGTGAACAAATATTACTAAGGGAAGTTTTTGACCTGTGTTTTGGTAAAATGCATCAGCGAGAAAACCTTTTGTTTCCTTATTTTCCAGGTATACATTCTTTTCGGTAATCAGATTCATAACAAATTTTCCTTTCCTTTTATGATGGTAATTTATGAAAAAAACTCTGTTTTCCGGTCTTTAATTCATTATTTCTTTATTAAAAGTCAGGTCAAAGTTTATAAAAATAGCCTTATTTTTGCATCATGCAGAATTTAAGAACTGTAACCGTGATGCGTTACATTCTGCCACTGAGAGAAGGAGGATCTCTTCCCGCTCTGGCAGAAGCTGATGATGATTTCAAATATGTCTTAAAGTTCCGTGGCGCTGGTCACGGAGTAAAAATGCTGATCTCCGAACTTTTAGGCGGAAAGATTACCGAAGCCTTGGGACTTAAAATTCCTGAGCTTGTTTTTGTCAATCTTGATGCCGATTTCGGAAGAACGGAAGCCGATGAGGAAATACAGGATCTGCTGAAGTTTTCCGAAGGTCTGAACCTTGGACTGCATTATCTTTCCGGCTCTATTACCTATGACCCAGGCGTAAGTGTGGATCCGTTTCTGGCTTCGAAAATTGTATGGCTGGATGCATTCATCACCAATATTGACCGTACTTTTAAAAATACGAATATGCTGATGTGGCATAAAGAACTCTGGATCATTGATAATGGCGCCTCGTTCTACTTCCACCACTCATGGCAGAATTTTGATGCAGCCGCTAAAACACCTTTCAAATATGTGAAAGATCATGTGCTTCTTCCAAAAGCAAAAATGCTTGATGAAGCAGACAGGTTTGCCCATGAAGTTCTGAACGAAACACTATTCAGGGAAATTGTCAATATGATTCCTGAAGACTGGTTACATTGGAATGATGCTGATGAAACCCCTGAAGAAATCCGTGATATCTATTTTCAGTTTTTGAAAACCAGATTAGAAAATTCTCAAATCTTTGTAAACGAAGCCAAAAATGCAAGAGGATAAAATATATGAATATGCGGTAATACGCTTTGTACCTAAAGTTGAAAGAGAGGAATTTTTCAATATCGGACTGGTGATGTTTTCAAAAAAGGAAAAATTCATCAGAGTAGAATTTTATTTGTGCCCGGACAAGTTTAAGCTGATGCACAGCAAGTTAGATTATGAAGATATCATCCATAATCTGGAGAGCTTTCAGAAAATTGCAAATGGTGATAAAGACGGCGGCCCTATTGCACTGCTTGATATCCCGGAACGTTTCCGATGGCTGACCGCTGTAAGAAGCGCAGTCGTTCAAACCTCCCGACCCCATCCGGGAAAATCAAAAGATCTGGATGCCACTTTTGGTAAGCTTTTTGAGGAGTTAGTAAAATAACACACCCTTAAAAAATTTAATATGAATCCATCGATAAACAACATATCAATCTGCAGGTTTTTTACAAACCTGTTTTTTATTTCATTTTTAAGTTTTTCCAATTTATTTTTTTCACAAGACCTGCCATTAAGACCAACCAAAGCTCCTGCTGTAAAAAGCACATTACTTCCTGAAATAGCAGCAGTTTCTGAGGATATTGTTTACAAAACCAACAGAAAGGGTCAACCTCTCGCTCTTGATCTCTATACTCCTAAGAACAGTACTGGTGAAAGACTTCCGGTATTGATCTACGTTCATGGAGGCGGATGGGTAGAAGGCGACAAAGTGGTAAATGCCGATAACTATCTTGAAACGACTATAAAAAAGCTCATAGGCAAACAATATGCAGTGATCAGTATCAACTATACGCTTCTAAGTGACAGCATCCATTTCCCGCTGCCTTTGGAAGATACTAAAGATGCGGTAAGATGGGTTAGAAAAAATGCAGAAAAATATCATTTTGACACTAGCAATATCGGTCTTTTCGGAGCCTCAGCGGGGGCTCATCTTTCCCTGATGGCAGCTTATACACCAGACAATACCTATCTGGGTAATCCTGAGCTTTCGTCGTATTCTGCTAAGGTAAATTATGTAATTGATCATTATGGTCCTTCAGACCTCAACAAACTTTTCCACACAAGATTAGGAACAATCCCGGTGGGAATGATCGGATTAATGTCAAAGAAAATTGTCGGTTTACAGGAAAACCTGGTGAAAGGGATTTCAGGATATGATATCAGAAAAGATCAGGACAGAGCAATAGATTATCTTAAGACGATATCCCCGGTTCATTTTGTTTCAGATGGTGTTCCTACTTTAATCGTCCAGGGAAATAATGATAAAATTGTTCCCTTAAGCCAATCTAAAAAGCTTCACAGGAAATTAAACAGAGCCAAAATACAGAACACTCTGATCATCGTTGATGGCGGAGTCCATGGTTTTGGTACTACAGATAAAGACGATCTTGATAAAATAACAGATCAGATGGTAGACTTTATTCTTTCACAGAAGAAATAATATATATAAGTCTATCTAACTTATATTTAAAACACTTAAAATCAACACAATAAATAACAACAACCAACAAATATGCTAGATTGATATACATATTGGTATTTTTTATTCGGGAATTAATTACCTTGGCTAATGTTTAAATTATTTACAATAAAAACAATAATAATTTAATTATTCATCAATAAAATTAAACAATATGGATTCATTAAACAATATCAATGCACTTACCCTCATATTTGCATCTGTTCTTATTTTTGCGATCGCTTACCGGTTCTATGGTATTTTTATCGCAAACAAAGTGCTACGTTTAAACGACCAGAATACAACCCCGGCCGTCGAATTTGCAGATGGTAAAGATTATGTTGCCACTAATAAAAATGTGCTTTTCGGGCATCATTTTGCTGCAATCGCAGCAGCCGGGCCATTGGTAGGGCCTGTTCTTGCAGCACAGTTCGGATATCTTCCCGGAGCATTGTGGATTCTGATCGGATGTGTTCTGGGTGGTGGGGTGCATGATATGATTGTACTTTTTGCTTCTGTAAGGCATAAAGGCCAGAGCCTTGCCACCATTGCTTCCAAAGAAATCGGTAAAGCAACGGGAACTGTTGCAGGATTTGCCATTCTTTTCATTCTTATCCTTACACTGGCAGGATTATCATTGGCTTGTATCAATGCAATGCACGAAGCTTCATGGTCTCTGTTTACGGTAGTCATTACTATGCCTATTGCAATCATTATGGGTCTGATTATGCGCTATAAAAAGAACAGTGTTCTGTTTGCAAGTATTTTGGGAGGTATTCTTTTAGTTGCAGGAATTATCGGAGGGCACAGCCTCATGCAGAATCCTACAATGAATAATTTATTTTCATGGGATATTAAAACAATTTCCATAGCGATTCCTCTGTACGGCTTTATTGCTTCTGTACTGCCGGTATGGCTTCTTTTGGTTCCAAGGGATTATCTGTCGACCTATTTAAAGATCGGAACTATTATCATGCTTGCCATCGGTGTAATCGTTATTCACCCTACCATACAGATGCCGGCTATCACGGCTTTTGTTAATGGCGGAGGTCCTATTATAGGCGGACCTGTTCTTCCTTTTATTTTCATTGTGATTGCCTGTGGAGCGATTTCCGGGTTCCATGCTGTGATTGCTACGGGAACGACTCCAAAAATGCTTAATAAAGAAAGGGAAATTCTTTTCGTAGGATATGGAGCTATGCTGGTAGAAGGATTTGTTGCATTAATGGCTCTTATCGCAGCCTGTACCCTGATGCCAGGTGATTATTTTGCGATCAATACTCCTAAAGAAGCTTATGACTCATTCCTTGCTGCACACCCTTCTCTTCACGGAGTAGATATTGATTATTATTCGCAGAAAATAGGTATTGACCTCTACGGCAGGACAGGAGGCGCCGTATCTCTCGCTGTGGGAATGGCTCATATCTTCAATAAAATTCCATATATGGATCAGCTTACAGCGTATTGGTATAATTTTGCGATCATGTTTGAAGCCGTATTTATTCTGACTGCCATTGATGCAGGAACAAGGGTAGGACGCTTCTTTTTACAGGAAATGCTGGGTTCTGTTGTTCCGAAATTCAATGATAAAAACTGGATTCCCGGAATCATTATCAGCAGTCTTCTTTTCACGTTTGCCTGGGGCTATCTGGTATACACAGGAAATGTAAACAGCATATGGCCGTTATTCGGGATCAGTAACCAACTGTTGGCTGCCTGTGGGCTCATTGTCTGTACAACTATGCTGATCAGGATGAACCGGGGTAAATATGCCTTATGTTCTGCAGTTCCCGGGGTTTTCATGGCTGGAATTACTTTTTGGGCTGGTTATATACAGGTAACCGCCATTTACATCCCCAAAGGACAATATTTGCTGGCAGCTTTAGCGGTAACGGCAATGGTTCTGATGCTTATTGTGTTTATCGGAGCTTTCAGGAAATGGTACCAGCTGCTTCAGATCAATAAAACAGAGATTGATCATTATGGGGAACCTGTGAAGGAACTTGTGGAAAGATAGATTCACATTCTATAAATTTAAAACCATTAAGAAGGATTTAAGAGATAAAATAAAGTTAAGATGAATCATTCTGGTTTTCAACTTAAAGTGACGCTTATCTTACTACTCTTAAACTCTTATTACATCTTAATGGTTTAAAAATAATAGTTCAGAAAAAACAGTTCAGAAATTCTGAACTGTTTTTTTATAAGCATTATCGGTTATTATATTAAAAGTTGAAATTAAGCCTTGCAAAAACATATCTTCCGTTCTGTCCAAACTGTGATGTTGACCGTGAGTAAACGAACTGATCATTATTTGTAGAAGCAGGAAGGTTTTTCGTTGGATAAATATCAAACAGGTTATTGACCCCCAAAGTAAGCCCTACATTCTTGGTAAATTGATAGGCAGCAGAGATATCGGTAATGATTTTATCTCCGATCTGCTGATGTTCATTAAAATCAATGATTCCGTCTCCATTCACATCAATAACATCCGCACCTGTTACTTTTCCGAAATAGGTATTTCTCAGATAGAAGTTGGCATTTTTCCATGAAAGGGTATGCGAAAGGCTGGCTTTCACTCTTGGCACAGCTTCTTCAAGATACACTCTTGATTTTTCAGAAAAATAAATCTTTTCAAGGGAAGGAGACTGCAGCAGCCCGGCCGAATGAATTTCTCCAACCTGTTTGGTCTGGTTCAGGTTAATTGCAAAGTTATTATCCAGTTTAAATCCTGAAAATCTTGCATTATGTGAAATTACAACATCTACCCCTTTTGTTTCTGTATCAATCGCATTCGTAAAGAATTGTGCAGCATTGATTCCTAATTGGTCGTAAGCTTCCTGTGCTTTCTGAGGAACGCTTGCTCTTAGGAACTGGTCTGTAAGAATAATACGGTTATCAATTCTCGTAAAATATCCGTCTGCTGTAAAGCTAAGCCCTGCTGAAGGAATTCTGTAAGTAAACCCTACACTTGCTGACTTGGAGGTTTCCTGTTTCAGCTTTGGCATATCTAAAAGTCCTGCTAGCTGAGAATCATTACTGAAAGTTCCTACTTCCAATAATTGGTTATTCGTAAATAATGTAGAGGTTACATTATAATAAATCTGGTGGATAGACGGAGCTCTGAATCCTGTAGAACCTGCAAATCTCACATTGAAATCTGATGTAACCTTGATTCTTGATGCTAATTTATAATTGAATGTCGATCCGAAATCCGAATAGTTTTCATATCTCGCCGCAGCATCTACCAATAGCCAGTTGGTAAAGTTAAATTCCACATCCGCATAGGCTGCTACAGACTGTCTGTTTTTATCTACTGCATTTCCGGGCTTAAATCCGTTGAAAACCTGAGAACCTCCCGGAAGCAATGCTCCGAAAAAATCTGTAGGTCTTACAGAATTTCCGTTCCAAACATTCCCTGAAACGTCATATGTTGCATAAGAAGCTTCCTCTCCCTGGGTAATTTTAAAATTTTCATAACGGTGCTCACCTCCAAAGGCTACATTGATACCTTCCCATACATCATATTTTTTAGAGAAATCTAAATTGATAGTATTTTGAGAAAACCTTAAACCACCTGCATCGAATTCCCTTGGCGAAGCGAAGCGCAGAGAGGTGTTTCCTGTATTCTGAATATTATAGGTAAATGAATTCTGCCCATAGGTATTACTGAAATCAATATTCCAGCCGTCCCATTTTCCTTTTATTCCTGCGGCTAATGAAATATCCTGAATATCTGTTCCGATCTGTGGAAGATAACCATTGGGATATAATCCTGTAAAGGTTCTGCTTTCGCTTGGTCTTCTGTAAAATCCTCCGGAAGTTCCGTGCCTTAAGCTGTATCCTCCAAAAGTATATACTTTCCAGTTATCACTGACAGGCACTTCAGCATTTATAAACAGCTGATGATTATTCAGTTTAGACTGTCCTACCTGCATGTTAAAATCTTTTCTGGTTTGCCCTCTGTAAGCCAGCTCCTGATCAGTAAAATAATTAAGCTGATCTCTGGTAAAGCTCGAAGATTTCAAAACATTTTGTAGCGCAGAAATAGTATTTGCTCCCTGGATTGAATTTTGCAGATCCTGAGAAAAATAGCTTACATTCTGTGCATACTGATGAATGTAATTCACGATCTGTTGTGAATTGGGTGTATTATTTATATTAGTAAAAAGAGAAGAAAGGTTCACTCCGTCATTCAAAGCACGCTGTTCTATGGCATTATAAGCATTGTAGATAGGTCCGCTTTCTGTTCCTGCTCTATAGGTTGGATTTCTGAACTGTGAAGACCAGGTAATATTAAAGAAACCTCCTTTGGTTCCGATTTTATTTCCATAATTCAAATCCAGCTGAATATTCTGGCCGTCAAAATCTCCGGTATGGTCATTAGCAGTTGGTGTTAAATTTCCTCCGTAGCTGATCTGACCTGCCAGTTTCCCTGTATCTCTTTTCAGATCAAGATTGATAACTCCTGCAATAGCATCGGATCCGTATTGTGCGGCAGCTCCATCTCTTAAAACTTCAATTCTGTTCAAAGCGAAAGATGGAATAGCATTCAAATCGGTTCCTACCGTACCTCTTCCCGGTGTTCCGTTTACATTCACCAATGCTGAAGTATGTCTTCTTTTTCCATTCACCAGAACCAAAACCTGATCTGGTCCTAACCCTCTTAGTTGTGCGGGATCCAGGTGGTCTGTACCATCAGAATTAGTCTGAATGGTGGAAGTAAATGAAGGTGCTACGGCATTAAGGATCTGCCCTATATTCGTTTGCGGAAGAATGATTGAAGATTCTTTTACGTTGAAGACATCTACAGGAACCGCACTTTCTATCTTAGACCTGGCGCCGGCTCTTGAACCCAATATGACTACTTCTTCTACGTTATTCGTTTTTATACTGTCTTTGTTTGTTTTTATGCTGTCTTTTTCCTGTCCGTAAGTAAATACACCAAGGAAAAATAAAACAGAGGCCGAAAGAATAGTTTTTTTATTTCTCATATAGTTTAGAATTTGATAACATTTATGTTTTTACAAGGTGCAAATGTAAAATTTATTTATTAGTCTACAAAACAGATAGACTTTGTTTTTATAAAAAATCGTTATCGTTTCTTTCTATCCCTTATCTAAAGTTATAATAATTTAAGAACATTCCAATAAAAAACATTGTTTTAATAAAAGTTGAAAATTTACAATGAATTTAATAAACGCTTTGAACGCAAAGAAATCTCTCACTATTGATTTGTCTTTCGTTCGCAACGGTACTTCGCTCAGCAAGAAAATCATCTCTGCTAACTGAAACGCCTTTTTGAACATAAATATGAAACATGTGTTAATAGAAACTTTGAGAGCTTCCCGTTAAAATGAATTTAATAAACACTATGCACGCAAAGAAATTTCTTACTATTGATTAATCCTTCGTTCGCAACGGCACTTCGTTTAGCAGAGGATTTATCTTTGCTAAGTGGAACGCCTTCGCGATCGAAAATAGTAGATCTAAATAATCACATTGCGAACTTAGCGGTTAAAACAAAAACGGATTCAAAAATTGAATCCGTTTTCTTTATATTATTTATGATAAAATTAAATCTTAGTCAGTTTAGCGTATTTCAGGATCAGGTTTTTCTCTCCTTCATGCATGAAAACGACTTTTGCTTTGATATTCTGAGGATCAGTTCCATCCAGAAACGTGACTTCTCCAATCCCGAAACGGTCATGTCTTACTTTGTCTCCTACTTCGATATCCTGAGACGAGGCCCCGCTTGGATTGATAATTTTAGCAGTGCTGACAGGTTTTAGTTTTCTTACTTCCGGTGCCGGTTTTGAAGCCTCTCCTCTGTCGATTGTCTCTTTCTCAACCTTTTTGAAAGATCTCATTTCGGAAGGATGTCCATCAAAGATATTGGACTTTACCCCTGAATTATTAATAAACCTCTTTTCCATAGCTGGATTAAGGAATTCAATATATTCATCATCAATTTCACTTAAGAATCTTGAAGGTTCAGCATCGGTGATTTTCCCCCATTGGAAACGGGAAACAGCATAGGAGAAGAAGGCCTGCTTTTCTGCTCTTGTCAATGCTACATAGAACAACCTTCTCTCTTCTTCCAGATCTTCTCTGGTAGCCGAGCTCATAAAGCTGGGGAATAAGTTTTCTTCAAGACCCACTAAGTGAACCACCGGGAATTCCAGTCCTTTTGAAAGGTGAATGGTCATCAGTGAAACCATATCATCTTCCAGTTCTTTATCCTGAGTATCTGCAGAAAGGGCAATATTTTCAAGGAAATTGGAAAGACTCGGATCACCATCTTCAAGCTGCATCTGTTCTTCAATGAATCCCTGCATAGAGTTCATCAATTCCTGAACGTTTTCTACTCTGGAAATACCCTCAGGCGTCTGATCATCTTTTAAAAATTTGATTAAACCACTTCGTTTTGCCACTTCCATAGCAACACTGTAAGCTGTTTCCGTTTTCAATAATACCTGGAAGGCCTTGATCATGGACCAGAAGTCATTCAGTTTGTTTAAAACTCCATTGTTAAGCCCCAATTGCGGAGCATACATCGGAAGATTATCCAACACCTTTGAAACCGCAATATTGTGAGCGTCTGCAAAAACGATCAGCTTATTCTGTGTTGTTTCCCCGATTCCTCTTGCCGGATAATTGATAATTCTCATCAATGCTTCAGAATCGTTCTCATTGATCAGGAGACGAAGGTACCCGATAAGGTCTTTTACTTCTTTCCTTTGGTAGAATGAAAGTCCCCCGTAAACTTTATACGGAATATTTTTACGTCTCAGCGCATCTTCAAAGGCACGCGTCTGAGAATTGGTTCTGTATAAAATGGCAAAATCGCTGTACTTTCTCTGGTCACGGTTACGAAGTTCCCAGATATTTCCTGCGACAAAATTGGCTTCATCGGCATCCGAAAGAGACCGGTATATTTTAATCTTGTCCCCTTCTTCATTATCACTGAACACATTCTTCTTGAATTGCTGCAGGTTTTTTGCGATGACTACATTGGCGGCATTTACAATGTTCTGTGTAGAACGGTAATTCTGCTCCAGCGATACCGTTTTAGCATCCGGATAATCTTTTTTAAAGTTTAAGATATTGTAGATATTTGCTCCACGGAAAGAATAGATAGACTGTGCATCATCCCCTACCACGCAGATATTTTCAAATTTTGAAGCTAATGCTTTTACAATAAGGTATTGAGAGTGGTTCGTATCCTGATACTCATCCACCATAATGTATCTGAATCTATCCTGATATTTGGCCAATACTTCCGGAAAACGGGTTAAAAGTTCATTGGTTTTCAACAAAAGATCATCAAAATCCATAGACCCGTTTCTGAAACACTGCCCAACATATCGCTGATAAATCTGCCCGATAAACTTCATATTTGCTTTTTCATCAGCCTCCATCAGCTCCGGATTATTGAAATATGCTTTTACCGTGATCAGATTATTCTTGTAGGTTGATATTCTTGCCTGAACTTTTTTAGGCTTATAAAGATCGGCATCAATATTCATATCCTTCAGAACCTTTTTGATTACGTTCAAAGCATCCTGCTGATCATAAATCGTAAAGTTGGATGGATATCCAAGGTAATGGGCTTCAATTCTTAAAATTCTTGCAAAAACCGAGTGAAAGGTTCCCATCCAAAGACTTCTTGCATTGCTTTCCCCCACAACTTTTGCGATACGGTCTTTCATTTCACGTGCCGCTTTATTGGTAAAGGTAAGCGCAAGGATATTGAAAGGGTCTATTCCGTTGTGTATTAAATGGGCAATACGCATAGTAAGTACACGCGTTTTTCCGGAACCTGCTCCGGCAAGCACCATCAGAGGCCCCTGTAAAGAGGTAACGGCTTCATATTGTGATTCGTTGAGTCCTTTCAAATAGTCCATACAGCAAAAAATTTTGGGAACACAAAATTAAGGTATTCGGAGGAGAATTCAAACTCTCATAGAGAAGTTAGGGATTTGAAGTATTCGGTATTGAGTCTTAAGCACATATATACTAACTATAATTCTAAATTAAACGCGAATGTTCGCAAGGCTAATGATTAATTTTATACTATATCTTTTGTTCGCAAAGGCACTTTGTTCAGCCAGGATATCAAATTTTAACTATGGCTGAGTGAAACGCCTTTGCGATCGTGCTTAAAAATTATAAAATTTCTTAGCGAACCTTGCGTTAAAATATGAATTGATAATTTATCAATATCTATCTCCTATATTTTCATTTTTAATTTCTGGAAATTTCCCCAAGTGATCATATTTTTCTATAAACTTTGTAACATTTAATTCACTTTTCATACTAATTGGTAAACAATTTCTAAATTTTATGAAAAAGCGACTTCTTTCTGCTGCTGCCGTAGCTTTCTTCGGGCTAATGCTGAATGCACAGCAAATTAAATTCGAAGAGTATGACCTTCCCAATGGTCTTCATGTAATTCTTCATCAGGATAACTCCGCACCGGTGGTGACAACAGGGGTAATGTACCATGTAGGTGCAAAAGATGAAGTAAAAGGCAGAACAGGTTTTGCTCACTTCTTCGAACACCTTTTATTCGAAGGAACTCCTAATATCAAAAGAGGAGACTGGTTCAAAATCGTTTCTTCAAACGGAGGGCAGAACAATGCCAACACCACCAATGACAGAACTTATTATTATGAAACATTCCCTTCCAATAACGAACAGCTTGGACTTTGGATGGAAGCTGAAAGAATGCGTCATGCTGTCATCAACCAGATTGGTGTGGATACACAGAGAGAGGTGGTAAAAGAAGAGAAAAGATTAAGAATGGATAACCAGCCTTATGGAAATCTTTTCACAACTATTCAGAAAAATTTATTTACCAATCATCCGTACAACTGGCCGACAATCGGTTCTATGGAAGATCTGAATTCTGCAAAATTAGAAGAATTTCAGGCATTCTACAAAAAGTATTACGTTCCGAACAATGCTACTTTGGTTGTTGCAGGAGACATCAAACCTGAGCAGACAAAAAAATGGATCGAAACATATTACGGAGGAATTCCAAAAGGAACAGTATATCCTAAAGATTTCCCGAAAGAAACTCCTATCACTCAGGAAAAAGAAGTTACTGCTACTGACCCGAATATCCAGCTTCCAGCTTATGTTTTCGCGTACAGAACTCCGGCTAACAAAGAGAAAGATGCTTATGTTTTAGATATGCTTTCTTCTTATTTAAGTAATGGTAAATCTTCCGTTTTATATAAAAAATTAGTTGACCAGGATAAAAAAGCACTTCAGGTGGCTGCTTTCAACCAGGGTCTTGAGGATTACAGTATCTTCGCATTCTTCGCTATTCCGATGGGACAGACTACCAAACAGGTTCTACAGGCAGATATTGATGCTGAAATCAAAGAGCTTCAGACTACTTTAATTTCAGAAGAAGATTATCAAAAGCTTCAAAACCAGTACGAAAACCAGTTTGTAAATGCTAACTCGAGCATTCAGGGAATTGCTGCTTCATTGGCAACCAACCATGTATTGATGGGTGACACGAATCTGATCAACAAAGAAATTGACATTTACAGATCCATCACAAGACAGGATCTTCAGAATGCGGCTAAAAAGTATCTTAATTCCAACCAAAGAATAATCATCAACTACGTACCTGAGAAAAAGTAATCATTCCATTTTTTCAGGCTAACCTATGATTATTAAAAATTAAATTTTTACAAATGAAAAAGCAATTAACATATATAGCTGCGGCATTTTTCTTTACAGGAATGGTTTCAGCACAAAAAATAGATCTTAATGCAATGCCAAAACCAGGACCTACTCCTGCGATCAACATTGCCAAGCCAAAAACATTTCAGCTAAGCAACGGCCTTACAGTAATGGTGGTTGAGAACAACAAACTGCCAAGAGTAAACGCAAGCCTTACTATGGACAGACCTCCATATAATGAAGGAGCCGTAACCGGGGTAAGCGAAATTATGGCTGAACAGTTCGAAAACGGTACAACCAACATCAGCAAAGATGATTTCAACAAAAAAGTGGATTATCTGGGGGCCAATCTTAACTTTTCTTCAGGAGGCGCTTCTGCCAATTCCCTTTCAAAATACTTCCCCGAAGTATTAAACTTAATGGCTGATGCTATCATCAATCCAAAATTCTCTGCTGAAGAAATTCAAAGTTCTAAGGAAAGAGCTATCGAAGGATTAAAATCCGACGAAAAAAATGCATCTTCCATTGCTTCAAGAGTTTCCAATGCTTTGATGTATGGAAAAAATACTTCAAGAGGTGAGTTTGAAACGGTGGAATCTATCAACAAAATCCAGCTTGCTGATGTACAAAATATATACAAAAAATACTATGCTCCTGATAATGCTTATCTGATAATCGTAGGAGACGTAAAATTTGATCAGGTAAAACCTCTGATCGAGAAGGCTTTCAGTGGCTGGAAAAAAGCAAATACACCAGTTGCTCCATTAGAACCGGCTTCTAATGTTGCGAAAACAGAAATTAACATCGTGGATGTTCCTTCCGCAGTGCAGTCTGTTGTTTCCTTAAACAACCTGAATACCCTGAAGATGAAGGATGCCAACTACTTCCCTGCAACAATTGCCAACTACATTCTGGGAGGTGGTGGTGAAGCCAGACTTTTCATGAATCTTCGTGAGAAAAACGGATTCACTTATGGTGCTTATTCAAGCATGGTTGCAAGTAAATATTCTCCACAATTTTCTGCAAGTGCAAGTGTAAGAAATGAGGTTACAGATAAAGCAGTTAAGGAATTCATGAATGAACTTAATGCTATTTCTACAGTAAAACCGGAAGAACTGGCCAATGCAAAAGCAAAACTGAAAGGAGCTTTCATTATGTCTTTAGAGCAGCCTGCAACGATCGCAAGATTTGCTTTAAATCAAAAGGTTCAGGATCTGCCTGCTGATTTTTACACCAATTACTTAAAATCTATTGATAAAGTAACTGCTGCAGACGTTACCAATGCTGTAAAAGCTACCATTTTACCCAACCAGAGCAGAATTTTCATTGCAGGTAAAGCTTCTGATATTTCTGAAGGACTGGAAAAGCTGGGGTATCCTGTAAAATATTTCGATAAAGATGCCAATCCTGTAGCAAAACCAACGGTACAGAAAGTGGATGCCAGCGTAACTGTTGCATCTGTTGTTGATAAATACATCAATGCCATCGGGGGAAAAGCTAATCTGGCAAAAATTACGTCTTACACCACAAATGCTTCAATGTCTATGCAGGGACAAAACATCGATTTTAAAATCATTAAGGCACAAGGCGGAAAGGAACTGACCACTGTAACAGCAATGGGGCAGGTTGTTCAGAAGCAGGTATTTGACGGAAAAACAGGCTATTCTGAGCAAATGGGGCAAAAAGTAGCCATCACACCGGAAGAAATTGCTGAAAAACAAAAGAATCCTGAGCTTTTCGAAGAATTAGGCTTCACAAAATCTGCTGATTATAAATTAGGCGGAATTGAGAAAATAGTAGGCGAAGATTCTTATGCAATCAAAGGTGGAGATACAACGTATTACTACAGTGTTGCAACAGGATTAAAAACCGGAGAAACTAAAAAAGTAAAAGCTAAGGGTCAGGAAATGACCATCCCAACAACATTCTCTAATTACAAAGATGTAGAAGGGGTAAAAATGCCATACACCATCTCTGTAAGCCAGATGGGAATGGATATGACCATGACGGTAAAGTCTTATGAAATCAATAAGACAACCGATGCTGATTTCAAATAAAAACACTTTATTTTTATAAAAAAAACGGTAACAATTGTTGCCGTTTTTATTTTTATCAACATTTGGCGGCATCTTTTTTTGCCATTCAGTAAAAAAAGATTAAATTTGCCCATTCAAAAAGATATCAGAATTAATGGATACTATATTTACACTATTGATGGTTCTTGTTATGATTGCCAGTGTTTTATTGGTAATTATCGTTATGGCGCAAAATCCAAAAGGAGGAGGCCTTTCCAGTACATTCGGAGGTGCATCATCTGCGCAGTTCGGGGTACAGAGAACCAATGATTTCATGGAAAAAGCAACATGGACTTTGGGCGGAACTATCATCGTTCTTATCCTATTAAGCGTTGTTATTACAGGTAAGCCGTCTCAGGCACTTCCTGCACAGCAACAGCCAGCGAAGAAAGAAGCTCCTGCAAAACAGTCAGCTCCTGCTTCTTCTACAACAACTCCGGCACAGACTCCTGCACCGGTAAAATAAGAAGAATATTATCTTACATAAAAACAAAAGCAACTCAGACTGAGTTGCTTTTTTATTTTAACCTGATCTTTTCAATCTGATGCCGGAGCTTCAACCCTGCTTTCAAAAATGAATATTGTACAGGTTTCGATTCCTTGTAATACTTATCAATAAAGATCTGCATCGCTCCGTAGAATCTGCTGAGATATACTTCATTTTTAATCGTACTTTCACCTTTATAATGCAGAATTGAAACTTTTCCGTAATAGAAGTTTTTATATCCGTTTCTTAAAAAGGTATAACAAAGATCAATATCTTCTCCATACATAAAATAAGCTTCATCCAATCCGCCTATTTTTTCGTATACTGCTTTTTTAGCCAATAAAAAGGCTCCTGTGACCACATCAACTTCAGCAACCTCATTTTCCTCTATATCGTTTCTGTAATAGGATTTTGAATTGTTCTTTTTAAAATTGGTAAACAGTTTTTCGAACGAATTGAACATATCCGGAACCGACCGCTTACTTTCAGGCAGAAAATTTCCTTCAACATCATGCATCCTCACTCCCAGGCATCCGAAGGAAGGCTGTGCATCTGCAAAATCCAGCAATTCCTTCATATAAAACCCTTCGAACTCGGTATCAGGATTTAAAAGTAAAATATATTCTCCTTTTGCTGCCTGTATTGCCTGATTATTAGCTTTGGAAAAACCGCCATTTGTTTCAGAAGAAATAAAATGTATGTCTGGAAACTCAGTAATAAGCTCTTGCCAGGAAGTATCCGTAGATGCATTATCGATGACAACGACTTCATATTCTATTTCCCGGATGTATTTCTGAAGTGACAGGAGGCAGCTTCTGAGCAGTTGGGTCACATTGTAATTAACAATAATAACAGACAGCTTCATATTAATCTTTCTCGTTGTATGGCAATCTGTTGATAATAGATCTTCCTAAAGAAATTTCATCGGCATATTCCAGTTCGTCTCCTACTGAAATTCCTCTTGCAATGCTAGAAAAATTGACATTGAAGTTTTTAAATTTCTTATAAATATAATAAGCTGTCGTATCTCCTTCCATCGTAGCACTCAATGCAAAAATAAATTCCTTTACCTTTCCTTCATTCAGCTTTTTTTCAATGCTTGGGATGTTCAACTGGCCTGGCCCAACTCCTTCCATTGGAGAAATCTTTCCGCCAAGGATCAGATATTTTCCCGTGTACTTCCCTGTATTTTCAATAGCAATTACATCACGTACATCTTCAACGATACAGATCAGTTCGCCATTTCTCTTTTCATTGCTGCATATTTCACAAACGTCAAAATCTGAAAAATTATGACATTCTTTGCAGTATTTGATTTCGTTAACAAGATTGATCAGGGAGTTTCCAAGACTTACGGCTCTGGAACTGGGCTGTTTCAATAGATGTAATGCTAATCTTAAAGCCGTTTTTCTACCAATTCCAGGCAATCCGGAAATCTCATCCACCGCCTTTGCCAATACTTTACTAGGGTAATCCATAAGTACAAAAATAAGGATTAAAGTTGATAATTGATAGAAGATCATGAATCGTAAATCCGCTTCGCTTGTGAATTTTCATACAACATAAATAAATTTTAACGCAGTGTTCGCTAAGAATTTTTTTTAATTCTTAAAAACAATCGCGGGGCGTTTCACTCAGCAATAGACAAATCTGATATCCTGGCTGAACGAAGTGCCTTTGCGATCGAAATAAATAAAAATAAATATCAACCTTGCGAGCATAGCGTTTTTTTAACAAAAAACATTTCCAATACAATGTCCCATTATGATATTTTATATTTCCCTCCTATCTGAGAACTCTAAAAAAACCTTTATATTTGCGGCTTAAATTAAATATGAAAAAAATAAACTGACATGGTACTTAACAATCTTAATTATCCACTGGATTTCAAATTCAAAATCACTACTTTAGCAAGCGACTTCAACATTACTGACAAAAACGGAAATTATGTGGCATATGTTCGTCAGAAAATGTTCAAGCTAAAAGAAGATGTTATCGTTTTTAATGATGAGAGCAAGTCTAAAGAGCTTTTCAGGATCAAAGCGAATCAATGGATTGATTTTAATGCTTCATACTCTCTGAATGATCTTATTGATAACAAAAACTACGGCAGACTGGCAAGAAAAGGGATGCGTTCTCTATGGAAAGCAAGTTATGATATCCTTGATGCACATGATCAGCCTAAGTTTAAAATTCAGGAAGACAGCGCATGGGTAAGATTCTGGGACAGCTTTGTAGGAGAAATTCCTATTATCGGAATGTTCACCGGGTATTTCCTTAATCCATCTTATACAGTAACCGGTATTGATGGTAAGGCTTATTTCAAGCTGAAAAAAATGCCGTCATTCTTCGGAAGAAGATTTCAGCTGGACAGACTGATTGACATTGATGATGAGGAAGAAAGCCTGGTAATCCTTTCTTTACTGATGATGACACTTCTTGAAAGAGCAAGAGGATAAACCAATTATAAAACCACAAACACATGAAATATTTAATCATTTTATTTTCTGCATTTCTGCTGGTAGCCTGTAAAAAGGAAAAAGAAACTGTTTCAGGTTCTGCTCCTGCTGATTCTTTACATGTTGCTAAAGATTCTGCTTCCACGGGTCCTTCTTCCGGAAATATTCTGGTAGGGACAATTCCGTTTCCAAAAGAAATCAAAGAATGTTCCTGCTATTTTGCGGTAAGCAAAACTGATTTTGAAAATGAAAGATACATCTACGCAGATGACGCCGGAAAGACCGCTTATATGATGCTGGACGGTAAAAGACTGGCTATGAATCTTATCTCATCAAGCGATATGGAAGTAGATGAATTGCTTACCAAAGAAATAGAAAATGATGATTATAAGATTTCTGTAAAAGGTAAAAAAATAAAAGGCGAAGAAGCACTGCTGTTTGAAGGTACCCTGACTATTGAGAAACCAGACGGCACTACTTTCACGACTCCTATTTATGGAGAATGTGGATGTTAATAAAAGCGAAAAAGCCCAATCGCAAAAAAGGTAAAAGCGAAAAAAAGGATCAGTACATTTGCTGTTTTGCTATTTCGTCTCCAAATGCATACAAAAGTGCTTCTGTATCCCACAGAAGCATTTTTTATTTTGTAAATTTGAGAAAAATAAATTTCAATGGAATTATCTAATATAGAACCGCAGATCATCTGGAAAAACTTCTCCAGATTAAATGCTGTTCCAAGACCTTCAAAAAAAGAAGAAAAAGTAATTGCTTTCATCAAAGGATTTGGTGAGAATTTAGGACTGGGAACTACAGTAGATGAAGTAGGAAACGTTATTATTAAAAAACCTGCCACGGCAGGAATGGAAAACCGTAAATCTGTCGTGCTTCAGTCTCACCTTGATATGGTTTGCCAGAAAAACAATGATGTTAATTTCGATTTTGAAACAGAAGGAATCAAAATGGAAATTGACGGTGACTGGGTAAAGGCAAAAGGAACTACTTTAGGAGCTGATAACGGCTTGGGAGTAGCAACTATTATGTCTATCCTTGAAAGTTCAGATATTCCTCACCCTGCATTGGAAGCGCTTTTCACCATTGATGAAGAGACAGGAATGACAGGTGCTTTGGGATTAAAACCAGGGCAGTTAACAGGTGATATTCTATTGAATCTTGACACTGAAGAAGATGATGAAATTGATATAGGATGTGCCGGTGGTGTTGATGTAACAATCACTCAAACTTACACTGCAGAAGCTTCAAAGGGTCAAATTGTAAGAATTGAAGTAAAAGGTCTTCAGGGAGGACACTCCGGAATGGACATCCACAAAGGGTTCGGAAATGCCAATATTATTCTTGGCAGGCTTCTTTACATCGGATTGGAAAACCAGAACATTGAGCTGGTTTCTATCGACAGCGGTGGCTTGAGAAATGCGATTCCAAGAGAAGGTGTTGCCGTAATTTCGGTGAGAAATGCTCAGGAGTTTATCGAAAATGTAACGGTTCTTAAAAAGGATATTCTAGAAGAATTCGCAACGGTAGAACCTGGAATCCAAATTAATATTGAGAGCTCTACATCTTCTGATAAAGCTATTTCTGAAGAAGACTCCAGAAAAGTGATCCTTACTTTAAAAGCGCTTCACAATGGAGTATACAGAATGAGCCCGGACGTGAAAGATCTTGTGGAAGCTTCCAACAACGTGGCAAGAGTAGAACTGAAAGGTGGAGAACTTAAGATCTTAAACCTTACGAGATCTTCTGTAGATTCTTCAAAATATTCTGTAGCAGAGCAATTAAAATCTGTAGCAGAACTGGCAGGAATGAACGTTGAGTTCAGCGGTTCATACCCGGGATGGAAGCCAAAACCAGGTTCAGAAATTGTACAGCTGATGGAGAAACTTTACACAGAAAAGTTCAATGAGAAGCCTCATGTAGTAGCTTGCCATGCTGGCCTTGAATGTGGAATCATCGGTGCTAATTATCCTGAAATGGAAATGGTAAGCTTTGGACCTACTATCAGAGGGGCACACTCTCCTGATGAAAGAGCCAATATTCCTTCAGCACAGAAATTCTGGAGTTTCCTGAAAGATATTTTAGCGAACATTCCTCAGAAATAAAACATTAAAATTACTATATTGAATATCCAAGGTCTTATGATTTTGGATATTTTTAGTTTTAATCTTTATTTATAAAGATGCTTCGACAGGCTCAGCATGACGCTGCTAAAAATTTATCTCTAAAAAAGCAGTTAGTATTAGACATGTCATGCTGAGCCTGTCGAAGCATCGCAACCATAAAATCCTATACAATGAAAAGCATCACAGTATTCTGCGGCTCAAGTTTTGGCGCAGATAAAATATATGAAGAGCAGACGTTCCTGCTGGGGCAAACCTTGGCAAAACAAAATATACAATTGGTTTATGGCGGTTCAGAAACCGGCTTAATGGGAACGGTAGCTAATGGGGCTCTGAGTGAAAAAGGTAGGGTCATCGGGGTCCTTCCCCACTTTCTGCAATCCAAAGAAATTGCTCATAAGAATCTGACCGAACTGATTATCGTAGAAACCATGCACGAAAGAAAAACCAAAATGAATGAACTCTGTGACGGTGTTATCGTTCTTCCGGGAGGGTATGGTACACTGGAAGAGTTTTTCGAAATGATCACCTGGGCGCAGCTGGGACTTCACAAAAAACCCATCGGAGTGCTGAATATTGACGGCTTTTACGATGATATGATCAATCTGGTTCAAACCATGGTGGACAAGGGCTTTTTAAAGCAGGTAAACAGGGATATGCTGCTGATAAGCAATACCATTGATGGCCTGCTGGAAAAGATGAGAAATTATCAGGCGCCTACGGTTGGGAAATGGATTTCTAAAGATCAGGCATAATCATAGGCAGAATATATTGAAACATTCGCTCTTTTTTAAAATATGTTTTCATATCTGAGGTTTAAGTTTAGTACATTTGTAAGAATACTTTCTCACGACTAAAAGAATTAAAACAATGAAAAATGGACTTCTGACAGACTGTATATTATTAAGCCAGGTCATTTTTGCTCAGTATAATTATCCTAAGACTCCTGAAAATCCTGTGACAGACGATTACTTCGGTACCAAAATCACAGACAATTACCAATGGTTGGAAAACCTGAAAAGTCCCGAAGTACAAACATGGTTCAAGGCACAGTCAGATTTCAGCCATAATCTTATTAATACCATTCCTAATCGTGATGCCCTGTATCAAAGAATGAAGCAGGTCCAGGAACTTGGTGGAGATTCCTACGGCTATGCAAAACAAAGAGGAAACCTTTATTTCTATGCTAAAACCAAAAAAAATGAAAAGCTTTCCAAGCTCTATACAAAAGACGTTTCTACGGGAAAGGAAACTCTGGTTTTTGATCCTGAAACCTATAAAAAGGATGCACAGATTACCGATTTCACAGTAGATTTCAGCGGTAACAAAATTGCCCTGTTATTTTCCAAATCCGGGAGTGAAATTTGTGAACTTAGAATTTTAGATCT
The DNA here is from genome assembly GCF_041914225.1 of Chryseobacterium sp. GTDB lineage: Bacteria > Bacteroidota > Bacteroidia > Flavobacteriales > Weeksellaceae > Chryseobacterium. The sequence continues at coordinate 26,568 of NZ_JAYSDT010000039.1, forward strand.
AAAAACTAAAAAATTCCTTAATGATACCTTATCGCCCATCTGGAGCGAATTCAATTTTGAATTTACTCCGGATGGACAGTATATCACCTATACCAAGATGAGCACAGGAGATCCTAACAGCAATATGTTGCTGAAAGAAATGAAGGCAATGCTTCATCAAATTGGGACCAGCCAGGATAAAGACGTTATATTGGGATCACGTGAAGAATATCCCGAACTCAATATCTTAACAGAACAATTTCCTGAAGTTTCTTTTACAAATGATTACCAAACCATGATCTTAAGAATTGGCTCTACAAAAAGCGAAAACCCCGTTTTTTATGCTCCGATATCTTCTCTTAAAGATAAAAAAATCAAATGGAAACAGATCATCAAACCATCGGACGAGATTGTACAGACATTCATCAGCGGAGATCAATTGTTTTTCCTTACTCATAAGAATGCCCCAAATTATAAAGTAGGGCTGACAAGTTTATCGAATCCTGATTTCGATCATGCTAAAGTTATTGTTCCTGAAAGCAGTTCTGTCATCACCTCTATCCACAGCTCCAAAAATTATCTATTCTATTCCTTAAGCAATGGAATTACCCAGGATAAATATCAGATAGATCGTAAAACACTGGCCATAAACAAAATTCCGCTACCTGGTGGGATCAATAATTCCATCGCTCTTAATGCCCGTGAAAATGATAATCTGCAATGCTATAACAGCAATTGACTTACTCCCGGCACTTTTTATGATTACACCCCCGAAAGTGGTAAAGCTGTAAAAAGCAAATATTTTAACGGAGACAGCAACTATCCTGATTACAATGCACTGTACGAAGTAAAAGAAGTGGAAGTAAAAAGTCATGACGGAGCTATAGTCCCTCTTTCTATTATTTATCCTAAAAACATCAAAATGGATGGCAGTACTCCAGCTTATATCACAGGGTATGGCGGTTATGGAATATCTTATACACCTCGTTTTTCCAATAGATTATCAGTATTGCTTGAACAAGGGGTAGTACTGGCAGTTGCCCACGTAAGAGGAGGAGGCGAAAAAGGGGATAAATGGCACAGAGACGGAATGAAAGCTAAAAAACCGAATACCTGGAAAGATTTCATCGCATGTTCCGAATATCTTGTGAATCAAAAATATACTTCTCCCTCAAAGCTTATCGGTAATGGAGCAAGCATGGGAGGAGTCCTTATTGGGCGGGCTATTACTGAAAGGCCGGATCTATACGGAGTTGCCATCGCCGAAGTAGGAATGACCAATGTTCTGCGTTCCCAAAACTCAGCTAACGGGGACAATCAAATTCCTGAGGTTGGAAGTATAAAAAATTCTGAAGATATTAAACATCTTATTGAAATGGATGCTCAAAGCAAGGTAAAAAAAGGAGTAAAATATCCAGCTGTTCTTGTGAGTACTGGAATGAATGATTCCAGAATTACCCCATGGGAACCTGCAAAATTTGCCGCTGCATTACAGAACAGTACCTCTTCCGGGAAACCTGTTTTATTATATGTCAATTATGAAAATGGACATTTTACAAGTGATCTGGAAATAACTTTCCGTGAATATGCAGATATTTATGCTTTTGCATTATGGCAGGTGGGCCATCCGAAATTTCAACCCGAAATAAAATAAAATAAAATAAAATAAAACCCGTCCGAAAAACTCGGACGGGTTTCTTATTAAGATTAAAAAATATTTTCTAAGGATAAGGAGCAATCTCCACTTCAAGTCCTTCCATTTCATCCACAATATGCAGTTGGCATCCTAATCTGCTGTTGTCTTTCACATGGAAAGCTTCGGCAAGCATAGCATCTTCTTCATCCCCCATCGGTTCCAGACCAGGATCATTGATTACATAAACCTGGCACGAAGCACACATCGCCATTCCTCCGCATACCCCAATAGTACCTTCTTCTGCCAATTCATAGGAACCGATAATTTCCATCAGGTTCATGGACATATCCGTAGGAGCTACGACATCGTGGGTTACCCCTTCTCTGTCGGTGATTTTAATATTAATATCTGACATAATTCTGCAAAATTAGTCAATTTTTTTCACAACAGCCTTTTCAGCTTCTTTACGGCTTCCGTCAAATCCGTCTACTCCACTTACCGTTGTATATTTTAAAACGAATTTTTTACCCGGATTCAATCTGTTATAAACGCTCTGACACATTAAAGTAGCCTCGTGGAAACCACAAAGGATCAGCTTCAGCTTTCCGGGATAAGTATTGATATCCCCGATAGCATAAATACCATCAATGTTGGTCTGATAATCAAGAGCATTGTTTACAACGATTGCATTTTTTTCAATATTTAATCCCCAGTTTCCGATCTCTCCCAATTTAGGGGTCAATCCGAATAAAGGAATAAAATAATCTGTTTCGATATCGTAAGCATCCTGGCCTTCCACTTCTACCGTGATAGCCTCTACTTTTCCGTCACCTTTAATACCGGTAACTTCCGCAGGAGTAATTAATTTGATTTTCCCCTGGTTTTTGAGATCCTGAACTTTCTCTACAGAATCCAAAGCACCCCTGAACTCATTTCTTCTGTGAATCAAAGTTACTTCGCTGGCTACATTAGAAAGGAAAATACTCCAGTCAAGGGCAGAATCACCTCCTCCGGCAATAACTACTTTTTTATTTCTGAAATGTTCAGGTTCTTTAACGAAATATTCAAGACCTTTTTCTTCATAATCAGCTATATTTTCGAAAGTAGGTTTTCTCGGTTCAAAAGTTCCCAGTCCTCCTGCAATAGCAATAGCCTTACATCTGTGAACAGTACCCTTATTGGTAATCACCTCAAACCACTCATCATCAATCTTTGTATAAGAAACAGCGGTCTCTCCCAGAGTAAATCCAGGCTGAAACTGCTTGATCTGCTCCATCAAATTATCTACCAATTCTCCGGCATTTACTGAAGGATAACCTGGGATATCGAAGATAGGTTTCTTAGGATAAAGTTCCGCCAATTGCCCTCCCGGCTGTGGAAGTGCATCAATAATATGGCACTTCATTTTTAATAAACCAGCTTCAAAAACTGCAAAAAGTCCTGTAGGTCCCGCACCTATGATCAATATATCAGTGGTTATCATAATCTTTAAGATAATTTAATTATACATGTAACTGCAAATTTACTAATTTTAATGCGAAGCATATTTAATTGATTCTAAATAAAAACCTGAGATTTGTCAAATATCTATCAATTAAGATTTTAAATTTGGCAATGTTTTTGTAAATGTCTTGTTATGAAGAAAATTTTAACCTTTTTTGCAGTATTACTATTCTTTTTAGGCTCGGCCCAAATTGATAACATCGCAGACGGCGAGTCTATTACTCTTAGAATTCACTACGGTTTCCTGAATGCAGGAACTGCGAATCTTACTACAAAAAAGACCAACTACAAAGGGGTTCCTCACCTCTATGTAAAAGGAACAGGGCAGACAACCGGTGCTGTAAAAGCATTCTTCAAGGTAGAAGATTTATATGAAAGCTTCATCAATACCCAGACAGGATTACCTAGCTTTTATGTAAGAAACGTACGTGAGGGAAGCTACCGACAACATTTTGAGACTGCTTTCAATCACGATAATAACACTTTGATTTTAACGGATAAAAAGACACCCGCCAATGGATCTAAAGTTTTAAAATCAGTGAAAGGGGTACAGGACATGCTTTCATGCTTTTACTATCTGAGAAGTAAAAGCCCGGATGAACTGAAAGTAGGAACTGTGATCAATATGAACGTATGGATTGATGATGAAATGTTTCCGTTCCAGCTAAAAGTAATTGGAACAGAAAACTTAAAGACAAAGTTCGGGACCATCAATTGTTTGAAAATTATCCCATCCGTAAAAAGCGGAAGAGTATTTAAGGAAAAAGAAGGAGTTACCATGTGGGTCTCCAACGATGCTAACCACATTCCTATGCTGTTGAAGGCGGAACTTGCCGTAGGAGCACTGAAAGCCAGCATTGATGATTATAAAAATGTGAAGTATCCTTTAAAATTCAGCAAATAACGATAATAGAATTCACCTTACTTAAACTAAAAGCTATCTCCTATATTGTTTTTATTATCCAATGTAGAAGATAGCTTTTTTCTTTATAAGCTTTCACATTTTACGTAATTAAATAACAGTCAAATAGTTATACCTTAAAATTTGGCAGTTTACTGAAAAAACTGTAATTTAAACATCATATATTAAGATATGACAACCCGTAAAAATGTAACCAAAGCATCAGACTGGGGATATGCCTTCACCAAAGTCTTTTTTATATTAACATGCTTAATAGGACCCCTCTCATTTTTACAATCACAAATTACAAAATTAGATTCTTATTTTTCTGCAAAGGCTGAACAGGGAGACTTTAATGGTGTTATTCTTGTTGCTGAAAAAAATAAAATACTATATCAAAAAGCTTTTGGTTTTGCAGATTTTGAAAACAAGGTACCCAATACAATACATACACGTTTCCCGATAGGATCTATAACCAAATTACTAACGGCAACAGCTGTGCTTCAGCTAGTAGATAAAAAACTTCTTGAACCTGACAAACCTGTGAAATTTTATCTGCATGAATTTCCTTATCCTGATATAACCCTTGCTCACCTTCTTTCACATACGTCTGGATTGCCTTCCTGGGATATTGTATTTGGTAAAGCAATTAAAGAACGCCCGAATGCTGTATTTAGTAATAAAGACATTTTAAAAGAATATTCGGAGCAAAATATCAATTTAGTTTTTAGCCCGGGTTCAGCTCATGAATACAACAATGCAAATTCAGTATTTGCAGCCTTGCTTATTGAAAAAGTTACCGGTAAGCGATATGAAGATTATATGCAACAGCATATTTTTATACCTGCAGGAATGAAGAATACTTTTATTCCTACAACACCTTTTTTTAATCATCTGCCTGCAGAACGGAAAAATGTAGCTAAATTATATATAAGTCATATGTACACCCCGTTAAAGGAAAATACAGATACTATACAAACAAATAAGAATTACTGGAAAAGATTTAATTTTAAAGGTTTTGGAGAAATCATTACAACCGCGGAGGATTTATTCCGGTTTAATACTGCATTAACAACAGGAAAAATCCTTAGCTCATCTGTTTTGAAGACATCACAGGAAGCAATACAACTTAACAACGGAAGAACTCTGCCCAGAGGTATGGGCTGGCAGGTTGAAAAAGATACTATTTTAGGTAGAATAGTTGGTCATGGTGGCGGTCTTACAGGTTTGCTGACCAGTTTTGTTTATCAGGTGGATACACAGAGATTAGCTATTATTCTGGACAATACCCAACAGAGCGCAGAAGATCTTAGTATAGATGCACTGATGATTCTTGCAGGGCAGCCTCTAACCCCTCCGGGAAAAGATTTAGCCCGGATTTATGGACATATTTTATTAGAAAAAGGGAGCACACCAGCTAAAAATGAACTTTATAAATTAAAAATAAATACAAAAGACTACTTCTTATCTGAACAGCAATTCAATAAACTTGGCTATGATTTTCTCCGGTCCGGAAAAATACCTCAGGCCCTTGAGACTTTTCGTATCAATACAGAGCTATTCCCACAGAGCTATAATACATTCGATAGCTATGGGGAGGCTCTTCTTAAGGATAATCAGAAAGAAAAGGCATTGATCATGTATCAAAAATCCGTGGAATTGAATCCTGATAGTGAAAATGGAAAAAAGATGATTCAGGAACTGATGAAGTAATAACCTATTGAAAGCTGTTGTTTATTTACCATTTAAAAAATTAAAATGGTAACAGCTGTAATAAATTTCAATTTTAAATTGTCTTAATTATAGAGGCAGTCAAAGAGCTGCAGTATGTCAATACTGAGGTACCATCCGAAGTATGGGCATAAGAAACAGACACGTGTAAATTTTTCAATAAGATCAGTTTTTAGTTACGTTTTGTTTCTTAGGTCAGTAATTAAAAACAAAAAACCTCCGGAGCTCCGGAGGTTTGATTTTTTATAGTGTTTTGAATTGTTCAAGTGTTCTGATATCATTTTCAAAGAACATTCTGATATCACTCATCTGGTAAAGAAGCATCGTAATTCTTTCAATTCCCATTCCGAATGCATATCCTGAATATTTCTCAGAATCGATATTTACATTTTTCAGTACGGCAGGATCTACCATTCCGCACCCCATGATTTCCAGCCATCCCGTTCCCTTCGTGATTCTGTAATCAGTTTCAGAGTTTAATCCCCAATACACATCAATTTCAGCACTAGGCTCTGTGAACGGGAAGAAAGACGGTCTCATTCTGATTTTAGATTTTCCGAAAAGCTCAGTGGTAAAGAACTGAATGGTTTGCTTCAGGTCTGCAAAGCTTACATTCTCATCAATATACAATCCCTCAATCTGGTGGAAAATACAGTGAGAACGTGAAGAAATCGCTTCATTTCTGAATACTCTTCCCGGAGATAAAATTCTGATCGGAGGCTGATTTTCTTCCATATAACGGGTCTGTACGGAAGAAGTATGCGTTCTCAAAAGAATATCCGGGTTCTGCTCAATGAAGAACGTATCCTGCATATCTCTTGCCGGGTGATATTCCGGAAGATTAAGCGCTGTAAAGTTATGCCAGTCATCTTCAATTTCAGGACCGTCTGCTACTGCAAAACCGATAGATTTGAAGATTTCAATAATCCTGTTTTTAACCAGATTGATCGGATGTCTGGAACCCAGATCCAATGGAAAAGCAGGTCTTGTAAGATCTTCTTTTTCCACTATAACAGAAGATGCTGAAGCATTTTTCAAATCCTCCAGTTTTACAGCCACTGCCTGCTTCAAAGTATTGATCTTCTGCCCGAATTCTTTCTTCTGGTCATTAGGAACTTCTTTTAATGTTTCGTAAAAGTCATTAAGAACCCCTTTTTTACCATTGTACTTGATTCGGAAGTTTTCGATCTCTTCCTTAGAGGTAGCATTGAAGCCGTTTACTTCGATCAGTAGTTCTTCTATCTTTTCTATCATTGTTTTACCCTTTCAAAATGTTTTGCAAAAATACGATTTTAAGTTGAATAATAAGTCCGTCATAAAAAAATCTGCCTCTTTTTCGGGAGGCAGACTTCAATCACTTATTTCACTTAAATAAAAAAATTATTTCTTTTCTAAAGCTTTAACGCTGATCTGAAGAGTTACCTCATCCTTGATGACACCGTTTTCAGCAGGAGCCTGGAATTTCACTCCAAACTCTTCTCTTTTGATATCTTTCGGCTCAGTAGCTACGCTCACTTCTCCATTCTTCACAGAAACATTAGCTTTAAACTGAACAGGTTTTGTAATTCCCTTAATCGTTAAATTACCGTCCAAAAGAGTATTATAATCACCTTCTGTAGCCGGAGTTACTTTTGTAATCTCATAAGAAGCTGTAGGAAATTTTTCCACTTCAAAGAAATCTCCGCTCTTCAGGTGGCCGTTTAATTTTCCTAAATCTTCCGGACTGTCTTTAAGATCCACAGAAGTTAAAGAGTTCATATCAGCAACGAATTTTCCGCTTTCCAGTTTTCCGTCTTTCACTGTCACATCTCCGCTTTCAAACCTGATCGTTCCGAAATGACTCGTATTTTCAGATTTAAATACTTTGTATCCCTTCCATTCAACTTTACTGTTTAGCGTATCCAAAGTGAACTGGCTACCTTCTTTAGTAGTCGTCACCTCATTACTTTCACTGGTAAGCGGTTTATCTTTTTTACAAGAAACCATTACAGCAGCAATAAATAATGCAGGAATAGCTAACGAAAACAGTTTTTTTCTCATTTTTGATTTATTTTTATTAGTTCCGCTAATATAATAAAAAAAAATATGTTTTCATAAAAACCTTACATTTGTAATATGCTATTAGAAATAAACAATTTATTTTTCTCTCACAATAAAGAAAATCCCCTGTTTCAGAACCTTAATCTAAGGTTTGAGGAAAACAGAATTATAGCTCTTGCCGGTGAAAGCGGATGTGGAAAATCTACCCTTCTCAGCCTGATCTATGGCCTTCTTGATTGGGAGAGCGGAGAAATTATTTTTAACGGAACAAAGCTTTCAGGGCCAAAGGGAAATCTTGTTCCCGGAGAACCCGAAATGAAATTCGTAGCACAGAATTTTGATCTTATGCCTTATGCTACTGTTGCCGAAAACGTAGGAAAATTTATTTCAAATATCAATTTAAAACAAAAAAAAGAAACCGTAACGGAACTCCTTGAGGTGGTAGGACTTCAGGAATTTGCCAACGTACTCCCAAAATATTTAAGTGGCGGACAACAGCAGAGAGTAGCTATTGCCAGAGCATTATCCGTACTTCCCAAGCTTCTGATCTTAGACGAACCGTTCAGTAATCTTGATTTCCCAAGAAAAATTGAAATCCGGGAAAGACTTTTCAGATATGTAAAGCAGCACGGGGTTTCCTTAATTATTTCCACCCATGAGCTCCAGGATATTATGCCATGGCTGGATCAGATTGTTATTCTGCAGGACGGAAGACTGATTCAGAATGACAGTCCTGAAGAAACCTACAGACATCCTTATAACTCTTATGTTGCCAAACTCTTCGGAGAAGTGAATATCTTTACCGAAACTGAAGCCGAAGATTTTCAGCTTTCAAAATTTTCTTATTATCCGAAAGAAATAAAAATCACCGAAGCAGGTTTTGAAGCTGAAGTTCTGGAAAGCAGATTTGCAGGAAATTATTATTGGAATAAATTAAGAGCAAAAGGTAAAGAACTGGTAGTTTATACTGATGATAAAATATCCGGACCAATATATATTTCGTTTATTTAGGCTAAAAGGCTAAATCGCAAAAAGACGAATAGAAAAAATCCTGAAACAGATCATCAGACTGACTAATAAGTAATTTTGCTATTTCACAGTTTTGCCATTTTGTAACTTCACTTAACTCATACATTTCCTTACACTTACCCATAAAAAAAATACAAATATAAGAAGCTGTTATAAAACTTTTTCTTACATTTGTATTTCCACAGCATAAGGAAATTTTTGGTTAAT
>NZ_JAYSDT010000040.1:0-35500 GCF_041914225.1 Chryseobacterium sp.
TAAAAACATTTGTTAAATTAGCCGTATATTTTTAACATCAAAAGTAAGCAATTTTAATAAGAATCTTATTATGCAGAATATCCAAGATTTAAAGGAAAAGATTTTTTTTGAATCCATGAATATCATTGATAATCTGGACAAAATAAGTCATATAGACGAATTACTTTCTAAGCAAGATCTTGTGGATGAGCTTGCTAACAGGATTTCTTTTTTGAAACTGCTGGAAAAAAATATTGAATACTTCGTAGCAGACAATCAGGTGCAGAACCCGGACAGCCAGTATGTCTCTTTTGCTTCAGGAGAAACAGAACATCATGATGCAAACGAAGTGACCGAAGAGGAAGCTATTTTCAATAATGAACTGAACGAAATTGATGAGAATGAAATTTTCTCAGACGGATCTGAAGAAGAAGCGGTTTTTAATAATCAGCTGAATGAAATTGTAGAAAACGAATTTCATGAAAATATCGTAAGTTTTGTAGAAGAAAGTTACACTGAAAATACTGAGGAACAGGCTTCTGATCATAAAATACAGGAAGAAGCGGTATTTAATAATCAATTGAATGAAATTGATGAAACAGAAATATCAGCAGAGCAAAGAGCCGTCCTGAACTTTGTAGATGAAGATAAAATTCTTGCAGATTCCACACCGGATTCAGATGAAGATCTTAATGAAGATCTGTATTACCATGAAGTAACAGAAGAAGAAGCGATTTTCAATAATCAGCTTAATGAAATAGAAGATGAAGAGAAAATTTCTGAACAGGAATCGGAAAAAGAAGTTGATTCTGCGATCGTAAATGATGCCAAAACATCAGTTACAGAGACAATTCCAAGTATTTTTGACAGTGAAACGCTGGAAGATGAAATACTGATCGAAGAAAGTGAAGAGCAGTTTGTGGCTTCAAATGTTTCGATAGAGCAGGGAGAGATGGCTACAGAAACTTCCAATGTTGAAAATATTCTGAGTGAGATAAAAAATGATCATTCAGCAGAAGAAACAAAAGAAGAAAGCATCCTTGCTGAAGTTTATGACCGGAGAAAAATTGTTGAAATTGACAAACCTGTTCGCGAAGAAACAGATAAAAATCCTTCCGATGAGAGCTTCGAAAATTTAGAAGAATACCATCGTGAGAAAAAAATAAAATTAGCCAATATCAAAGGAATGAAGGCTGTTCAGTCGCTTTTTGATGACGACCATCTGGAAAGAGACCTTCCTAAAGAAGAAAAACCGGCTCCGGCTGTGAAGGAAGACACGGGAAGTATCCTGAAATCCAATATTCCAACCAACTTCATGGAAGCAGACAAGCTGAAACCTGAATTTAAGCTTGATCTTAATGACAGGCTTGCCTTCACGAAGATGCTTTTTGAAGGAAGCCAGGCAGATCTGAATGATACGGTATACCAGCTGAATCAGTTCAGAACACTGGATGAAGCCAAAGAATATCTGAGCGATCTGTACTACGAAAGAAAATGGAATAAAGTGGATGAATATGCCCAGAGGCTTTGGATATTGGTGGAAAATAAATTCTTATAATTTTGAGCGGAATCCTATATTTTGTTCCCACACCTGTCGGGAACCTTGAAGATATGACCTTCAGGGCGGTAAACGTCCTGAAAGAAGTTGATTATATTTTATGTGAAGACACCAGAACTTCCGGTGTGCTTTTAAAACATTTTGAGATCTCCAAGCCTTTAAAATCTTATCATTTGCATAATGAGCATCAGGCAACGGAAAAAGTGATTGCAGACCTTAAAAACGGCCAGAATATCGCTATTGTTACCGATGCGGGGACTCCAGGTATTTCAGATCCCGGATATCTGCTGGCAAAAGCGGGTGCAGACAACAATATTGAAATGATCTGCCTTCCCGGAGCTACTGCTTTGATTCCTGCCCTTGTAGTTTCAGGACTGCCTAATAATGAATTTCTATTCGCGGGATTTCTACCTCAGAAAAAAGGAAGACAAACCAAACTGAAGCAGCTTGCTGAGGAAAAAAAGACCATTGTTCTTTACGAAAGTCCCCATAAGATCAACACCACTCTGGAGCAGATTAAGGAGTTCTTTGGAGAAGAAACCAAAGTAAGCTTAAGCCGTGAGATTTCCAAGAAATTTGAAGAAACCAAACGTGGGACGATCAATGAATTAATTGAGTTTTCCAAAAGTAAAACTTTAAAAGGAGAGATTGTTCTTATTGTCAATAATTCTATTTAATTTTCCTTGAAAAAATTAGTTTTTATATTATGTTCTGTAGTCTGTACAGCACAGACTAATCAATATATGAAGGTGATCCTGTCGAAAAAAACAGGAAAGGAGGTCCGTTCTTATTCTGAAGGATACGGAACAGCCTACGATCCCGGATCTAAAAAACAAGGTATTATTGATTCTTTGGGCAATATTACATTTGAATCTCCCGGGAGAAGTGTTTTTCACATTTTCAAAAACCGGTTTATCCTGGATTCTGAAGAAGGAAGCAGCCGGAAATCAGCAGTTATTGATGAAAAAGGAAATGAGATTATTCCGTTAGACCATCAGGAATTTAATACACCCTGGTGGAGCAGGGAGCGGATTATTTCATCAAAGCAGAGCACAGAAGCCGTCTTTGATTTTAACGGAAATCAAATTATTCCTTATTCAGAAAAGATCCGTTTTTCAGGAAAGAACAGATTTTTGTTTTAAAAGATAAAAAGTGGTTCCTGTATGATCTTGATGGAAAGCAGCTCAGCACCAGGGAATTTAAAGAAGATTACAATTTTGAAGAAGATAAAGCACTTATCATTAATGAAGATGGTCAAAGCGAAATCATTGGAAGTAATGGCCAGACCTTACATACATTTTCTCAACAGGTGATCAGCATCAGTGCTTATCCCTATCTGATTACCAGAAATAAAAGTACAGGCAAATATGGTTTGATCGATACAAACGGAATTACCATTGCCGAAGAAATTTTTAATGATATCACTCCTGAATATTTCGGAAGAAGGGAATATGTCTATTTCGGTAAAAACGGCAAAACAACTGTTTTCAGTAAGAAAGACAGGAAGCTGTATACCCTGGCTTATCAATATCTGAATCCTTTACCGGATAAATATTTCAGTACTTATAACGATAAAACAAAGAAATATGGTGTTGTAGACCTTGAGGGAAAGGTTATTTTTCCTCAGGAATATGATTTCATAAGAAGCTTTACCATTTCCGGAAAAGACTTTATTTACCTTAAAAAAGGAAATGAAGAGAAATTTCTCGATAATGATCTTAAGAATATTATAGAAGAAGGGTTTCAGGTTTTTGGCTTTTATCCTGACGATCTCATTATTGGAAAAGACAATACATATTACAGCTTTTCAGTGGCCGGAAAAAGGTTGAAAGAATTAAAAAACATCAGCTGGATAAAGAATGAGGATGTTGAATATTTTAATCCCCTTAACCAGTACTCCAAACCTTTGGTTTGCAGGAATAATGATAATTTTTATGGCATTCTGGATGGGAAAGGAACAGAAATTGTACCCTTTGTTTACGAAGATATCATAACTTTCGGGAATGCTGAAAATGAAATTGTAGTGAAAAAAGCAGGAAAGTTCGGAGTTTCCAATTTCCAGAATGAGCCTCTGAAAGAAATTGTGTATGATAAATATTTCTGGCAGAAAGAGGTACTGAGGCTGGATCAAAACAAAAAAAGTGATTTTATTTATTTCACCAGATTTAAAAATAATTCTGACCAACTATAATTAAAATATCAAATAATCATCAAAAAAAGATGAGTATTTTAACAATTTAAATGGGTTGAATAACAATTTATAATATCTTTGCAAACCGTTTAATTCCGGAAAGGAATTGTAGAAACTACAAGAGTCAGCTGTCACAAGCTGAATGAGTTATAAAGAAAATAATTGTCAATAGATATGAAAATATTAGAAGGAAAAGTAGCACTAATTACCGGAGCTACAAGAGGAATCGGTAAAGGTATCGCTGAAATGTTTGCTCAGCAGGGGGCAAAAGTAGCATTTACCTACGCCGGCTCTGTAGACAAAGCAAAAGAATTAGAAGCAGCTTTAAGTTCTGTAACCCAAATTAAAGGATATCAGTCTGACGCATCAGATTATGATGCTGCTCAGAAATTGGTGGATGAAGTAATGGCAGAGTTCGGGCAGATTGATATTTTGGTAAACAATGCAGGGATTACAAAAGATAACCTGTTATTGAGAATGTCCAAAGAAGATTGGGATAAAGTAATCAAAGTAAATTTAGATTCAGTTTTCAACCTTACAAAAGCGGTAATCAAGCCAATGATGAAAGCAAGATCAGGATCTATCATCAATATGACTTCTGTAGTAGGAGTGAAAGGAAATGCCGGACAGGCCAATTATGCTGCTTCTAAAGCAGGGGTAATAGGGTTTACAAAATCAGTAGCATTGGAATTAGGATCTAGAAATATCAGATGTAATGCTATTGCTCCTGGATTTATTGAAACGGAAATGACGGCAGTTCTGGATGAAAAAACAGTTCAGGGATGGAGAGAAGAAATTCCGATGAAGAGAGGAGGGCAGCCTGCAGATATCGCGAATGCATGTGTATTCCTGGGCAGCGAAATGTCGGCATACATTACCGGACAGACATTAAACGTTGACGGTGGAATGTTAACCTAGAAAATGAAAAAGTACAGAATATAGTAGTATTCTTGTCAGTTTTACTATTCATCGGTCTGACGTACATTAGTTTTTTTAATGTATATCAGACCGATGATTATTTCTGGTCCTATACTACCAGAAAGTTTGGATTGCTGCAAAGCTTTATAGACACCTATACACAATGGGGCGGAAGATATTTCGGATATTCCATTAATATGTTTAATCCTGTCTTTTATGACAGCAATAATATTGTCCCCAAAATATATCCTGTCTTTTTGGTCCTCTCTTTCATTGGAGTTTCAATATTAAACTTTAAAGAGTATTTCAACTATTCTCTAAGGGAGTCCGTTAAAAAAGGATTTCTTTTGTTTTTCTTTTATACAGTGCTTCTGGTAAGCTTACCGGAACATTATTTCTGGATTACAGGGGCTAATGTTTATTTCGTTCCTGTTATTTTATCGGGGATTTTACTTTATTTTTTCAAAAAATATGAGGATACAGACAGGAAGATATGGTTTTATCTTTCAGCCTTGCTGATCATTATTCTGATGGGATCTAATGAGATTCTGGCATTGATTCTTGAAGGACTTTTATTAGTGGCCTGTTACCAGAAACGCAATAAAGAAAGCTTGACTTTGGCACTGCTGGGAACCGTATTTCTGCTTGTGTGCTTTCTTGCACCCGGAAATTTCAACAGAATGGGCGAAGTGGAAAATGGAATTGTTAAATGGCTGAAAAGAGCCGCTCTTTTCGGGGCGGATACTGCATATGTAGTATTTAAGGTTATTCTTATACTTCCATTATTTATAAAGGTTTTTGAAGAAGAGCTTAAAAAGATTGCTGGTAAGGTTACATATAGGAAAGCTGTTTTATTCTGGTCAGTCTCATTGATTCCTTTGTTATTTACAAGCTATATTCTCACCTCTGTTGCAAGACAGTTCGAAAGCATACTTTTTTATTTTCTGCTTACTTTTTCATTGTTATTATATTTTAAATGGGAAAAGATTAAAAAATTCTGGTGGCTTTCCCTTCTCATTGTTTTCCTTCCGGAGCTCAAAATTTTCCCCGCAAAATATTCTTACTTTAATATTGATTTTAATAATGAAAATATAATAATGGAAGTTCTGGATACAGATCTGAAAGAATATGAAAGAGAAATGAACCAAAGAACAAATACCATCAGAAACTCTCCTAAAGACTCAGTTGTGGTGGATAAGATAAAAGAGGTTCCGAGAGTTTTATATATGGATGAAATGGCTTCTGTAAAAGAACAGGAGACTTACGTAAATGATCAGCTTCAGAAGTATTTCAATAAAAAATACATCAGAACAAAAGAATAAAGGCTTTAGAATTATTATCTAAAGCCTTTGTTTATTAATCTTTAAAAACTTGGTTCTCCTGTTCCTGAACCCTTATAAAAGTAGTCCGTTTGGAAAGCTCTTTCAGTTTTGAAGCTCCTACATAGGTACATGTAGACCGGACGCCTCCTAAAATATCCTTTACCGTTTCAGAAACTGGACCCTTATAAGCAACTTTCACTGTTTTTCCTTCAGAAGCACGGTATTCTGCCACACCTCCGGAATGCTTATCCATTGCTGTTTTCGAGCTCATTCCATAGAAAAGGCGGTATTTTTTACCGTTTTCTTCAATCATTTCTCCACCGCTTTCATCGTGCCCGGCAAACATTCCGCCCAGCATTACGAAATCTGCACCGCCACCGAAGGCTTTTGCAACATCACCGGGAACTTTGCAACCTCCGTCGGCAATGATATGTCCTCCTAAGCCGTGGGCAGCATCAGCACATTCAATAATTGCGGAAAGCTGAGGATATCCCACTCCGGTTTTTACTCTGGTAGTACATACGGACCCCGGGCCAATACCTACTTTTATGATATCTGCTCCTACCAGAAGAAGCTCTTCCACCATTTCTCCGGTAACCACATTTCCTGCGATAATAATTTTATCCGGAAAATTAGCCCTTGCTTTCTTCACAAATTCAACGAAATGCTCAGAATACCCATTGGCTACATCTATACAGAGAAACTCAATTTTTGGATGCTTTTCGAGGATCAGCCTTATTTTTTCTTCATCTGCCTTTCCTGTTCCTGTACTTAAGGCAATATATTGGTGAATACTTTCAGGCTGACTGTTGAGAAACTCGCTCCATTCCTCAGGAGTATAATGTTTATGAATCGCCGTAATAATTTTTTCTTTGGCCAGTTCTACTGCCATTTCAAAAGTCCCTACCGTATCCATATTAGCAGCAATTACCGGAACTCCTGTCCATTTTTTCTTGGTATGCTTAAAGGTAAATTCTCTTTGGAGATCAACTTCCGAACGGGATTTTAAAGTAGAACGCTTAGGGCGGAACATTACATCCTTGAACCCCAGTTTTATGTCATATTCTATACGCATTTTGTAATTATTTGTCAGAATAAAGGTAGTGAATAATATGAAATAGTGTATTTTTGAAATAATGGATTTTCCTGTAACATTTCATATTTTCGGCAAAACAATCCTTGCGCATCCGCTTTTTGAGGCTGCCGGGATGTTTTTAGGCATGAGATATTATTTTTATCTGAAACGTAAGTCAAAGGAAAAACTTTCTTTCAATACTTCTGCCGCGGTTTTAATAGGCGCTACTGCCGGAGCTTTAATAGGTTCCAAGCTGATCGGTAATCTTGAAAATCCTTATGCATTATTTGAAAATTTTTCTGTCAGAAAGTTCTGGTCAAACAATACCATTGCAGGAGGGTTGGCTTTTGGCTTATTGGGTGTAGAGCTGGCAAAAAAGATAGTACATCATAAAGAAAGTACGGGAGATCTTATTGTTTTTCCACTGATGCTGGCCATGATTATAGGCAGAATAGGGTGTTTTCTTACCGGTATTGGTGAAGAAACATATGGTATTCCTACTGATTCTGTTTTTGGAATGCATTTGGGAGACCAATATCTCAGGCATCCTGTTGCTTTGTATGAAATAGCCTTTTTAATCTTTCTCTGGATAGGATTAAAGTATATTCAAAATCGTAAGAAATACCCTTCCGGCTTTATTTTTCAGCTGTTTATGCTCAGCTATTTTACATTCAGATTCTTTTTAGATTTTATAAAACCAAGGGTAGAAATCGTAGAAAATATGGGTACCATTCAAATAGTCTGTATCTGTGTAATTATTTACTACATTTATAAAATCAAAAATACCAGGTCTTTATATTTAAAAGAGTCAAAATGAAAACATTAACTATTTTAGAAGGCAATCTCAATCTGGCTGGAGTAGTGGTAGTGATTGTTGGTGCTATTATTTTGGTTGCACTGGTTCTTTCCCTTATTGTCACAGTTATCACTAAACTTATTTACGAAAGAAAGGGAGACCGGAAATTCACCAAAAAACAATTTATCCAGACCATGCTTATATCCCTTCTGATCTGTGGACTAATCAGCGGTTATATCTGCGGAAGACTTTAAAAAATTTGCTATGCCAGTAAGAAATTATACCTATTACGATTATACCATCAGCCTTTGCCCGGAATGCCTTAAAAGGGTAGGAGCCAAAATCATTATTGAGGATGAAGCTGTTTTTATGACCAAACGATGTCCGGATCATGGTTTTTTTAAAATAAAAATAGCTTCTGATGTACATTATTATAAAAATATAAGAAACTATAATAAAGCCTCTGAAATGCCTCTTCATTTCGGAACCGATGTGGAATATGGCTGTCCTTATGATTACGGACTATGTGTAGATCATGAACAGCATAGCTGTCTTTCTATTGTAGAAGTTACAGATCGCTGTAATCTGACCTGTCCGACCTGTTATGCGATGTCCTCACCTCACTATGGAAGTCACAGAAGCCTGGAAGAAATTGAGGCTATGTTTGATGTTATCGTAAAAAATGAAGGAGAGCCGGATGTAGTGCAGATCAGTGAAGGAGAGCCCACCATTCATCCGGAGTTTTTCAAAATTATGGATATTGCCAAGTCAAAACCAATCAAACATCTGATGCTGAATACGAACGGAATCAGAATAGCCAATGATCCGGGATTTGCTGAACAATTGGCAACATACGCTCCTGAGTTTGAGATATACCTTCAGTTTGATTCATTTAAACCTGAAGTTCTGGAAGATTTCAGAGGGAAGGATCTTACGGCAGTCAGAATGAAAGCACTGGAAAAACTCAATGAGCTTAATCTTTCTACCACATTGGTGATTGTCCTTCAAAAAGGTAAAAATATTGATGAAATAGGAAAAATTATAGAGTTTGCCCTGAAACAGAAATGTGTAAGAGGAATTACCTTCCAGCCTGTTGAAATTGCCGGAAGAAACCGGGAAGATTCTGCCCATGAAAAAATTACCTTAACTGAGGTAAGGCAGGAAATTATCGATCAGTTTCCGTTATTAAATCCTGATGATATTATCCCTGTTCCCTGTAACCCGGATGCCCTGGCAATGGGATATATCTTAAAACTTCAGGGTGAAACTATTCCGCTAACCCGATACATCAATCCGGCCGATCTTCTGAATAATGAATCAAGGAATACCATTGTTTACGAACAGGATAAGGGATTGCATATGCAGCTGCTGGATATATTCAGTACCGGGATTTCCGTAGATAAAGTCCAGCCTAAAGTTAATCAGTTACTGTGCTGTCTGCCAGAAGTGTGTGCTCCGGATCTTGATTATGATAACCTTTTCAGAATAATTATCATGAACTTTATGGATGCGCATGATTTTGATGTAAGGGCAGTGAAAAAATCATGCGTACATATTGTCAATAAAGACCTGAAGTTAATCCCTTTTGAAACGATGAACCTTTTTTACAGGGATGAGAAAAAGGCTTATCTGGAAGAGCTCAGAAAAGAAGATAAAGTATTATTTTAACAGTATAAAAACAAAGCGTGAAATCTGATTTCACGCTTTTATTATCTCTTCGTTATTTTACTTCTTTTACATCTTCAAAAGTCATCACCTCTTCCAGCGTTTTCATGTATTCGTATGCTGTAAGGTCAAACTTTACCGGGACAATCGAAATATATCCGTTAGCCAATGCTGTTTCGTCAGCATCCTCAGAATCATCCATATTGTTGAAATATCCGGTCAGCCAGTAATATTTTTTACCATGAGGATTGATTCTCTCGTCAAAGCTTTCTTCCCATTTGGCATGCGCCTGTTTACATACTTTTACACCTTTTATTTCTTCGGCCGGAAGTTTAGGAATATTGACGTTCAGTACAATTCCTCTGGGCATTGGGTTTTCCAGAGTTCTTCTTACGATATTCTGAATAAATTCTTTAGCCTGGGTAAAATCTGCTTCCCAGCTGAAATCAAGTAATGAAAATCCGATAGCAGGAATACCTTCCACACCTGCTTCTACTGCAGCCGACATGGTTCCTGAATAGATGACATTGATAGAAGAGTTTGCCCCGTGATTGATTCCTGAAACAACAATATCAGGTCTTCTTTTCAGAATTTTATCAAGAGCCATTTTTACACAGTCTACAGGAGTTCCGCTGCACGAAAAATCAGTTTGAGGGCCATCCAGGGTAACTTCTTCGTAGCTTAAGGTAGAATTAATGGTAATAGCGTGGCCTTTTCCACTTTGAGGAGAATTGGGTGCTACAACAACTACTTCTCCGATTTCATTCATAAAATTTACAAGATTTCTGATACCGGGAGCTGTAATTCCATCATCATTAGTAACCAGAATAAGTGGTCTTTCCATAAATTATCTTTAATTTTTTTTATTCAAATAATAGTGTGAGTCTGTTCATTTTAAGAATGGAACAGATAGATTTTCAACACATCAAATGTAGGTAAAAATAAGACGCGATAAAACAGCAGATGCAGTATTGATTTCTTTAAAATCAAAATTGAGTTTCACCTGTTTTAATCATAAAATAAGGTTGGAAACCGGATTATTAGAAAATACAATGTTCAGAAAAGTAAAATGAAATAAATATTTTGAAAAGAAAGAATCTTTTGTGACCGGTGTCATTATTCATCAGTTTATCTTAAAAATTTACAGATGCTTTTCCAGCAGGAATCTGAAATTCTGAGGAAAAACACCTGTAATGACTGATGTTTTTGTTAAGTGATTTGAAAAAGAATTAATCAAGTGGTTTTCTGCCGGAAATAATGTTATAAAGAATAACAACAATGGCAATAACCAGTAAGACATGAATTAAATAGCCGGTACTCATACCCGGAACTATTCCTAACATTCCTAAAAGCCAAACGAAGATGCAGATAACTGCGACTAACCATAGTAAACTTTTCATAACTTAATATTTTGAATTTGTATACATCAATACCATCATATTTTATGCCTTAATGGTTGAAAACAGATTTTTGTGGTACCTGTTTTGCGATTTTTAATGAAAAAAATTGGGAAAAAACATCGTAAAAAGAAATAAAATAATCTGGTTTTGGATTGAAACTGCCTGACAGCAGGAAACGGCTAACACTGTTTTGATTATTTGCAAATCTCTTTAAATAAAAATGACCAAAACTGTCGATATTTGTAAATAAGGTATTAAATTTGATCATTTGTAACAGTACCAAACTTACTGCTACTAATTATTATACTTATTTTAAAAAAATTAATAAATAAAGACAGTTTATGTGGAAAAATTTCAAACTGAATAAATTTTTACTCCTGATTCCATTAACCAGTCTAATGTTTTGTTTCAACTCGCCAAAGAATGACGATGAAAAGATGCAGACAATAATGGTGAGCGTAAAAAATACACTTTCTTATCTGCATTATAGCCCAAAAACTATCAATGATGCCTATTCGAAGGACGTTTATAAGCATTATTTCGAATTGGTAGACCCGGCAAAAAGATATTTCCTGCAATCTGATATGGACGAATTCAGCAAGCATGAAACAAAGCTTGATGATTATATAGGACAAGGTGATCTGACATTCTATAAACTTACCATTGACAGATTATACCAGAGAGTGGATGAAATCGATAAAATCACACAGGATATCTTCAGTAAACCAATCAATCTTCAGGAAGATGAAACCCTTACCCTTGAGCCAAAACTAAAAAAAGTACCTGCCAACAAACAGGAACAGTATAACGAGTGGAAAAAATTCATCAAATACAATATCCTTCAGGAAGTTGAATCGATGAACAGTAAGGAAGAAGCTCAGAAAGAAAAGAAAGATTCTGTTCAGAAATTCAAACTGAAAGACACCATCAAACTGAAGGTGCTTACTCAGGAGGAAAAGATCAAAAAAGCTACAGATGAAGTAAAAGATCTTGTAAAAGATACCTTTACCAGATTCAAAAAGAGAAAAAAAATGGATTGGTTTACGGTGTATATGAATGCATATACAGAAGTATTTGATCCACATACCAACTACTATTCTCCAAAAGATAAAGAAGACTTTGATACCCAGTTTACCGGAAAAGTAATCGGTATCGGGGCATTGATTCAGGAGAAAAAAGGAAACCTTTACCTGGGAGCTCTTACTATTGGTGCACCGGCATGGAAGTCTAAACAGCTTTCAGAAGGTGATAAAATCCTGAAAGTAAGATCCAAACCGAAGGAAGATGCGGTAAATGTTGTAGGAATGCTTTCTGATGAGGCAGTAAGGCTGATCAGAGGTGAAAAAGGAACGCCGGTAACCTTAACGGTTCAGAAAAAAGACGGTACCATTAAAGATGTAACCATGATTCGTGAAGAGGTTGCTATTGAGGATACTTTTGCAAGAAGCATCGTTGTTAATGCTCCAAACGGTAAGAAATATGGTTTCATCAACCTTCCAAGCTTTAATGCGGATTTTGAAAATGCAAAAGGAAGAAATGCTTCTGATGACATTAAGAATGAGATTGTTAAGCTTAAAGCCCAGAATATTGAAGGAATCATTCTCGATCTTAGAAATAACGGTGGAGGATCTTTAACTGAAGTAGGAGATATTATGGGCCTTTTCATGGAAGCAGGACCTTATGTTCAGGTGAAAGACGGAAACGGAAAAATACAGACGCTTAAAAATAAAAATGAAACGCCTATCTGGACTGGTCCGCTGGTAATCATGCAAAATGAACTTTCTGCATCCGCTTCAGAAATTCTTGCGGGAGTAATGCAGGATTATGGAAGAGCAATGATCATCGGGTCTCCTCAGTCTTTCGGAAAAGGAACCGTACAGACTTTTGTTGATCTGAACAGATTCCTGAATACAGAAGATGATTTCGGATCCTTAAAACTGACTATCCAGAAATTCTACAGGATTACAGGAGAATCTACCCAGAGAAAAGGGATTGTATCCGATATCCAGATGAAAGACTTCTTTACCTATGCTGAGGTAGGAGAGCGATATGATGATTATGCATTGGCATGGGATAAAATTTCCCCTACAAAATTCCAGAAACTGAACTATTTCAATATTCAGGCCCTGGAAAAAGCAAGTGCTGACAGAATGGCTAAAAACAGCAATTATCAGTTGTTGTTAGAATCTGCCCAGTGGAGAGAAAAGCTGGATAAAGAAGAAAACATTACGCTGAATATAACGAAGTTCAACGAACTGATGAAGAACAGAAAATCTCAGATCGAAAAGTTCAAGGCATTGACAAAATTTGAGAACGGACTTCAGTTTATCATGTATCCAAGTGAAATTGAAAGAGAGAAAAAAGATGAAGCTTTCAAGAAAAAATCTGAAATGTGGATTAAGAATCTGAAAAAGGATCTTTACCTGCAGGAAGCAATGAATATTGTATCAGATATGGGAGCTAAATCCTAACCATAAAAAAACCGCTAATCAAAAAGGTTAGCGGTTTTTTTATTGAAGTAAATTATTTAATTTCTACACATCCTACTCTTCCTCCTGCATTTCCTGTAGGCTGAGTATGGAAGTCATCTGCTGCTGCATGTACAATAAGACCTTTTCCGATAATGTTTTTAGACTCATCTGTACAGCCCAGACACCATTTGTCTGTTTTGAAAGTCAATGTTGCAGTCCCGTTCTGGTCAGCAACCAGGTTTCCAATATCTCCCATATGGAAATGTTCAGCTCCCCATTTACCATGATCATTCTTGGAGGGATTCCAGTGTCCGCCTGTAGAAGTTCCGTCTGCTGCAGAGCAGTCTCCTTTTTCATGGATGTGTACGGCATGGATTCCGGGAGTAAGATTGGTGACATCCAGCTTCATGGTTACCTCACTTCCGTTTTGGGTAAACTTCGCTGTTCCTCCTGTCTGTGTTCCGCTTTTGGCATTTATAGAGTACGTTTTTGTAGTTCCGCATGATGCTGCTAAAAATGCACACCCTGCCAGTAATGCTAATGTTTGTACTTTCATTTTTAAATGATTTAAAGTGATTTTACTATAAAAATAAAAAAGATTTTCCAATGCGCTTTATGATTCCGGTCTTTTTTCAAAAGATACTGCGTATTACGGCTTTATTCCTTCTGTTTTATTCAAGCTCATAGAAAACTTATGATCAAGATTGCTAACGGCTTTAAAAACAGCCCTGAAAAAGCTTATTTTTAACATGGAATTATTATATACAAACATGGTCATTCTGTACACTTTTATCAGCGAAGAAAAACATCAGTTTTTTCTGGACAGATACATGTCCGGTTTTTCTCCGGAAACTCAACAGGCTATCCTGAGATACAGAAGATGGCAGGATGCACAGCTTTCTTTATTGGGAAAAGTTCTTTTACAATACGGATTGAAAACTTATTATAATATCTCTGATATAGAAGTGGGCATTCTCCCTAACAAAAAACCTTATCTGAAGGAGCAGCATCTTCATTTTAATATATCACATTCCAAAGATCTGGTTGCCTGTGCCATTGCGGAATATCCTTTGGGAATAGATGTGGAATTTAATGATCCGAAGATCAGCTATCAGGATTTTATATTTCAGATGACAGACAGGGAACTTCTTGAAATTCAAAATGCTGAAGACAAAGTAAAAGGATTTTTCGCCTATTGGGCAAGAAAGGAAGCTGTAATCAAAGCGCATGGAGCAGGAATGATGATTCCCCTGGAATCTTTCGAAATAGCAAATAACGAGTGCATTATTGAAGGAGAAAAATTCTTTACCAGAGAGGTTTTTATTCATGAAGACTACCACGGATATATCGCCTCTTCAGATCCGGAAATTAAAAGTGCTGTTCCTCTTTTTAAACATTGGGAAGAAGCTGTTTTATAACTGATGAATGTAGAAATTTCTGAGAATAGCAATAATAGACAAACAAATCTCAGCCTGAAAAAATATCTTTGTACGCATATACTTTTGAATTGGAAGAATATAAAAAACGGATTGTAAAAACAATACAATATATTGATGATCATTTTGATACGGATTTGTCTCTGGAGAAAGTTTCAGAGGTAAGTGCCTATTCTCCGTTTCATTTTCATAGAATATTTAAGCTGGTCACAGGAGAAACTCTTCAGAACTATATTATCAGGAAGAAAATAGAAAAAAGTGCTCTCCATCTTGCCTTGCATAAAAGTATGGAGATCAGGGATATCTACTGGGATCTCGGATTCTCCAGTCATTCTGCTTTCTGCAAAACATTCAAGAAACACTATGGGTTAGCTCCTACGGAATTCAGGAGGTCGGCACCGGAAAAATTTCACAGGATTTTACAGAAGCAGAGCAAGAACGGACAAGTTGATACGGTTTTCAGCCAATACATTTGCAACATCGAGAACCTGTTAAACTGGACGAAAATGAATTTAAAAATCGAAGTAAAAGAAATGCCGGAAATGCATCTGGCATCCGTAATGAGCCTTGGAATAGCCAATGTAGAGCCTTCTTTCAATGTATTGGTAGACTGGGCGGTAAAGAAGAATCTTTTTCCTAAAGAGAATGTAAAAATGATTTCCGTTTATCATGACAGCTGCAAAATAACCCCTCTTGATAAAGTCAGGATTCACGCCTGCATGCTTCTGGATGAAAAACTACAGAAGCAGGAAGGAGAAGTTTTTGCGGAAACTTTAGATGCCGGAAAATACATTGTAGGAAGTGGTGAAGTTACCCTGAATGACTTTGAGCAATGCTGGGTCTCTTTGTTTTTATGGATGAATGAGCACCATTACACGATCAGGAGGACCTTTCCCTATGAAATCTATCACTCAAACTTTAAAGAACATCCGGAAGGAAAAATGATTGTGGATTTTTGTATCCCGGTTCATTAATTACCATTCGGTAGCAAAAGAATGCCTTTCGGTAACAATTTTTTTACAGGAAGGCATTTACTGTGCTATTTTTGATCCAGAAAACAATAAAAATGAAAACACAAGGACAAAACATACTAGTTCTTTTTTTCCTGATCGCTTCCATCATGGCATATTCTCAGGTGAAAATATCGGGAAAAGTTTCCTTCAAAAACAAAGGAGTCGCTGAGGTAAATGTAACACTTAAAGATACTTACGACGGGACAACTACAGATGCTCAGGGTAATTTTACATTTGAAACTTCAGAAAAAGGAGCTCATATCATTACTTTTACCCATCCGAAATATGAAAACGTAGAAAGACCGGTTTCTATTGAAAATCAGGATGTCTCTTTGAATGTTGACCTTAAAGAACAGATCAGCGAAATTGATGCAGTTGTTGTTTCTGCCGGATCTATTGAAGCCAGCGATAAGAAAAGAGCAACAGCACTGCTTACTCCCATTGATATTTATACCACAGCAGGAGCCGACGGGCAGATTTCTTCAGCACTGACTTATCTTCCCGGGGTACAAAAAGTAGGCGGAACAGAAGGCCTTTTCATCAGAGGAGGTACGGGAACGGAGTCTAAAATTTTTATGGACGGAAGTCTTATTAACAATTATTTTTCCAATTCGGTTCCGGGAATTGCAGGAAGAGATCAGTTCAATACCTCTCTTTTTAAAGGCAATATATTTTCAAGTGGTGGCTATTCAGCACTGTATGGGCAAGCCCTTTCAGGAGCATTGATGTTGGAAAGTGTTGATCTTCCGGATGAAACTTCTTATAATGTTGGGATTTCACCTATTTTCCTGAATGCCGGGTTTCAAAAGTTATCAGATCATAAAAACTATTCCTACGGGGCTACAGCAGGATATTCTCTTTTAAGCCTGATGCAGAAAGTTTTTAATTTTAATACAGATTTTGTTGAGGCACCACAAGGTTTTAATGGAGACCTGAATTTCAGATTTAAAACAAAATCAGGAGGATTTTTTAAATATTACGGAATGTTCAATTCCAATAGAATGGGTGTAAGGTCGGAAAGTCTTGAACCCGGATATGAGTTCAGTCTGGTAAAGCTTAATGGTAAAAACACTTTTCATAATCTCTCTTTTAAACAAAAGTTTGGAAAATATCTGCTGAATGTGGGTGGTTCTTACTCTTATAACAGGTCGGATCTTCATTTTTCTACAGAAACCAATGATGTCGAATCCAACAGGAGCCAGCTTCTGACTGATGGAAATTACCTGAATTTTAAAGCAGTTCTTGAAAGAAAAATCAACAGAATCAGTGCGGTAAGGGGAGGTTTTGAGCTTAATAATACCGATGAAAATCTGAATTTTGAAGCCGTACAAAAGCATTACAAGGATTTAATCTCATCAGCTTTTGTGGAAACAGATCTTGGCTTCAGCAATGCTTTGTCCGCGAAAATTGGAGTAAGAACAGAACATTCATCATTCTTAGGAAAGAGCAATATTGCACCACGTTTTGCGATTGCTTATCGTCTGGCAAAAGACTGGACCACTTCGCTAGCTTACGGACTTTTTTATCAGAATCCGGAAAGTAAATACATCAACGGGCCTGCAAATCTTGGTTTTCAGAAGTCTCAGCATTATATCTTCCAGGTTCAGAGGGCATCAGAAGGCAGAACATTACGTTTTGAAGCGTTTTACAAAAAATATGATCAGTTGATCAAAACCTTCAATATAACCCAGGATAAAGAGCAGAATCAGCAGATCCAGACTGCATTGAACAATAATGGATACGGATATGCCAAAGGACTGGAGTTTTTCTGGAGAGATAATAAAAAAACATTTGAAAATATTGATTACTGGATCAGTTACTCGTATCTGGATTCAAAAAGAGATTTCCTGAATTATCCTGTGAGCCTGCAGCCGGGCTTTGCAGCAGAACATACGCTTTCAGCAGTGGCAAAAAGATTTATTCCGGAATGGAAATTAGGGGTAAACCTGTCTTATACCTATGCGAAAGGACGCCCTTATTATGACATTGCTTCTAAGGTTAATAATGGGGAAGTGATTAATTATACCCGTAATGAAGGTAGATTGAAAGATTACAACGCATTGAATTTCAGTATCAATTATCTTCCGAACATCGGTAAAAAGGATGCGAAATCTTTTCCCGTATTTGTGCTGAGTATCAGTAATATTTTAGGATCAAAAAATGTATATGGCTATAATTTTTCGGCAGATGGCTCCAGGAGCTCCGCAATTGTGCCGCCGGTCAATACTTTTGTATTCATAGGAGCATTTATAAGTTTTGGAGTAGACAAAACAGATGATGCTATCAATAATAATTTATAAAAACATAACTTAGGACCCACAAACATCACTAACTTTTAAAATTTGAATCATGAAAAAATACCTTTTAAGCTTTGCTTTAGCTTTTATGAGCTTAACTGCTTTTGCACAGGCAGATTACGGCAAAATAATGTCTGATAAAATCGCCAGGATAGAAACCTGTAAAACACCGGAAGACTTCCAGGCTCTGTCTAATGACTTCCAGAGAATAGGAAGCAAAGAAAGCTCGAAATGGCTTCCGGCATACTACGCTGCTTTTTCTTTAATTCAGAAAGGAAGAGTCCTGATGAGAGAGGGGAAAATGCAGGAGCTTGATGTTATCGCTGATCAGGCGGAGAAGCACCTTTCAATGGCTCAGAACCTTGCCGGAACTGATAATGCGGAAATACATCTGTTGAGAAAAGTGTCTTATTCTCTGAGAATGATGGTAAATCCTGCCCAGCGTTACATGACAGACGGTGCAAGAGCAGCAGAAGAGCTTAATGTTGCAGAGAAATTAGATCCTTCGAATCCGAGAATTGCCCTGATCAAGGCAGAAGATATGTATTTTACTCCTGAACAGTACGGAGGCAGTATAACGAAGGGATTGGAAATGTTTAAAGATGCTCAGGCAAAATTTAAAGCCTACAAACCCAAAACTGTTTTAGATCCTAACTGGGGAAAAGCTGAAGCAGATTATTTCCTTACCTTGCCTGCAGAAAAAGCAAAATAGTTTTCTATTCTTTTAAGTAAAAATCAACCTTCATTTGTGAAGGTTTTTTTATACCATTCAGAAAAGAAAATCAGCCCTTCGGTAAGAATTAATTTTTGATACCTTTAATAAAAACTAATTTTGAGTCAAGAAAACAGGTCATGAAGCGTAAATACCTTACCACATTACTTTGGACTTCGTTAGGAACCACATTGTTTTTCTTCTTGTTTTTTAATGATGAAAAGACAATGCACACCTTTTTGATCACTTTGCTCCTTTCGACGATGTATTCTTTTGTTCTGGGGTTTGGAAACGGATTTATCAATGAATTCCTCAATAAAAAATTTCCCTGGTCAGAAGCTACCCGTACAAGGGCTGTCTTAAGTATTGTCTCCATTATCATCGGAAACTTTATTCTGGTCTATTTCTGTAATTATATGAACTATGTTGTCATTCAGAAAACAGCCACTGCAGAAGAGTTTTTCTCATCAAAATATGGAGTTACCAATTGGTTTATGATCAATATTGCTCTGCTGATCTCTGCTTTTCTACATGCGAAAAGTTTTATGGAGGAGCTGAAGAAAACTTCCAGAAAAGAAGTGGTGGAGCAGAAGCTTATTGCCAAATCTGCGAATGCACAGTTTGAAAGTTTAAAAAATCAGCTGGATCCTCATTTCCTTTTTAATTCGTTGAATGTTTTAAGCTCCCTGATTGATGAAAATCCACGGCAGGCACAGAAGTTTACCGCTTCAATGTCAAAGATTTACCGCTATGTACTAGAACAGAAAGATAAAGAACTGGTGACAGTGGAAGATGAAATAGAATTTGCAAAAACCTATTGTGAACTTTTAAAAACCAGGTTTGAAGACAGTGTAGATTTTAGTTTTGATGTTCCTGGTGAAGATTATCAGAAGTATGTAGTCCCGCTTTCCCTGCAGCTGCTGCTTGAAAACTGTATCAAACATAATTTTGCTACATCATCAAAACCGCTTACTATCAGAATTTTTTCAGACGGGAATACCCTCTGCATTGAAAACAATCTGCAGGTACGGGAACAGATCAAAGAAAGCTCCGGGATTGGTCTTGCCAATATTGTACAGCGTTATTCTCTGCTTACAGAACGGAATGTTTTTATAGAAAAATCAGAAGATCATTTTAAAGTAAAGCTTCCGATGCTTTTAGCTAAACCTCAAATTTCCAGTGAAGAACCTGAAGAGGAAGCTGCTGCTTATAAAAGGGCCCAAAAGAGGGTTAGGGAAATGAAAAAGTTTTATTCCAGCCTGATTACATACTGTATTATTATCCCTTTCTTATTCTTTGTCAATCTTTTAACAAGTAAGGGAGAGTATTGGTTTTGGTATCCGGCATTAGCCTGGGGAATGGTTTTGGCATTCAGGGCTTTCAAGATTTTCGGGATCGGGGAGTCCTGGCAGGAAAAGAAGATCAGAGAAATTATGAATCAACAAAAAAACAGAAGCAATGGAAAAATTTGATGAAGATGATATTCAATATCAGCAGGCAAAAAAGCAGGTGGAACAACTGACTGGGTTCTATGGACATTTATTTGTTTATGTGGCAGTAAACATCATCATTGTCTTTTATAATATTTCACATCTGGAACCGGGAGAAAGCTATTTTCAGTTTAAAAACTTCTTCACTGCCATCTTCTGGGGAATCGGACTTCTGGCTCATGCGCTTTCCGTTTTTTTACCAAAAATCGGAGCCGTAAAAAAGTGGGAGGAAGATAAGATCCGTGAAATACTTGATAAGAAAAAAGATCATTAAAAAAACATGTTTTAGTGATTCATTTTAAAATTAACCTTAAAAACTTACGGAAATGAATACTTTATCCATCTTATTTTATATTTCAATGGCTGCCTGGTTTCTTACGGAGATATTGTATAAAAACAGGCTTAAATCCGGAAAAGAAGACAAAAAAGATAAGGACAGATCTACCCTGAATATCTTATGGCTGGCCATTCCTTTTTCTATTATGAGCTCAGTGATGATATCCTATAATACCCGCTTGCCGATAATTAAGGCTAACTGGATTCTTTACCTTGGAGAGTTTTTCATTCTGACCGGGATTATTTTCAGATACATTATTATCAGGTCCCTGGGAAAATATTTTACGGTGGATGTTACCATCAGACAGGATCATAAAATCAAAAAAGAAGGTTTTTATAAATACCTGAGGCATCCTTCCTATGCTTTTTCCCTGTTAACATCACTTGGACTTGGCTTGTATCTCAATAACTGGCTTTCATTACTCTTTGCTTTTGTGCCTCCTTTTTTAGCTTTCGCCTATAGGATTAAAATTGAAGAACAGGCTTTGGTAGAGCAGTTCGGAGAAGAATATATCGCCTACAGAAAAAGTACAAAAAAGCTGATCCCTTTTATCTATTAAGTAGAGGTTCTTACCATTCAGGTACCATTTTCTACCGTTCGGTAATATAAAATTGATTGGAGGCTTCTTTCTTAACTACCTTTGACTCAAGGAAAACAAATTAACCTTTAAAACAAAACATTATGGAAATTTTACCTGATAAAGAAACAATTGCTTACAGAAAAGCAACAAGAAGAGTAAAAGAACTGAAAGAATTTTATGGAAATCTTACTTCTTACTGTCTTGTAATTCCCTTTTTAGCTGTACTAAATATTCTTACTGCTCCCGGATATTTATGGTTTTTATGGCCTGCACTGGGTTGGGGGATCGGACTTGCATTTCATGCCGTAAATGTATATGGAATCGGTAAAGAATGGGAGGAAAGAAAAATAAAAGAACTGATGGATAAAGAAGAAAAACCAAAAATAAAAACATTTTAACCCATAATAACTAAAAAAATTATACAATCATGGATTACCAAACTGCCTGCACAAGAACCCAAAACATCAAAAAATTCTACAGAAGCATTTTCATATTTGCAGTCGTTGCTGTGCTTATTGCTCCTGATGATATTTTTGATGAAAAAGTGATCAGAATCCAATTATTCGACAGATATGCCATACTTGGAATATGGGGGCTTATCCTTCTTGTAAAAGCGATAAAGCTGTTTATTTTTGATTCCGAATGGGAAAGAGATATGATTGAAAAAGAACTCAGAAAAGAGAAAAAGCCGATAGACTATTAAAATCTCTGCGCTTTTATCTACCTTTATTTCCTGAAATCTGAAAACCAAAAGTAAAGCTCAATGATCAAAACTGTTATTATAGAAGACGAAAAACCGGCTTCAAGGAAATTGGAAAGAATGCTGGGTAATTTCCCTGAAATTGAAATAGTTGCTAAAATAGAATCAGTAGAAGAAGGAATATCCTGGTTTTCTGAAAATGAACATCCCCAGCTGATTTTCTCCGATATTGTTTTAGGTGACGGTCTTTCTTTCGATATCTTTGAGAAGGTGCCTACCAAAGGGTTCATCATTTATACGACAGCTTTTGACCAGTACACGCTGAAAGCATTTAAACTGAACAGCATCGATTATCTTTTAAAGCCCATCCTTGATGAAGATCTTGAAGGTGCTGTTGAGAAGTTCAAATCATTCATTCCTGCCAATGATACCAATGCTTCTCAGGATATCAAACAGCTGATCAGAAAAGAAAAATCAACACTTTCCAGAGTTCTGGTTAAAATAGGATATAATCTTAAAATCATACAGACTCACGAAATAAGCTGTTTTTTCAGTGAGAACAAAATCGTTTACCTTCAGACGGAAGACCGTACTTATCCATCAGATTTTACGCTTGACGAACTGGAAGATGTCCTGGATGAAAAAAAGTTTTTCCGTGTCAACAGGCAGTTTATTATAAGCTCAGATTATATCAAAAATATCCATACTTCGCCTTACTACAAAGTAGAGCTGGTATTTCAGCCTGATGATGAGATTACGGTAAGCAGAGACCGTGTGAAAGACTTCAAAGACTGGTTAGTCAGTTGATCAACAACCGTTAAAAACAAACACCATGGATCTTATATTATTGTTTTTTAAACTTTTCCTTTCTCTCTTTTATCCTTGAAATCAGCTTTTATAAAAATCAGAGGCAGCTGTTATAAAATGATGAAAGGCTTCCGTAACTTCTTTCTTGTGCTTATGGGCAAGAGGAAAAGGAACCATATGGGAATATTCATACGGAAAGTCTTTGATTTCAATATCAACGTTGATATTCCTGTAACCTCTCTGCAGCGTATTTAAAGCTTCGATTGGAGGAGCAACACTATCTTTCTCCAGCACATAAGCTTTGATCTGGGTCTGGATTTCCTGAATCCTTTCTTCTCTCTCTTTTTGAAAATAATTATAGCGGAGCATCTTTTTAAACCAGCTTTCCTGTGGATGTAATGCTTCGGTCTGATAATGCTTCAGGCGGGAGTCTGATTTAAAATCCGAACTCAGGAGCTCCGTAAAAACCGACTGCATTTTGACGGTTGCCTGGGTATCCATAATGTATTTGGATATCGGAAACATCCGGTCGATCTTCATTCCACCGCAAAAGCAGAAAACCTTCGATTCGGAAAAGTAATGATCCGGATCAGCCATTTTGATGATCATGGAAAGGAAAGATCCTATGGAATACCCGAATAAATCTAATTTTGCATCCCGGGAAATACTTTTTAAGTGCCCGTTTTTGATATCTTTTACCACTTCGGTAATATCAGAATAGGTCTGGAGACCAGACCAGAACATCCTTTGAGGATGAGCTTCCAGCCGGGAACTTATGGCAGCATTTACATAAGAATAATTCATATTTTCCGGATACTTTTTCTTCCTGAAACGTACTACTTCCATCATGTGGTGGCGGTCACTCCAGATAGGTTCTGCACGGTTCATATGAAAAGCGATAGGGAAAAGTATAATGGCTTTTTTCGTCCTTTGAGCCAGTTCATAAGCCCACGGGAGATATTTGTCCCATTTCTTTTCATTCAGGCCATGAAAGAAAAAAATGCAACCGTCAGTTTTTTCAATATCTGAGCTCTTCAGAATGTAATATTCAAACTTTTTGTTGCATTCAATCTCAAAATCTTTGATGTCTACCGTAGGATGATGATAAAGAAGATATCCTTTTTCGTTGATTTCCAGAGTTTGCTGATGTTTACTGCAATGTTGGTGCTCTGAACCATAGAGCAGGTCAGAAACTTTAGATTCAAAAGGAACTGACTCAATGATTGCATTCAGCTCCTTTATTTCAATCGTGCTTTTTCCTGAATCAAAATGACTCTTCAATACTTCATACAATTCACAATATTCCATAACGGTGGCATTGAGGGGTTCATAATTAGAACTATCAAGTTAAAGAATTATTGCAGTAATCTATTGGTTTTGAAGGATTAAATGTATTCCAGGCATAAGAGAAATATAATTTAAGCCAGCATAAAGAATCATTTGGTAAATTTAATAAGATCTGAATGTCTTAACTATCTGTAATCAATCCTGTTGGATTCTGTATTTTCAAGCTGTTTTACAATAGATTCCGGAATCTCATCACTGTCAATCGGAAAACTGATGGAATCGGAAATAAAGTTTTTCCTGTCTGCTTTTCTGAAGATTTCAAACAATGCAATCGGCTCCTGATTGAAGCTTATACAAGTGCTTATAAAGTGGATTTCGTGGAGTTTATAGTCCAGGTTTTTAAGTTTCTCTTTACTATCTTTTATCCTTGAAATAAAATGCCTCTGGCGGATAAAAGTATTGCTGTTCATGATGATGAAAACATAATCTGAATAGGCGGTTACTTTTCCAAAATATTTATGGTGATCACCACCGCTTCTCTCAATAAAATATTCTCCGGTAGTTTCCGACTTATAAATTTCCATCGCAGAGCGCCATATACGGTCTTCTTCTGCCATCAAAGGATTATCAGGCAGATTTCGGTTATATGAGTACCAGCAGCCTACCAAACGGTCTAAAAGTGCTGTATTCAGATTAACATTGTTCATTTCAATTCTCAGGTCATTAAAATTGAAGGATTCCGTATTGGAATTAATAAAATCTATATAATTCGAATAGCCCAGAACTTTGACAATAAGGCTAAGTTTGGCAAGATTTGGTCTGCTCAGGACAGCATTTTCATTCTGTTTGAATTTTTTCAGCTTATTGATAATCAGATGCTCATACAGATAATTTGTTCCCAGAAGATCAGGCTCTTTTTTTATTTCCTTTTCGGAATGATCACTGACAATCAGATCGTTCAGTTCAGCACTTATATAAGACCATTCGGTTTTGGTAACGTCTCCCCAATGGTTTTTCTTTAAAAACTGCCGGCTTAAGAAATTCATAAGCTTTTCAAGATGCAGAATATCTTCCTTTTTCATCGGTTAATTTTATAAGACTAATTTAAGATTTTTATGAAACCAAAAAGATTTTTGAAAGACTTTTATATTGTATAATCCATTGATATTTGAATAGAAAACAAATAGCAAAACAATGGAAACAAAAATGATATTAAAAGACGAATCCCTTTGGAAACGGATACAGGAGTTTTCTCTGGATGCTCCCGGCGTTAATTTTCCTTTCTCAAAAAAGCTGGCAAAAGAGGAAAGCTGGAGCCTTGATTTTGCAAGAAAGGCGATAGAAGAATATAAAAAGTTTGTTTACCTCTGCTGTATTCTTCCCAACGGTGCTTCTCCCAGCAAAGTTGTAGATAAGG
This sequence comes from Chryseobacterium sp., assembly GCF_041914225.1. Lineage (GTDB taxonomy): Bacteria > Bacteroidota > Bacteroidia > Flavobacteriales > Weeksellaceae > Chryseobacterium. Next base: position 25,452 of record NZ_JAYSDT010000040.1, read on the forward strand.
TATGGCACATGCACCTGATCTATACCCGGAACTATTGGGAGGAATTTTGCCCGGATATTCTGAAAAAAAATCTTCATCATCATCCATCCAATGGAGGAATAGCAGAAAAAGAGAAACATCAGAACTGGTTTGAAGATACCCTGGCAGCCTACCGGAAAGTATTCAGCAGGAAGCCCCGGAAGAAATCTGGAAAGCGCCGGGGAAGAAATCTAAAGTGCTGACCTGGATAAAGAAGATCGCTTCCTTTATCCCGGCTTTTATTTTACTGATGCTGTTCTCATGCACTGAAGGGAATGGATTTACAGGCTTACTCGTAACAGGAGTTGTATTTGCAGTTATTTTCATCCTGGGAGTGGTTGTATCTGCCATCGGAGATTATGAAGCATCAGATCCCAAAGGAAAAAAGAAAGCAGATAGTGATGGAGGAAGCTGTGGCGGATCAAGCTGCGGCGGCGGTTGTGGAGGAGGCTGCGGCGGTTGTGGCGGATAAAACTAATGATTATGAAAAAAATCATCATACACTCAGTTCCTGTTGTGAGCAGTCTTATGTGGCTTTGGACAACATGTCAGACATTTAATCCTGTCGTGCTTAAAGGACCCGATTTCCTGAAGTTCTACATTTTACTGATTCTTGGTTTCTACGCTTCGGTCTTTATGCTCAATTCCTTTAAAGAAAAGATTTCAGAAGTGACACTTTATTTTACCGGTTTTATTTTTCTATTGGGAATCATAAAGCTGATCAGAGGAATTGTATTGGAAAAACCTGTTGGATTTCTGGTTATGATTTTAATAGCTGAATGTATTGTTACAGTGATTTTTATGTCAGGTTATTTTAATAAAAAGATTAAATAGATATTTTTATAAAAAACGAACCCGAAACTAATGTTCCGGGCTTTATTATGTAGGGTTGATATTAAATATCTTTCTTTTCACTGGCCGGTTTGTGACCATATTTCCGGACCATAACGAAAGTCAGAATTACCAGCATTAAGGCCAGCGCAATGTTGGATTTTTCCGGATGTACAATAGCCTGATAAAGATTATACCCAAAAACTGCAGATACAAGAGTAATCAGGATATTGTTTGCATAAGCATACTGGTTTTTTGAAGATGTTTTCATAGTAATATTTTTTATTGTTATTTACTGAGTAAGTACGATAACTTAAAAAACGTTACAGTAAAATTTCAAAAAAATATTCTCCTTAAAAAAACAATCCCGGTATACTTAGAAGCTCTTCATTCAGGAACTCGCACCATTAAATCCCGAATCCCGAAAACTCTTACGAAATCACCCCGCTGCCGATCAATTCCTCATCGATATACCATGAAGCAAACTGACCTTCAGCAATAGCAGACTGGAGCTCATCAAATTCAATATAAAATGCATTTTCAAACTGGTACAGGGTTGCTTTCTGCAAAGGCTGTCTGTATCTGAATCTTGCCATTACTTCCATAGATTCACCGTTCTGAAGTCGCATGTCTTCACGTACCCAGTGCAGTTCTGAATTATCAATTTTCAGCGCTTTTTTGTGTAATCCCGGGAAATGACTGCCTTCTCCTACGAAAAGGATGTTGTTTTCCATATCTCTGGAGATGATAAAACAGCTTTCTTTATGTCCGCCTATTCCAAGTCCCTTGCTTTGTCCGATCGTGAAAAACTGGGCTCCCTGATGCTTCCCGATAACTTTTCCGTCAGATTTTTTATAATTGATTTTTCTGGATAAATACTCCAGCTCTTCTTCTTTAGATGAAAATTCAGGTTTTTCTTCTGAAAAAAGAGGAGAATCTTTGAAAATTTCTACGATTTCGCCTTCATTAGGTTTCAATTGCTGCTGTAAAAACTGTGGAAGGCTTACTTTTCCGATAAAGCACAACCCCTGTGAATCTTTTTTATCTGCCGTTACCAGCTCGATTTCTTTCGCAATTTCTCTTACCTGTGGCTTTGTAAGTTCGCCGATAGGGAATAGCGCTTTTGAAAGCTGATCCTGGCTCAGCTGGCAAAGGAAATAGGACTGATCTTTATTATTGTCTTTCCCTGCCAGAAGATGGAAAATTTCTTTACCGTTTTCATCAAAAGTGGAAGTTACCCTTGCATAATGTCCTGTTGCTACCTTATCGGCACCCAAAGACATTGCTGTCTTCATAAAAACATCGAATTTTACTTCTCTGTTACACAATACATCAGGGTTGGGAGTTCTGCCTTTTTCGTATTCGGCAAACATATAATCAACGATACGTTCTTTGTACAGTTCACTCATGTCTATCACCTGGAAAGGAATTCCAAGCTTTTGTGCCACCATAAGAGCATCATTACTGTCCTCAATCCAGGGACATTCATCTTCTAATGTTACGGAAGCATCGTTCCAGTTTCTCATGAATAAAGCCACTACTTCATGGCCCTGCTGCTGCAGCAAATAAGCTGTAACACTAGAATCTACACCTCCGGAGAGGCCTACTACTATTTTCATTGTATTTCAATTTTACGAAACTCTTAACGGGAGTTCTTAGTTTGATGCGGCAAAAATACAACTAATAAAGTCGTAAAAAAACCATAATTTTAAACATTGATAAAAACGATAGTAATCGGGATTATTATCTAACCGGCTTATAACGTATGCCGGATGAATAAAATATCATCAAACAAAATATATATCTAAATATGAAAAAGTTTATTATTTCTGTGATGCTGATAGGCTCAGGATCAGTATTTTCCCAGATTTCTGTAGGCACACCGGTACAGGAAAACAGCAAATGGACCTTCGGAGGAGGTATCGGGGTAGGATTTGGAAGCAACAGTGCTTTTAACCTGTCTGCTTCACCCAGAGTGGGCTACAGGCTAACTGATGATCTTGAAGGAGGAGTAGTGGGAACCGTTTCCTGGCAGACTTCGGACTATTATAAATCAACAATGTTCGGGGTAGGTCCTTTTGTCAATTATTATTTTGCCAGAACGTTTTATTTAGGAGCCAACTACCAACATTATTTTATTGATTATAAGGATAAATACTACGATTACAAATATAATACGGAAGAAAATGCATTATATCTTGGTGGAGGATATATGCAGCGGATTGGAAATAATTCTTTTATGCAGCTAGGATTAATGTATAATGTTCTTTGGAAGCAAAATTCCAGTGTATTTTCAAGTGGCCTGGTTCCGACTATCGGTTTTGTGGTGGGGCTTTAAAGCCTGATGCATCAATTGAAACGGCTTCAGCCAGCAACACAATATTCAAAATACCATTGGTTTTAGCCAAAACTGATAAAAACAAAAAGCATCGGAAAATATTCCCGATGCTTTTCTATTGAATTAAATTATTTATTTTTCATTAAGACTGAGAAGATTTCTCAGCGGCTGATTTCTTTGCTTTCTGCGTCTTTCCAATCAGTCCGTCTTTAGCCTCATTCAGGTCAAGAACTACGGTTTCTCCTTCAGATAATTGCTTGTTTACCAGCATTTCTGCCAATAAGTCTTCAATATATTTCTGGATAGCACGTTTCAATGGTCTTGCACCGAAATCTTTATCCCATCCTTTTTCAGAAATAAAGTCTTTCGCTTCATCTGTAAGCTCTACTTTATATCCTAATTTTTCAAGTCTGCCGTACAATTTGTTCAGTTCAATATCAATGATTTTCTTGATGTCATCCTGTACAAGAGAGTTGAAGATAATGATATCATCAATTCTGTTTAAGAACTCAGGAGCAAACGCCTTTTTAAGGGCATTTTCAATGGTGCTTCTTGCTCTTGTATCTGAAGTTGACTTTTTAGCAGATGTTCCGAATCCTACACCATCTCCGAAATCTTTAAGATCTCTGGTTCCGATATTGGATGTAAGGATGATAATCGTATTTCTGAAATCGATTTTTCTTCCTAAACTATCTGTAACGTGACCTTCATCAAGGATCTGTAACAGGATATTGAATACATCCGGATGGGCTTTTTCAATCTCATCCAAAAGAACTACAGCATAAGGTTTTCTTCTGACAGCCTCGGTTAACTGGCCGCCTTCTTCGTATCCTACATATCCCGGAGGCGCACCTACCAGTCTTGACACCGCAAATTTTTCCATGTATTCACTCATGTCAATTCTGATCAAGGCTTCATCAGAATCAAATAATTCTCTTGCCATTACTTTAGCCAGTTCGGTCTTACCAACCCCGGTTGTACCAAGGAAAATAAAGGTACCGATAGGACGGTTCGGATCTTTAAGCCCGGCTCTGTTTCTCTGGATTGCTTTTACAACCTTTTTCACAGCGTCTTCCTGCCCGATTACTTTACCGTTCAGTTTATCATCCATCTGTGCTAATTTGTCAAGTTCGTTCTTACCAACTTTTGTTACAGGAACTCCACTCATCATAGAAACCACTTCTGCTACATTTTCTTCTGTTACGGTTTCTTTTTTCTCTTTTACATCTTTGTCCCATTTTTCCTGAGCAAAATTGAGTTCCATCTGAAGACGTTCTTCTTCATCTTTCAGCTTTCTTGCTTCAAGGTAATCCTGAGCTTTTACCGCTTTCTGCTTCAGTTCTTTGATCTCTTCGATTTTCTTTTCAAAATCAATGATTTCAGTAGGAACTTTCATGTTTTTGATATAAACACGGGATCCTGCTTCGTCCATCGCATCAATCGCTTTATCCGGTAAGAAACGATCCGTAATATATCTCGATGTCAGATTGACACACGCAGCAATGGCTTCCGGAGTATAAATTACATTATGATGCTCTTCATACTTATCTTTGATCTGGTTCAGAATCTGAATGGTTTCATCAATGGAAGTAGGTTCAACCATTACTTTCTGGAATCTTCTTTCCAGAGCTCCGTCTTTTTCAATATACTGACGGTATTCATCCAGAGTGGTTGCCCCGATGCATTGAATTTCACCTCTTGCCAAAGCCGGCTTGAACATATTGGAAGCATCTAAACTTCCGGTAGAACTTCCAGCTCCTACGATGGTGTGAAGCTCATCAATAAATAAGATGACATCTCTGTTTTTCTCCAGTTCCGTCATAATAGCCTTCATCCTTTCCTCAAACTGACCACGGTATTTGGTTCCGGCAACCAAACTTGCCAGATCCAAAGTGATCACACGTTTTCCGTAAAGAACTCTGGACACTTTTTTCTGTTGAATTCTTAATGCCAAACCTTCAGCGATAGCAGATTTACCAACTCCCGGTTCCCCGATAAGGAGAGGATTGTTTTTCTTTCTGCGGGATAAGATCTGAGAAACTCTCTCAATTTCTTTTTCACGCCCGATCACTGGGTCCAGCTTTCCGTCTCTTGCCAAAGAAGTAAGGTCTCTACCAAAGTTATCCAATGTAGGCGTTTTACTTTTTGCAGAACCTAGATTTCCTGTAGGCTTTCTCATTTGCTCAAATTCTTCTCTCTCATCATCATCATCATCATAAGCACTCATCTGAGGAGACTGACCTGAATTTTTAAGCATAGTCTGGTACTCTCTTGAAACTCCCTCATAGTCGATGTCATAAGCCCCCAGAATATTTGAAGTAGGGTCCTCATATTTATAAAGAATACCTAAAAGCAGGTGAACGGTATTAATTTCATTGCTTTTATATTGTCGGCATTCTAACTCTGCACGTTTAATAGCATGATCTGCCATCTTGGTGAAAGAAATATTGGTAACCTCTTCAGAAATAGGATTAAGACTTGCTGTATTTAAAGTTTCAATTTTTCTTCTGATTTGTGTAAGATCGGCATTAAGGTTTTGAAGGATTTCTTTTGCAGAGTTTTCTGTTTTTATAATACCTAAAAGTAGATGTTCTGTATTAAGAAATTCACTCTTGAGCCTTTTCGCTTCGCTCTTGCTTTGTTTGAACACCTGGCTCAAACCTTGTGAAAACTTATAATCCATAATATATCTCATTAGAATAAAAGCAACATTGCCATTTATTCATTATCTAAATTACAAATATTTTACCAAAATTCAATAAATGACTTTATGGCAGAAAAAATTTTATTATCTTATTGAAAATGATTAAGTTTGTTATCCTTAAATTTTCCCCATGAATCCTGAACTTACCACTTACATCGGCTATTCTGCTTCTCTTTTTATTGTATTGAGTTTCATACTGAAAGATGTAAGAAAAATCAGAATTGTCAATATGATTGGCTGCATTTGTTTTGTCATTTATGGCTTCTTCAGCGGACCACTTTGGCCGGTTATCATTCCAAACGGGCTAATCTGCTTTATTCAGATCTATCATTTAATACTAGGTAAGAAGAGTTCATGAGGAAAAAAATAATTACTTCGGCTTTTAGTAATCTGTATACTGATCAGAGGATCGAAAAGGTGTGCAAAACCCTTTTTGATAAGGGATATTCCATAGATCTGATAGGGAATGACTGGCAGGGGAATGAAAAAATGGAGCGTCCATATCCCTTTTCAAGGATTGCTCTGAAATCTAAAAGTCTGAAGACTGCTTATTTTGAATTCAACTGGAAATTATATAAAGAACTGAAGAAAAAAGCGGACAAAGATACTATTCTTCATGCCAATGACATTGATGCACTTCTGCCAAATTATCTCATTTCCAGAAAACTGAACATCCCTTTGGTCTTTGACAGTCATGAAATTTTCACGGAAATGCCATCGGTTCAGAACAGGTTTTCGCAGAAATTCTGGAGAGTGCTTGAAAGAAAGCTGGTTCCTCACATGAATCTTATGATGACAGAAAGTGAAAGCTATGCCGAATGGTTTCATGAACAATATAATGTCAATCCGGTAGTAGTAAGAAATATCCCGAGAAAAATCCTTTCTGCTCCTGAAATTCCTGAAAATCATCCTAAAATTATTTTGTACCAGGGAGCAATTAATCAATCTAGAGGAATAGAAAAAATGATTGTGGCGATGCATCACATTAAAGATGCTGTTCTGAAAATTGCGGGTGACGGCCCGAAGAAAAAAGAATATGAAGAGCTTGTGATTCAGGAAAAGCTTCAGGATAAAGTCTTTTTTCTGGGCAAATTGAAACCGGAAAATCTCAGGGAGATAACCAAAACTGCTGATGTAGGGTTTAGTCTTGAAGAAAATAACGGGGTAAGCTACTATTATTCACTTCCCAATAAAGTTTGTGATTATATTCAGTCTAGAGTGCCACTTGTGATGATTAATTTCCCGGAGATGCAAAGGATAAAAAATCAGTTTGATGTAGGGGAAATCGTTTCTGATCATCAGCCTGAGACCATTGAGAAAGTGATAAATCTTGTTCTTCAGAGAGGAAGACTGCATTATCAGAATGAACTGAATAAAGCAGCAGACGTTTTTTGCTGGGAGAATGAAGAGACAAAAATCCTGCAGCTTTTTGAAAAAGCAGCCCGGCAATAAATTTTACAAAATTGGTTATCTTTGCACAAGAAATTGATTTAAAATGACCATTAAAGAAAAACAGCAGGAAATAATCGACGAATTCGCTTTTCTTGAAGACTGGGAGCAAAAATATGAGTACATCATTGATCTTGGAAAAGAACTGAAAGGCTTACCGGAAGACAGAAAAACGGAAGAAAATCTGATTAAAGGCTGTCAGAGCAAAGTTTGGATTGATGCCGAATTCAAAGATGGGAAGCTTTTCTTTAATGCAGATTCTGATGGTATTTTACCCAAAGGAATTGTTTCGCTTTTAGTAAGCATTTACAGTGGGCATTCCACTCAGGAAATCCTGGATTCTGATTTTGATTTTATTGCAGAAATAGGACTACAGGAGTTTCTTTCTCCTTCCAGAGCCAACGGACTGATGGCAATGACGAAGCAGATTAAGTTTTATGCAGTTGCTTACCAACTGAAATCATAACGGTGACTAGAATTTTAGCATATCGTTTTTCCGCATTTGGAGATGTGGCAATGACTGTACCTGTTTTCAGAGAATTTCTGGAGCAGAATCCCGGTGTGGAAATTATTATGGTTTCCAGGAAAAATTTTGAAGCTTTGTTTGCGGGAATTCCTAATGTGACTTTTAAAGGAATTGATCTGGATGATTACAAAGGACTTTTTGGCTTGAGAAAACTCAGTAATGAACTGATCCGTGAGTTTAATCCGGACTGTATTGCTAACCTTCATGATGTAATCCGGACTAAGATTTTAGACAGGATATACAGAAAAAAAGGATTTAAGGTTTTTAAAATTGATAAAGGTAAGGAAGAGAAAGAGCTCCTTACGGACGTCTGGAATCTGGAAAAAGTGCAGCTGAAAAAAACGGTGGAACGCTATGCGGATGTTTTCCGTGATATGGGATTCAAAGTAGAGCTTTCACATCGGCTCAGACCTGTTTCAACGAATAAATCAGGGATCGGTTTTGCTCCTTTTGCCCAGCATAAAGGGAAAATGCTTCCTCTGGAAAAATCATATGAGCTGGTCAGGATTCTCGCCAGGAAACATACGGTGTATTTCTTTGGAGGTGGTAAAAAAGAAACAGAAACCCTTGAAAAATGGGAATCTCAGATCCCGAATACAAAAAATCTATCCGGAAAATTAAATCTTACAGAAGAACTTCATCAGATTTCTCAGCTGGAACTTATGATTTCCATGGATTCTGCGAATATGCATCTTGCGAGCCTTGTAGGAACGAGATGTGTTTCTATCTGGGGGGCAACTCATCCTTATGCAGGATTTTTAGGATTCGGACAGAGCGAAGAAGATGTTGTTCAGGTGAAAGATCTTAGCTGCAGGCCATGTTCTGTATTTGGAGATAAGGAGTGTTACAGAGGAGATTGGGCCTGTCTGGAGGAGTTTAATATCCAGAAGGTGGTGGATAGGGTTAATTTTTAAAAATTAGCTTTACCATTTCTTCGGCTTTAGCCTTATCAGAATGGTTTTTTTCTAAAATTTTCTTTCTTTTTTCGGTGTCATGATACTCTTTTTCAGCTGAGGTGATAATCTGTTGGCGGATTTCATTCATGTCAGTTCCATACAGGCACAGATTCATCAAAAAAGGATCATCCGTAATATTTCCGTTGATAATTACAAAACGGCTGTTATAAAGTGTATTGAAGAGCTTTACTTTGGTTCCTGAGTTCTGGTAAGAAATCAGAATGTTGGCATGAGCGTTTTCCAGAAGCTGGTGGAGGTTCTCTGTCGTTTGGATAGGAGTGAGGCTGATATTCTCAACTGCCGAAATTTTTCTTTTAATCTCTTCATTGGCTCGATCTGAGGCTACAATCAGCTTGTACTGTGGCAGCGTTTTAAATAAATCAATAGTTTCATTCAGGGCTCTTTTATTATCAGCAGTGGTAAGATCTCCATGAAAAAGAAAATAATTACCTTTTTTATCCAATGGTTTTACTGAGGCATTACCATGAAAAATGTGAACAAGCTGCGCATTCTTCGAACAGGTATTTACTTCCTGATATTCTTTTTCCGAAAGGCAGAATACGGTTTCAAATTGTTTTAAAAGCTTTTTCTGATATCCGGTGTATTTCAAAGATTCAATTTTATAAATGATCTTTTTAAAGATGTTTCTTTCTGATAATGAAAGGCCATTGTAATACTCGGTTTCATTATTATGGTAACGGAGATAAAATTTATGACCGTTATCTTTCAAAAAGTATATAATGCGGGTTGTCTGAAGGCCTTCAAATAATATGGGAGCTTTAAACTTTTCTAAATTTTTAAGAAGGATATCAGAATTTCTTATGGCTGCTGCGAAAGGAACCGACGAGAAATAAAGCAAAGGATTCTTTTTCTTCCTGTAAAAAAACACATTTTCCGTAATTTCTTTAATTTCCCTGTCAATTGTTGAAGGAATCTGGTCTGCAAAACAGTGCAGATGGGTTTTTATTCCCAGATCAGATAAAGCCTTGATTTTATAATATACATCAATGATTCCGCCATAAGAAGGAGGGTAGGGATAATTGAATGATATAATATGGAGTTCCTTCACGTTTAATTAATCCGAATGCAGGCAAAGGTAAATAAATATCAGGAAAAGTAGAAAAGAAGCTTTTAAATGGTTTTGAGATAAAATAAAAAATCTCCCAATTTCTTGAGAGATTTCTGTGGGTCCTGAGGGATTCGAACCCCCGACCCTCTGGGTGTAAA
>NZ_JAYSDT010000041.1:0-34686 GCF_041914225.1 Chryseobacterium sp.
CGAAAGAATCCCAGTCAAATTGTTCAGGTGCTACGTTTTGGTTTAATAATAATTCAGCTGAATTTGTCTCTTTTGACATAATTCTAAAAAAATTTGTATTCCTTCTCTTTCAACGGTCTTAATCAATGTGATTGAAAAATACGGAAGTTATTAATATTTAATATTTTACTTTCTCAGACCTTTACCACAAAAAGTGGGTGCAAAGATAAGAATTTTATTTAAGATAAGCAATAGGTTTCATAATCTTTACAACTCATATAATCCAATGATAATCAGTTGTCACCTATCCTTTTTCATAAAACAGTACAACGGATTATAGAGATTTTTCACTTCGCTGCGCTACATTCAGAATAACAGTAATGTCAAACTATAAATGATCATCATCTCAAACCTCCGCTCTTAACCCTCAAATCCTTAAACCCTCAAACCATCCTACTCTCCTACTCTCAAACCCTAAGACTCTCCCACTCAAAATTCAAACTCCAAAATTCACTACCTTTGCACTATGGAACTACAATCAATCTATCAGAAACTGCAGATTCAGGATATGAATCAGATGCAGAAATCTACTTATAAAGCGTCTGAAAATAATACGGATATTGTTTTACTCTCTCCTACAGGATCCGGAAAAACCCTTGCTTTTTTATTTCCTGTTCTCAGAAATCTGAAAAAAAACGTGCAGGGCGTTCAGGCATTGATATTGGTTCCGGCAAGAGAACTTGCCCTGCAGATTGAACAGGTTTTTAAAGCGATGGGAACAGATTTTAAAGTTTCTGTTTGTTATGGCGGACATGATAAAAAAATTGAGGTCAATAATTTAATTGAAGCGCCGGCTGTATTAATCGGGACCCCGGGAAGAGTTGTTTATCATTTAAGAAATAACAATTTTGATCCGAAAACTATCAAAACACTGGTTCTTGATGAATTTGACAAAGCACTGGAGCTGGGCTTTCACGATGACATGGAATTCATTTGTAATTCTTTAAAAGGACTTTCACAAAGAATTCTAACCTCTGCAACAGCGATGGATGAAATTCCTGCTTTCACGGGATTGAAAGATGAAAAAGTAATCAGCTTCCTGAAAGAAAATGATGTAAAACCGGATCTTCAATTGAGAAAGGTAATGACGATTCCGGAGGAAAAACTGGATACGCTTTTCAACCTGGTTTGTAAAATCGGAAACAGGAGAACCCTGATCTTCTGCAATCACCGTGATGCGGTAGACCGTATTTCAGAGCTTCTTCATCAGATGGGAATAGACAGGGAAACCTTCCATGGCGGTATGGAACAGGATGAAAGAGAACGTGCTCTGCTTAAATTCAGAAATGATTCCGCAAGGATTCTTATTACAACAGACCTGGCTGCCCGCGGACTTGATATTCCTGAGGTAGAATCTATTGTTCATTACCAGCTGCCTCCGAAAGAAGATGCCTTCATCCACCGAAACGGACGTACTGCAAGAATGAATGCCAAAGGTTTCGTCTACCTGATCATGACTGAAGAGGAAAACTTCCCGTTCATTAAAAAATAACACCCCCGAAGAAAGTGTTGCCGGATTTACTAAAGTTCCACAAAAAACACCTTTCCAAACGGTTTACATCAGCGCTGGCAAAAAGGATAAAGTGAATAAAGTGGACATTGTGGGTTATTTACTGAAGAAAGGCGAATTACAGAAAGAAGATGTGGGAATTATTGAAGTAAAAGACACTACATCCTATGTTGCGGTTTCCAGAAATAAAGTAAATGCACTTTTAAGAAAGCTTCAGAACGAAAAACTGAAAGGAAAGAAAGTGAAAATGGAGATTGCTTATTAAGTCTTCTGCTCAATACTCTATTGTCATTGCGAACGAAGTGAAGCAATCTCATATTTAATGAAAGAGATTGCTTCGCCGCTATGTTCCCCGCAATGATTTATTTTATTCCTCTTACTCGCAAAGGAAAGGTGTAAACAGACTTAGAAGCAGTAATGAAAAGAATATCATTATTTTTTCCGCCGAAAGTGACATTGGAAGTCCAGTCTTCAGGAATCGGAATATGATAGATCTTCTTCCCGGAGCTGTTGAAAACATGAACTCCGTTTCCTGTTAAATATAAATTCCCGTGCTTGTCCATAGTCATTCCATCTGAGCCCATTTCGCAGAACAGTTTTTTCTCAGACAGTTTCCCTTCCCCTAAAATATCATACACATAAGTCTTGCCCGCATCAATATCAGAAATGTATAATTTCTTTAATTTTTCACTTCCTACAATTCCATTGGGCTGCGTGAATGTTTCCAGCTTTGTAACTTTTCCTGTTTTATCTCTGTAATAAAGACTTTTATGAGGTAATTCCTGTTTGAAATCTATCCAGTAATCCCTTTTGTATAAAGGATCTGTAAAGTACATTCCTCCAAATTCATCATTCCACACATCATTGGGACCATTCAGTCTTTTTCCTTCAAAGCCTTTAAGCAGAACTTCCACTTTTTTATCTTTGGAAATCTTCCAGATCTCTCCCTGATCGTCTGAACAGGTGATCAGATACCCGTCTTTGTCAAAATGAGTTCCGTTGGCTCTTCCTGTTTTATCAAGAAACTCTATCACCTGGTTGCTTTTCCAGTCCCAATAATAGATCTTATCATTAGGCTGATCGGTAAAGTAAACATTTCCATCCTTATCGGCAGATGGCCCTTCTGTGAAACTGAACTTGTCTGAAACCTTTTCCGGCTGTACTCCTTCATAAAACATTTTACTATAATTTACTGATTGACAGTTTACCAATGCGAAAACCAAACCAATCATGCCTATTTTAAAGATATTCTTCATGCTTCATTTTTAAACCTGCAATTTACAATATCAATAATAGCTTTCAAAATATTTTCTCTTTCTGATACAATAAAAAACATAATTGAAAAATGTCCCAATTGTACTATTTTTTAAGTAGATCATATTAGCAGCAAAAGGATATAATGCGGAGCTTTGCAGTAGCAGGATCAATCATTTTTTTCATAGAAATCAATTTGAAAAACAAGATCGGTCAGGATGAAAATTGTACCAAAATACTTTATAGCATACAACAATGAGCGCAGAGTCCAATAATATCAAATCTTTGGAAATTGAAAATGAAGATTTCAGAAATTCCGTAGGAACCATGGATGAAACCGGAAAAAGGAAGTGGGTTTTTCCCCGAAAGCCTAAAGGCAAATACACCAACTACAGGAATTACACAAGCTATTTACTTCTTGCTTTACTTTTCGGATTGCCGTTTGTAAGGATCAACAACAATCCCTTTCTGCTTATCAATGTTATAGACAGGAAATTCTTTATTCTCGGACAGCCTTTTTACCTGCAGGACTTTTTTATCCTTGCTTTGGGGGCTGTAACTTCTGTAATTTTTGTGATGCTTTTTACGGTAGTTTTCGGAAGAATATTCTGTGGCTGGCTGTGTCCACAGACCCTTTTCATGGAAATGGTTTTCCGGAAAATTGAATACTGGATCGAGGGAGACAGGAATAAGCAAATGAAACTCGACAGACAGGAATGGGACACAGAAAAAATATGGAAAAGACTGACTAAATGGTCTGCATTCCTCTTGATTTCACTGATCATTTCCCACTTCATGTTCATGTACATTGTAGGATATGAAGAGGTTCTCCGTATTATGAGCGAGGGACCTGCTGAACATTCACTGAAGTTTATGGCTATGATATTCTTTACCATGACTTTCTATTTTGTTTTTGCATGGCTCCGTGAACAGGTATGTACATTGGTTTGTCCTTACGGAAGACTTCAGGGTGTATTGATTGACAAGCAAACCATTAATGTATATTATGATTTTAAAAGAGGCGAAGGCCGTGCAAAATGGAGAAATAATGAAGACAGGAAAGCTGCGGGGAAAGGAGATTGTATTGACTGTAACCAATGTGTTGTAGTCTGCCCTACAGGAATTGATATCCGAAACGGCCAGCAGCTGGAATGCGTGAACTGTACGGCATGTATTGATGCGTGCGATGAAGTAATGGAAAAAATAGGCTTGCCTAAAGGGCTGGTACGCTATGCTACGGAAGCTGAAATTGAAAATCAAGACAAGTTCAGATTTACACCGAGAATGAAAGCAACCACTGTAATTCTTGCCTTGTTAATCGGATTTCTGGTTTTTTTAATGTACGACCGTGGTTCTATGGAAGCCAAGTTCATTAAGCCGGCGGGTTCTACCTTTTTCGTTAAAAATGGTAAAATCACCAACACCTTTATTTATACTCTTCTGAATAAATCTAATGAGAAGAAAACCCTTACCATCAGAGTTATCACTCCGGCAAATGCGGAAATCACTTATTTTGGTTCTGAAAAAATCATATTGAAGGGAGACCAGATCCTGAAAGGAAACATCAATATTTCTTTCCCTGAAGACGAAATTAAGTTCTCAAAACAAAATATGATCATCGGTGTTTTTGACGAAAAAGGGAAACTTGTGGATTCATTTGAGACAACTTTTGAAGGACCGTTTAAGTTGGCACTTTAGGTTGCAGATAGCAGGTATAGTTTACAGGAATAGTCGTTGATATTTCCATTATTCCCCTCTTCTGGAGGGGTGGCAAAAATTCAAAGAATTTTTGACGGGGTGGTTTACAACAAACTCTTCCCTAAACCTTAAACTCTAAACCTTAAACTTTAAACTTTAAACCTTGAACTTTAAACTGATTAAGCTTTATATTTCCTCATAAACTGCGTGGGAGTCATTCCGGAGCTTTTCCGGAATACTCTTACAAAGTAGGAATATTCTTCATATCCCAGCCGGAAAGCAATTTCCACCAGGCTTTCGTCCAGGTACATCAGCATCCTTTTGGCTTCCAGCACTACTCTTTCCGTAATAACATCAGTCGCTGTTTTTTGAACAACAGTCTGTGCAATCCGGTTCAGGTGTTTGGATGAAATTCCCAACAACGATGCATAATATGCAATTGATTTCTGCTGTGTAAAGTTCTGCTCAATCAGGTTTTCAAAATCCTGATAATGTTTAAAATAAGAAAGCCCGGCTGAAGAAGCCAATGTATCAAAGTCTTTTGAAAACAATCTGGCAGCATTGATGAAAATCCGGGACATCAATGACAAAATCAAACCTTCTTTCATTATATTTTTTGCCTGATGCTCTTCCCCCAGCTCCTGAAATAAATTTACATATTTCTTAAGCTCATTCGAATCCAGCTGAAGTTTCCTCGGGAACGATACAGATCCGAAAAAAGGAAAATTTCTGAGCTTCTGATTGACATAATGCATTTCATAAAACTCCTGAGAACAAAAGAAAATATACCCTTCAATATCTTCCGAAAGCTCCCAGCTGTGAACCTGTCCCGGCGACAGAAAGAAAAGACTTCCTTCAGAGACTTCATATTTATGAAAATCAATTTCATGGACTCCTGTTCCTTTCGTAAAGAGAACGGCAGCATAAAAATCATGTCTGTGAGGCTTCTCTATATGACGATGTCCCACCACCAGATGATTCTTCATGGTATTAAAGTAAAAATCCGAAGTATTTTTACCCGCCTGGAAAAGATCAATATGAAGAACTGAGATCGGATTCATTAATATTAGCGTAAGAATTTACAAATTTAGATAAAAAGAACTGGTATATGATAAATGCTTAATATCTGTACTTTATTTTACTTCCATAAATTTCCTTTAAAACAAAGCCTGACCGCACTTTTTGTAATATATTTTGGATAAAACTTTAAAAAATTTTTATCTTTGAAGTTTAGGAGTTGTAAAATGAAAATAAATTTACCTGATAAACTGTATTATTCCATAGGAGAAGTTGCAAAAGCATTCGATGTAAACACTTCATTAATACGTTACTGGGAACAGGAATTCCCTATTATCAAGCCTAAAAAAAACAGAAAAGGAAACCGATATTTCACCCCTGAAGACATCAAAAACCTTCAGATGATCTACCATTTGGTAAAAGAAAAAGGTTACACCCTTGACGGAGCCCGCGTAGCCCTTACCACCAACAGTAAAATTTCTGAAACCATCACCCTGATTGACCGACTGGAGTTTGTAAAAGCTGAGCTTATTAAACTGAAAGAATCTCTGGGAGAAAAAGATAGTGAATAAATTATTCAAAATACAGAAAATGCGCCGCAATGAATTGCGGCGCATTTTTATTGATACACTCTTATTGAGTTATTAGCTGCAAAAGCAACAATTAACTCCTATTTTATTCAGGTAAAAATCAATCATCCTCTTTTTTAAAGCTCACTACCAGATATTCTCCGTCTGAACAATATTTCTTACAGCTATCATCTTTAAAACGTTCAGGTTTTTTGGTGAACTCTTCGATATATTTTGTGCTTTCAGCTGTATCTGCCGGAACTATAACAATATGGTAATTGTCAACAACTGTACTGTCAGCTTTTTTCAAAGCCTCTTCCTTGTATTTTACTGCTTCACTGTATTTCATATTATTATCAATTAATGGGTGTTGGATAAATAAAAAATTACAAAAACCAAGCCGTTAAGAAAATATACGATATAAAAACAGTCAGAACTTTTGGCTTCGATAACGAAATTATATCACATAAAGAACATTATCTTCATAATCTTTTAAACAATAAATCACTTTCTCTATATAATCTTTAACCATTTCATAATCAGCTATTGCTGTGCTTTATTTTTATCAATAAGTTTACTTCATGATGAGAAAAAAATATTACCGGAAACTGGCATCTATGGTCACATTGCTGACTGTTTTATTTGCCTATCAGAAATATACCAGCCGGGAAAAAGAACCTTTTCCTGAAGTTACATTCATTGCAGATGCTTCAAAATCGGCAAACCTATCGGATTTTGATCCCAATGTTCTGAACAAAGAGCAATGGAAGAAGCTGGGGTTTTCAGAGAAACAAACCGCTACCATTCTTAAGTATAAAGATATTGTGGGCGGAAAGTTTACTTCGAAAGAACAGCTGAGAAAATGTTATGCTATTTCTGAAGAAAAATTTAATGAAATAGCATCTTTCATCCTGCTTCCTGAACTGACAGAAAAAGGGACTTCAAAAAGAGTCAATAAATCCGGAAAAAGAGAAATTATCATTTCAGGAAAGTTTAATCCTGATCAGTTTTCTGCTGATGACTGGCTCAGGATGGGCTTCAGTGAAAAGCAGGCAGAAGCTATTATAAAGTATAGAAATTATTTAGGCGGAAGCTTTATCAGTAAAGAGAAATTTAAAGAATGTTTTATTATTTCTCCGGAAAATTACAGCAAACTTGAACCTTATATCCTACTGCCGGCAAAAACTCCCGAAAGCTTCAGAAAATTTACGAATAGCAATACTGTAAAATCTAAAATCCAGTACCACAATTTTGATCCTAATCAATTAAACCTGGACGGGTGGAAAGCGCTTGGATTTTCAGAAAAACAGGCTGCCACAATCATCAGTTACCGCGACAGAAATTTACGGGGAAGCTTTAAAAATCCTGAAGAACTGCAAAAATGTTTTGTGATTTCCGCTGAAAAATTTCAGGAAATGAAGCCTTATATCAAACTTCAGGAAAAACAGCAGGAAAAAACAGATTTTTCAAAAACAGATCTCAATACCATTACTTTCAAACAGCTTATGGAGTTCGGGCTGGACGAAAGAAGCGCAGGTTCAATCATCGGTTTCAGGAAGAAGCTGGGAGGTTTTATGAATAAGCAGCAGATTCTGAGCACTTATAATATTGACCAGGATCTTGTTCAAAAGCTGATTTCAATAGCACCGCTGAATACGTCCAATGTTCCAAGATACACATTAGCAGACGCACCAGAAGAATGGCTTAAAAATCACCCTTATTTCAAATATTCCGCAGACAAGATCATATTCTATCGGATCAGCAACCCAGATGATAAAAAAATATGGAAACTATTGAAATTGAAACCCGAATATGAAGAAAGAATGAAATTATACATAAAATAAAACTATTCCAAAAATAATATTCGGAATAGTTTTATGAAAGCAAAATACTGAATTTTTAATGATGCATATAACTGCTGGGGCCATTGGTCCCTTCAATCGATTCCGGCAGTATTCCATATTTGTTACGCAGATCCACTCTTCCCAGTTTTTTTCCGGTATTAATATCAATAATACTGATGGTTCCGGAGTTTAAATTAGGAAGATCCAACAGATTATTTTGTACCGCTACCACATCTTTTCCTGATCTGGTTTTAAAGAAAGCCATATGATGAGCTCCTTTATCAGCGTCAAAAGTTTTCAAAAGCTTCAGCTGAGGAAGATTGCTTATATCAAACACAAGCACTTTTCCAGGATCTGCAAAACTTACGTAAAGTTTATTTGAATCATCAATATACATTTCAAGTGTCCAGCCTAATCCTTGTGCGCTTCCGTCAAAGATCTTCGTAAAAGCATCATATTTTTTGGTTGTACCATTGTATGGAGCTATCCAGATATCGCCGCCAAGCATGGTCGTAGCAAGTGCATACTGTGGAAATTTTCCGCGCAGCAGTAAAACTTCAACGGGAGCAGACAAATCCGTTGGTGAATCTGCTACCTGATAGATCTCCTTGATTTCATAAGTATTCAGATCTAATAAAGTACACGTATTCCCCATCCCTGTTGTAAGATCCGGATGAATAGTAGAGGTTACCATCATCAGTCCTTTTTCTTCATTAACTGAAATACCATGCGGATACATGATAAATTTGTTGGGATTACTCTGAACAGGTGCTTTAATCGTTTTGATAAGCTGATTATTGTTAGCATTAAAAACCCCGATGCTTCCATCTTTCGGACCTCCTGCTCCACCCATGAAAGTCATAAAATATCTTCCGTCATTAGTGAAAAATAAATTTTCACCTACCGTATTCTCCCCGGTATCAATAGGGCTGGCACTTATGAGTTTTGGCTGCCCATTTTGATCTTTTCCTGTTTTTACTTCATAGAGGTAGCTGCCTCCTAAAGCTGTTGTAAACATTTTTTTTGCATCAAGATTATAATAAATATGATGCGGTAATACACCAATACCCAATTCAAGCCTGCTGCTGATGTTTCCAAAATTCGGTGCCTCAGGATCAAGTTCTATAACGGCTATTCCGTCTGATGCTCCTTTTAAGCTTCTGTAATCAATGTAAAACGAAGTGTTATGGGGATGGTCGGGATTGTGGTTCTCATTCAGGCAACTCGTAAACATTACCAAAGTAATAAACAGAAACACTGAATTAAATTTTAATTTCATGATTTTATGATTATGGTTGTTAGTCTTATAAATATAATATATTTCCTGTGAAAAATAAAATATATTACACCAATATCTGAAAAATCATAACTAATAAAAAAATACCATCCGGTTTATATTACCGAATAGTAAGAAATTAAAACATTAAGAAGTTTTGTTTTTAATCAAAGGTTTTACTGGAATCAGCCAGTAAAGAGTTTAGCGTAGTAAGCTCATCATCAGTAAGATCCCTCCATTTTCCGACCGGGAGATCAAGCTTGATATTCATGATACGGATTCGTTTCAGCTTTTTTACTTCGTATCCGAGATATTCGCACATTCTTCGGATCTGTCTGTTGAGCCCCTGAGTAAGAATAATTCTGAAATTCATTTCATCAATCTTCTCAACTTCACATTTTCTGGTAACGGTATCAAGGATGGGAACACCATTTCTCATTTTTTCCAGAAATTTTGGAGTGATCGGTTTATCCACACGGACAAGATATTCCTTCTCGTGATTATTACGGGCTCTCAGAATTTTATTGACAATATCGCCGTCACTTGTTAAAAGAATAAGTCCTTCACTGGGTTTATCCAGCCTGCCGATAGGGAAAATCCTTTTCGGGTGATTGATATAGTCTACGATATTATTTTTTTCCCGTTTTGTATCTGTGGTACAGACAATTCCTACCGGTTTATTAAAAACGATATATACCGGTTTTTCCTGAGGCTCTCTGATTGGCTTCCCGTCTACTTCTACAAGATCTTCGTCTGAAACTTTAGTTCCCAGTTCAGGAATTTTCCCGTTTATTGTGATCCTGCCCTCTTCCAGAAGTTTATCTGCCGCTCTTCTTGAGCAGTATCCCACTTCTGATAAATATTTATTGATACGCGTCTTTTCCATTAGTCTTTTCCGTAGCCGGTATAATTTATTGCTGAAAATAATAATCATGTAAGTTGTTAAGCCAGTAAAAAAATATCAGCACCATTTTAAGGCTTATGCCATTCATATTCTTACAGGCTTTCGAATCTGTAATCATTATTCAGGAACTGATCTGTAGCATCTTCAATCGCATAATCACCAATTTTGGTACGTCTCAGCTGTGTCAGATAAGCTCCTACTTCCAGTTCCTGCCCGATATCATGAGCCAGGCTTCTGATATATGTCCCTTTTGAGCATCCCACCATGAAACTTACAAGAGGAAAGTCTATTTTGATATCTTTAATATAATGAATGGTTGTTTTTCTTGCCTTCATTTCAACTTCTTCACCTGCTCTGGCAAGGTTGTAAGCTCTTTCACCATCAATTTTAATCGCTGAATAAACCGGTGGTTTCTGCTCAATTTCTCCGACAAATTTCTCCAGAACGTCTTTTACCTGTTCTTCAGTAATATGAGAGATATCCTGATGAAGGATTTCAGGCTTTTCGGTGTCATAGGATTCCGTCTGTACACCAATCTTGATCTCTGTCCAGTATTCCTTGGGAGCGTCCTGAATCTCAGGAATTTTCTTTGTGAATTTTCCACAGCAGACAATCAAAAGTCCGGTTGCACGGGGATCTAAAGTTCCAGCGTGACCTATTTTAAATTTTTTAGGAAGATCAAATTCCCTTTTAAGTTTATATTTCATTTTATTGACAGCCTGGAAGGAAGTCCAGTCCAGAGGCTTATCCAATAAAAAAATGTATCCTGATTTCAGTTCTTCAACAGTCATGAATGGGTATAGTATGTAATTTCTTATTTAAAGAAATAAAAATAAATCAACAGGGCTATTCCAACAAAAATACGATACCAGCCCCATGGTTTAAATCCATATTTATTAAGTACTCCAATGAATGCTTTGATCGCAATAAGAGCCACGATAAATGCCACTATATTTCCTATCACAAAGATCATAATGTGATCCTGAGAAGCCATAATCATTTCATATCCTTTTTGTGGATTGGCTGTTTCTTTTCCCCAAGTCTTAACAAAAACCGAATATACAGTTACTGCCAGCATGGTAGGTACCGCAAGGAAGAAAGAGAATTCTGCAGCAGCTTTTCTTGTAAGGCCTTGTGCCATTCCCCCAATAATAGAAGCTGCACTACGGCTTGTACCCGGCATCATCGCAAGACACTGCCAGAAACCGATGGTAACGGCATTTCTTATTGTAATTCCTTTTTCATCGTCAATTTTAGGATTCTTAAACCATTTATCTGCAAAAAGTAAAACTACACCACCTAGTACCAATACTGAAGAGATCGCAATCTGATTTCCAAGAACAGCTTCAATTTTATCATCAAATAAATAGCCCAGTACCAGAGCCGGAACTACAGCAAAAGCAAGTTTGAAATAGAACTGGATATTATTTAAATCAAAAAACTTTTTCCAGTATGCTACCACCACAGATAAAATAGCCCCGAACTGAATAGACACCTGAAACATTTTTAAAAATTCTGTTTCTTCCAACCCCATAAGATTTGCTGTAAATCCCATATGTGCAGTAGAAGAAATCGGAAGATATTCTGTCAGTCCTTCTACGATGGCAATAATAATTGCTTTGATTAAATCCATATTCTTTTAAAAATTAAAAAGATTAAAAGATTTAAGAATTAAAAAACAGCTCATTAGCTTATATCTTTCAATTCTTAAATTTTTTAATCCTTAAATAAAATTATTATTTATTTTCTTTTTAAGATTGCGTACACTTCTATTACAAAACCGATTACGACAAACAAAGGCGCTATCCTGATTCTTCTGATAGAAAAGATATCGTCATTCCATGAGTTCGGATCAAATTTTCCATCTACCGTATTGGCATCAGGCCCCATCATCAGTAGAAATCCTACTACAATAAATGCTAATCCTATCAGCATCCATTTGAAATTCTGCTGCCCGAAATAGAAAGCGTTTTCCTGTGGTACTTCTGCTTCACGTCCAAAGTCTGAAGCGGAAAATTTATTTGTTTTTTTGCTCATTATTAAGAGTAATATAAATCGTCAACGTTTGATTTTAAGAATCTCCATGTAGCGAAAATCGTACTTAGGACAGAAATAAAAATTCCTACACCAAGCACCAGGATGATTAACCAGAAATATTGATTGTTGTCCTGTACAAAGGCAGAGCCAATCTGGCTTGTGAAATAATACCAGACTCCTCCCAGAGCAAGAAGACCTATTACAGAGCCGATAGCTCCCAAGATAACAGCTTCCACAATGAAAGGTTTAAGGATAAATCTTCTTTTCGCCCCTACCAGCTGCATTGTTTTAATAATAAATCTCTTCGAGAATATTTTCAGACGGATTGAGTTGTTGATTAATACAACGGCCAATATCAGGAACAAAATTGAAAATCCAAGGATCCATTTTAAGATTCTGCTCAGGTTATTGTATACATCCACCATCAAAGTACTGTCATTCTTAACATCAATGATTCCCGGAACGGACTTGATCTCTTTAATGGCTTCATCAATTTTTGCCGGGTCTACGAATTCCGGCTTTAAAGCAACTTCAATAGAGGAAGGGAAAATATTCTCCTCGAACAATGCATCACTGTCGATTCCCATACTTTTCTTGGCCTCTTTTGCCGCCATATCTCTTGAAATATAGGTTGCTTTTTTTACAGGAGCTAATAACTGTACCTTTTTAAAAGTTTCTTCCTCAAGTTTTGCAATTTTTACAGAATCTTTAGCGTCATAGTTTTCATCAAAATAAGCGTTCACCACCAATTGTTCTTTGATATAGTCAGAATACTTCTGGGCATTAATCAGAATAAGCCCCATTAATCCTAACAAAAATAACACTAAGGCAATACTTATCACTACTGTAATATTGCTGGACCGAAGCCTTTTCTTATTAAATTCATCTACAGATTTAGCCATTAATATTAAAATTTTTGGCTAAAATAGAAAAAAACTTCCGAAATTTGGGACGAAATAAAGAAAATCATTGTTAATAAAATCATAAAAAACTTTGAGTGTAAAAGCAAAAAAACATCTGGGGCAGCACTTCCTGACAGATGAAAACATCGCAAGGAAAATCGTAGAAGGCCTTAGTTTTGAGAACTATAATAATATCATGGAAGTAGGTCCCGGAATGGGCGTTCTTACCAAATATCTTCTTGAAAAGGATCAAAACATCTACCTTGCAGAAATCGATACGGAATCTATCGAATACCTGAAAAACAATTATACAAAGGTTACTGAAGAAACTTTTGTAGGAGATTTCCTGAAGCAGGATTTCAATTTCATCAAGGAGGATCAGATTGCCATCATCGGTAATTTTCCATATAATATTTCATCCCAGATCCTGTTTCAGATTGTAGACCATTACCAGCTGATTCCGGAAATGGTAGGAATGTTCCAGAAAGAGGTAGCGGAAAGAACAGCCGCCGTTCCGAGAACTAAAGATTACGGTATTCTTTCTGTTCTGATACAGGCTTATTATGATGTATCCTATATGTTTACGGTACATGAGAATGTCTTCAATCCGCCGCCAAAGGTAAAATCCGGTGTCATCAGGCTTACAAGAAATCCCAAGGAAGGTCTTGCAGGGAACGAAGTTCTTTTTAAGCAGATTGTAAAAGCAGGATTCAACCAAAGGAGAAAAAAGCTTTCCAATGCTTTGAAAATACTAAACATTCCTGAAGCTTTAAAAGGTCATGAATTTCTTGACAAAAGAGCTGAAGAGCTTAGTGTTGCAGATTTTATATACTTCGCTAATCTCTGGAAAGAAAATCAGTAAAAAAAACAAAAGCTCCTATAACAGGAGCTTTTTTAATGGACTCAAACATGACTGTATTATCCGTTAAAAAGCAGAAAGCCTTTCAAATGTATTCGAAAGGCTTTCTTTATGTTGCATTATCAATTTAGTTTCTGTTCTTCAGCATGATCCATCCTGACCAGTTCATCTGAGCTTTTGATTTTGGATACTCAAACTGGAACTTATACCAGTATGTTGCTGTCGGAAGTCTCTTACCTCCTACTGTTCCGTCCCAGATAGGATTTTCTTTTGAGAACCTGAACATTTCTACTCCATATCTGTCATATACGGAACCTGTAAAGTTTTTAAAGTCTCCAAGAGCTTTAAGATCCAGTACATCATTGATTCCGTCTTCGTTCGGAGTAATAATATTGTTGATCTGTAAAGTAAAGAATTCAAGAGATCCAACACAGTGTGTGCCTACTCTTCTTACTAAAACAGTATAGTTTGTATTATCTAAAAGGTTGCTGAACACGTTAGAAGCCTGCCATGTGATACCACCATCAAGAGAATATTCCAAAGTACTTGGTGTATTGTTCATTGGCGGATTTTCAGCAGTAATGGTTACTGTTTTCTTGATGCTTTCATAATTTAAAGCAGTAACAAAAGGAGTAGCTGCTCCCATTACTTTAGCTTCAAAAACTTTTTTACAGATACCGTTATCAACTTCCACGCTGTAGATACCCCATTGGTTTACATCAATTTTCTGTGTTGTAGCACCTGTACTCCAAAGATATTTGAAGCCTTGCCCTGCTCCTGCATCAAGGGTTACGGTATCCCCTACACACATTTCAACATCTTTTAATGGTGAAGTGATTTCCGGTGTAACTTCAATTCTTATGGTTGCCGGATTAAGGGATTTACATCCTTTTGTTCCAATTGCATATACTGTAAATGTTGTAGTCTGATATAAAGTAACCGTCTGCATATTACCGGTTCCCATGAAATTGCTCCACAGATAAGTATCTCCTCCTTCAGCGGTAAGGGTTACGGATTCTCCCGGACAGATTTTTATCCTGGAAGCTTTTACTTTCGCTGTAGGCGTTACTTCTTTCAGTAACTTCAGTTCTACAATCTTACTACAGAATCCTCCATTGGAAACAAGCACATACAGGATTTGGCCGTCATTACCATTATAGTTTAACGGAGTCTGAATATAATTCCCGTTTTGTGCAATTGCATCCGCCTGGTTTTCGTAGAACTTAAAGATGGCTCCCGGTGTCGGGCTTATGGTGGATGTAATTGTACTCAGGTCAAACGTAGTAATATCCGGTGTGGTACATAGCAGCAATGTTGCATCCTGAGCCTGGGGGGTTGTTCCTCCATGAATTTCTATTGATGCTTTCCCCGGACAAGGGTTACCAGGAACACTTACTTCAATAGTATAGGTACCTGGTTGTATTGCTGTAATGGTATTGGTAGTGGCATTAGGTACCGGTGCACCATTATAATACCATTGGTATACAAGGTTAGGGTCACTTACAGAAGCTGTAATCACCTGAGGTACATTATCGCATACATTGATATCTGAAGGTAATTTTGTTCCTGCTGAATCTAAAAGATCTACCCCGATATTGAAAGATCCTCCTTCAAGAAATACCGCAGAGTCATAACTGTGGTCACTGAAATCGGCAATTACCATTTTGAAGTGATATTGCTGTCCTGCAACTACAGTTGCTGTTGCCGTTAACGGGATTGTTCTTCCATTGAAATTGGTTTCAACGTTTTGCTGTATTGTATCCTCCAAAATACTGTTCGTTTACTGCACCACAGCTGCCAGGTACTGCAGGGTGGATATTTGTAATACTTACCAGTCCTGCTCCACCAGGAAGCACAGCCATATTTACATAAGGTCCACCTGAAGTAGGTTTCAGCAAAATAGCAAATGCATCTGCAAAACTACAAGGGAATGAACCTGTATATTCTTCTGATGCAATCAGATAATTAAATTTAATCTGAGAGGTGGTAGGAACGAAGTCGAATTCCAGAAGAACAGCATCATTCAGTCTGTTTTCCACTACCCCGATTACCTGTGCCAGATCGGCATCTGATCCTCCACCGTTAACATCATTAAGCCCTCCTTCAAAGGCATTACCTGCTCTTCTCGCAAATCCGGTAGAAAGTATAAGCCCATCTTTAAATGGAAAATTGGTAGTAGCTTTATGAAAATATCCCCATGCTCTGTTGGCCTCACTTGCAGCATGATTAGGAGTAATTTTCACATTGGTTACGTTCGGAGTAAGACAGGTATTGGTTCCTGATGAAATCAATACATCTTTAACCATTTTCTCGATAGTGTAACTACTTTCAGCATACTGCGGAGCGTTCACATCAATAAAAACTCCGGCCCTTCCGGACATATTGGAAGGAGTTTCTTTTACGGGTTTACGTGGAGGCAGATTCTGTGAAAATAAAAAAGTCGAGATGACTAAAAAAAATAAACAAAGCGGTAGATATCTTCTCATAATATTTTTGTTTCAACAAATTTAATTTTTTTTTAAATATATCATATACATATTTATATTTTTTACAGTAAAAAAACAAAATAAGGATGTTTTACAGTAAATTTTCATTAATCAATCCCTATCCGAACAAATTATAAATAGTGTGGTAGCATCCTGTTACAAATTGTTTTAACATATTTGTTGTCTATTTCAAATAATTCACAAAATACGATACCATTTATCTTTAAAAACAACAAAATCTCTCATTGCTGAGAGATTTTGTTGTTTATTTCAATTTTGGAGATATTTAGTTTCTGTTTTTCAGAAGAATCCATCCTGAGCGCTGTTCCAGTTTTTTACTGGCCGGGTTTTCCCACTGTACCCTGTACCAGTATGTTCCTGTAGGAAGATTGATTCCTTTTAAAGATCCCCTCCAGATAACATCACCTTTACCGGCTTTGAATACCTCTGCCCCATATCTGTCAAAGATAGAAGCTGCAAAATCTTTATATCCGCTGATTCCGGAGAAGTCTATCGTGTCATTAATCCCATCCATATTAGGGGTAATAGCATTGCTGATGATGAATGTAAAGTAATCCAGTGAAGTACCGCACTTAGCTCCTTTTACCCTTACCATCACGGAATACATGGTATTATTCAAAACTCCTGTAAATACATTTGATGGCTGCCATGTCAATCCGCCGTCTATAGAATACTCCAAAACACCGCCTGTAGGATTACTTGCCGTAAGCGTTAGAATATGATTGTCGTAAACAATATTTGTAAACTGCGGCAGATCAGGATTGACCAGCTGCGCAGAGAAAGTTTTGGAACAAACTCCATTGCTGATTGTCACGGAGTACGTTCCAGGAATATTAGTTGTTATAGTTTGCGTTGTTGCTCCTGTACTCCACACATATGTATAGTTTGGCCCTGAACCGGCATCCAGAGTTCCTTTATCTCCGGCACATACAAATACATCTTTTAAAGTAGAAACGATTGCAGGAACTACTTCAATGGTAACTTTAGCCGGATTAACAGAACTACACCCGTTTCCTCCCAATGCATATACTGAATATTCTGTTGTTGCTGTAGGCGTAACGATCTGTGTGTTTCCGTTTCCGGTAAGGCCTACCCAGTTATAAGTAATACCTCCCGAAGCTGTTAATGTTACAGATTCACCTTCACATATTTTTAATTTAGATGCTGTAAGACCTGCTACTGGCGGACCTACCTGAACCGTCACACTTGCCGGCGTTGCAGAGATACATCCGTTCGCTCCAACGGCAAATACCGTATATACCGTAGTTGTAGTAGGCGAAACAACCTGAGTATTTCCGTTTCCGGTAAGACCGTTACCCCAGTTATAGGTTACCCCTCCCGAAGCTGTTAATGTTACAGATTCACCAACGCAGATACGGGGTTGTGATGAAACAAGCGCAGCCACCGGCTGTACCTTATCTTCCTGCACTGTTACCGTTGATGTAAAGGTACAGGTCAGGTTTCCTGGTTGTGATACATTAGTGACTGTTAAAGTATATGTTCCGCCAGCGCTTACAACAGGAGTCAGTGTATTTCCTCCGGATACAATAGTTCCTCCGGTAGTTGTCCAGGCAATAGTAGATCCTGCAGGCACTACAGATGCTGAAGCGTTGATTGTGATCTGAGGAGTTGTACAGGTAATTGTTTGTGGCGCAGCAATCGTAAGCGTAGTCTGAGCTGTGCTTAATAACTGCAATGATACTACGTAGCTGCATCCTCCGTTGCTTACCAGTACGTAAATAGTCTGGCTTCCTCCCGGCGGCGTATACGCTGTAGGCGTTACAATAAAGTTTCCGTTAGCAGCAATGGCATCAGCCTGATTGACATAGTAAGTAAAAGTAACGCCTGCTGTAGTAGTGATCTGAGGTTGGGCTTCTGTAAGATTATAAGTTAATCCCGGCTGGTAACATTTATGCAATGTTGCATTCTGTGCTGTAAAAGGTTCTGAAACTTCAATTGTTATACTCGCTGGATTTTGAGAAGCACAACCGTTAGCTCCCACTGCCGTTACGGTATAAGTAGTGGTAACGGTAGGTGAAACAACCTGTGTACTTCCGTTTCCGGTAAGACCATTACCCCAGTTATAGGTTACACCTCCCGAAGCAGTAAGGGTGGCAGAATCTCCCTTACAGATTTTTATTTTGTTTGAAGTAAGTCCTGTAACCGGCGGAGCACTGTTTCCTGTTACGGTTACATTGCCTACTGCTGTACAGCTGACATTTCCTGGCTGATAAACTTTCGTTATCGTTAAAGTATAGGTTCCCGGAGCGTTCACAACAGGATTCAGGGTAGTTGCCCCTGAGACAATATTCCCTCCGGTAGTTGTCCAGTTAAATGTTGCACCTGCCGGATAAACGGAAGCTGATGCATCCAGTGTAGTCTGAGAGCTGGTACAGGTAAGTACTGCCGGCGGCGCGATAGTAGGAACCATTTGTGGGGCCTTTACCAATTGAAGCTGTGCTACTTTTGCACAGAAACCGGTTGCTACTCTTACATATACTGTTCCTCCTGCACTCGGATAAGCGGTAGGATTGGGAATCGTATTGGCATTTCCTGCATTGGCGTCTGCCAGTGTGGTATAATATGAAAACACGGCTCCCGGAGTTGTACTTATTGAAGCCTGTGCTGATGTTAAATTAAAGGTTGCATTTCCGGCAGCATAACAAGCCGTCAGTGTGGCATTCTGTACCGTGGGAGATGTGCCGCCAACTACCGTAATGGTAGCTTCCCCGGGACAACTATTACCCTGAATAAAAACCTTAACGGTGTATACACCTGGTGCCGTTGCCGTGTAACTTGCGCCGGTAGCTCCAGGAATCGCATTGGTTCCCAGATACCACTGGTATGTTATATTAGGTCCCTGCACTGAAGCTGTAAAAGTCTGTGGCGTATTATCACACATATTTACAGAAGCGGGAAGCTGTACGCCTGCCGGGTCCAGAATTTTCACTCCGATATCGAATGATCCTGCCTCAAGAAATACCGCAGAATCAAAATTGGGATCCTGGTAGTCTGCAAGGACAATCTTAAAATGATAAGTTTCCCCTGGAATTACCGTTGCATGGGCCGTCAGAGGAATAGTACGTCCATTAAAGTTGGTCTCAATCTGAGCATTATTGGTCCCTCCATAATAGGCTTCATTCTTAGGTCCGCAATTTTGGTATTGCGGATGGATATTGGTAACGCTTACAGGTCCTGCTCCTCCCGGAAGCACTGCAAGATTGGTATAAGTAGGGTCAGATGCTTTTTTTAATAACAGGGCAAAACCATCGGTAATGGTACATGGAAAATTTTGCTGATATTCTTTAGAAGCGAATAAATATCTGAAAGTAATTTCGGTAGAAGCAGCTACAAAGTCAAACTCTATAGATGTCGCATTGGTAAGGTTATTATTACCTATTCCCAAAGCGTTTGCCAGATCTACATCTCCTCCGGTTCCCAGATCATCACTTAAAGTTCCCTGGAAAACATTCCCGGCTTTACTGGCATATCCTGTAGAAAGGATAATCCCCTTACTGAAAGGAAAATTGGTATTTGATTTATTAAAATATCCCCAGCTTCGGTTCTGATTGCTTGCAGGCAGGTTTGGAGATACTGTTACATTGCTTACACTTGAGCTGGTACAGGTAGTTCCTCCTGATATGAGAACATCATTGATCAGCTGGGTTATAGGATAGCCGGATTCCGGATAGCTTGGTGCATTTACATCTATAAAAACACCAGCCCTTAAAGAAGCAGCCTT
Organism: Chryseobacterium sp.; assembly: GCF_041914225.1. Classification (GTDB taxonomy): domain Bacteria; phylum Bacteroidota; class Bacteroidia; order Flavobacteriales; family Weeksellaceae; genus Chryseobacterium. The sequence goes on from NZ_JAYSDT010000041.1 coordinate 20,159, forward strand.
AGGTTTTGCGGCAATTTCTACCCTTCCTTTATTCTGAGCCAGAACAAAGTTCCCCATGAAAGCTAAAAATAACGCTAAAAATAAATTTCCTCTCCTCCTATTTAACATTTTATATTATTTTAAACAAAAATACTATTTTTTTTGATTGAAATTCAAGTTAACACAATTTACATTATTACTAACGCAAATTTATTTATGTTAGAATATCAACTCTGTTTATTTTAAAATAATAAAAAAAGACCGACAAAATTGTCAGTCTTTCAGTTATAGTTTAATTATTCTATATTTTTAAGCAATATCCATCCTGTTTTCACGGTAAGTTCCTTACTGGCAGGATCTTCAAAGGTTACCTGATACCAATATGTTGAAGTAGGAAGCTTTTTACCCTGGAAATATCCGTCCCAGTACGGCCTGATCTTCTCTGCCTTGAAGACTTCCCTTCCGTAGCGGTCGAAAACCTGCCCGCTGAAATCTTTATAGTTGACTACTCCGCTGAAATCAATGGTATCATTAATATTATCCCCGTTCGGAGTAATTACATTTTTCATTACGAAGGTAAAAAATTCAAGGAAACCTACGCAGCTTGTATATTTAACTCTAACCCTGATCGAAATGATTTTATTTTTAGGCACATTGTTAAATACATTTGAAGACTGCCATGTAACTCCGTTATCCACTGAATATTCAAGAATACCATTACTCGGATTACTTGCCGTGATAATCATAGTTCCACTCTCATTATAATCCACTTTTATCACTTCAGGGATTACGGCTTTAATCACTTCAGTTTTGAACTCTTTTGAACAAACTCCGTTACTGATCGTTACCGAATATACTCCCGGAGTACCTACTGTAATGCTCTGACTTGTTTCGCCAGAACTCCACTGATAGGTATATCCCGGTCCTGAACCGGCATCCAGGATAATTTTATCACCCTGACAGATATGACCTCCTTTCAGGTTTGAAACTATAGCAGGAACCACTTCAATTGTAATACGTGCAGGCTGAAGAGATTTACATCCCTGTGCTCCGATTGCGTATACAGTATATGTTGTTGTCTGAGTTGGACTTACGGTTCTTATTCCTCCGGTAGCCGCTGCAGCATCACCCCACTCATATGTTACTCCACCGGATGCAGTTAACAATACGGATTCACCGGCACAGATCTTTAATCTTGGAGCTGTCAGCACAGCGGTTGGTGTTTCTTCTTTTCTTAAGGTTAAAGTAGCAATCTTACTACAGAAAGCACCATTGGAAACCAGTACATATAATATTTGCCCATCCGTACCTGTATAATTGGTCAGATTGGTGATATAGCTGTTATTTTGGGCCTGTGCATCAGCCTGATTTGCATAGAAACGGAATACCGCTCCCTGCGTTGTACTGATGAGAGGTTTTGCCGTTTCCAGATTAAAGGTAGTCAATGAAGGTGTCGTACAGAGTTTAAGTTCAGCATTCTGTACGGTAGGGCTTGTTCCTCCGACGATTGTAATGGTTGCCTCACAGGACACTGGTTTCCCGGAACCATTACTTTTACCGTATAAACTCCCGCCTGGGTAGCTATATATACAGCACTGGTTGCTCCCGGAATGGCCACTCCGTCTTTATACCACTGATAAGTCATTCCCGGAATCGGGGCTACCTGGGCTTTAAGCTGTTTTGGTGTATTGTCACACATATTGATGCTTCCCGGTAAAACCACTCCTGTTTCATCTACAATCTTAATTCCAACGTCAAAAGATCCTCCTTCCAGGAATACAGCTGAATCATGCGTAGAGTCTTTTGCATCTGCCAGTACCATTTTGAAATGGTAGGTCTGCCCTGGGATTACATCTGCAACAGCCGTTAACGGTGTTGTTCTTCCAAAATAATTAATAAGCAGGTGCGGGTTTGCCAATCCTCCAAAATAAGCTGCATTGATAGGTCCGCAAGTGAATCCATTTCCTGAAGGAACAATATTGGTTGCACTTACAGGTCCCGCAGTTCCAGGTAAAACTGCAAGATTGGTATAAGTAGGATCCCCTACTTTCTTCAGCAGCAGTGCAAAAGCATCAGAATAACCGAGACATGGGTAATTTGAAGTATACTCATCGGAGGCGAATATGTAGTTAAATTTTACCTGGTTGGAATTCGGAACGAAATCAAATTCAAGGGCTACCGCATCCGTTAAGTTAACATTGGCTCCGGTAGCTGCTACAAGATCAGCATCACTTCCTGTTCCTACGGATTGTCCTACAGCTGCTACATAACTATTACCTGCTTCAGAAGCATACCCTGTAGTCAGCACAATCCCATCCGTAAAAGGGAAATTGGTTGTTCCTTTATGAAAATATCCCCAGAATCTGTTGTTGTTGGTCACATCGTGATTAGGAGATACAGTAACATTCGTAACGTTGGCTGTTGTACAGTTGGTACCGCCATTGATCAAAATATTCTTTACCAGCTGCTCCGGAGTATAGTTTGAAGGAGTATAGGGAGGTACATTCACATCAATGAATGCTCCGGCCCTGAGGCTGGCGGCAGAAGGCTTTATCTTTTCTGATTTTCTGGCAGGTCTCGTTTGAGAAAATGCAGAAACAGAAATCAGTAAAAGAGAAAAAAGGAAAAAATAGTTTTTTAGTCTATAAGTTAACATTTTAATTTCATTTGTTCAAATGTAGCAAAAATAATTATACTAAATCAGCCTTTAACACTACTATTTCACAAACACACAGATAGATTCACAACATTTTTTTCTTATTGTTACATTTTCTGCAAATCATAAAAAGCAGAAACCATATCATAAAAAAACAGATCAATAATATTGACCTGTTTATGGTTTAACGGCTATTCTTCCGTCTCTTTATCATCTTTTTTCAACTGATCGATTTCATTCTGCAGCTGAGATATAATATCTTTTAAAGCTTTTATTTCATTCTTGTTTGAGCTTACATTACTTTTCAACATTACATTTTTTGCCCTTTCATTGTGATCTTCCTCATCTTCTTCCTCATTAATCTCCTCAATATCTTCCTGAATGTCTTCGATATCTTCGTTAATTTCTTCAATGTCTTCACTGATTTCTTCGATATCCTCGCTGATCTCTTCAATATCTTCCTGGATATCTTCAATATCTTCGCTGATCTCCTCAATATCCTCCTGGATATCCTCAATTTTTTCGTGGCTCTTGTTCACGGACATCTGGATAAAGATCGCCAGATAAATAGCTTCCAGAGAAAGTACTGTCGTAAGAATCAGAAGCATCTTATCAAAATTGACAATATCCAGCATCGGAAGCACAAACGAAGTTATGAACAGTAATGTATGGACAATCAGGGACTGAATAGACCCTATCCATGATGTGATCTTATCTGCTATTTTTTCAAGAACTTCTGTTTTTTCGTTATATTTTTTCATCCTTATATGTTTACAACAGTTCCTTTGTTACTCCTAATCCAAACAAAGCAAAATCATATTTTGCCGGATCTTTTTCATCAAATTTTCTGATGGCAATATCCAATTCTTCTACCGTTTTCCAGTCGTTCTGGGTCCGGGAAACCAATCCCAGTTTTCTGGAGATATTTCCGGTATGCACATCCAGAGGAATGGAAAGATGTTTCTGATCTATATTTTCCCAGATTCCAAAATCTACGCCACGTTTATCTTTGCGCACCATCCACCTCAAAAACATAATAATTCTTTTGGCAGAAGAATTTTTATAAGGTGAGCTGATGTGTTTATGGCTTCTGTGCTTTTCTGTTTCCAAAAATCCGCTTCTGAACCTTTCTATGGCGTGCAGAAAGTTATTCTCCGCTTCTTTTACTTCAAATAAACTCTCCAGGCTTTCATTTTCTTTATAAATCCTGTTGAACTGTCTGATGAAATAGGAAAAATCCTGCCCGTTGAATGTTCTGTGAATGCTTTTATCCTGAATATTTTCCAGATCTTTTTCTGAATAATTCATCACAAAATCATAGGGAGAATTCCCCATAATATCAAGCATTTTATCCGCAGAATTAATGATCGACTTTCTGTTTCCCCAAGAGATCGTAGCTGCCAGAAATCCTGCAATTTCAATATCCTGCTTTAAAGAAAAACGATGCGGAATTTGTATCGGGTCATTTTCAATAAAATCGGGAGCATTATACTGATCTGCCTTTTCGTTGAGAAAATCTCTGAGTTCTTCAAATTTCAGCATATTCATTAAATCTTTACACTTTCCAATGCTTTTGGCAGGAATGTATTGGGAAAAATCTCTCTGGCTTCATCGGTAAATACGGTCAGATCGCCGTATCTGTTGGAAAAATGTCCTAAAATCAGCTTTCCAACCTGAGCTTTCTGAGCAATGGTTGCTGCTTCCAAAGCTGTAGTGTGGCCTGTATAATCCGCCATTTCTTTCAGATCATGTAAAAAAGTAGATTCATGATACAAAACCGTCACATTTTTGATAATCGGAATAACGCTTTCAAGATAGCGGGTATCACTACAGAATGCATAGGATACTGACGGAGCCGGATCAATAGTCAGGATCTCATTTTTAAGAACGTAACCGTCACTCAGTACAAAGTCCTTCCCTGCTTTGATATTATGATAATCACAAGTTTCAATTTCGCTGTATTTAGCGATCTCTTTCATATTGAGATGCCTGTCTTTCGGTTTTTCTTTAAAAAGGTAGCCGTTACAGTAAATCCTGTGATCCAAAGGAATAGTATATACTTCTATCCTGTTGTCTTCATATATTTTTTCAGAATAATCTTTGTCCAGCTCATGGTAAACCACTTCAAAACCACGGTGGGTTTCCGTAATCTGAAAAATGGTTTCCAGCATTTTTTTAATTCCTTTCGGACCATAAACGTGCAGCGGGTTTTCTCTTCCCAAAAGACGGAAAGAAGCAATAAGACCCGGTAGCCCGAAACAGTGGTCGCCGTGAAGATGGGAAATAAAAATATGATTGATTTTTGAAAATCTTGCTTTCGCTTTTCTCAGCTGCACCTGTGTACCTTCTCCACAATCGATCAGGAAAAGTCTTTCTTCCATTTCCAGCAGCTGGGCTGTGGGTGATGTGTTGATGGTTGGAATAGCTGAATTAAAGCCTAATATTGTTAAATAAGTACTCAAATCAATAATTTATGATGACAAATGTACAACAGAAAAACCAAATGGATGTTTTACCCTGATACTTAAACTTAATCAGTCACTTTTAAAAAATCCATAAATAAATCCAATGCCTGCTTACGGTGGCTGATCTTATTTTTGTCTGCAGGATCCATTTCTGCAAAGGTTCTTTCATATCCTTCAGGAACAAAAATCGGATCATATCCGAATCCTTGAAAGCCTTTATTTTCTGTCAGTAAATTTCCGTGAACCCTGCCTTCAAAATATTGGGCCCCATTTTCATCATAGTAGCACAGAACTGTCACAAAATAAGCTTTCCTGTTTTCAACTCCCTGCATTTCTTCCAGTACTTTTTCGATATTTTTTGCAAAGTCATGATCTCCGGCATAACGGGCAGAGAAGATTCCAGGCCTTCCATCCAAAGACTCTACAACCAGACCACTGTCATCTCCCAAACTTGGAATGCCTGTTTTTTCAAAGCAATATCTGGCTTTGATCAGGGCATTGGCATGGAAAGAATCTCCGTCTTCCACAATTTCTTCGTGAATATTGTAATCGGTAAGACTTTTCACAACGCAGCCACTTCCCAGGATCTGCTGTATTTCTTCTTTTTTATGTTCGTTGTGGGTAGCTACTAATAATTCCATTTCTATATTCATTTTCAATTTTACTTTTTTAATCAGGTTACCTACATTTCAGCATAATGTACTTTATACTTTTTCATAAAAAGATAATAGAATAAAGAAAAAAGTACAATTCCTGCAGCCAATACAAGCCATTCTGAAATATGAAGGACCTTCGCAAAACTCTCATCCTTACCGTAAAGTACCAGTAAAGACAGGGTTAAATTATTAAATGCATGCAACAGTATCGGCAACAGCAAAGATTTTGTTTTATGATATACCAATCCCAGCACACAGCCCAGCATTACTGCACTGATAAACTGCCATGGATTTCCGTGAACAACTCCAAAAATAACAGAGGCATACAAAATGGCTCTCCAGGGTTTGACTCCTTTATTGATCAATCCTTTTTGAATAATTCCCCGGAATATAATTTCTTCAAAAACCGGAGCCATAATCACCGTCATGATAATCATTACAACAGGATTATCAGTTAATTGACTCATCAACTGAGTAAAATATTCATAAAAATCCCCGAAAAATGGTCCCGTCGTAGGAATCTGAGCGGCAACAAACTCAGAAATAAACATCATACCGGCCATCATTGGGAAAATAAGAAGGTATGTGGAAAAATTAACTGATGATAAATTAAAGTTAAGCCTCTTTTGAGTGGTACGCCTTACGATGAAAAAGTCAAAAAAGGCAATTGCAGTAAGGAATCCCACGGAATTTGCCACCATCAGAAACCAGTCTTTCAGCTCAATATTTTCCCTGAAAACAACTTTCCAAAAAGTGCTGAATAAGGAAACAGCCATTGTTCCTACTAATAATCCAATCACCAAAACAACACCGCCAATCCATGTAAAAGTAAACTTCGGATATTTGCTATTTTCCATCCTTTATCTGTAAAAGTTTATCAGAAACAAAGATAATTTTTTTGACTGCCACAGGCAACTAAAAAAGGATTTTCTTATGTATTTGATGATGTTATAACATCCATTTGTAAACCGGTTCCAAACTCTTCTACCCGCCCACTCCCTATACTGATAAACATTGTCTTCATTTAAATTTGAAAACCTCGTAAAAAATCACGATTTTTGCAACTTCAAAATACGATATGTCAGACTTAATCAAAGAAATACAAAAAAGAAAAACCTTCGGGATCATTTCCCACCCGGATGCCGGAAAAACAACCCTTACAGAAAAGTTACTTCTTTTCGGGGGTGCTATTCAGGAAGCGGGTGCGGTAAAATCCAACAAAATAAAAAAAGGAGCCACCTCCGACTTTATGGAAATCGAAAGACAGAGAGGGATCTCCGTAGCGACTTCCGTATTGGCTTTTGAATACAGAGACCATAAAATCAACATTCTCGATACTCCGGGTCACAAAGATTTTGCTGAGGATACCTACAGAACATTAACTGCTGTAGATTCCGTAATCGTTGTTATTGACGTTGCAAAAGGGGTTGAGGAACAGACTGAAAAGCTGGTACAGGTCTGCAGAATGAGAAACATTCCGATGCTTGTTTTCATTAATAAACTTGACCGTGAGGGTAAAGATGCCTTCGATCTTCTGGATGAAGTAGAACAGAAATTAGGGTTAACTGTTTGTCCGCTTTCTCTGCCAATTGGTATGGGAAGTGATTTCCAGGGAATTTATAACATCTGGGAAAACAATATTCAGTTATTCCTGGAAGAGAAAAAACAGAAGGTTGGTGATTCCATTAAGTTTGATGATATCAACGATACTTCTATTGACGAGGTTATCGGTGAAAAAGCGGCTAATACTTTAAGAGAAGAGCTTGACCTGATCCAGTCTGTATATCCCGAATTCAATCGTGATGATTATATGAGAGGTGATCTTCAGCCTGTATTTTTCGGTTCGGCTTTGAATAACTTTGGTGTACGTGAATTATTGGATGCTTTCATTGATATTGCTCCGATGCCGCAGCCAAAAGAAAGTGATACCCGTCTGGTAAAACCGGAAGAAAACACTTTCACAGGATTCGTTTTCAAGATCCATGCGAACATGGATCCTAAGCACAGAGACAGGCTTGCTTTCGTAAAGATCGTTTCCGGAACTTTTAAAAGAAATGAAAACTATTTACTGGTAAGAGAAGGTAAAAAAATGAAATTCTCCTCCCCTAACGCATTCTTTGCAGATAAAAAAGAAGTGGTGGAAGAAAGTTTCCCTGGTGATATTGTTGGTTTACATGATACGGGAAGTTTCAGAATCGGAGATACACTGACGGGCGGAGAAAAATTAAACTTCAAAGGTATTCCAAGCTTCTCTCCTGAGCATTTCCGTTATATCAACAACAATGATCCGTTAAAAGCCAAGCAGTTGGCAAAAGGTATTGATCAGCTGATGGATGAAGGAGTTGCACAGCTGTTTACCCTTGAAATGAACGGAAGAAAGATCATCGGAACAGTGGGAGCCCTTCAGTACGAGGTTATTCAGTACCGTCTTGAACATGAATATGGTGCCAAATGTACTTATGAACCATTATCCATGCATAAAGCATGCTGGGTAGAAGCTGACGAAAAGTCTGAAGAATTCAAGGAATTTGCAAGATTAAAGCAGAGATTCCTGGCAAGAGACAAATACAATCAACTGGTATTCCTTGCTGACTCTTCTTTCACCATTCACATGACGCAGGAGAAGTTCCCGAATGTGAAACTGCACTTCATCAGTGAATTTAGAGATATTAAATAAGGCAAAAAAGTAAAATCGTGAAAAGGCGAAATTGTTTAAAATAGATCCGCAGAAGTTTTCTGCGGATTTTTTTATAATATATCGTATGAAACCACCCCGTCAAAAATTCTTCGAATTTTTGCCACCCCTCCTGAGGATGGGAATTTTTAGATTTCCCAACTAATATTTGGTAAAATGACAAAGTGTGCGGATAAAGCTCAGCGTTCTGTATGTCATTCCGAAGGAATCTGATCTATGACAATAAAGCTTTGTGATTAAATGATTCCTTCGAGAACATAAATACTGTTCTTACAGTATTAAAACGCAGAAAACATTTTGTAAATCTTTTGTAAAACAAATACAAAACACTGAAAATATAACAGTTATAATTTTACCAGCGGAATACAGCCTATTTACAACTGTTACAAGAACTTCACTTCTAATTTTACTTCATCAAAAAATTAACCTTATGAAAAAGTTCATATTACTCGTTGCTGTATCAGGCACTTTCATTATGTGTAAAAAAGGAGAAGTTGCTCAGGATAAGATCAATGAAGCGATCCACACGGCTGACAGCGCTGCGGCGGTGGCTACAGAAACGGTTGACAATGTCAGCAAAACAGCAGATAAGGTTCTCGATTCTGCCAGTATCAAAATAAAAGATTTTGAAAATACCAAAAATGACATCCGGCAAAAAATAGAAAACACCTCTAAAATGGTAGATTCGTTATCTGAGAAAATAGCTGCAACAAAACTGGAATCAAAAGTTGAAAAACCAGATTCTGCAGAAAAGAAATCTGAAAAAATTGCTGTAAAAGTCCCTACTCCGAAGGTTATTAAAGAAACCAAAATCATTTACAAAGAAAAGCCTAAAAATGACAACTATGAACTGAATATGCCGAAAGATAAGATGGTAAAATCAGGGTATCTTGCCATAAAAGCAGAAAATGCAGAAACGGTGAAGGAAATCATCAGGGAAGAAGCCTATAAAAACAATGGTTACATCAAAAATGAAAATCTTTCTTATGAGGAATCTGCAAACCCGCACGGAGAAGATCAGAAAATTTACAGCCTTGATATTAAGGTTCCTATACAGCACTTCGACGGTTTAATGAGTGCTATCAGCAGCAATATCGGGGATATTGACACAAAAGATATTAAGGTTTCGGGAAGCAACTATGCGGATAATACCATCTGTACGGTCAATGTCAGAATCAGTGATCAGTCCAAAGCAGAAAAAGAACCGGAAACCTTTGGTGGAAAATCATTAGCTGCCATTGAATCAGGCTGGAATGTTATTACTTCCATATTCCTGTTTATCCTACCGTTATGGCCTTTATTTCTTATTGCCGGTATTGGATATTATTTCTATAAAAAGAAGAATAAAAACATCGCTGACAATGATTCTCATTAGATTTTTAATATTTTTTTAATGAGATTTGGAATTGATGTTCGGTTCTTATGTTTAATTTTATCAAATATTCAATGGAAGTATTGTTTATTAGAAAAATTACTATTAACTTTAAGTGTAAGCAAAATGCAATGAATCTTCGGACAGGCGAAGTTTCTCAATAAAAACGGAAATTTTAATTTCATATATTAATATTTTGTGATTTGGTGTAAAAGTAAGGCTCTCAGATTGAGAGCCTTATTTGTTTTATTTCATGTTCACTACTTTATCTACGATAAATTTTGTGTTTCCTCTCCACGGAAGAGCGCCGTTGTACTCTTTGTAATGCAGATCAAAGGTTTTACCGCTATTGGTTTCCAGTTGTTTGAAAACTTCAGGGTCATCTACAGAAAACTCAAACTCATAGCTTGTAATGGTTCCTGTTTTGCCCCTTCCGAAACCTTCCTGAATCAGTTTTCCTTCATAGGTTTTAAAGATATAGCCTTTTTTCATGGCATAATTCAGGTATCCGGATTTTACTCCTTCCCCGAAAACGAAATAATACTTATACCATACAAATACTCCCAGTAACAGCAGTACGACACCGAGGGTGATCCACAAAGATTTTTTCATAGTAGTGTGTTTATAAAATGTTATTTTGCGATGCTTCTTGAGATCACGATTTTCTGGATTTCAGAAGTTCCTTCATAGATCTGAGTGATTTTTGCATCTCTCATTAATCTTTCTACGTGATATTCTTTCACGTATCCGTATCCACCGTGGATCTGTACCGCTTCAATAGTAGTATCCATTGCTACCTGAGAAGCGTATAGTTTTGCCATAGCTCCGCTTTCAGAAATATCTTTTCCTGCATCTTTTTCACAAGCTGCCTTGAAGCATAACATTCTTGCTGCAGTGATCTGAGTAGCCATATCTGCCAGTTTGAATGCGATAGCCTGGTGGTTGATGATTTCAGTTTTGAAAGCTTTTCTTGTTTTAGCATATTTCAATGCCAGTTCGTAAGCTCCTGAAGCAATACCTAAAGCCTGGGAAGCAATACCGATTCTTCCTCCGTTCAGTACAGCCATCGCAAAGTTGAATCCGAATCCGTCTTCACCGATTCTGTTCTCTTTTGGAACTTTTACGTTATTAAAGATCAAAGAATGTGTATCACTTCCTCTGATTCCTAATTTGTCTTCTTTTGGTCCGATTTCAAAACCTTCCCATCCTCTTTCTACGATGAAAGCATTGATTCCTTTATGCTTTTTCTCAGGATCTGTCTGTGCAATTACAATATAATAGCTAGCTGTACCACCGTTTGTGATCCAGTTTTTGATACCATTTAAAAGATAGTAATCTCCTTTGTCTTCAGCAGTTGTTTTTTGGGAAGTTGCATCAGAACCTGCTTCCGGCTCAGATAATGCAAATGCTCCGATTACCTGCCCGCTGGCAAGAGGAGTAAGATATTTTACTTTTTGCTCTTCAGAAGCAAATTTTTCAAGACCGGCACAAACCAATGAATTGTTTACAGACATTACAACAGCTGCAGAAGCATCCACTTTTGCAATTTCCTCCATGGCAAGCACGTAAGAAACGCTGTCCATACCTGCACCTCCGTATTTTGGATCTACCATCATTCCTAAAAGCCCCATTTCTCCCATTTTCTTCACCTGTTCTGCAGGGAATTTCTGGTCACGGTCTCTTTCAATCACTCCAGGTAAAAGTTCGTTCTGTGCAAAGTCTCTTGCTGCCTGCTGAATCATCAGCTGTTCTTCCGATAAATTAAAGTCCATAAAAAAAATAATTAGATAGCCGTAAATTTACACTTTTTAAGCAAATCTGAAAAAATAAATTAAAAGCAGGAAAAAGGCACATAAAAAGCAAATTTGGGGAGGTTTAAGGATCTGTGATACATGTTTCGGGATTCAAAAAAATGGGATCTCAGATTAAACTTAAATATTACAGAAATTGTGGAGTTATCTAACAAACCCATTGAAAAGATAAAACCTCTCTTTCAGGCTCTCCTGGCTGTTTTTTGATGTAAATTGTTATGGCAAGCATTTAACTAATTTCTAATTATTGGCCTCAGATGTTTTCAATTAAAAAAAATGCTTATATTTAAATTTCTTTATAAATTACGTAAAAAATCATGACGATCAAGAGATTATTCGATATTCCGCACTATGCTTTAGAAAAATATCCTAAAACAGATATGTTTGTAACGAAGTATCATGGTGAATGGAAAAAAACTTCTACGCAGGAGTTTATTAATGAGGGAAATAAGATATCCAGAGGACTGTTGAAACTGGGCATAAAACCTGGTGACAAGATCGCTTTGATTACTACAAATTCCCGCACTGAATGGGCAATTATGGATTTCGGGCTTTCCCAGATCGGAGTCGTTTCAGTACCGGTTTATCCAAGTATTTCTCCAGAGGATTATGAATTCATCTTCAATAATGCAGAAATTCAGTACTGTTTTGTTTCCGATAAGGAGCTGTTGAATAAGGTCATGAAAGTAAAGCACAACATCCCAAGCTTACAGGGAATTTTTACTTTTGATAACATCAGTGGCGCGGCCAACTGGAGAGAGATTCTGGATCTGGGTAAGGATGAATCTACACAAATTGAAGTAGACGATCTTTCCAACGCGATCAATACGGAAGATCTGGCAACGATCATCTATACTTCCGGAACTACAGGGAGACCTAAAGGAGTAATGCTTACGCATAATAATATTGTTTCAAACGTATTGGGTGCTATTCCGAGAATTCCGAAGAAAAGAAGTTTTGATTACAAGGAAGCCAGAGCATTAAGCTTTCTTCCTATCTGTCATATTTTTGAAAGAATGCTGTTCTATCTTTATCAGTACAACGGTTTTTCCCTTTATTTCGCGGAAAGCATTGATAAAATGGGTGAAAACGTAAAAGAAGTAAAACCGCATTATATGACTGTAGTACCGAGACTGGTAGAAAAAGTATACGATAAAATTTACAATACAGGATCTTCTGCCGGAGGACTGAAATCAAAAATCTTCTTCTGGGCACTGAACTTAATCAGTAAAAAGAAAACCATTTCAAAGCCATCCGGGCTTCAGGAAATTATAGCCGATAAGCTTGTATTTTCCAAGTGGAGAGAAGGTTTAGGGGGTGAAATTATAACTTTGGTTTCAGGATCTGCAGCATTATCCACAAGACTCAATTTAATGTTCCAGAATGCAGGAATTCCTATTCTGGAGGGGTATGGTTTAACAGAAACTTCACCGGTAATTTCTGTAAACAGCTTTGAAAAGATGAAAGTGGGAACCGTAGGGATTCCATTGGATAATTTAAAGGTAAAAATACAGGAAGACGGGGAAATTACCGTTAAAGGCCCATCCGTATTCAAAGGATATTTCCAGAATGAAGAAATGACCAGAGAAGCCTTCACAGAGGATGGATACTTCAAAACCGGAGATATCGGACATATAGACAGTGACGGATTTTTACAGATTACCGACCGTAAAAAGGAAATGTTCAAGACTTCCGGCGGAAAATATATTGCTCCCCAGACTATTGAAAATTTAGCAAAAGCTTCTAAATTCATTGAGCAGATCATGGTAGTGGGTGATGGTGAAAAAATGCCATGCGCTTTGGTACAGCCTGATTTCGAATTTGCAAAAAGCTGGGCCATGAGAAACAACCTGAATATCGGCTCTACACCGGAAGAGATTGCGAAAAGTCCTGAACTGAAGCAAAGAATTGAAAAAGAAATAGAAGGCATCAATGAACATCTTGGAAACTGGGAGAAAATCAAAAAAATTGAGCTTACCCCTGAAGTATGGAGCATTGAAAGCGGATTGCTTACTCCAACGTTAAAACTGAAAAGGAAAGCAGTAAAAGAGAAGTTTATTGCTTTGTACAATAAGATGTATGATCATCATGATTAAAAATCATCAACCGCTTCATTTTGAGGCGGTTTTTTTTTATAGATTTTGGCTAAAGCCAATGGAGAGAATATCTTATTTTTGATTAAACGGGCTAAAGCCCGTTCCTATTGATTCCCATCATTCCATTTTTTAATCAATTACAAAACTATCACTGTCATTCTGTAGGAATCCATGCTATATCGGCTGAGATTCCTACGGCACTACATGATAATTGTTTAAAATATTGAAAATCAAAATTTTAAATTATTTTCCAACTAATAAGTGTCAATATTTGTGTCAATAACTCAAAAAACTGTTAGTCAATTTTATACGTTTAAAAATTTTTTCAGTTTATTTTTACAGGGAGTTTACAATAACACTTTCATGTACATTCTGCGTTGTTATAATATCACGAAGTAAAATAAAAATTCCTGTGTAATGGGAAGCAGCTACTCTGTACATCCTTGGGGATTGGCCACTGATCTCGATCCAGAAAGAAACCAATTAAAGGAAACTGCTAAAACAGCTCGATTCGCCCGACCAGAATACAAGCTATGATTGACATTTTTTATAAGCATGGCTTTGTATTCATAACTTTTAACAATCATAATATTCATTAAAAATAAATAGGCTCAGATTTATAAAATCCGAGCCTAAATTAAATATACTTCTTAAAAGAAAATCATAAAATTTCCATGTATAATGAAAAAAAGACCGGCGTGATCCGGTCTCTTCTTATATAATCAAATATTTAAAAGTGGAGCTATTTAATAAAATCTAGTATTTCTTTTATTTCAGCAGTTCTTAATTCTATTTTTC
>NZ_JAYSDT010000042.1:0-34287 GCF_041914225.1 Chryseobacterium sp.
TTATGATTACGAGAATGAATCTTTTCATCATTTTGAACTTTTATTGGTTTTGACGGAGCAAATGTATCAGGAATCTTTATAAAACCCTACTCCATATGTTAAAAAAAGTTAACAAAACACTAATAAAACGTTAACAATCCTTGCGACACCCTATAAATAGGGGTTTTAAGCTATACTGTTAAAAAACGTTAAAAAAAGATTCAAAAAGTTAACATAATTAACTAATTCAGGCATAATTTAAAAAGACGGAATTTAAAACATCTTGAAAATCAACATATTAAAAAACCAACAATGTTAAGAGCTGAATTAAAAAAATATATTCTAAAATTAAAATTCTTAAATTATAAATGTAAGAAAACGACTTTGAGAACCTGTTTTAAGCCAACTATGTCATTATTCTGAAGAAAATTTTAACAGCCTGATATATTGTTAATTTTTTGTTTGATCTAATTATATAATATTGTATCTAAAAGATTAAATCAAAATTATTCTGATATTTAAATTAAGTGAAAGAACGCTCCTTTCTAAAAATAAAAAAAACCAATGATTTCTCATTGGTTTTCATTATGTAATTAATAAAATTCTCTATTTTAAATATTCTATTACATAGTCATATGTTCCAGCAGGATATACTACTGACATACTTGGAGAACCTGTAATTGCATTTCCTGCAGTAGTTGCAATTGTATAAGAGTATAAACTTCTATCATATACAGTGTTTGTACCTGCTTTATAAATTGTAATACCATATAAAGCAGTCATACCTGTCGGCGCTGGAATATTTACAGCTGTCGAGCTTCCTGAAGCAGCAAATGTCCCTTTGATAGCATATACCTGAGCTCCATTTACCAATGTATTAGTAGGGGTTCCGGCTGCTGCATTAGTTACATCAAATTTAGAACTACCTCCACCAATTGGGACCCATCTACCATTAGTAATGTTACCTGGATTACCTGGATTGGAGAAATAATAGAATCCTGGAGCAACTGCTGTAGTTACCCCTTGACCAGCCGCAGTATTACCTGTAGCTGTATTATACACTACCATACCATCAAAGTCAGAAACAATTACAGTATTATCCATTGGAGAAGTATCAAATGTAAAAGTAGTCAGATTAGTTCTAGGAAATCCTAAACCTCTACCATAGCTCTGGTTAGCTAATCCTTCAAAATTACTACCATCCATGAAATAGTTGGTATTATTTAAAGCTGAGGTAACATTTCCATTACTTATAATTTGAGCATTAACGTTTGCACCTAGGAACAATAATACACCGCCTGCTATATTTAAGAAAATATTTTTCATTTTAATTTTATGTTTTTAATTAATTTCTACCTGAAACAAGATACCAATTTGTACCGTTGCTATAAATCTGTATAGCAGCAATTCCCGTAAGACTGGCCATACCTTTAGGAGTAGCAATTCCATCAACACCAGAAAACTGCAGAGTACCACCTGTTTGATTTCTTAAATAAATTGTTCTTCCGTTGTAAGCTGTAGGAACCGGTAAAGTAAGTTGTGTCCCACTGGTGAACTCCCAATAATCAAAATTAGAGTTTGTCCAGTCATAAGCGGTAGAAGCAGCTTGGGCAAGGTTCATTCTGAACGGTGTAGCTGGAGCAGCACCTCCTCCTAATGTTTTCCATGTAGCAGACGGAGCATCATAATAATAGAAGCCTACTGCTGTTACATTTACAGTTTTTGTCGTAGCTGTACCATCTATAGTGTTTACAAATGTAAGGGCACCATTTTGAGCTGTGTCATAAGCAGCGTCTTTAGCTGCTAATTGACTTCTTGTTAAACGAGGGACTAATAAGGCGTCAGGTCTAGCATTATCAGTAGTATTTGCTACTACATCTAAGGTTGCGGCTGGTGTGGTTGTGTTAATCCCCACTCGCCCCTGTTGAGCCTTAGAAAGGGCCGAAAGGCCAACAAGCATAGTTGCTGTTAATAAAAATTTTTTCATAAGTTTTTAAAGATTTTTAATTACATTTTTTCATCAATATTTTCAAAAAGGAACACGCATCCCAACTTGTGAATATTATAGTGAAACTAAAACGATCAAATAATTATTTAATTGAGTTTTAGTCTCATTTTAATGATTAACTTATTGAAAGTACATAATTTAAAAATATTGCTTCCTGCGCAAATTTAAGATATAATTTTTGATTTTATATGCTTTATAAATAAAAAATTAAAAATTCTTAATAATGCATAATATTAATTATCTGATTTTCAGTATGATAAAAATAAGTTGCCGAAAAAATTCTATGTTAATTTTAATTAATAAATTAATTCCATCAGCTTTATTTTCAAATGATTAATAAGTATTTAGCTATACCAATTCTCCATATAAGTCAAATTCCTCAGCGGAAGTTATTTTGACATCCGCAAATTCACCAATAGAAATGTAAGTGTCCTCTGCGGAAACTAAAACTGTATTATCCACATCCGGTGAATCATACTCTGTTCTTCCGATGAAATAATTCCCTTCTTTACGGTCGAAAATGCATCTGAATACTTTGCCTACTTTTTCCTGGTTCTTTTCCCAAGAAATCTGAGACTGCAATTCCATAATTTCTTCTACTCTTGCCTCTTTTACCTCTTGCGGAATATCATCTTCCAAAACATAAGCAGTTGTATTCTCTTCATGAGAATAGGTAAAGCATCCCAATCTGTCAAATTTCTGCTCTCTTACCCAGTCTTTAAGCTCCTGGAATCTTTCTTCTGTTTCTCCCGGATATCCAACAATAAGCGTTGTTCTGATTGCCATATCTGGAACCTTTTCTCTGAATTTTCCTAAAAGAGCATCAGTTTTTTCATGGGTAGTTCCTCTCTTCATAGATTTCAACAAATCTGAATTGATGTGCTGAAGAGGAATATCTATATAATTACATACTTTAGGCTCTTCACGGATAATATCAAGAACATCCTCCGGAAAACCGCTTGGGAAAGCATAGTGAAGACGAATCCATTCTACTCCTTCTACTTTTACCAGTTCTTTTAAAAGATCTCCCAATGCTCTTTTTTTGTAAAGATCCAGACCATAGTAAGTAAGATCCTGCGCAATAAGAATTAATTCCTTTGTTCCTTTTTTTGCCAGTTTCTGAGCTTCTGAAACCAGTTTTTCGATAGGGGTTGAAACATGTCCCCCTCTCATCAATGGAATAGCACAGAAAGAACATGGCCTGTCACAGCCTTCAGAAATTTTAAGGTATGCGTAATGTTTCGGAGTTGTTGTTAATCTTTCTCCTACCAGCTCATGCTTATAATCTGCTCCAAGATGTTTTAAAAGTACCGGAAGGTCTCTTGTCCCGAAATACTGATCTACATCCGGAATTTCTCTTATCAGGTCCGGTTTATATCTTTCGGATAAACATCCGGTAACGAATACTTTCTCAACCTCACCTCTGTTTTTAGCCTCAACATAATCAAGAATAGTATTGATAGATTCTTCTTTTGCATTATCTATAAATCCGCAGGTATTGATCACAACAATGTCCCCACGGTCTTCGTGAACCACTTCTTTGCCATTGGCTTTCAGCTGGCTCATTAATACTTCAGAATCATATACATTCTTGGAACATCCAAGAGTGACCACATTGATTTTCTTCTTCCCTACAGATTTTGTACGCATCGTTTTGATTTTGAGTCTGCAAAGATACAAAATATTAAAGAGTTGGGATTAAAAAATAAAAACCACTTTATAAAAGTGGTTTTCAGGAATATACTTTAGAAGTTTTTTTCTTTAAATCCAGGAGCATTCCGGTCTTTTTCTGAAAGTATGGCATCTTTTTCATCCAACTTCCAGTCGATATTAAGATCCGGATCATTGAATTTTACGCTGCCTTCTGATTCCTTGTTATAAAAATTATCACATTTATAAGAAAATACCGCATGGGTACTCAATACAGAAAAACCATGTCCGAAACCTCTCGGTACATACAGCTGTAATTTATTTTCAGCGGTAAGCTCTATTCCGAACCATTTGCCGAATGTAGGAGAATCTTCTCTAAGGTCTACAGCCACATCCCAAACGCTTCCTTCAAGACAGGAAACTAATTTTGCCTGGGCATGTTCTCCTTTCTGAAGGTGTAATCCTCTCAATACTCCATAAGAAGATTTAGAAATGTTATCCTGTACAAAGTGCCCGTTCATTCCGGTAAGTTCCTCGAATTTTTTTTCATTGAACTTTTCAAAGAAGTAGCCTCTTTCATCTTCAAATATAGTAGGCTCTATAATGTAGCAGTCTTTAAGCGGTGTTTCTTTAATTTTCATAATAGTGAAAACTCTATTTCAATATGGTTATTAATGTTTTAAACAAGATCTTTGTGTCGTTTCTGAAAGACATATTCTCAAAATAGTCAAGATTCATTTTTACTTTGCTCGGAAATAATACCTCATCATTGTATGCTAAAGGATCCTTCTGGCTTTTCAGTAAATTTTCTTCATCCCTGTATTTGATGCTTGCCTCACAGGTAAGCCCTGGTTTCAGCTCCAGAACTTTTCTGTCTTCTCCAATAAGATTATCATAATAGCCTTCGATATCAGGTCTGGGACCAACAAAACTCATATCACCTTTTAAAATATTAAACAATTGAGGAAACTCATCTAACTTAAATTTTCTGAGAGTTTGTCCGACTTTTGAACACGTTCTCTTTTGCGGATGAATTGTTTTAAATTTGAAAATGATAAAAGGTTTTCCATACTGCCCTATCCTGGTCTGAAAAAAAATCCCATTGGAAGCTGTATCCAGGCTTGTAATCAAAAATAAAATTATCAGTACAGGCATAAGAAAGAGAATCAATGTTACCGCCAGGATAAAATCAAAAACAACTTTCCAATATTTGTACTGATTCATTAATTTCAATGATATTAAATTCCGAAGTAAGAATAAACTGCTTTTGTTATTCTTTCCCTGTCATCATCTGATAAATTGGAGCCTGAAGGAAGGCACAGTCCGTTATCAAAAAGTTTTTCAGAAATATTTCCTCCGTAATATGGAGCTGTTTCAAAAACCGGCTGTAAATGCATTGGTTTCCAAAGCGGCCTAGATTCTATATTATCTTCTAAAAAAGCAAGTCTTAACCCTTCCCTGTCTTTTCCTGTAATTTCCGGATCAATGATAATTGCAGATAACCAATGATTTGAATAGAAATCATCTCCAGGCTCTGAAAATACAGTTACCCCCTCAATATTTTTGAAAAGACCAACATAGAAATTGTGCATTACTCTACGTGCTGCAACTCTGTCTTTAAGTACTTCCATCTGCCCTCTTCCTATTCCTGCTACAATATTACTCATTCTATAGTTGAAGCCAATATGTGAATGCTGATAGTGAGGTGCATTGTCTCTGGCTTGTGTAGAAAGAAAAACAGCTTTATCTTTATCTTCTTCTGTGTGGCAAACCAGTGCCCCTCCACCGGAAGTTGTAATAATTTTATTCCCGTTAAAACTCAAGATTCCAAAACGTCCGAATGTTCCACAAGCCTGTCCTTTATACGTTGAACCAAGTGCTTCTGCAGCGTCTTCTATTATTGGAATCTGGAATTCCTGAGCGATAGCTGTTATTTCATCCATCTTTGCCGGCATACCGTAAAGATGAACTACAATAATAGCTTTAGGCTTTGTTCCTTTTTGAATCCTGTCTTCAATAGCTTCCCTTAAAGTTTTCGGGCACATATTCCATGTATCCGGCTCACTGTCAATAAAAACAGGTACTGCTCCACAATACGCAATAGGATTAGCCGATGCAGAGAAAGTCATTGACTGGCAGATGACCTCATCACCATGTACAACTCCACATTCAATAAGGGCGAGATGTAATGCTGCAGTACCTGCAGAAAGCGCTGCCACTTTTGCATTTTCACCTAAAAACTGCTCCAGATCATTTTCGAATCCGTTAACATTAGGTCCTAACGGAGCTACCCAATTTTCTTCAAATGCTTCGTTGATATATTTTTGTTCATTTCCTCCCATATGCGGTGAGGACAGCCAGATTTTAGTATTCATATTTTTGATTAGTAACTTGTTATATAATATTTTTCTTAATAATTCTACCCGGATTTCCCACAACGACTGAATAATCTGGAATATCAGCAATAATTACCGCCCCAGCACCTATTACACACCATTTTCCTATTTTTATTCCTTGTATTACAGAAGCCCCAATTCCGATTTGAGAACCCTCTCCCACTTTTACTCCTCCGGCAAGTGCCGAATTGGGCGAAATATGAACAAAGTCTTCAATCATACAATCATGATCTACAGATGCATTGGTATTGATGATACAATGTTTTCCAATGGTGGTATCGGCATTAATGACAACACCTCCCATTACTACCGTTCCCTCCTCAATGTTGACTGAACCTGAAATTATTGATTTCGGATGAATTAAGATACCTATCGAGTTTTTAATTTGTTCCGATATTTTCTTACGGGTAAGATTATTTCCAATTGAAATAACCAGCTTTTCCTTGTCTTCCGGTAAATTATTCAGTACAGGAAACCCATAGCATTCACTTTTAGTGATATCCTGATCTATAAATGCCTTAATTTTTATGCCATTAGCAGCAGCAATATCTGCAATTACCTTTCCATGTCCGCTTGCCCCAAATAAATACATAGCTATTAATTAATTTCCTTGAAATGGTTCTATTGTAACGTGTCCATCAGCAGAAACCCCTTCTCTTATAAATACTTTCTTAGCGGTAAGAAAAAAGATTTTGCAATCTAAAATAAATGAGATGTTTTCTACGTACCACACATCATAGTCAAATTTTTGATTCCATGATATTGCATTTCTTCCATTTACCTGTGCCCAACCTGTAATTCCGGGTCTCACTTCATGTCTTCTTGCCTGGTGCTCATTATAAAGTGGCAGGTATTGTACTAGAAGAGGCCTGGGGCCAATAAGGGACATATCACCTTTCAAAACATTAATCAACTGTGGAATTTCATCCAAAGATGTTTTGCGGACGAACGAACCTACTGCTGTTAATCTTTCTGCATCTGATAAAAGGTTTCCATTGGAGTCCTTTTTATCATTCATTGTTTTAAACTTTATAATTTTAAATACCTTGCCATTTTTCCCTGGTCTTAACTGAAAGAAAAAAGGTTTTCCATTATTTGACAGGAACAATCCTACCATCACAATAAGAAAAATCGGAAGCAATAAGGTAATTCCCATCAAAGAAAATACAAAGTCGAAAATCCTCTTCAAATAATTTTTATACATTCTTAAAAGTTAGATATGTTCGGTCATAATATATTATAAGTTTCTACTCGATTTTTCCAGGTTTTACTGTATAACTTATACCAATAATTGTTGAACTAAAATACAAAAATTCCGGTATATTAAAAAGATTACAGGATGTCTGTACGAGTGTAAAGTATTGCAAAAATAAGGCAAAAATCAGTTTATAGTATATATTACTTTTTTTTATGTTCCAGAATAGAGAAGCATTTTGGAATACTGGCAAAAATTTTAGAAAATAAATAATCAATCCCAAAATTCCGGTAGCCATTAAAAGCTCTAAAAAAATATTATGTGGGTGAACCCCATCTTTAAATAATATTCTTCCTCCTATAAAAGGGTTTACATTAAAGATGTCGATAGCCTTACTATATAATGGTCCTCTGCTTGATGTATCCCCGTGGGCCAGCCATTTGTACATTCTGTTGAAACTTGTTATTTGTCCGTTACCATATTGTTCATGCAGAAAAATAAGCCCTATAAATAACAAAATCAATGTAACAGCATATAACAGATATTTTTTATTTCCTTTTAAAAGAACCATATAAAAAGAACACACAAACACTGCTATCAACGGGCTTCTCGCCATAGATTGAATAACATTAAAAAATCCTAAAAACATACAAAAGAGTAAAAAGTATGTTTTATATTCTTTTTTACAAAACAAAAGCAGAAATAACGATACAATAAAAAGTGAGCACCCTATATGACCATACATAATATAGTATGTACTAAAAATATGGTCTAATTTTATGAACCCATATATATAGTTTACAACGAGAAGGCCACATAAAATAAAGAGACAATAATTTGTTATGCTTTTGAAATCTATCTTGCTGTAATTAATATATAACAATGCTACACTTGGCAAAAGTATCATTACCAGGATCCTAAAAATATTTTCATTCTCCGATAATATCACCTCCTGATCAAACGGATAATTATTAAAAGAATATATAAGCTTGATGATATAGAAAGTCCAAAAGCCGATAAGGCTTATGAAAGAAATATTTTTAAAACTAATATTTCTTCTTTCTCTATAGATAATGAGTACAGAAAACACAATAATAAAAATCCGATATGGTATAGAAAAACTCCGTGGATTCATTTCTAATGGTTTCGCAAAAGAAATGGCAACAGTATTTCCCACCATAACAGATAACAGGAACAGTTTATCAATGAAATTATTATTAATCGTAATTTTCAAAATAAACCTATTTTTATTTCAGCCAGTGCAAAGCTACTTCTTTTGCTTTATAGAATGAAATAAAATAGCATCCATATATTTTTTTGCCAATACCGGATATGTTCTGTTTTCAAAAATCCTTTTTCTGCCTTTATCACCTATGGCAATTCTTTCTTCTGAGCTCATATTGGCATAATATAAAATTGCGTTTTTAATATCCTCTGCAGATGTACTATTGATAAATTTACCACAATCCGCTTCATTAATCATTGAAGGATATCCAGTATAAGAAGCTATTATAGGTTTTGCGGCCAACATATATTCTACCACTTTATTCATGGATTGTCCATAGTCCCACACTTTTGAATCTTTAGTTGATAGGTAAAGAATATCACAAGCTTCAAGAAAATATTTAACTTCGTTTTGCTGAATCCTTTGTAAAAACGTAACATTAGCACAATCTTTTAGCTGTTCTTCGTAAGATTCTCTGAGATCACCACTCCCAACAAGTACAAAATGGATATTACTATCTTCCTTCATCATTTGTATTGTTTCAATGAAAGGCTCCAGGGCATTCGTAACTCCCATACTGCCTGCATAACCTATAATTATTTTGTTTAATGGCATTATCTCCAAAAACGGATTCTTTTCTTTTAAAAAATCTTCAGAATAGTTATCAGGATCGAATCCTAATGGGGAGCAATGAAAAGGTCTTTTATAACCTAATAATTGTTCTACATGTAAATCCAGCCTCGGCATTGTTCCTGCAACCAAATCAGCTTTCTTATATCCAAATTTTTCTATGAACCCTATCAGTAAAACAAGAGGATGCCATTTTGAAAAACCAGCTTCCTCCGTCATTGTTAAAGGCCAGATATCACGGATTTCAAAAACTAAAAAGCTTCCAAACTTTTTTTTCAGATAATAACCATAAATAATTGTAAAAATTGACAGTGACGAAACAATAACTACATCAGGTTTAGTGATGTTTGGAAGTTTCATGGAGAAAAGCTTTCTCTCAAAATCAAACCAGGACAATATTCTGTCTATTGATGCCGTTTTGATATATTTCTTCGTTTTAATCCATCTTATGGCAACGCCATCCTGTTCTTCATCATTATAGATCTTGTCTGTTTCAGGGCAATTGGTAAAGTGATTAGAATCTGAAGTTATCATAAGGGTATTATTTCCCTGTCTTTTAAATTCTCTTGCCAAATAAAACAAACGTGAGGGAACTTTTGCGTATTGTGGTGGTGAGGCATATTTGGAAATCAGCCAAATATTTTTATTTGTTTTCATCAGTGCAGTGCTGTTTTTTTAATAGGATCAATCAGAAAATCAAGCATGATTGCTTCATTCAAAATATTGCTATTATTAAGGTTCTCAATTGTGAGACTGTTTTCCAATCTGCTGAAGTCTGATACAAAATCTTTTGCTTTAGATTTATTTTCTAAAATATTTGTTTTTATTCTTTCCCCTACTCCATCATTCACCCAGTTCTGAGTGACATCAAATCCTCTTTTTAAGCGGTTTTTGAGGATATAGCCTGGTACGTCTTTTTTCATCATTTCACGTAATATCCATTTTCCGTATCCATGCTTAATTTTAAGCAAATCCGGCAATGCTAAAGCAAACTCAACCAATCTATAATCCATAAAAGGTAATCTACTTTCAATAGAAAAATACATTGAGTTTCTATCTTCATATCTTAAAAGAGAAGGGATACTATATTTTTGTATATCTGAAATCTGTCTGTTTGATAAAGATGTGTTTTCAAAAAGATTTAAAGAAATTTCGGGTAGGCAATCAAGAAATACTATATCTTTTCCTGTTGTCTTTAAATATCTGCTTTTCTCATTCCAATATGTTTTTATTTGTTTGGTTTCAAATAACAGCATAAGTGCTAATGAGTGAAAATATTGTAAGCCGGGCAGAATTTCTTTTTTTTCTATTGCCTTTTTCAGTGCCACTACAAAGAATTTTCTATATCCGGCAAATATTTCATCACCTCCCTGGCCTCCTAATAAAACTTTAATGTTTCTTTCTTTTACCTGCTTGTATACTTCATGCTGTGCTATAATACTTAATCCAAGGAACGGAGACTCCTGTGCCTCCATGGTCTGATCATAGATATTACCCATCTCTTGTGCTGTATAAGAATAGTGAATATACTCAACATTAATATTTTTGTCTTTCGCAAATTTATTAATAGTAGGCCCCTCTGATTTGGGGTGGTCCGGAGCGCCATAACTGAAAGCCATCAGATGGTCTACTTCTTTCGATGTAATTGCCGCTATAGAAGACGAATCTACTCCACCGCTTAAAGAAATTGCCAATGGAACATCACTTCTCAAACGTATTTTTGTTGAATTTTCCAACAGGGCTTTCCCTTGGGAAATGAGTTCATCCGAGCTTAATGACCCCAGTTCTTTTCTTTTTTTGGAAACCTGTTCTTCCAGAGAATACCATGTCTTGGTTTCTATTTTCAGTTTTTCATCCAGCGTACATTTCATCAATGATCCTGGCAAAAGATATTTTACATTTTTGAAAGGAGTTCTGTCTTCATATCCTTCGAAAAAACCGAACCTTATCCCACTGGAACAATATTCCAGATCGATCTCCTGGTTTATTTGCTTCGCTACAGAGGTTATAGAAGAGGAAAATAATAGCTGCCCATCAAAAAAGGTATATATTAACGGCTTAACGCCAAATCTATCCCTTACCAGATAAAACTCACCTTTAATCTTATCAAAGATACCAAAAACAAACATTCCGTTCAGTTTATTCAGACAAGTTTCGCCCCAGCATTCCCAAGATCTCAAAAGTACCTCAGTATCTCCTGTGGTTCTGAATGTAAAACCATTAGTTATCAATTCTTCACGAACTTCCTGATAATTATATATTTCACCATTAAAAGTGATAATATACCTTTCATCATCAGAAATCATAGGCTGGTTGGATGCTCCTGAAAGATCTATGATTGCCAGCCTTGAGTGAGCTAAGGTTACTGACCAATTTTCATATTCTGTTTTTTCAACTCCATAGTAATCTGGTCCTCTTCTTCGTATATAATTATGTAAATCACTCCCTTCTTTAAAATTGAGGTTTTGTGATCTTTTAAATTCTATTGCTCCTGTTATTCCACACATATTAGTTTGATAAAACTTTTTGATAAAACGTTAATAATTTCTCAGATTGGCTTTTCCATGAAAAATTTTCATATACTAACTTTCGGCCCACTTCACCCATTTGTTTTGCTATTTCTTTGTTCAGAATGAAATGGTCAATAGCAGCAGCTATTTCATTAGGTTTTTGAGGGTCTACAAAAATACAGCAATTACTCCCTTTCAATAAGCTTCTCCAATAAGGAAAATCTGAGGCAATAAACGGGATTCCCGCAACCATGTATTCAAACATTTTTATTGGCAGACTTACCAAAAATGTAGGGATTGGATGTAAAGTAACCACACCTGCTATAGAACGGCTATAGATATTTTTGACTTCTTCAGAGTTTATATATCCAAAATCATTAACAAGATAATAGTTCTTATGCTCCTTTATATCTCTTTCCAAGGAAGAAGAAGAATACATGCCTGCCAGATTCAATCTGACTTCTGATTCTGTAATATCCAATGAATTCATCAGATCTTTAATCCCTCTTGTATCATCAATAGATCCTATATAACATACTTCATTCTGTTTTTGATCCCAGGAAATGTTTTCTTGTTTCTTATCAGATAATATGGGATAGTTATTGATATTTTCTGTTTGTCTGGCAAACTTTTTAAAATAACTTTCAATATAGGGAGTCGCACCAATAACACCATCTATTTTTCTACAGACATAGCGTTCGAAATTCCCATATAAAAATGAGATAATATTTGAAACCGGAGATTTTAAATAGGGTGAAACTAAAATAGTGTTTACAGTATCCTCATGAGAATCAAAGATTACTTTTTTATTGAGTTTTTTTAGTTTTTTTGCTATTAAAAGTAACTCAGGGTCATGAAGATGAAATAAATCTGCATTGAGTTCCTTAGCTTTATTAAAGATTTCAGTTGTAGTTTGTGTAATTCTTTTTAATCTACCAGCCGGTGCTCCTATATCTATAATTTCCACATTGTCTATCATTTCATCACCTTTACTGTCAGCAACAACTAAGGTCACCTTAACATCTCTGGATGCCATACTTTTACACATCTTATGGAATATCCGGGAATCATTCCTTGGATGAACACTGGTCAGATGGCATATGTGGAATCTATACTTTTTATTCATTAATTGGTTTTTGGTTGAAATTCAACAAAGACATTAGATCATTTTAGTTTTATGATTTCCTGAAAAAAACCTTTATCATGGGTAATATAGGCACTCTGTTCAGCATAATAAGGAAATTTTCTTTCTATTCTTTCATACATTGTTTTAATTTCATTTGTATTCAACATCTTCCACCATCCTATAAAAATATGTTCAAAATTCTGAGAGGGTTGGATACCTTTTTTTCCCTCTTTGTTATCACTTCGGAAACTACTGTTATTACCGTCTATATAATTATTGAAGTTATAAAAATCATTTTTGGAATTATAAACAGCAATGTTAGTGATCAATTGATTTGAAAGTAATGTGGTGAGTTTTTCCAAATAACTGTATTTTATTTTATCATTTTGAAAATTAAGTTTCAGCACATGCAGATAGGCAGACATTCTTGAAAAATGAGAAGCATCCCAATTGACACTTTGGCTCTTTTCAAGGGTTACATCTTTAAAATCAGGATGGTCTTTCCAAATATTAGGTTGTAAATACCATGCCTTGTTATCCTTAATAATAACTTCTTTTTTCAATACCCTATAGAATCTATCTTTAATGGAGACCAAATCAGGAGTTACGGTTCGTTTGGCATCTTTTTCAATGAGTAAAAGACTTACCCCTGTTCCCATAACATATAATTCAAAATCAGTAATTGCTCTGTAATAACTTAAATTACCATTAAAATTCCCACTTAAGATATAATCTATCCTTTCTTTGGCACCATAAAATTTCTCTGATTCTGCATCCCAAATGTTTGCAGGATTATTATTCCAGTAATATAATACTTCACTTTTAATGAAGTTATACATTTTAGTGTTTTCAACATTGTCTTTTATTCCGTTCCTTCTTAAATATTCTGATGCGGTAAAATAGAAGGTTCTTTTAGCCAGATCGTCTGCCTGAGAATTCTTTTTTACAATAAATAAAGTATTATAAGTAAACAGTTTTCGCAGCTTATTTATTAATTCCTGGTTTTGAGTATCATAAGCATATTGTATCGGAATATACAAAAGCGCCGAACTATCATAAACAGAGCTATACCATTTGGCTAACTGAGTCTCCGAACTAAAAACATCAATATAAAAATCCAAGAGCTTGGAAATCTCCTTAACACTTAAGTTTTTGTTTGTAAATATGACATCATCCGTTTTAAATATTAATTTATTCTGTATTGCTGATGCAGGTTTAAAAACAGGCATAGCCAAACAGAAAGAACTAGTATACATCCAATAAGTAAATAGCAAAATAATCTTAAAAAACAAGGTAGAGTTTTTCATTTACAAATAAAATTTAAATTATTTTTCAGTATACAATTTCGGAATTTTATTCACGATTTTAATGACTCTTTCAAAATCAAGTCCTAAAGTATCCAGGTACCATCTTATATTCTGATATCTTGGAGCATTTTCTATTTCAACAAGTTCTAAAGCTCTCTCCCTTGTTATTTGTCCTTCTCTGATCTGATTACTTCTGAATGTATCATGTTCTGTGAACCCGGCAACAGTATAATATACATAATTATAAAAAGCTGCTGTGCCATCACCAATTCTCCAGGTAGTGGTAGTGTCTATTGCCTTTTCCCAATTATAATCGTTTAACAGCGTATTGTCGACCTGTTCTTCATCCCATCTCCAATAATCAAAAATATGATAATAATCCTGCTTTTCTGTAAAACTACGATAGTATTCACCAGACAAAGTATCCCAAAGTGAACTGTTGAAATACCCTGGACTCTGCATCATCGCTCTGAACCTTTTAGAATGATATCTCATTTGTTTCATAGCACCATGGCTGTATACTCTCTTTTCTTCAAAATCAGGTTCAATACCTAAGAATCCTGTTTTGAAGTGAGTCACTTCTAATGGATTTACTCCCCATAGGTTAAGATTAATTCCTGTTTGTTTTTTGATATCTTCCACATATCTGAAGAAATGTTTATCTCCTGCAGTAAGCATTGCCATCATTCCCAAATGGGGTGATTTCAGCCATGCTTCAAGATTCATTCTGATATTCTTCCTTTTCAATGAAATATCTGCGGCAACAATAATGTTTTCAACTCCAAGATCAGCACACATGCGGCTGATATTTCGTCTACCGAGATCCGTCACCATTCCCCAGTCATAGGTATAAGTGACAGGTTTCATTTCAAGTTCTTTTACAATAAGATGTAATCCATAACAACTATCTCTACCTCCTGAAAATGGAACAATACAATCTAATTCTTTTCCTTTCCTTCTGTAAGGTTCAACCAGTTTAAATAATTCTTCTTTCGGTTTTGGGTTATTTCTTGGTTTATAACTTTTACAATAATTACATACCCCTGCTTCATCAAATTTTATGAAAGGCATTGTTTCCGGAAGAACACATCTGGTACATCTTTTGATGCTTAGTTTTTTATATTCAAGTAGATTTTCTTCAATAGTATTAAATTTAAACTCGGGAATTAAGTCTTCAACCCGGCTCTTTTCGTCCGTAACTGACAGGTTTTCTTGTGAGGCTGGAATATCCAGAATCAAAGGTTTTTCTTTGATCTGGGTAATATTTTCACATCCTATGATTCTAAGCCCATAACTTTCTGATGCAAAATAAGTTTTGTCCTCATTATATCCTACATATAAACTGCCATTATTAGAGAACAGAAGAAGTTTTCCTTTTTCCGGCAAAGCAAGAGCACAGGCAATAACTCCCTGGCATAAAGAAAGAATCTCTTTAGGTAGATCTTCTATTTTATTTTCTTTATTGGTAAGAAATTCTTCTGCAATAGCTACAATAGCTTCAGAGTCAATTTTTAATTGTCTGCTAACGGATAATTTGCCCCAGACTTCATCTTCGTTTACTATAATCCCATTATGTATTGCGCATATATTTCCTCTAATGACTGGTTGATTATCTCCCAGTCCATTAGTAATCAATCTACTATGCCCTAATACAATATTGTTATTATATGGTTTTACCTTATTCAGTAATTTTTCAATGCTGTAATCAGCTCTATTTACCTTATATTGGTTATTTTGATAATAAATCAAACCACTGGAATCTACTCCTCTTTGTTCGGAATGTTTTACCAGAGTTTGAAATTTTTGTCTATTAATACTGGTGTTCGATACAACACCAAAAATTCCACACATTTGTTTTTTCTTTTTTTAAATTAAATAATATTTATAGGAACCTATATAAGTATAATCTAGTTTTACAAAATTAATATTATATATTATTTCAAGTGAATTATTAATTAGTTATTCCAATTTTGTATCTCTTCTCAGATATAAAAAACATAATCCATATAATGCTGCACCTCCAAGAATCAAAAGAGTTACTTTTATTATCTTCCAGATAAAATAACAGAACAATAATAAATAAAATCAGCATATCCTTATTGCTTTTGGAAATAGAATAATTTCTAAAAAAGAATAATACATATGCCAACAGGTATAATCCTCCTCCCAGTATCCCTAATTCCATCATTGATTCTACAAACAAATTATGTGGATAATTACTTACATCAGCACCTTCCAGTATAAATCCTGAGCTTCCAATTCCTAATCCAAAAAAAGGATGATCTAGTATTGAATCCAGTCCAATCTCAAGAAAATTCCCTCTTATGGATAAACTTGTATCTTCATTATAAGATTTAAATATGTTAAATCGTTCAAAATCTACATTTTGAAATGCAAAAGTATAAATATTCTCTCCAAAAATAAGAATGGTAAAAAATAATGCCCCTATTGCAAACCCTGTTTTATAGTTTATTTTATAATTTTTAAGATTCAAAGTAAAGAAAACAATTAAGGATAGTATCAAATTGATGATAGGTCCTCTTCCCCCAAGTTGAAATAGTAAAAATAATATTGATAATCTGTAAGCAGCAACATACCATGTTAATTTGCTTGCCAGAGAGAAAATAAAACATGCGCAGAGCATGATTCCAATAACCAAATATGTAGGAACTTTATCCACTAACAATTCAGAATCATGGAATATAATAAACATATTATTAAAATACAGATAAAACAATCCTACAATCATTAATCCACCAATAAGATACATCAATAATTTCAATTCAGAAAAAATAGATTTTTTAAATACAATAATGGGGTATATAACTGTAAAAATATTCAGAACAACAGCAAGGGATTTAGATTGGGCATAGATAGTAGATACTGAATAAAAATTAGAAATAAGAAAAATAAAACTCAATATAAGCATTAAAATAACAATGAGGCGATCCTTTACTTGTAGCGGAACTAGCGTACGCAATTCTGTGATCATTACCACAAAACAAAGCAAAAGAGACAATAGGGTCAAATCCATTGGAATAGGCAACCACTTTAGAGACCCCGAAAAAACAAAAATAAAATAAATGAATACTTTAAAAAATGTAAACTTGTCTGAAAATAATGACATATTTTTCAATTATATTTGTTTTTATTAAAATTAAGGAAGCTTTACATTTATTACAATCAATCATGATATGTTGGATGAAATATTTTTTTTATTATTGTAAGTTTCTATTTTTCATATTATATTGTGAAATAAATCTTAAATACACCTTCTTATACCACTTTTGATCTCTGAAAACTCTATCATTATGCCAAAGTATGATGAAGTCGCCTTCAACTCTTTTTGTTATTTTGAAAAGATTTTCCAATACCTCAAAAGCTTTATCCATAGAATATTTTTGGTAATGCGTCAACGTAGCATCCATAGCAATTAGAGGGGCCTCAAGAATGTTGTAAGGTTGGTCTTTTTCAAAATTGTATGGGTGAAATTGGTGTGCAGTACCACATTTAAATCCTTCATGGTCTGCAAACCCCATAGTATAATCGACTTTTATACCACATTTCTCAAGATTTTCAAAAGTTATCCTACGGTCAAATCTAAGATAATGCTGTCTTGCAAATATAATATCTCTTTCTGATGTATTTCTAAGCCTCTCTATTTCATCGTTCATAACAGCAATGTTCCTGAATGTATTAAAGCCTGGATGAATACCCAGCAGCATATCTGCATCTGCAATTTTGGACATCAAATTCAAGACATTTTGGTTTATAGCCTGACCTTTGTCAAATTGAGATGGCTTTGCAGTCATAAAGAAAAAAACTGATCTTAAACCGTTTTTTTTTGAATCTTTATACAATTGCTCTATTCCTTTAAGGTACTGATCTTCTTTTTTAAAAACAATAGTTTTTAACATGTTCAGTATTGAACTGCATAATTGTAAAGGTCTTCTTTCTCTAATAGCTTCTGCAGCCAAAGTCTTAATCGATGTAAAAAAACCGTCAAATCTATAAAGGTTATCTATGTCATGAGTAGGAACAATTATTGTTGTCTTTAATGAGGGAATAAAACTTTGTACTTCATTTTTAAGAATTTTTCTGATCAGAAATGCGTATTCATCAACAACGGGTATAGTAATCAGATTATATTTACATACTAAACTATCTTTATATCTGAATCTGTCAAATTCATCTCGCGCTTCTGAGGTTAATTCATCATAGCATGATAATAAAACAAAAGATAAAGTAATAATATCATAATTGATTTGAATATTTCCATTATTACATTCATAAAAATCACTTACATTTTCATCAATAACCGGAATGTAATAATAATCATCATATGAAGGTATAGACTTCATATGACCTTTGCCTTCTATCAAATCAAGCAATTTATCGTGTGAACATAACTTAAATTTAATTCTTATTCCCTCAACCTGAATCATTACATAATCTTCCGATAAAAACTCTAAAGTTGGAGAAACACTATAGCCAAATGCAATTTTCAGTAAAAACTTAATTGTGTATAATATAGCATTTTCTGTTCGCAATTTTTTTAACATTACTTTCATGGAAACAAAAAAATCAAGATTTATTAAATAGTAAAGAAAGTAATAAATATCTAAATAAAATTACTCCTACATAAATCCATATAAAGAAATCT
The DNA here is from genome assembly GCF_041914225.1 of Chryseobacterium sp. Lineage (GTDB taxonomy): Bacteria > Bacteroidota > Bacteroidia > Flavobacteriales > Weeksellaceae > Chryseobacterium. Next base: position 18,690 of record NZ_JAYSDT010000042.1, read on the forward strand.
ATTGTAGAGCTCTTTCCTAAAAAAAATGAAACAAACAAAACCAAAGTGGTAATTACCTCCCAAACGAGGAAAATTTTATTCTTTCTTTTAACCAATACACCACTTGAATAATGAGAAAAAGACGATGAAATAACAGTCGTGAAAATTATTATTTTACTCATATCAAATGCCTTTCTCCATTTATTAATATCAAAAAATAAAGAGAAAAAATATTCCCCAAAAATTAAATATACAATAGCAAATAGTAGGGAAACCAAAAATAATAATCCAACATAGGTATTCATTTTCTTATTGATTTTCGCTTTATTGGTTTCTGACAAATCTTTGTATATTAACCCATTTAAACTTTCAGATATTAAACTTAGTGGTTTATTCACAATTTTGGAAGCCATAAAATAGTTCCCCAAAATAGCTTCTCCAAAATAATGTTTTATAAAGAAACTAGGTAGCTCTGCATTAAAAGTATTAATAAAATAAGCTGGCATCTGATGCAATGGGAAGGACTTATATTTTATTATAATGTTATAAAATTCTCTGTAAACAATTTTTTTTCTTTGTATTTTGATATAAAATAATATAAATATAGTCGCCAAAAAATTAGGTATCACATAAGATAATATCAAAACCCAATATGATAATTTTATATAATAACCAGAAAGTATAATGATAACTGCAAACACAGAGCTTAATATCATTGATTTACTGACAATATTCAGCAAGCCTTTTTTTATAAGAATATCTTTTGATGCAGTATATAAAGATTGACTAAATGCAACCAACGGTACAATTAAAAAATAGGAATCTATATCAAAAAATAACATTGAAATAAGTATAACGAAAAAGGAAATTAATGAGATGGTTATACTTAAAAAAATGGAAACAGCATATAGCATACTATATTCTTCGCTCTTTGCTGGTAACATAATTGCTTTGTTGTAAGACAAAGTATAAAAGTACGCTAATGGGGCTGAAATTGATAAAATAAAGGAAAGTACTCCAATTTCGTAATCAGAATAAATTCTTCCGGTTAATGGAACTGCAATCAGTAATATTAATTGAGATAATATATTGCTGCCTAAAAAAGATATTATATTTCTTTTCATAAATTTAAATAATCTTCTTTAGTTCTCTTAAAAAGAGTTTTATATACAATATATATAAACAATTTAAAATTTTTATTCACATACGCTTTTTTAAGTTGTGATAAAAAAATATCTGATACTGAACTTTTTTTAAGAAATAATGGGGCAATTTCGCCATTCATTAATGCTTCATGAAATTTCAAATCTTTTTTTTCATATCCCACCACTACATTTAAAAGAGTTTGAGGAATATGAGAATCAGAGCTCCAGATTACGGTTTTTTTATATTTTAAAGACAACAGATAAGACTTGTAGTTATTAATGACTGATGATCTGGCGTTAAATACTTCTATCACATCAACAGCTTGTGCCAGTTCTTCTATTTGGGTGTGCCCGTCATATGGATGAGGTAAAATCAAGATGGCATTTTGTTCTTTTGCTCTTTTATAAAACTCCTGCCATGTCATGTCAGTAATTTCATTCTTTACATTTAATGCTATAACATCTCCCCGATCTGTTTTATATTCTGCAGCAGTAGGAATCTCTACATTTAGATTTAGTTCTTTTATTTTTCTTTGAAGTTCTAAACTCCCTTCTATGGTCTCATGATCAGTTAAAACAACAAAATCAAGTTTTTTATCTCTTATTTTTTTAACTATTTTTTCAATCGTATTTATTCCATCATAGGAATAGGTACTGTGAAAATGAAAAATTCCCTTTTTCATTTTATTTACTTTGAGAAAATTTTCTTTATGGTCCATATTAATTTGATTGAATCAACGAAAAAGTTTTCAAACAAGTTCGTATAAGAGTCCTTATAAAAATATTCTTTTATTTTATGCAGTTTTCTTGTTTTAAGCAAAACTAAAAGATCTCCGTCTAAAACCCAGAAGAACTTTTTTTCAACTTCATATTTTTTCTCAATTTGTTCTTCCACCCTATTCGAATAAGCTTCAATCAAGGTTTTTCCAAAATTGAGTCCTACTGCATAAGATAAATCTAATGAACCCCAAAATTTGGGATTCAACTCAATTAAATAATATTGCTGTTTCGTCTCATCATATTTATACTCAACCATTAATGGGCCGGACCAATTTAAATATTCTATAATTTGTCTAGATATATTAAACATTTTTTCACAAAAAATAGACTTGGCAGCTGTACTAGATCCTCCGGTAATTGGTATCTCTCTAATACGCTGGTGCATGTAATAGCTAATAATTTTACCTTCTTTAGCAATACAAAAAAAACCTCTGCCTACTCCTGATACCCGCTCCTGCATTAATAGTTTTACTCCCCCTGACAAGTATTTTTCTATTTTTTCAAATTCGGATTCAGAACCTGATTTTACATATAACGGATCAAATTTGGCTAAGCTTTCATTGCTTGATTTAACAACACAATTCTTATCTCTACTGTATAACCTTAATTCCTCCAGATTTGAAAATACTTTACACTCAGGATAATTTACATCGCTAAGAGAGTTCAAAATTTGCATTTTATCTTTATTTAATGCTATTTCAAGACTCTCTTTTGTAGGTATTAAACATAATTCTCTATATTTTTCAGAGCATATCTTTACAGCTTCGCTCCCTACAGGAATTATAAATTCGGGGTTAATCTGTTTGACTGATTCCTCCAAATTCCCCACAATATAATCTTTGCAATATCCTAATCTTTTAGCAAAAAAAACGGCTTCTTTATCTGTAGCAAAAACCTCGTGCATATTGTCTTTATACAATTCCCGCTGTATTGCTATAGAGTTTTTATAATTTGCTTCCGTTATCAAAATTCTCATATTTGCTTTTCATTATTCAGGGTTGAACAAAATTCAAGGATTTGACAGTATAGTTCTTTCTTTTTTCATTTTCAAATTCACCATTATGCCAAAGTAATGAGAATTTCCTACTTTTTATCATATATCCTCTCAATAATATCCACCACTTTCAATCCTTCCAAAGCATTGGTAGTAATGGTATTTCTTCCTTTCAATACATCCACAACGTTTTCAATGATATAGTGGTGATTGGCTGCAGATCCTTTATAAACACCATAATCATTTCCAGGATTTGTGGGAGCTAATTCTGGCATTACATAGTCTTTTATATTACAAACTTCTACCTTGTCCATATATTGTCCACCAATCTTCACAGATCCATTTTCAGCGATAATCGTCATGGAACTTTCAAGGTTTTGATTCCAGACTGAAGTTGAGTAATTCAAAGACCCCATTCCTCCATCTACAAAATCAAAGCTAACAAAACCTGAATCTTCGAAATCTGTAAGAGTTTCATGATTAAAATCTGCAAATTTTGCCTGAATATTGGTAATATCACCAAACAACCAATACATGATATCTATAAAGTGAGAAAACTGCGTAAATAAGGTTCCTCCATCCAGATCTTTTTTGCCGTGCCATGATTCCGGTTTATAATATCTGTCATCACGATTCCAGTAGCAATTAAGCTGAACCATATATATTTTACCAAGTTTTCCGCTCTCTACCATTTCCTTCACCCAAGCAGAAGGTGGTGAATATCTGTTTTGCATTACCGCAAAAACCTGTTTATGCTTATGTAAAGCCTGAAATATAAGTTTTTCAGCATGTTGTTTTTTCAGAGCCATTGGCTTTTCTACTACCACATGCTTTCCAGCATCTATCACTTTGTAAGACTGCTCAAAATGAAACCCGTTTGGAGAAGCAATATTAACAACATCCACATCAATCCCGGAAGTCAGGAATTCATCCAGGGAAGTAAAAAAAGGAACATTATAATTTTCAATTCCAAGGACAGATTTATCTTTAACATCAATTAATCCTACTAGTTCACATTCATCATTCCTTGAAATCATTTCGGCATGTCTTTTTCCGATATGCCCGCAGCCCACCACTGCAAATTTTATTTTTTCACTCATTTGTATGTTTTAAATTTTTGAAACTTTATTATTTTCTAATTTGTATTTTTCTCCGCTTTCTTCACAAACGGCAATATTTTCTGTATCAAACTGAAGTCTGTGCCCGAATTCGCTCATCCATCCCATCTGCCTGGCAGGGTTTCCTACTACCAACGCATAGTCCGGAACTTCTTTAGTAACCACAGCTCCTGCGCCAATAAAAGCGTACTGACCTATATTATGTCCACAAACAATAGTTGCATTAGCTCCTATGGAAGCCCCTTTTCCAACATGTGTTTTCAGATATTCATTCTTTCTGTTCACTGCACTTCTTGGATTTATTACATTGGTAAAAACCATTGAAGGTCCTAAAAATACATCATCATCACATGTTACTCCTTCATAGATAGAAACATTATTCTGAACTTTCACGTTTTTCCCCAAAACTACTTTAGGTGAAATAACAACATTCTGTCCAATATTACATTTTTCTCCCAAAATGCAACCTGTCATAAGATGTGAAAAGTGCCAGATTTTGGTTCCGTTTCCTATTTGACATCCTTCGTCAATAACGGCAGTTTCGTGTGCAAAAAAATCAGACATATCTGCTTTATATTAGTTAAAATAATTCTTAATTTCCATAATAATCACATCCAGTATCTCCTGGTCAAATTCTGTATGAACAGGAAGAGAGATAACCTCTTTGCAAAGTTGCTCTGTAACCGGAAGGCTAAAGCCATCTTCTACATATTGAAGAAAAGCTTCCTGTTTATAAAGAGGCAAAGGATAGTATATCATACTTGGAATATTCTTTTCTGCCAAATATTTTTGTAATCCGTCTCTTTTTCCATTTTTCACTCTAAGGGTATACTGATGAAATACATGTGTAGAATTTCCTGCTCTCTCAGGAATCTGAATTTCGGCAATACCCGTAAGGTTTTTATCATAATAATCTGCCATTCTGTTTCGGGCAGCTGAATACTCATCCAAATGCTTAAGCTTAACTTTTAATACAGCAGCCTGAATGGTATCTAATCTTGAGTTACAACCTAAAACTTTGTGATAGTATTTCTTTTCCTGGCCATGGTTGGCAATCATTCTGATTTTGAAAGCTAATTCATCATCATTTGTCATCAAAGCTCCTCCATCACCATAACATCCAAGGTTTTTTGATGGAAAAAATGAAGTGCAGCCGATATGTCCGATAGTTCCGGTCTTCTTTACTTTCCCATCTGAAAACGTATAATCTGAGCCGATTGCCTGAGCATTATCTTCTATAACAAAAAGGTTGTGTTTTTCTGCAAATTTAAGAATTTGTTCCATATCAGCACTTTGGCCGTACAAATGAACAGGAACTATCGCTTTGGTGTTGGGAGTAATATATTTTTCAAGACCTTCCAGCTGTATATCAAAAGTATCTTCATTTACGTCTACCATTACAGGTTTTAATCCTAAAAGACCAATAACTTCTGCAGTTGCTACATAAGTGAAGGCCGGGCAGATTATTTCGTCGCCGGGCTGGAGATTAAGTGCCATCATGGCAATTTGAAGAGCATCTGTTCCATTGGCACAAGGAATAACATGCTTTACTCTCAGATATTTTTCGAAACCGTGTTGGAATTCTTTTACAGCGGGACCATTGATAAATGCTGTATTGTCTATACATTCCTGAATGCCTGCATCTATGTCTTCTTTTATTTTCAGGTATTGACCTTTAAGATCAACCATTTGAATTTTCATATTTTTAGTTTTTTGAGTGTACACAGAGGTGCATTTTAATTTATAATAAGCTCACTTATTTTATTTCCTATAGAAAGGCAAGATGTAGCCGCCGGAGATGGAGCATTTCTAACATGAATGATGTTCACATTTTTCACAATGTCAAAATCATCGATCAATCCTCCGTTTCGGTCGCAAGCCTGGGCTCTTACCCCTGAGCCTCCTGGTACAAGGTCATTTTCCTGTATTTCCGGTAAAAGTTTTTGAAGTGCTTTTGTAAACGCAGATTTGGAAAGTGAACGATGCATTTCTCCCATTCCTGTTTTTCCGTATTTTGCAACAATTTTTCTGAATCCCGGCCATAACATGGTCTGCAAGGCTTCGCTGAAATTGAAATCAAAAAAATGGTATCCTTCCTTTTTGAAAGCCAGAACGGCATTGGGGCCGGCTTCAATATTACCATCAATCATTCTGGTAAAGTGGACGCCAAGAAACGGAAAACTAGGATCAGGTACCGGATAAATAAGATGTTTTACCAGATATTTTTTTTCATCCTTGATTTTATAATATTCACCTCTGAAAGGAATAATGACCACGTCATTTTGTTCGTTGGTCATTTTGGTTATCTTATCAGAATACAATCCCGCGCAGGAAATCAGTTTTTTGGTTTTAAATTCGGAAATATTGGTAGTGACAATAATTTCAGATCCTGTATCAATGATATTTTTTACTTCATTGTTAAATCTTACTTCTCCTCCTAATTCCTCAAAAAGTTCTTTTATTTTTTTGGCTATTCCAGGATAGTCAATAATTCCGGTTTGTGGAACTCGGATAGCTTTTACCCCTTCACAATGGGGTTCAATTTCACGGAATTCTTCTCTTGAAAGGTATTTTAAATTCTGTAGTCCGTTTTCTACTCCTCTTTTATAGATATTGTCTAAAAGTGCTAACTCTTCCTGTGAGGTGGCTACAATTATTTTCCCGCAAAGATCATATCTTATTCCATATTTTTCAGCAAAATTAATCACCGAATTATATCCTTCAATACAATTTTTAGCTTTAAGGCTACCCGGTTTATAATAAATCCCGCTATGGATCACACCGCTGTTATGTCCCGATTGGTGTAATGCCACATCGTTTTCTTTTTCTAAAATCAGAATCTTAGAATCAGGATTTTTCAGTTTAGTCTGATAAGCTGTAGCCAATCCTACCAAACCTGCACCAATGATTATAATATCATAACTCATGATCTGTTATAATCTTGCGTCTACCAGATTTCTGTCCAGACATGCCTTGGTATCAAAAACCACAGCATTTTCTTTTTTAAGCTGATCCAGATCCATTTCCAGGAACTCATTATGAGATACTGCAATCACTAAAGAATCATACTTTTTTCCTTCCTGAAGGGTATCCAGAATATCAATTCCATATTCGTGCTTTACTTCTTCTTTGCTTGCCCATGGGTCATAAATGTCCACATTTACTCCATAATCAGCAAGTTCTCGATAGATATCCACTACCTTGGTATTTCTGACATCCGGACAGTTTTCTTTGAATGTGACTCCTAAAATCAGTGCATTAGAATTTTTAATTACTCCACCTTTTGCAATAAGAAGCTTCACTACTTTAGCAGCAACAAATTTTGCAATGGAATCATTGACACGTCTGCCGGATAGAATAACATCAGGATGATATCCCAGTTGTTCTGCTTTGTGTGCGAGATAATAAGGGTCTACTGAAATACAATGTCCTCCTACCAATCCTGGTTTATATTTAAGAAAATTATATTTCGTGCCTGCTGCTTCCAATACATCATTGGTATCAATTCCCACTCTGTCAAAAATTAAGGCCAATTCGTTAACAAAGGAGATATTAACATCTCTTTGTGCATTTTCAATCGCTTTTGAGGCTTCTGCAACTTTAATGCTGGGTGCTTTGTGAGTTCCAGCTGTGATGATTTTTTTATATAATTGATCTACTTGTTCAGCAATCTCTTCCGTAGAACCTGAAGTTACTTTTTTAACACTTGTAAGTGTATTTACCTTATCTCCCGGATTAATTCTTTCCGGAGAATATCCTACAAAAAAGTCTTCATTAAATTTAAGTCCTGAATATTTTTCAAGAACCGGCACGCATTCTTCTTCTGTACATCCTGGAAAAACGGTGGATTCATAAATAACAATATCTCCTTTTTTAATAATCTCTCCTAACATTTTTGAAGCAGAAATTAATGGATTCAAATCCGGGGCATTATATTTATCAATAGGAGTAGGAACTGTTACGATGAATATATTGGCTTCAGCAATATCAGATAACCGGTTTGTAGCCTTGTAGCCTAAAGAACCATTAGATTCGTTATATTTTTTCAGTCCATTATTTAATTTATCAACATCTGCTTCAAGCGTTATATCCTTTCCGTTATTAAGCTGATCAACACGCTGTGTATTGATATCAAATCCAAAAACAGGATAGTGATCTGCAAATTCAAGAGAAAGAGGAAGGCCTACATAACCCTGGCCTATAACTGCTAATTTATATGTTGTTATCATTATTAACTAAGTTTATTTTTTATTTTTTGAAACCAGGATTGTTCTGTATGCTGGTTATAACCATAGCCATATTTGTTACTGTATCCTAAATTTTCTCTGCTTACATCGTTAAGCACAAATCCTACATTTTTGATTTTTTTCTGATCAATATTGCTGTTGGCAAATTCTAATAATGATTTTTCTGTGTATTTAGATCTTGAAACATAAATAGTGACATCAGAAAGTTCAGCAATAAGAAAAGTATCAGTTACAAGAAGTAATGGTGCTGTGTCCAGAATAATGTATTCATATTTTTCCTTCAGTTGATCCAGAAGAGTCTCATAACGACCGTTGGATAACAGTTCTGTTGGGTTCGGAGGAATCATTCCTGAGTAGATTACATCCAGGTAAGGATTAAAAGATGATACATGAATGATATCTTCAAGTTTGGTCTCGTCATTGTAAAGATACTCCGTAAGCCCGGCAAGTCCTTTTCTCGCAGGATTATATCTCTGAAGCTGAGGGTTTCTGATATCAGACCCTATAATAATTGCTTTTTTCTTAGGATTGGCCAATGTCAAAGCTAGATTTACCGATGTGAATGTTTTCCCTTCTCCTTTTACGGTAGAGGTAACAAATACAACTTTTCCTTTTTTCTCTTTTGAAAGCATGAAATTCATATTGGTAATAAGAATTCTGAATGCTTCCGCCATAGGAGTAATATCATTCATTTTAACGATCTCGGAATCTCCTTTTTCAAGACTTGGTAATTCTGCAATAATAGGTGCGTGCACTAGCTTTTCTAAGTCATGCTTCGTAACCACCTTATTGTTAAACAATTGCAACAAATAAATAATAATAAAAGGAATTAATAGTCCAAAAAATATTGAAGCAAATAAGATAGCTTGAGTTTTAGGAGCAACAGGATTGGCAAAGGCATAAGCTGTATCAATCACTCTTGCTTTTGGTGCAGTAATAGATTGTGCAATAGCTGTTTCTTCTCTTTTCTGTAGTAATAATAAGTATAAATTTTCTTTAATTTTCTGTTGCCTTTCTATTCCTCTAAATATTTTTTCTATGGAAGGAATTTTTGCTATTTTACCAGTTACTTTATTTTGTTCACCTACATATTCATTTCTGGCAAGTTCCAATCCTGCCTTATTTCTTTGGAGCGTTTGAAGAACTGAAGAACGCATTGCATTTATTTGTTTACTAGTTTCAACAACTATAGGGTTTTCTGTAGTTGCAGATTCCAGTAATCTTGATCTTTGTAATATCAATTGGTTATATGATGTAATTCCTGAAACAGCTTCAGGATTATTTAATCCAATATTTATTGGTAACACCTGATATTGACCTTGCTTTGCCATGAAAGCAATCAAGGAATTCGTCAGTTCCAACTGTGCATCAAGATCAAGTTGTTTTGCACGGGCTTCGGCAGAGCTTTCAAGGTCTATCTTAGCTTCAGTTTCAAGATCAGTAAGGTTGTTCTTTGATTTAAAATTCTCTTTTTCATTTTCAACCTGACCGAGTTCTACTGAAAGCTTTTTTACTCTATCCTCAATAAAATCTAATGTTTTTTTAGACTCTTGATTTTTGTCTAATATTGCATCATTATTATAAGCAACGACCAATGAATTAAGTATATCCTGTGCCTTTGAAACAACCGGGTAATTCATTGACAGTTTAAGCACAGTAGCTTCTTTGTTTGCTAAATTTACACTAAGAGCTCCTGTTAAAGAATTAACTTTTGCTTCAACTGATGATATAATTAATTCTAAATTCTTTTTATCAACATTAGGTGATACTTTAGGATTGTACCTCGTGTTTTTAGTAATAATAATATTTGCAAAAGGCAGACTTATCATTCTTCCATAACCAGAAACGATACTTTTTTTTAGTCCTTCATAATTTATTGCAATTTCTTCTCCTCTTAATTCTACATTAATAAGGTTATTTGCACTTTTAGAAGGCTTCTCATTGACAACCTTTACTTCGATAGGTGATGACTCTTTATAAAGTTCAACACTACTTACTTTTCCTTTAACAATGATGTTAGTTTGAAGATTTTTATTGATAACCACATCTCTCATCAGTTTTTTGGATTTCAAAATCTCAATTTCATTGGAAATACTATTAGTTTTCATCCCTCCCAATCCTGATAAATCAGAAAGAACGCCCAATTCATTATTTGAGGATGAATTTTTGGAATCTTTTATAAGCAAGGTTGTTTCTACATAATAGACTGGAGTCATAAATTTTATTGCAATATAGCCTATAGCTAAAGCTACCATTGCACAAAAAATAAACCATGGCCATTTCCTTACATATGGTTTGATAATTTCACTAAAGTTAATTTTATTTGAGTGGTTTTCCTCCTCTGAAAATTGTGAAGTTCTCTGGTTATCCATCAATCTTTATTTCTTATTAAATAAACTTACTACAACAGCAACTGCTGTAACCGCAATAGAAATAGCGGTCAGGTAAAGACCTGTATTCGGGTTTTGTTTTGCTATAAGATCTTTTGTATTGTTTGAAGAAACAATAATAGCATCCCCTTGTTTCAGATTATAATAGGGAGAATTAATTAAATTGGCATCCTGAATATTGATACGGCCATGAGAAACAACACCGTTTTCTGTTCTGATAACTAATATATCTTCTCTTTTCCCATATTGCGTCAAATCACCAGCCATACCCAATGCATTTAAAATGGTTGCCTGTCCGTTTGCTATAGTATAGTCTCCCTGTCTGCTGACTTCTCCAAGTACTGTAACTTTAAAATTAGCGAGCCTTACATTAACGGTGGGATTAATAACATATCTCGTCATCTTTTCCCTCAATTCATCTTTAAAAGCGGTCAGACTTTTATCTGATGTATTCAGTTTTCCTAATATTGGAAAATCAATATCTCCGTTGGCATCTACAATATAAGTTGGTCCCGACAATATTGTTGCTCCCTGATTAGGAGTATTTCCTCCTGCTGTAGCATTTGTCTGGATAAGTTCTGAGGAAGAATAATTCTGATTAAAAGGCTTTACAACATCCATATCTTTCGCAGTGATTAGAATAACCAACTGATCTCCTACCTGGATTGTATTTGCTGAATTTTTAGCAGATGCACTGATTGCGACCTGTTCTATATTCTGCATATAATTTAAATCATTCTTAGCATTGGGGTTCACTTTGCAGGAAATCACTAAAGAGGACGCCAAAACTAATGCTAATATTTTTCCTTTCATTATCTTGTTAAATTGTGCAAATATACATTTATATTTTTTCTATTTATCCAAAGCCTCATAAATTGAATTATTGCTTCGGAATTCCGGCACTATTGTTTTAAGAATCCTTACCACTTCCACTTTATCTCTTCGCAGGGAAGCCTTGGTAATTTCTTTAGTAAGCCTGTCTATATCTTCAAATCCCATTGAAGGATCTTTGGAAATCATAATTTTGTCATTATGAGTAGGAAGTGTTTTTGCATCATCACTCAGAAGTTCTTCGTACAGCTTTTCGCCGGGTCTTAGTCCTGTATAGATGATTTTAATATCTATATTAGGTTCGAATCCTGATAATTTTATCATTCTTTTCGCAAGATCAATAATTTTTACAGGTTCTCCCATATCAAAGACAAAAATTTCACCTCCTTCTCCCATTGTTCCGGCCTGAAGTACAAGCTCACAGGCCTCAGGAATTGTCATGAAATATCTTACAATTTCCGGGTGGGTAATAGTTACGGGACCACCAGCTTCAATCTGCTTTTTAAAATGAGGAATTACAGAACCATTGGATCCTAATACATTTCCAAATCTTGTTGTAATAAACTTGGTCACATTACCTTCTACATTCTGAAGTGACTGTACAAAAAGCTCTGCAGCACGTTTTGAAGCTCCCATTACGTTGGTTGGATTTACAGCTTTATCTGTAGATACCATTACAAACCTGTTTACTTTATACTTGCTGGATAATTTCGCAACAATCTTTGAACCTAATATATTGACAAAAATGGCTTCATGAGGATTTTCTTCTACCAAAGGAACGTGCTTATAGGCAGCAGCGTGATATACCATTGAGAAGTTATACGTCTGGAACAGAGATTCCATTCTGTGATGGTTAGAGACATCTCCTAAAACAAATTTGAAAGTGATATGAGGAAATTTCTCTCTCATTTCAAGTTCAATTTCGTAAAGCGGTGTTTCAGCCTGATCCAGTACTACAATCAAAGAAGGATTAAAAAGAGCAACCTGTCTTACAATCTCACTTCCTATAGATCCTGCTCCACCGGTTACCAATACTGTTTTATCAAAATGCCTGCTTTTAACTTTCTCATTCTGAATTTTGATAGGCTTTCTATTTAACAAGTCTTCAATTTGAAGGTTTTTGATAGACCCGCCAAGATCACTGTCTCTTAACTTTTGTACAGATGGTGCTTTAAAGACATTCAGGTCTTTTTCTAAAAACAAATTCACCCAGGCATTCATCTCATCTCTGGCCATCATTTCTTTAACAATGAGAACCCCGTCAACCATAAGATCGTCTTTTGAATGCTCCTCTATCTTTTCCTTCTCATAGATTGGTTTCCCTAACAGAGATGCTCTTTTAGAATCTGTTCTCTGAGTTAAAAACCCAACTACCTGATAAGGCAGGCTCGGATTATCCAGAATAGCACGGGCTATCGCAATAGATTGTTCATCAATCCCCAATACCAGGATTCTTTTTTTCAGTGCGCTTCTTCTATATTCCCTTACAATATGGAAAAACTCTTTCACATATAATCTGAAAAGGAATAATCCCATAAAAGAAATTACAAAGTAAAGTATCAGATAAGGAGTAAGTATAAACTTACTTCCTGAGATCCAGAAGTAAGCAATATTTATAGTTCCGATAGTCAGCATTGTGCAAAAGCACGATATCAGAAGTTTAAATAAGTCTATAAATGTTGAGTGGCGGATAATACCGGCATATGTCTTGAAGACGTACATAAAAACGGCATTCACCAGAATAATAAAAGCAAAAATCAAACTTTTATCTTCATGGTATATAAACTCCTGCTTGGTAATCTTTGCGATAATGTAAGTGGAAAGAAATAAAGATATGATCAGTATAATAATGTCTATTACAAGAATTATCCATCGGGGAAGGTATCTTACGTCTGAGAGATTGACAACATTATCCCCTCCAAATATTGTTTTTCTAAGAGAATTGTACATTGTCTGTATTGGTGTTCATATTTAATTAAGGTATATTATCTGATTATCCAATCAAAGATAATTTTGACATAATCACACAAAAATAAATAAATTTATTTCAATATGTTGAAATCAAAAATAAATTTGATGTTATGTTTATGAAATCTAATAATTTCATTACGATACAGCTAAACTCACAGACAAAAATCATACCATAAAAGCTGTTTATAAAGGTGATATTTATCTATAAAAATTCTTCATTTAAGCTGTTTTTCTTTAAAAGAATTATTAAATCATTATATATCAATCTTTTTCAATGAACTGCTTATTTTTTTTTCTAAAAGTCATACGTCAAGTTTTTTTTAATTTATTAATATTTAATCAAAAATATCAATTATTTTTTCATATTCAAAACCTTTACTCATCAAATGCTTTATAGTCTTGTTTTTTTTTTGATATTCTTTCAAACCGGTTTGTCTGGAATAATAATCATCAAAAATCTTCCTGATAGCTTTCTCATAATCAGCGTCATCAATCTCATCAAAACATGAATTGATCAGCTTCTCAGAAATCTGTTTCTGCTTCAGATTCATCTTAATTTTGTTTTTCCCCCAGTGTTTGATGTAAAACTTACCTCTGATATAGCTTCGTGTAAACCTTTCTTCGTTCAGATAATTTTCTTTCAGCAGGTACAGAATAATTTCTTCCTTCGCTTCATCTATAAGCAGGAATTCTCTCATCTTCTGCTCTACTTCAGCATGACAACGGTCCTGGTAAACACAGTAGTTGACCAGTTTCTGTTTTATTTCTTCGAAAGTATAAGATTTCTTTTCCATTTGAATAAAAAAAGAATGAGCAATTTGCCCATTCTTTATATAATATAGGAATGTCTGTTAGTAATTGAACAGAGCTTTACCTTCCATTAATTCGTTAACTTTCTTTTTTACAGATCCAATCACTTCTTCGTTTTTGATATTGTCTACTACTTCAGAAATCAGTCCCGCAATAGTATCCATATCATTTTCCTTCAATCCTCTTGTTGTGATAGCTGCAGTTCCCAATCTGATACCGGATGTCGTAAATGGTGATTTATCATCAAAAGGAACCATATTTTTGTTGCAGGTAATATCGGCAAGTACAAGTGCTTTCTCTGTTTCCTTACCGTTTACTCCTTTATTTCTAAGGTCTACCAGCATCAGGTGATTGTCTGTACCTCCGCTTACGATATCAAAACCTCTGTTGATCATCGCTTTTGATAATGCCTGAGCATTTGCTTTAACCTGTTTTGCATAAGTTTCGAACTGAACATCCAAAGCTTCCCCGAAAGCAACTGCTTTACCAGCGATCACATGCTCAAGCGGTCCTCCCTGAATACCCGGGAAAACAGCTCCGTCCAGTACCTGGCTCATCATTTTGATTTCTCCTTTTGGAGTTTTGTGACCGTATGTATTTTCAAAATCTTTCCCCATCATGATCATCCCTCCTCTTGGACCTCTAAGGGTCTTGTGAGTTGTAGTTGTTACTACATGACAGTGCTCGAATGGAGAATTTAATAATCCTTTTGCTACTAACCCAGCCGGGTGAGCGATATCAGCCCAAAGGGTAGCTCCCACTTCATCTGCCACTTCTCTGAATTTGGCATAATCTAAATCTCTTGAATAGGCTGAGAAACCTGCAATAAGCATTTTTGGTTTTTCTCTCAGCGCTACTTCTCTCATTTGATCATAATCAATAAGACCTGTTTCCTGCTGAACTCCGTAAGAAACTACATTATATTGAATCCCTGAAAAATTCACTGCTGAACCGTGGGTAAGGTGCCCTCCCATTGAAAGGTCCATTCCCATAATTTTATCACCAGGTTTCAAAACTGCAAGATAAATGGCTGCATTCGCCTGAGAACCGGAATGCGGCTGAACATTCACATAATCTACTCCGAAAAGTTCTTTAGCTCTGTTGATGGCTAAAGTTTCAACCTCATCTACTACTTCACATCCTCCGTAATATCTTTTCCCGGGATATCCTTCAGCATATTTATTTGTCAGTACACTTCCCATTGCTTTCATCACATTTTCAGAAACAAAATTTTCTGATGCGATAAGCTCTAATCCATGGGTTTGTCTTTGTCTTTCCTTTTCAATCAGGTCGAAAATAATATCCATTTTACTTTTAGTTTTTGAAATTTTCA
>NZ_JAYSDT010000043.1:0-33899 GCF_041914225.1 Chryseobacterium sp.
CGCTCAGGGTGAGAGCGCAGGCGCGAGGAGTATGAATGGATAGCGGGAAAGAGCTCCTAAACTTTAGAAACTGATCAGCTAACTATTTCCTTGTATAACCCTGTTTTACTCAAATAATTTCAATAAGTTTGTAGTGGTTTTCTAAAATAATTATAATGTCAGGAAACATTCTGATCATCGATGATGAGATCAAACTCCTTAAACTATTAGGAATGATCCTTTCCCAAGAGAATTTTAACGTAAAAGAAGCTTCTACAGCACGTTCGGCAATGACAATGCTGGAGCAATATGAATTTGATGTTGTTCTGAGCGATGTGCGGCTGCCTGATGCTTTTGGAGTAGAACTGGTAAAGTCTATCAATAATAAATATCCTCAAATTGAAATCATTTTGATGACGGCTTTCGGGAATATTACAGACGCAGTACAGGCTATGAAGAACGGTGCCTACGACTATCTGGTGAAAGGAGATGATAATGAGAAAATCATCCCTTTGGTCTATAAGGCTTTGGATAAGGTGAAAGATAATAAATCAAGAGTGGTTCAGCAGACTGTAACAAAAGGATTTGATCAGATCATAGGTAAATCACCACTAATTTTACAAGCTAAAAAACTGGCAGAAAAAGTGGCTCTGACGGATGCCGCCGTACTTCTTACAGGAGAAACAGGAACGGGTAAAGAAGTCTTTGCAAGTGCAATTCATGAAGGGAGTGACAGAAAGAAGAACAGCTTCGTAGCCATCAACTGCTCTGCATTCAGTAAAGAGATTCTGGAGAGTGAGCTTTTTGGCCATAAGCAAGGTGCTTTTACCGGTGCGGTGAAAGATAAAAAAGGTTTGATTGAAGAAGCGAACGGAGGAACTCTGTTTCTTGATGAAATTGGCGAAATGCCCATAGAATTGCAGGCAAAGCTGCTCAGAGTACTGGAAACCGGAGAATTTATCAAAATGGGGGAAACCAAAGTTTCCAAATCCGATTTCAGATTAATTGCTGCAACCAACCGGGATCTGGAGGGTGAAATAAAGCAGGGGAATTTCAGAGAGGATCTTTATTTCAGACTGAATGTATTTGAGATCACACTTCCGCCACTAAGGGAAAGAAAAGAAGATCTGAAAGCTATTGCCAAACATTTTATAGATATTTTTTCCCATAAACTTCATCTTGCATCCGTTCAGGTAAATCCTGATTATTATAAAGCGCTGGAACGAAACGACTGGAAAGGAAATATCCGAGAATTGAGAAATGCTGTGGAACGCAGCTTGATTTTGATGGATAACAATATCCTTGACGCAGACAGCCTTCCCCATTACTCGGAAAAAGCTATTCCCGAAAGTGATTCATTAAGTATCAGATCACTGGAAAAAATACATATCCAAAAAGTCTTACAGTATACAAAAGGCAACAAAGCAGAAGCCGCACGTTTATTGGAGATCGGTATTGCCACATTGTACCGGAAACTTGAAGAATATGGATTAAAATAAATTTTTATTATTTTAATAAAGAGCCTATCATTTTGATAGGCTTTTCTGTTTTTATATAGTGAGGTGTTTAAGTGTAATTGATTGTTATTCAGTTTGTTAATTCTTTGTTTTTCAAAATGGACTTTCTTTTGGCATATAGTCTCTGAATAAAATATTTAAAAATGACAATTTCTAGAAAAACGTTTAAAAAACGGGAGCAATCTACTTTTAGTCTGCTGATTGTATCGTACGTATTGTTGACCCTTTTAACCCTAATAATTAAGATATGATGCTGATAAGTTTAATTCTGCTGTTTGCAGTGCTGTTTTGGCTTTTATATAAATCAGTTGAATTTTTTGATAGAATATAAATTATGTGGAGTTTATTTTTCCTCTCAATACTTGCCTTTGTGTATATCTGTTATGTTTTAATAAAACCTGAAAAATTTTAATCCATCATGAATACAGAAATATTAGGCATCATAGCAATGTTTGCTATCACGTTAGTTATCGGAATATTTTTAGGGAAATACATAGCTAATGTCTACGGATACAAAAAAACTTTTCTGGACCCGGTTTTTGAACCCGTTGAAAAGTTAATTTATAAAGTTTCAGGGATTAATCCTGCCCGTCAGATGAACTGGAAACAGAATATGTATGCCATGCTGGCGATTAATCTGATCTGGTTTATCATTGGTTTTCTTCTTTTGCTGAATCAGGCGTGGCTTCCTTTAAATCCTGACGGAAACCCGAATATGTCACCTGATTTGGCTTTTAATACGACCATTTCATTCTTGGTTAACTGTAATTTGCAGCATTATTCAGGAGAAACGGGAGTGAGCTATCTGAGCCAGCTTTATCTGATGTTTTTACAGTTCGTTACGGCTGCAACGGTAATGGCGGCTATGGCTGTCCTTTTTAAGGCTTTTAAAGAAAAAACAAGCACAGAACTGGGTAACTTTTACGATTTTTTCACCAAATCAATGGTCAGAATCCTGGTGCCGATCAGTGTGATTGTTGCTTTAATTCTTTCTATTAACGGAAGTCCGATGACTTTTGAAGGGAAAGATCATATTATAACACTTGAAGGCCAGAAAGCAGACGTTTCCAGAGGTCCTGTATCTGCATTTGTTGCCATTAAACACCTGGGAACTAACGGTGGTGGATTTTTCGGAGCGAATTCAGCACACCCACTTGAAAATCCCAATTATATGACCAATATGACAGAAATGGTTACTCAAATGATCATTCCGTTTGCGTTGGTATTTGCACTGGGTTTTTATCTCAATAAAAGAAAGCTATCATGGGTGATCTTTACGGTAATGACGGTCGGTTTTCTGGCGCTTACTATTCCGAATATAGTGAATGAAACAGGAGGAAATCCTCTGATTACACAAATGGGAGCAGATAATAGCCTGGGAGCTATGGAAGGGAAAGAAATCCGTTTCGGAAGTGCAGCATCCGGGTACTGGAGTATTGCCACTACTGTAATTTCTACAGGATCTGTGAATGCGATGCACGACAGCACAATGCCTCTTTCAGGGATGAATGAGCTGCTCGCCATGATGATCAATTGTTTCTATGGAGGTTGCGGAGTCGGAATCCTGAACTATTTCATCTTTATCATTCTCGCGGTGTTCATCAGTGGTCTGATGGTAGGACGAACCCCGGAATTTATGGGTAAAAAGATTGAAGCGAAGGAAATGAAAATTGCGATGATTGTCGCTTTATTTCACCCTTTCTTAATTCTTGCAGGAACGGCTTTAACAGCTTATCTGCCGGAATTTGGGGCAAAAACATTGAATAATCCGGGCTTCCATGGTTTCAGTGAAATGCTGTACGAGTTTACTTCTTCTGCAGCCAATAACGGATCCGGATTTGAAGGACTTGGAGACAATACCCCTTGGTGGAATATCTCAACAGGAATTGTGCTTCTCCTGTCAAGATTCATCCCGATCATAGGACCGGTAGCCATTGCAGGACTATTGGAACAGAAGAAATATATCCCGGAAAGTGCAGGAACACTGAAAACAGATACGGCTACTTTCGGATTTATGACTCTGGCGGTAATTTTACTGATTGCAGCATTATCCTTCTTCCCTGCATTGACATTAGGCCCTATTGCAGAGCAGATTCAGTACTTCTCAAAATAAATGTGAACATTAAAAATTAAAATCAATATTCAACCATTAAGGAAGCTGAAAAATGTAAGGAAGCTAGTCTGACACTTACGAAACGTTCACTTACTATTATCCATATCTATCCTTATGATCCGGCAGACCTTGATGGTTACTATTGATTTACAATGATATAAACTCTTTCAAAAAAATGAAAAATCAGTCACAAACATTATTTCAAAGAGATTTGGTCAACGAAGCGATAAAACAGTCCTTCGTAAAGCTGAATCCGAAAATTATGTTTAAAAATCCGGTAATGTTTCTGGTGGAAATCGGAACCATTGTTATGTTTATCGTAAGCATGTTCAGTCTTACCGGTGATAAAACCCAGGGAAGCTTTTCCTATAACTTTTTAGTATTTATTATTTTATTTTTCACCGTTCTGTTTGCCAACTTTGCAGAAGCTATTGCAGAGGCAAGAGGAAAAGCACAGGCTGATACCCTCAGAAAAACAAGAGAAGAAACTCCGGCCAGGGTAGTCCTTGATAACAAGCCGGGGTTCCAGGTAGAAACAAGTCTGAAAATGTCTGCTGAAATGAGATTAGGTGATATTTTCCTTTGTGAGGCTGGAGATCAGATTCCGATGGATGGGGAGATTATTGAAGGTCTTGCGACCATTGATGAGTCTGCCATTACCGGAGAAAGTGCACCTGTAATCCGTGAAGCTGGAGGAGACAAAAGTTCTGTAACCGGAGGTACAAAAGTATTGTCAGACAGAATTAAAGTGAAAGTAACCACAAAACCGGGAGAATCCTTCCTGGATAAAATGATTGCTCTTGTAGAAGGAGCATCGAGACAAAAGACACCGAACGAAATTGCATTAACCATACTGTTAGCAGGATTCACGCTTACATTTATTATTGTTACCCTAACTTTAAAGCCTTTTGCAGACTATGCGCAGACTCCGATTACCATAGCGGCATTTATATCTCTTTTCGTTTGTCTTATTCCGACAACCATCGGTGGTCTGCTTTCTGCAATCGGGATTGCGGGGATGGACAGAGCATTGAGAGCGAATGTGATTACCAAAAGTGGTAAAGCTGTGGAAACAGCGGGAGATATTGATGTTCTGCTGCTTGATAAAACCGGAACAATCACTATCGGTAACCGTAAAGCAACGCAGTTCCATCCTGCAAACGGAATCCAGATTGAAGAATTCATTAAAGCTTCTGCATTAAGTTCTGTAGCTGATGAGACACCGGAAGGAAAATCCATCATTGAGCTGAGTGCCTTAAAAACCGAAGATTTATTGGTTTCCAATCCTACATATATTGATTTTACTGCAGAAACCAGAACTTCCGGAATTGATTTTGAAGATACAAGAATCCGTAAAGGAGCTTATGATACGATAAAAAAACTGACTGAAAAAGCCGGGAATATCTTCCCGCAGGAAACCCAGAATGCGGTAACCAAAATTTCTGAAAACGGAGGAACACCTCTGGTAGTTTCTGTAAATGAAAAGGTGTGGGGTGTTATTGAACTTCAGGATATCATCAAAACCGGAATTCAGGAACGTTTTCAGAGACTGAGAAAAATGGGTGTAAAAACGGTAATGGTAACCGGAGATAACCCCTTGACCGCAAAATTCATTGCAGAAAAAGCCGGAGTAGATGATTTTATTGCCGAAGCCAAACCTGAAGATAAGATGAATTACATTAAAAAGGAACAGCAGGAAGGTAAACTGGTAGCGATGATGGGAGACGGAACCAATGATGCTCCGGCATTAGCTCAGGCAGATGTAGGTGTAGCCATGAACAGTGGAACTCAAGCTGCAAAAGAAGCCGGAAACATGGTAGACCTTGATAATGACCCCACAAAACTGATTGAAATTGTGGAAATCGGGAAGCAGTTATTGATGACAAGAGGAACGCTGACAACTTTTAGTATTGCGAACGACGTAGCGAAGTATTTTGCGATTATTCCTGCGCTCTTTATCACTTTTATTCCTTCTCTTCAGAAGCTGAATATTATGAATCTTCACAGCCCGGAAACAGCGATATTATCAGCGGTTATTTTCAATGCAGTGATTATTCCGTTCCTGATTCCGCTGGCACTGAAAGGAGTAGCTTATAAGCCGATCGGAGCAAGTGCCTTATTAAGAAGAAACCTTTTGATCTACGGTCTGGGCGGAGTTATTGTTCCCTTCATCGGGATCAAAATCATTGATCTGATAATCAGTTTATTCTATTAAAATTAAAAAAATGAAAAATCATATTGTTTCAGCATTCAGATTAACGCTTATAATGCTGGTGGTAACAGGGCTTTATCTGGCTGTAGTATACGGAGGTTCTAAAATACTTCCCAACAAAGGAAACGGAGAGGTTATTTATGATAAAGGACAGAAGTTTTATGCCAATATCGGACAGGAATTTAAATCTGAGAAATACTTTCATGGCCGTCCTTCTTCCGTTAATTATAATGCAGCAGGAAGTGGTGGAAGCAACAAAGGTCCAAGCAACAAAGAATATCTGGATATTGTACAGAAAAGAATCGATACTTTAAAAATGGATAATCCTGAAATGGGGAATACAAAAGTTCCTGTAGAGCTTGTTACAGCAAGTGGAAGCGGGCTGGATCCGGATATTTCCGAAGAAGGAGCACTGTATCAGGCCAAAAGAATTGCAAAAGTGAGAAATATTTCTGAAGAGCAGATCAGAAATTTAATTAATACTCAGACTGAAAAGCCGCTGTTAGGCCTTTTCGGACCATCAAAAGTGAATGTTCTGAAGCTTAATATTGCTTTGGATCAATTAAAATAATAAATTAATAATCAAATAATCATGTCAGGGCTTTAAACCTTGACATGGTTAACATACCTTAATAAAAGTGAAAAAATATTTAGTTATAGGAGCCGTATTGGGAATGTTTTTCTCCAAAGCACAGTCGTCAGACTCATTAAAAACAGGAAATAAAGTTACATTTTCCGCTTATGCAGAACTGTTTTATACCTACGATTTTAATGAGCCCGGAAATCATATGCGTCAAAATTTCCTCTACTCATATAACAGACATAATGAAATGAATCTTAACCTGGGATTGGTTAAAGCCAATTATCAAAGTGAGAATATTCGTGCCAATGTAGCTTTAATGGCCGGAACTTACGCTCAGGATAATATGGCAGCTGAACAAAATGCATTACGCTACGTGAATGAAGCCAATGTAGGAATCAGAATATCAAAAAATAAAAGCTTATGGATTGATGCAGGGATTATGCCTTCCCATATCGGCTGGGAAAGTGCCATTGGGAAAGATAATGTTAATTTGACAAGAAGCTTAGCTGCAGAGAACTCTCCGTATTTTGAAACCGGAGCCAAAATTTCCTACACTTCAGATAATGGAAAATGGTTTGTAAGCGGACTGGTATTGAACGGATGGCAGCGTATCGCAAAGGCTGAAGGAAATCAGAGTATTTCTTTCGGGCATCAGCTTACCTATAAGCCTAATGATAAAATTACTTTGAACAGTAGCTCATTTATTGGAAATGATAAAGCAAAAGAGGATAAAAGAATGCGTTATTTACATGATTTGTATGGAAGTTTCCAGATAACGGATCAGTTTTCTGCGGTATTGGGATTTGATATCGGAGCAGAACAGAAATCAAAAGGAAGTGAGCAGTATAACATCTGGTACAGTCCGAATGTTCAGATGAAATATCAGTTGGACAGCAAATGGGTACTGGCAGGAAGACTGGAGTACTACAATGATAAAAACGGAGTGATCATCAGCACAGAAACGCCTAACGGGTTTCAGACTTTCGGATACTCGCTGAATGTAGACTATGCAATATTTAAAAATGTTGTTTTCCGTACAGAAGCCAGAGGTTTGACTTCAAAAGATGCCATTTTTGCTAAAAATGATGAATTTAAAAAGGGGAATTTCTTTATAACATCGAGTTTAGCGGTCTGGTTTTAATATCGGTTTAGCCACAGAAAATAGTGCTTAAAGTAAAATTAAAAAGAATAAAATCAATGTCATCAGCAAAAGATTTTTTAGAACTGATTCAGAAGTCCCGCAAAGGAAAATTCAAAATTTATATCGGGATGAGTGCAGGGGTAGGAAAGAGTTTCCGTATGCTCCAGGAAGCTCATTCCCTTTTGCGAAATGGCATTGATGTGAAGATCGGGTATATCGAAACTCATGGACGGGAAGAAACTGAAGCTCTGGTGGAAGGTCTTCCCCAAATTGAAAGGAAATCGGTTTTTTATAAAGGAAAGAACCTTGAGGAAATGGATCTTCAGGCCATTATCAATGAACATCCTGAAGTCGTGTTAGTAGACGAGCTGGCCCACACCAACGTAGAAGGTTCTAAAAATAAAAAAAGATGGCAGGATGTGCTGGAAATTCTGGATAACGGAATCAACGTCATCAGTGCCATGAATATCCAGCATATCGAAAGCCTGAATGAAGAGGTAAAGAAAATCACGGGAGTGGAAGTAGCAGAGCGGGTTCCTGATAAAATACTGGCACTGGCAGATGAAGTAGTGAATATTGACCTTACCGCTGATGAGCTGCTGACCCGCCTGAAAGAAGGAAAGATCTATAAAAAAGAAAAAATTCAGACAGCGCTGAGTAATTTCTTCCAAAGCGGGCATATTCTGCAGCTTCGTGAGTTAGCTTTAAAAGAAGTAGCCACTCACGTGGAAAGAAAAGTGGAGACAGAAATCAAAACCGAGAATTTTAAACCGATAAAATTCCTGGCCTGCATCAGCAGTAATGAAAAAATTGCCAAAACAATCATCCGCAAAACAGCAAGATTAGCCAGTTATTATAACAGTCCGTG
Source organism: Chryseobacterium sp. (assembly GCF_041914225.1). Classification (GTDB taxonomy): domain Bacteria; phylum Bacteroidota; class Bacteroidia; order Flavobacteriales; family Weeksellaceae; genus Chryseobacterium. The sequence goes on from NZ_JAYSDT010000043.1 coordinate 8,414, forward strand.
GACGGTTTTATATGTTCAGAAACCTTCAGAAAATCCTGAAAAAATTGCGCTGGATAAGCAGCGGTATTTGATTAATAATTTTAATTTAGCACAGGAATTGGGCGCCAAAGTAGTACGGATCAAAGAAAGCAGTGTTCATAACGGAATTCTGGAATATGTGATTGCCCATAATATCACGACGGTTTGCATTGGGAAACCTCATGCCAGGTTTTGGCAGCGGCTGTTAGGATACAGCTGGATTTATACCCTGATGAACAGACTGAATGAAAGACAGATAGATATTATTATTTTATCTTAAAAGTAATGAAACTTAAAACAAAACTTACCTTAGGCGTGGGCCTTTTATTTCTGCTGATCGTACTGCTTTCAGTGATAGGTTCTGTATATATCAATAAATTAAAATCTGATACTGAAAAGATTCTTACTGCGAATTACAACAGCCTGGAGTTTTCCAAAAACATGCTTCTGGCACTGGATAATATCAGTACAGACAGTACCGTTGCAATAGCAGATTTTCAGAAAAACAATAAACTTCAGGAAAAAAACCTTACCGAATTTGGAGAAAAAGAAGCTACGCAAAACCTCAACCTTCATTTCGACAGCTATCTGAAAGCTCCGGATATCAATAAAGAAAAGCTGATACGCGAAGATCTGGCCAAGATTATGTCTTTGAATATGAAAGGTATAGAACGTAAGAGTGATATTGCCATCATTACAGCAGAAAATGCTACTTTCTGGATCGTAAGCTTAGGAACGGTATGTTTTCTGATTGCTTTTATATTACTTTTCAATTTACCACAGACTATTGCAGAGCCTATTAACCAGCTTACTTTCAGTATCAAACAGATTGCCGATAAAAACTACAGTGAAAGAGTTCATTTCAAAGGAAGCGAAGAATTCAACAGTCTTGCAGATTCCTTTAACAGCATGGCAGAGAAACTTCAGGAATACGAAAGCAGTACACTTTCCAAGCAGCTGATGGATAAAAAACGGATCGAAACCCTTGTCAATAATATGCATGATGCAGTTATTGGTCTGGATGAGAATCATTTTATCTATATGATTAATGATGAAGCTTTGAAAATCACCAATCTTCACAAAGAAGAAATTATAGGAAAAACGGCTCATGAAGTTGCTGTCAATAACGATCTGATGCGTGAACTATTGAAAAATATAGATCATCCGGTAAAAGATCCGATTAAAATCGTTCGTGATAACAAAGAAAATTATTTTGAACAAGACATCATCCCGATCAATATTGTAAAGACCGGCGAAAAGGAAAAAAAATATATCGGAAAGGTAATTCTGTTAAGAAATATTACCCCTTTTAAAGAGCTTGATTTTGCCAAAACCAATTTTATAGCAACCATTTCCCATGAACTGAAAACTCCGATTTCAGCTATCAAAATGGGGGTACAGCTTCTTGGAAACCAAAAGTTCGGGGAGCTGAATGAGCAGCAGCAGGAATTATTGAAAAGCATCAATGAAGACGGGCAGCGCTTACTGGATATTACAGGTGAGTTGCTTAATCTTTCCCAGGTAGAATCCGGAAACATAAGACTGACTGTTGAGAAATGCTCTCCAAAAGAAATCGTACAGACAGCTGTAAAGAACGTTGAAAAGCTTGCCGAGCAGAAAAACATTTCCATCAGTACAGAATATTTTCTGGAAGACAACGACGCTGTGACTGCTGATTTTGATAAAACTGTCTGGGTGATGAATAATTTTTTAACCAATGCCGTAAAGCATTCTTTTCAGGACGAAAGTATTAAGATTGTAGTTGAGAGACTGGATTCTTTCATTCAGTTCAACATTATTGATACCGGAAGCGGAATTGATGAAAAATACCACCGTCAGATCTTTGACCGCTATTTTCAGGTTCCCGGAGAACATCAGAATGGAACTGGCTTAGGCTTGGCAATTTCAAAGAATTTTATTGAGAAGCAACATGGAGAAATAGGAGTGAAAAGCTCTTTGAATAACGGAAGTACATTTTATTTCAGACTGCCGGTTTCATAAGAGTTATTGTTATACCTTTGAACAGAAAAATAATATTTTTCTTAACTAAAAACGTGTAATTCTATTCTTTTAAATTCATGGATCCAATACAAAACGCACAATTTCTTTGAATAACCTTAGTCAAGAAGAGATTTTGCTTTTTAAGAAGGCTTTGAATAAACAGATATAAGCTCTGGTACTATTGATGCTTTGGAGGCTATTGTCTGAAGTTTATATATTTGGCTATTATCAAATAGAGACTAAAGTATATGAAAGAGCATCATTTTTATTCCAGTAAAATTAAAAACCTGATACTGCTTATCATTTCGTGTACTTTTACGATAGGTCTTTCTTATATTGATTTCGGAGACAAAAATCTACTTATCATTGTGATTCTTTCCCTTGGAATTACTCTTTTTTCCTTTGGAATATTGTATTCGATCCTGCTGTTGGTACGTACCGAACCTTTACTAACGGTGACTGATAAGCAGATTATTGTTTATAGTGTATTAAGAAAGCCTACATTCATCCATTTTGATGATGTAGCTTTATTTTTTATATCAGATATGCGGCATCATGGGATTAAAACCTCAGAATACATTTGTGTTATCATGAAGAAGCCGAAGGAAAAGATAAGGTTTCTTCAGCAGTGTTTCCTCAGTTAGAAGGAATTCGTTACAGTATTCAGACTGATATTCTGAATGTGAAGGCAAAGGTGTTATTGGAGCTGCTGAATAGTAGAATAAGACCTTATAATTTGTAGGATTGCTAAAATTTTATTATCAATTCATTTATGATGAATATCTCAGACTTAAAACTTGATTTGATCAATCGTATTGCCTAATTAAAGGAGGCTAGAATCGTTGAGATTCAGAAACTTTTGGATTTTGAATTAGATCAGAACGAATATGTTCTTAATGCTGCCCAAAAAGACAGGATAGCAGAAGCAAGGGAAGAATATAAAAATCGATCATACCTTACCGAAGATAAAGCCAATCAAGATATAGAAGAATGGCTAAAAGAAAAGTAATCTGGACCGTTAAAGCTAATACAGAAAGAAAAGAAATTCTTGAATACTGGATTCTCAGAAATAAATCTAATGTTTTTAGTATAAAACTCAACAAGCTGATCTTATATAATATTGAATTACTGGCTGAGCATCTTGCAATAGAAAGAAAAACAGATATTGAAAGGGTGAGGGTGAAAATAGTGAGAGATTATCTGATATCCTATGAATTTTCAAATTCTGAGTTGATCGTCCTTTCTGTTTGGGATGGAAGGAGAGAAGATAAAAAGTGAAGAATTATTTAATTCGACTCATTTCTATAATAATAAAAGACCATTGAATTATTTCAATGGTCTTTTTGTAAAATATTTTAAAATTTTATTATTTCTCAATCAGATCCAGAAACTGCTGCTCATCCAGAATCGTAATTGTCCCGATATCCTGGGCTTTTTTCAGCTTGCTTCCTGCTTTTTCTCCTACCACAAGATAGTTGAGGTTTTTCGAAACGGCAGAAATATTTTTTCCTCCATGCTTTTCTACCATCTCCTCAGCTGCTTCTCTTGTGAATAGAGATAATTTTCCGGTGAATAGGAACGTTTTTCCTTCCAGAACATTGGATAGAACTTCATTGGTGTTTTCTCCTTTTTCAAGCCGTACACCATAAGATTTTAACCGCTCGATCATCAAAATGTTTTCAGGATTCTGGAAAAAATCAACGATGCTTACTGCAATTTTTGTCCCGATATCTTCCACCTGGCAAAGTTCTTCAATCGTAGCATTTTTTAATTCTTCAATCGTTGGAAAGTTTTTCACCAGTTTTTTGGCAACTGTTTCCCCTACATGCTTAATTCCGATTCCGTACAAAACTTTCTCAAAAGAAACTTCTTTGGATTTTTCAATTCCTGTGATGATGTTCTGGGCAGATTTTTCAGCCATTCTTTCCAATGGAAGAAGCTGTTCTTTCGTTAAAACATAGAAATCTGCAGGATTTTCAATCAGTCTTTCCCTATACAGCTGTTCAATCGTTTCACTTCCCAGATTGTCAATATTCAATGCTTTTCTGGAAACGTAGTGGATCATTCTTCCAACAACCTGTGGTGGGCAGTGAAGTTCGTTCGGACAGAAATGGATCGCCTGATCTTCAATTTTTACCAGTTCGGTACCACATTCAGGACAATGTTTGATATATTCAATTTCTTTGCTGGCTTCTGTTCTTTTCTCAGTATTGACACCTACAATTTTGGGAATAATTTCACCTCCTTTTTCTACATACACGAAATCATGTTCATGAAGATCCAGCTTTTTAATGATATCTTCATTATGCAGGGAAGCTCTTTTTACGATTGTTCCGGCCAGTAAAACAGGTTTAAGGTTGGCAACAGGTGTAATAGCACCGGTTCTTCCCACCTGGTAAGAGACACTCTGAAGTTCTGTTTCTACTTTTTCTGCTTTGAATTTGTATGCCATTGCCCAACGGGGAGATTTGGCCGTATAGCCAAGCTGTCTCTGCTGCTGTAAAGAATTAACCTTTAAAACAATACCATCAATTTCAAAAGGAAGGTTATGGCGTTCCGTATCCCAGAATGTAATAAATTCCTGTACCTCAGCCATCGTTTTACATAATTTGGCCTGCTGGGAGGTTTTGAAGCCCCAGCTTTGCGCTTTCTGAAGCTGCTCCCAGTGGCTTTCAGCAGGAACTTCATCAGAAATAAACTGGTATAATACAGAAGAAAGCCCACGTTTTCTTACCTCAGCGCTGTCCTGCATTTTCAGACTTCCGCTGGCTGTATTTCTTGGATTCATAAAAGGATCAAGGCCTTCTTCCTCACGCAGTTTATTGATTTTGTCAAAGTTTTTTCTGGTCAGATAAATTTCGCCACGCATAAAAAACTGAGCAGGGAAATCCCCCTTTAAAGTCAAAGGAATATCTGAAATGGTACGTACATTCGGGGTAATTTCATCTCCCTGGAAACCATCACCACGGGTCACAGCCTGTGAAAGTTTACCGTTTTCATAAAGAATAGAAATGGAAGCACCGTCATATTTCAGCTCAGCAACAAATTCTACCGGATCGTCAATTGTTTTGATGATTCTCTTTTCCCAGTCTTCAAGATCGTCAAAATCGTAAGAATTGTCCAGAGAATACATTCTGAATTTATGCTGAATTGTAGGGAAAACCTTGGTAACACCACCACCTACACGTACCGTAGGAGAGTTTTCATCATAAAATTCAGGATACTTGGCTTCCAGATCCTGAAGTTCCTGCAGAAGCATGTCGAACTCAAAATCCGTGATGGTAGGAGTATCCAGTTGGTAGTAGTTTTCATTATGCTGATGAAGCTCTTTGCGGAGCTGTTCTATCTTTTGTTGAATGTTTTCAGACATTGCTTTTCTATCTTTTGAGCAAAAATAACTAAAGTAATCGCATTTAAAAAATAACAGAATAAAATAGTACAGGAAAATTAAAAATGCTTAATATGCTTTAACAGATTGGTTCTCTATAACATAAAGCATATGTTTAAACTAATTTAACATAACGTTCTGATTTAATTTAAAAAATGTTAAAACTTTCTTAAACAACCCGCTCTTAAAGTCAAAATACCTTTGCACATCTGATTGAAAGAAACCTCAAAATAATCTATCATCGTGAAAATCAAAGAGGTTTCTGGGCTAACATCAAAAAATTAATAATATAGATCTTCGGAAGAAATGAAAAAAGTAAAGATTGTACTGGGATTATTGTTTTTAGGGCTTGGGACAATGGCTTATGCACAGACCACACAGGCTTCTATTGTAGGGAAAGTTACCGGACCGGGAAGTACGGCCCAGGAAAAAGTGAAAGTAACGATCGTGAATGAGTCTACAGGATTCAGAACGGAAACGGAAACCAACTCAAAAGGGGAGTATATTTTTAAGGAAATTCCTCTTGGAGGGCCTTACACAGTCATTGTCAACGATGATAAAAAAGAAGGGTACAATGTGAACTTCGGTGATCAGGTGACAGTCAATATGGATCTTGGAAATGAGAAGCATATCGAAGAAGTAAAGATTACAGGGAACCTTAAAAACAAGATCGGAAATCTGGGTGCGGCTACCGCTATTTCTGCTAAAAATATCAGCATACTCCCGGTAAACGGTCGAAACTTTGCCAATCTTGCTGAACTATCGCCACTGAGCGGAAAAGGTGGAAACCTTTCCGGGCAGCTGGGGTCTTCTACCAACTTTACAATTGATGGGATGACAGCCAAAAATCCTACTTCTGCCGGAGCTACTACCAGCCGAAGCGGTGCCCCTTTCTCAATCTCTATTGAAGCGGTACGTGAATTTAAAATCACAACCAACCAATATGATGTTACTTTGGGAAGAAGCGGAGGTGGAACAGTAAGTGCTGTTACCAAATCAGGGACCAATAAATTTTCAGGAAGTGCCTGGGAATATTTAAGAACCAACTGGCTTTCCAGCCCATATGATATCAGAGGGAATAAAAGAGATAATGATTTCTCTACTTCCCAGTTCGGATTTTCATTGGGAGGTCCAATCATTAAAAACAAATTGCATTTCTTCGTAGCATGGGATCATCAGCTGGATTCAAGACCTTTGATAATTGCTGATATCAAGTCTCCGGATGACGAGAAAAGATTCAATACAACAACACAGACACTTAACCAGTTTCTGGATATTGCAAGGGCAAAATACGGGGTAGGAAACAGTCCGCAGTTCGGAAGTTTTGATAAAGTGAGAAACTCTGATGCCGGTTTTTTACGTTTAGACTGGCAGATCAATGAAAAACATTTATTAACGCTTAGAAATAACTTCACATACGATCTTAATAAAAACGGATTGGGTGATAACACCAATATTAATTTCTTTGAGTCTTATGGAAATGATAAAAATCTTGATAACAGCTTGTTGTTAACATTAAGATCAAATCTTCAGCCTAATCTGACCAATGAATTAAAGGCTCAGTATCTTTATACTTTCCAGGACAGTTATCAGAACAATCAATTAGGGAAACCGGTTCCGAGAGCAATTGTTGAAGGCGTATCTTCCAGTGTGGGATCTACGAATATTCAGATCGGGGGACATCGTTTTGCTCAGGAAAGCTTCAGAAATAATGTATTCCAGCTTGTAGATAATTTATATTACAATACAGATAAGGTAAAATATACGTTTGGGGCTGACCTTATGTATACAACGGCAAAATCAGTATACGGAAGTGAGGTGAACGGAAGATTCCATTTCCAGGGGATGAGCAATTTTGACAACATGACACCTTACAGATTCTACAGAGAAGTTCCTTTGGTGGCCGATCCGTCTGTAAGATCAAACATTTGGAACATCGGAGTATATGGACAATTCCAGACGAAAATTGCAAAAGGTCTTGATTTAATGGCCGGTTTAAGATTAGATTACGGCGGTTATCCGAAAGCAAAATTCAACCAGAAATTGTTTGATGAAATGGGAATCAGAACCGATAATCAGATCAAATCATTTGTCATCCAGCCAAGATTTCAGTTTGACTGGAACATCAATGAAGAAAATAAGGACTTCCTTAAATTCGGTGCCGGAATTTTCTCTTCCGATATCAACAATTATATGATCATCAACAACCTGGTATTTGATGGCAGACACCTTGCTACAGTGGATGTAAATCCTACGGTGATTGGTCTTACTCCTGATTTTAACAGTTACAGGAATGACTATAATTCTGTTCCGTCACTTTCCCAGTATCAGATTCCAACCATCAATTATACCGGTAAGGATGCAAAAATCCCGATCGTTTATAAAGCCAATATCTCGTATACCCATTTCTTCAATGAAAGATTCAGAGCGGGAATTGCCGGATACATGGCTTTGGGTAGAAATAATTACTTTTATTACGACAGAAACATGGTGGCCAATCCTTTCTTTACCCTGGCTAATGAAGGCGGAAGAGGAGTATTTATCCCTACAGGGGCTATTACCAATAATGCCAATAACAGTGTAAGTTTCGACTGGAAACAGGGGAGAATCAATAATAATTTCGGAAGAGTATTGGAATTGGTTAGTGATGGTAAAGTAAACCAGTTCTCATTTGTAATTGATACAAGTTACCGTTACTGGAAAGACGGAGAAATCACTGCAAGTTACACATGGTCTGATATTAAAGACAATACTTCATACAATGGAAACGTAGCCAACTCAGCGACATTATCTACCATGATCCAGAGCGATCCGAGAGATTTAAGAATGACCTATTCTGACAACCAGTTCCGTAATAAAGTGGTTATCTATGGAAACTCTCCTACGATTGCAGGCTTTACAGTGGGAATCAGATATTCAGGGATAGGAGGAACGCGTTTCTCTGCAACCACAGGAGGAAATATCAACGGAGACTTCGTAGATTCCAATGACCTTGCTTTTATCTTCCCGAATCTTACCCAATCCATTCTGGATGATCCACAGGTAGGACAGGCCCTGAAAGATTACATCACTGAATACAACGGAAAAATTGCAGAGCGTAACGGTGGTAAAAACGGTTTTTACGGAGTTTGGGACGTGCGTGTAGCGAAAAAAATTAAATTTGATAAAGTCGGAGCTTTTGAACTTTCTGTGGATATCTTCAACGTGGCCAACCTTCTGAACAAAGAATGGGGAGTAAACAAATCATACTCAAATACTTCTCTGTATAAAGTGACCAGATTCAATAAAGATACAATGCAGTACGAATACACCAAAAATGTAAGTGGAGGTGGTTTGGTTCCTTTGACAGGAAATCCTTATCAGATCCAGATCGGTGCAAAATATACTTTCTAACTTCTTTTGAGCCACGGAAGACATACAGGTCCCCGTGGTTCAATTTTAATAACTACCTTTATCAGGAAGTTTCAGGACTTTTTTTAATAATCTAAATTATATTATGAAAAATTTTATCTTAGGGTTAGCAGTTTTAAGTACAGTTATGATGAAAGCACAAACCCAGATCATCGCCCACAGAGGATATTTCCAGGCTCAGCCTCCTACCACGGAAAATTCACTTCAATCATTGGAAAATGCCCAGAAATTAAAAGTTTATGGGTCTGAATTTGATGTAAGAATGACAAAAGACGGTGTATTGGTGATCAATCATGATGAGCACCATGGTAAAATGGAAATTTCAGAAACTACTTTCAAAGAGCTGGAAACATTGAAATTATCCAACGGAGAAAAATTCCCGACCTTAAAAGATTATCTGAAGCAGGGAAAAAAAGATAAATCTCTGAAACTGATTGTCGAGATTAAACCTGCCAAAACTCCGGAAATAGAAAATGAAATCACGGAGAAAACAATTAAAATGATCAGGGATATGAAGCTGGAATCTCAGAGTGAGTTTATTTCTTTCAGCCTGAATATCTGTAAAGAAATCAAAAAACTGGCTCCATCCTTTAAAGTTCAGTACCTGAATGGCGAGCTGTCTCCTGAGCAGATTAAAAAAGAAGGATTGGACGGAATGGATTATCACTACAGTGTTTTCCAGAAAAACCCGACATGGATTGCTGAAGCAAAAGCTTTAGGATTAATTACCAATGCCTGGACAGTGAATGATGTTGCCGTATATGATGAGCTGAAGAAACAGGGAATAGGGTTTGTAACAACCAATATTCCTGATCAGTTGAAGAATAAATAAACAAATTTAAAATCTTCAGAATATAACAACTGAAGGACAACGTATTCCCTTCCTCCGGAGGGGTGGCAAAAATTCGAAGAATTTTTGACGGGGTGGTTTAACGAAATATTTTAACCATCTTAGCAAATAACCAATAATTTATACAGTCTGCCCCTTATATGGAAGCAGGCTGCTTTTTTTAGGGGCTAAACCCTTCTTTTTAATAATAAATGAAAGAAATAAGTGATTAGGTTTGATATTAATGTATTGTAATACAGTATTTTATTTGCTTTGTGTGGTATTATCTCAACGCAAGACAATAAAGATACATAAATAGAGCTTGAAAACCGTATTAAAAATACTTAATTGCTTAATTGTTTGTTAATTAGCTATTTATATAATGTTATTAAGACTGGATTAACAAATGGTTTAATAAATTTTTAAGAAACGTTAAAAGTGTGTTAAGACGTTCCTTGTAATGTCGTTCTAATTTTGCGCAAACAAAAAGGAAATGCGTAAAGAGACACAAAAACTGTTGGTTTTGTCGCTGTTAGGATTCGTCAGCGTCAATCTGGCAGCACAGCAGAAAGCTAAAAAAGACACGGTTAAAGGACTTGATGAAGTAGTGGTTACTGCTTTGGGAATCAAAAGACACGACAGGGCTTTAGGTTATGTTGCCGAGAAAGTAGAAGCCAAAACATTTGAAGAGACCCAGAATAACAACTGGGCACAGTCAATGGAAGGGAAAGTGGCAGGTCTTAAAATTCAGACTGCCGGAGCGGGGCCGTTGGGAACTTCCAGAATTACCTTGAGAGGGGAAAAATCCATTATGATGGATCATAACTATGCTCTGATTGTAGTGGATGGAGTGCCATTGGGGAATTCTACCACAGGTTCAGGTACGGCAGCCTATGGAGCGGGTTCCGGTGGTGATGTTCCAATTGATCTTGGAAATGGATTGAACAGTATCAATCCGGACGATATTGAATCCGTAACCGTATTAAAAGGAGCTTCTGCAGCCGCATTATACGGATCACGTGCTGCCAACGGAGCCTTAATGATCACTACAAAATCCGGAAAAACGAAAAACGGAAAACTGAGAGTTACCTTTAATTCTTCCTCAAGCTTTGATACAGTATTGAAATGGCCGGACTGGCAATACGAATACGGGCAGGGAACACTGGCAACCAATACAGCAGGAAATTTTTACTATTCTTATGGCCTTTCCCCGGATGGACCAAGTACAGGTGGTACCAGTAGCGCTTTCGGGCCTAAATTCGCCGGACAATATTATTTCCAGTATGATCCTGATGTAATGGGACAAAGCAAGGAAAGGCAATTGTGGAGACCTTATGAAAATAATATCAAAGGTTTCTGGAGAGCAGGTTCTAACTATTCAAACAGTATTTCTGTAGAAAGTTCCAATGAGAAAACCAGCTTCAGAACTTCACTGACGTATCTTAATAACGAGTGGATGATGCCGAATACAGGCTTCGACAGGTTCAATTTTGCCTTATCATTTGCCCATCAGCTTACCCAAAAATTAAAAATATCAACAAAATTTGCTTATAACACTACTACCAGTGATAACCTTCCTGCGACGGGATATAACAACCAGTCGATCTCCTATTTCATGATCTTCCAGAATCCCAATGTGGATCTTGAATGGTACAGACCGATATGGAAGCCGGGTCAGGAACAGGTTGATCGGATCCATCCGTTCAGTTCTTATATCGATAACCCTTATATGATTGCTTACGAAATGTTGAATGGCGTAAGAAAAAAGACTATTACAGGAAATATTACGGCAGATTATCAGTTTAATAAGAATTTTAGCCTGATGCTGAGGTCAGGGATTGAAATTCTGAATGAAAAAAGAACAACCAAAAGACCATGGAGTTCTGCAAACTATCTGAAAGGTTTCTACAGGGAACAGTTTATCAAAAACCAGGAATATAATAACGACCTTTTATTTTCTTATAAAGCAGACTGGAACAAGCTCAGTATTTCAGCATCAGCAGGAGGAAGTATCCGTTATAATGAATACCTGTTGAATGATTATCAGGCCATCGGATTGAAAACAGCAGGAGAATACAGCCTTACCAATGCACTTAATATTCCGGTTAAATATCCCGCGCCAAGAGATAAACATGTAGACAGTGTGTATGGGTTACTTACCCTTGGATATGACAACAAAATATTTGTGGACATTACAGGAAGAAATGACTGGAATTCTACGCTTCCGAAGCAAAACAGGTCTTTCTTTTATCCCTCAGTGAGTACCAGTTTCATTTTATCAGATATTTTTAATCTGAAAAGCAATAACCTGAACTTATGGAAACTGAGAGCTTCATGGGCGAAAGTAGGAATAGACAGTGATCCTTATCTTCTGGATAATTATTATACAGCAAGCAACATTACAGGAAGTGTGGTAGCGCCTACAACTTTTAATAACCCTTCCCTGAAACCTGAAAAAAATACCAATATTGAAGCTGGTATGGATTTCAGTCTTTTCAAAAACAGATTGAACCTTAATTTTACTGCTTACCAGAATGTCAGTGAAAATCAGATTATCCCGGTATCGTTGCCCACTGAATCAGGGTATTCCAAAAGGATCATTAATGCCGGAAAAATCCGAAACAGAGGTTTGGAACTTTCAGCAGATATCTTAGCCATAAAAGGTAAAGACTTCTCATGGAAAGTTGGCGGAAACTGGTCTACCAATGAAAACAGAGTGATGACGCTGCCTGAAGGTTTTGACGGAATCGTTTCCAACGTAGGAGATGTAGTATTCTATAAAATGGAAGTAGGAGGTTCACTGGGAGATATGTATGGATTTAAATTACTAAGAACTCCGGACGGAAAAGTAATTTACGGAGACAACGGACTTCCGGCAAGACCTGCAGATATTGAAAAAATAGGAAATGCATTCCCAAAATGGAGGGCTGGTCTTCAGAATGATTTCCGGATTAAAAATTTCACGATAAGCTTCTCATTTGACGGTCAGTATGGTGGTATTGCGTATTCTCAGTCGCATCATAAAATGTCTGAGCAGGGTAAGCTGAAATCTACCCTTCCGGGAAGAGATAATCCTGGCGGAATGATTGTAGGAGACGGGGTTGTTCAGAATCCTGACGGAACTTACAGTACCAACACAAAAGGAGTTCTGGTATCTTCTTATTACGGAGATTACTACAGAAGAGCCAATGTGGAAACCAACAGTTTCAGTACAGACTTTATTAAGCTGAGAGACGCAAGAATTGCTTATTCCTTCCCTAAAGAAACCATAAAATCTATAGGTCTGGATGATCTTACGATTGCCATATTCGGAAAGAACTTATGGATGTGGACCAAGTTTCCAATGTTTGATCCTGAAGTAGCTACGCTGGATAATGCAACCATCACTCCGGGAGTGGAAATGGGACAGCTTCCAACAGCAAGAACAATTGGTTTTCAGTTAAATCTTAAATTCTAAAATCTTTAAAAATGAAAAAAATAATCATACATCTTACATTGGCAGTTTCTGTTTTCATGCTTCAATCCTGTGACAGAACATTCGAGGAGATGAATACAGATACGAGTAAGATTAAAGATCCTTCCGTAGGAAGCCTTCTTGCTCCTATACAGTATGAAATGGGAAGTTATGGCTATAACAGGGCAGATGATTTCACTTTTGATATCATGCAGATTGCTTTAGATTTTCCCAATGAAGGAAATTCCTACAGCAGATATTATATGGACGAAAAAAGTGGCAACGGCTACTGGAATACTTCTTACAGATGGCTTAAGCAGGTAAGTGATCTCAGAAAATATGCAACAAAAGAACAGAATAATAATTATCTGGCTATTTCAATGGTGCTGAATGCATGGATTGCCTCCAATCTTACTGATGCTTTTGGTGATATACCTTTATCCGAAGCATTAAGAGTTGAAGAAAATATTTTAAAACCGAAATATGATAAGCAGAAAGATGTTTACATCCAGCTGTTAAATGACCTGAGAACGGCCAATTCATTATTCAATACCAATCAGGCATTAACGGAAACAGATTTATTTTATAATGCCAATACCAACAGCCAGGCCGGTATTTTAGGATGGAAAAAATTCTGTAACTCGCTTTCATTAAGGTTACTGACCAGAATTTTAAACCGAAACGGAGAAGTAAATGTCTATGAAAGAATTCAGGAAATTGTTAATAATCCGGCTCAATATCCCATTTTCCAGAATAATACAGACAGTACAGTACTGCCGCTTTCGGGAATATCTCCCTATTTGCCACCAATAGCCCGTCCACAGGATTTTACTGCTTACAGGGCAGCAAGTGAGTTCTTTGTGAATGCCATGAAAGACAATAATGATCCAAGACTCAGCATGTTTTTTACGAAAGCGAAAGCAGGGACAGGAGAAGATCTTGGCTATAAAGGAGCTCCTTCTGGATACGCTTTGGGAACATCTTTCAACTATCAGCCTTCCAATCTGAACCAGAACCTGGCGAAAGCACCTTTAAAGATTTTAATCATGACCTATTCTGAAGTGCAGTTTATCCTTGCAGAATTGGTTAATAAAGGAATTATTGCAGGAAACCAGCAAACTTACTACGAAACAGGAGTAAAATCTATCATTGAACAGTGGGGAGCAACAGTTCCGGCCAATTACTTCAGCAATCCTAAAGTAGCCTATGACGGTTCTCTGGAAAAAATTATGCTTCAGAAATACATTTCACTGTTTTTTGTTGATCACCAGCAATGGTATGAATACAGACGTACAAAGCTTCCGGTGCTTCCTAATAACGGAGGTCTTCAGAACGGCGGACAAATGCCTGTGAGATTCATGTATCCTACCGCTACAAAAGTGATGAATGCAGAGAATTATAACGCGGCGGTACAATCAATGGGAGGAGACAATATCAACGTGAAAATGTGGTGGAATAAATAACAAATTGGATTTAAAAATTGAAAATAATTTAAACATTAAAAAACGATGAGTATCAATATAAAACTTTTAGTGCCTTGCATGCTGGTTTCAGCAATGGCATTCTCACAAGCTTCTGTTTCAGGATATGTATTCGAAGATAGTAACAAAAATCAAAAGAAAGAAAACCGTGAAAAAGGAATTGAAGGGGTAGCTGTTTCTAATGGTGTTCAGGTAGTTCTTACGGATAAAAATGGCAGATACAGTCTTCCGGTTCAGGAAGATCAGACTGTTTTTGTAATCAAGCCGTCAGGATATCAGACTGCTTTAAATGCGAACAATCTTCCGCAATTCTATTACCATCATAAACCCAAAGGTTCTCCTGCAGATTTTAAATACAAAGGAGTAGCTCCTACAGGAGATCTTCCAAAAGAGCTGAACTTTCCACTTTATCAGCAAAAAGAAGACAAAAATTTTGACATTCTTGTTTTCGGTGATCCGCAGCCTTACACAGAAAAAGAACTGGATTACTTCAAAAGAGGAATCGTAAACGAAGTAAAGAACACCAAAAAAAATGCAGTATTGGGAATAAGTCTGGGAGATTTGGTAGGAGACAACCTAAGCCTTCAGAAACCTTACGCAGATGTGATGAAAGAAGTCGAATTACCTTGGTATAACGTGATGGGAAATCATGACATGAACTACGATGCAAAAGAAGATAAGCTTTCCGATGAAACATTTGAATCCAATTTTGGCCCTGCTAATTACTCCTTCAACTACGGTAATGTACACTTCATCATTTTAGATGATATTCTTTATCCGGATCCGAGAGATGGCAAAGGATATTGGGGTGGATTCCGTGATGCCCAGCTTCAGTTTATTGAAAACGATCTGAAACTGGTTGATAAAAATAAACTGATTGTCATCTCTTTTCATATTCCGCTGGAGCATAACAATGAAGACAACTTCAGAAATGCGGACCGTCAGAAATTATTTGATTTCTTAAATCCTTTTCAGAATGTTTTGCTGCTGTCAGCACATACACACATCCAACAGCAGATTTTTTATGGAAAAAAAGCAGGCTGGAACGGAATCAAGGAATTGCACGAATATAACGTTGGAACTACTTGCGGAGACTGGTACTCAGGAACACCGGATGATGCAGGGCTTCCTACCTCCACTATGAGAGACGGAACTGCAAAAGGATATTCTTTTATCAGCTTTACAGACAATCAGTATAAAGTGAAATACAGAACAGCGGGGAAACCGGAAGATTATCAGATTAAATTATATGTTCCGAAAGTGATTCCTTCCTCAAGAACTTCAGCAAAAGTATTGGCTAATTTCTTCATGGGAAGCAAAAAAGACAAAGTAGAATACAGAATAGACGGTGGAAAATGGGAAGAAATGGAATATGATGAAACCATCGACCCGAATTTTGCCCTTTCCGTTTTCAAATGGGATTTTACAGAGAAAATTTTTCCCGGAAGAAGACCTTCCAACCCTGAAATGTCAAAGCACATCTGGGAAGCTGATTTTCCGAAAAAATTATCATTGGGAAAACATAAAGTTGAGGTGAAGGCTGTTGATATGTATGGAAATGAATTCTCTGCTTCAGAAGAGTTTGAAGTACAGAATCCAATCCAGATTCCTTAAGCTTTTTATTTTTTTACTATACCTTTTTTAGATTTGAAACCGGTTCTCATGAGCCGGTTTTAATTTTTAATGAAGCATAGATAAACCACAAAAGTCACAAAAGTTTTTAAAAACTCACTTCTTTAAATTGTAATTTAAGTTTAATGAAGTACACTTAGGTTTTATATAAAAAAAATATGTTTTATCTTATATGAACTTTTATGAAGAGTGATTACAACGTTTAAATTTCTCAATGTTAATCATCTTTTGTGACTTTTGTGGTTAAATAAAATATAAGTTAAATCTATGTTTTCAATGCTTCGTAAAAATGTTCTTTTGTAACTTTGTATCAAGAAAAGTATCATTACTATGAATATAAAAGGAAAAAATGCCATCGTAACAGGTGGTGGAAGAGGACTGGGAAAAGCTGTAGCATTAGCTTTAGCCAATGAAGGAGTAAACGTTGCCATTACAGGAAGAAATGAAGAGAATCTTAAAATGACGGTTGAAGAAATCAAAAAATTAGGAGTACATTCAGCATACGCAGTATTTTCTGTAGACAATGAAATTCAGGTAAAAGCTGGAATAGAATCTTTAGCACAGCAATTGGGAGGAATTGATATTCTAATCAACAATGCAGGAATCGGAGACTTTGGATCCATCGAAGAAATGCCTTCCGAAACTTGGGAGCAGGTTATCAAAACTAATCTTTTCGGGGTGTATTATGCAGCTAAAGCAGCTTATCCGTTCATGAAAGCTAAAGGAGAAGGTGATATCGTAAACGTAGCCTCTACTGCAGGTCTGAAAGGAGGACCGAATATGTCGGCATATGCCGCTTCAAAGGCAGCAGTAGTATCTCTGTCACAATCCATGATGGCAGAATGGAGAAAACAAAATATCCGTGTTATCACGCTTACTCCAAGTACTATTGCTTCTGATATGAGCATCCAGGGTGGCCTTACAGATGGAAATCCTGATAAAGTATTACAGCCGGAAGACTTTGCAGAATGGGTAAGAGATATCCTGAAAATGAATAGAAGAGCGTTGATTGCTAACGGTTCTATTTTCTCTACGAATCCATAAAAATTTAAATTTAAAGTTCAAGGTTTAAGGTTTAAAGTTGTCAGAAGACTTTTCCTTTATCTTGAATACAAAATTCAATAGGAGCGGGCTTTAGCCCGCTTTCTTTTTTACATTTCTATTTAGGCTTTAGCCAAAACTTAGAATTTTTAGCATTTCACAAAAAACAATCTTATAATTTATTTCCAAGTGTTTATAATAGGTTTTGGCTAAAGCCAATGGATTTTTTCATGATTTTTAAGACGGGCTAAAGCCCGCCTCTATTGAATATACTATGCGCAATCATCCGTGTCATTCGTGTAATCTGTGGGAGAAATGATAACTTTTGAGATTACATTAAAAAAATCCGTGTAATAAAAAAAATAAAAATCCCCCGTTTCAGCCAAAAATGACTCCATCATTTTTTTAACCGTAATAACATTAGTATTTTTGCAGCAAATTATTCACATGCAAAATTATTTAGAATTCAATTTCAAAATTTCTCCATTACAACCCTGGAATGAGATTTTAATGGCAGAGCTTATAGAAATAGGTTTTGACAGCTTTACAGAAGAAATTGACGGAATTTTAGGATATATCCAGACAGATTTGTTTAACGAGGATCAGTTGAAAGCCCTTCCGATCTTTGAAAACGAAAACGTAAAAATCGAATATTCTTTCGAAGAAATGCCGAATATCAACTGGAACGAAGAATGGGAAAAGAATTTCTCTCCCATCAATATTGATGATAAAGTATTGATCAGAGCAGAGTTCCACGAATCTGTACCGGGAATGCATGAAATTATTATCCAGCCTAAAATGTCTTTCGGAACGGGACATCACCCTACTACCCATCTGATGATCCAGCAGATGATGGATATTGATTTCAATGGTAAGAAAGTATTGGATATGGGATGCGGAACTTCCGTATTGGCCATTTATGCAAAACAGCAGGGCGCAGGAGATACAAAAGCTATTGATATCGACGAATGGTCAGTGGAAAACTCCAAAGAAAATGCGGTTAGAAACAATGTAGAACTGGATATTGAACAGGGAACTGCTGAAAACTTAGGGAAAGAGAATTATGATATTATCCTGGCCAATATCAACAGAAATATCCTTATTTCAGATATCCCAACTTATGTTTCAGTATTGAATGACGGAGGGAAATTATTGCTTTCAGGATTGTGTTTCTTTGATGTAGATGATATTCTGGAAGTATGCAGGGAAAGCGGACTTGAGCTGAAAAAACAGTTGCAGCGTGAAGAGTGGGTAAGTCTTCTGCTTCAAAAATAACACACAAAACAAAATACGGATATGAAAACGTTATGGACAGCTTTATTCTTACTGATGCTGCAGTTTTTTGCCGCTCAGGAAAATGAAGCATATGCAGATGGTATCTTTGGTTTCGAAGAAAATAAAACACAGAAGATCTTTACAGATTGGACCCGTGTAAGACTGGATCCGGGAGTGAATGGCCAGATTGTAGATTCACTTCAAACCAATCAGCAGGTAATGATTCTTAAAAAAGAAGAAGGCGTTCTGAAATTAGGAGAAAGAGCCGCGAACTGGTATAAAATATCTTACCAGAAAGGTGACAATACTTTGGAAGGATACGTCTGGGGAGGTAACCTTTGTGTAGGGTACCGTAACAAAAACGGATATGATTTCCTTTTCGGACTTTCCAAAACAATTGACAGGAAGAACAGAGAATTGAATGAGATCGAAAAACAGAACATTGCCGGAATAAAAGTGATGGAGGGAAATACACTCATTGATGAGGTGTATTTTGATACCGGAAAAGGAGAAGAGCTTAGCTCCGGATCTTTCAATATAGAAAGCAGCCACAAACTGCAGAATGTCGAATTCACCCTTAAAGTGGGAGTTTCTGGTGAAGCCTGTGGAATAGCCGGCTATGATCAGTATGTTCTTTTTAAAGATAAAAAACTGATTGCTCTTCCACAATTGATGAATGTGGGTGACGCCGGTGCTTTTTATCATAGTGAAGAATTTGTTTTCCCGAATGATAAAGGAGGGATGCCCAATGTATTTATCCTGAAAGTGGAAGATATGGAGGTAGATGAGAAAGACAGGGAAAAGAAAAAGCAATCTTCCAAAACCTATCTGTGGAACGGAAGCTCTTACAAACTGAAGTAATAGTATTTATTCTCAATACATGAAAACCGTTGTACTTACAGCGGTTTTCTTCTTTAATAAAGCTTTATGCCTTAAAATAGGTTTAAGCATAAAAAATAGGACTGGAACAAGCCAATCCTACTCAAAACATGATTAAGTGTATAGTTGAGCCATTAAAAGCTGCAAGGAATTAAAGTGCACAAAAAGATTTTTATTGATCCTTAACCAATGTTTTACATACTAATTAAGATAATCCAATGGCCTTTCGGTTATGTTTACACTGTAAAAGTAGTATGTACTGTTCTTTCAATGTGCAAAATTTCTGCTGATTCAGCGAAATAAGCCGTTGAAGCGGTATTTTAAACCAATGAAACGGATAAGATGATCTGTATGCTTTTATTCAAAAATTAAGAGTATTGTACCTGCGATGATCAATAGCGCTCCTATGGCTGTCTTTAACGTGAGGGATTCTCCGAGAAATACAACAGAAAGGACAATAGTCAGTGCTACGCTTAATTTATCTACAGGGGCAACCTGGGTCACCTTCCGATTTGCAGGGCTTTAAAATAAAATATCCATGAAAGTCCTGTTGCCACTCCGGAAACGGCAATATAGATAAGATTATGTCTGGAAAGTGCAGGGATTCCCTTGTATTCACTTCGTGCGAAGACAATTCCCCAGGCTACCAGTAAAATAATAACGCTTCTTATGGCTGTTGCCAGGTTTGAGTTAACTCCTGTGATTCCAATTTTGGCAAAAACTGCAGTCAAGGAAGCAAAAAAAGCTGAAAGAATTGCATATACCCACCACATATTTTAATGTTTTAAAAATTATTAATCAGTATTAAGTCTCTCCATTTTTTAATGATCGTCCTCGTATTCTTTACTTAAAGATAGCCAAAATAAGCAAAAGAAGATTGCATTTTCTTACTTACTGTATCCAGTCACTTGCCGCAGTAATATCAGCCTGTCTAGGGAATACTTTATTCATCAGTACGCGGTGTACCTCTTCGTCGCCATCTTTACAGCAATCTTCAATCACGGTAAGCTGATAATCTTTATCCGCAGCTTCTCTTAGGGTAGATAAAATAACGCCGCTGGTCGATACACCTGTCAGTACCAGATGCTGAATACCCAGTCCACGAAGGACCACTTCAAGATCACTTCCTGTAAAAGCACTGAATCTCCGTTTGGTCATAACAATATCATTTTCTTCAGGAGTGAGCTCCGGATGAATTGCTGCCCATTCTTTCATGTCAATATCTGCCATGCGGGGTTTTATGGCCGAAAAGGCTTTATTATTTGCACTGATCTCCGGCATTCCCTGTCTGAAGCTTACAGTAATATAAATGACAGGAATATTACGGTTTCTTGAGGTCCGGATAACCTCTTTGGTATTAGAGATCAATGCTGTTGTATCAGGTAATGTATTGACGATAGCCGATTGCATATCCATTACCAGCAATGCTTTGTTTGTTTTTTCCATTGTTATTATATTTTATTGATAAATTGTTCCTCGGATTCTTCCAGTAATTCTTCGTTGACAGATTTTGTTTTATTCTTCTTAAACAATAAGTTTCTGAAGACAACGGCAATTACAATTCCTGCAATCCCTTCCAGCAATAAGGTTCTGGGAGCGCCTATTTTCTCTGAAACAAACCCGATCAGTACACTTCCCAAAGGAAGCATTCCGAATATAGCAGTCAGCAGTATGCTTATTGCCCGGGAACGCATTTCCGGGATGACTTCAGATTGCACAATAATATTACAGGTGGTAAACTGTGCAACACCTCCCAATCCCGTTAGTGCAGCAAAGAACATGGACCAGTAGAAATTGGTGGCATATGAAAAAAGAATCAGCCCGATACTCAGGATAATTGTACTCAGGATAAGAATATTCCTCATGGATGCTCCTTTTTTTAACGAAGCCAGAAATACAGTGCCCAGAACAGCCCCGATTCCGATAAAACTTGATATATACCCGAATGTCTTGGCATCCCCTTTGAAAATTTCTTTAGCATAAACCGGAACTAAGGTGTCATAAGGTAAGATCAGTAAACCCGTAATGCTCAGCATAATGATCACCAGACTGATGGAAGGCTCTTTTTTCAGATATCTGAAACCTTCGGCCAGTTCAGTGAAAGTTCCTTTTTTAGTTGGCTTTTTGGAAACAATCTTTATTTTCATCAAAGAAATGGAAACCATTACTGCTGCAAAACTGGCTGCATTGATCAGAAAACAGGTACCTGCCCCGAATTTTTGCAGAATGATCCCGGATAGGGCAGGGCCTGCTAATTTTGCAATACTTGCCATAGCTGCACTCAGTGAAAGGGCGCTCGGAAGATCTTCATCATCCGTTACCACTTCATTGATCATCGCCTGACGTGCCGGAATATCATAAGCATTGATGATGCCCAGAAAAACACTTAATATGATAAAACTCCAGATATTCTGGTGTCCTGTCATGACCAGGAAAGCCAGTAAAGAAGCCTGGATTAATGATAAAATCTGGGTGATCTGTATGATTTTATACCGGTTATACCGATCGGCTGCTACCCCTCCGAATGCTGAAAATAGAAAAGACGGAAACTGTTCCGCAAAAATGGTCAGCCCCAGCATAAATGCAGATTGCGTCATGCTGTATACAACCCATACTACCGCTGTACGCTGCATCCATGTTCCAAATTGAGATACAGAACGCCCAAAAAAGTACAACGTATAATTCGTGCTTCTGAACGCCCGGAATGTACTGATATTACTTAATTTATTCATATTTTAAAATAAACTTTTTAACAAATAATGTAAAAATGTCAAAATTTGGATAAAAAATTTTAACTGATATGTTTAATAACCATAGAGGTCAGAGTAGTTACTGTATTATTCAGGTTTTCAAAATTATTTTTTAAACCCATTTCACGCCTGATCCCTCTGATGCTGCTCAGCAGGATAAAAATAATCGCTTCCTGTTCCTCAATAGTGACTGTTGGGATCTCGTTACTCTTAATACTGGCTGAAAATAAATTGAGCAGAAGATTTCTCTCTGCTTCCATCATCTGGTTATGGGCTCCGATAATATGCTTTGATCTTTCTTCATTGTCCATTCCTGCTTCTATTGCTCTGAAAAATGAAGACCTTTCTTCCGAAGTCTTTACTTTAGAAATACAAAACTCTTTGATTTTTTCTTCGAAAGTATTTCTTTTCTTCATATTGGCATCAATCTCAGCAATAACTTCTTTGATAAGATTGTCCAGAACAGCCTGGAAAACTTCCTCACGGTTTTTATAGTAATAATAAATAGACGTTCGGCTTTTACCAACAGCTTTGGAAATATCATCCATGGTCACTTTCTTCAGGCCATACTTCAGATACAGTCCTGAAGCGGTTTCCAGGATTTGCTGTGAAAGTTGGTCTTGTTCGGTTTGAGATGACATTTTTTTAAATATGGATACAAAAATACAACATTTTGACAAAAAAACAAATTTTGTCAAAATATTGTATTGCTGTAAGAATTAATCTTTATTTTTGATTTCTAAGGAGTATCCTTTACCGCATTATACATCATAGAATCTTTCTGTTGATTGGTATAATCGTATTTGTAATGATAAAATGAAGACTCCCAGTCACCATATCCTACATTTGGAATAATAATGAATTTTTTACCAAAATCATCCGCGGAACTCTTCACTGCTGCAGAACGTTCAGCTTCTGATTTATTATCAAACAGGCTGGAGAAGTCGGCAAGATTGTCGCCTAACAGTAAAACAATGTTATAATTTTTAGCAATGTCCTGTCTTCGGTTCTCTTTGCTGCTTTCTTTCGTACGAAGAATAAGATGGGAGTCATCTTGAAGAGGAAAATTGTATTTTTTCAGATTCTTTAATGTACCTGCACGTTCCTGCTCCTTACGGTTGGTCACATAAAAAACCTGAATACCTTTGCTTGCTACATACTGATAAAATTCCTGAGAACCGGTAAGAGGTGTTGCAATGCCTTTTGCTGTCCATTCTTCCCATGTTGCCTGATCATATCCTTTGCCTGTTTTTGAACGCTCAACTGCGTAATACGAATTGTCCAGGAAAGTTTCATCAATATCTGAAACAATAGCCAGCGGTTTTTCTGATTTCTTTGCCAGGGCCTCGTCTAAACGGAGTTTTGCAATATTGTAAGCCTGAAGGCATAAAGCTTCATATTCGGCTGCCCGCTGCTGATAAAATGCACCATATATTTTCCCGTGAAGTCCAAGATTCTGGTAAGGTGTATCTTGAATGGCAGCCTTTGAAACCGGAGCCGGAGCTTTGCACGATGTAGTCAGAACCAAAAGACTGCCTGCAATAATGAAGGTGAGATTTTTCATTGGATTAGAATAGAGTCAGACAAATTTATGACAATTTGATAGATTGACGAAATAGAAAGAAAGTCACGGTCAGCAATCGGGGAGTTTATATCTGGTAATGTGTATGGCTAAAGTAACTAAAAAAGGATGTGGATGAATGTATAATAATTATTAGATTTGAATATTGAATTTGAAAAAGACGAAAAATTTTGAAATGACTAACCTATTTGAAAATTACCTATACTCTACAGGAGAGCTGTCAGCAGATGAAATCAACTTTTCTTCGCAGTTTTTCAAACCGGTCAGCCTGAAAAAAGGTGATTTTTTTATTCATGAAGATGAAGTCTGCCGTTATATTGGGTTTATCGTTAGTGGCGCTGTAAAAGCATATGCTGTTGATAAAGAAGGAAAGGAAAATATTACCTGTTTCAAATTTGAAAATGAATTTGCCACCTCATTTCCGGAGTTTGTGGCACAGGAAAAATCCAGAAGGAGTATCAGAACTATAGAAGATAGTGTCATCTATAGAATCAGCTACCCAGACTATGGACATTTGATTGAGCAGGTTACTTCATGGAACGGAGTTATCAGATCCGTGATGGAGCAGGAGTATAATCAAAAGGAAAGTTATCTGCTGAATTATAATAATAAGTCAGCTTTGGATAAATACCATCATGTCCTTTTTAACGAACCAATGCTTGTACGACGCGTAAGCACACAGGATCTTGCATCTTATCTGGGCATTACACAACGATCGCTTACACGGGCAAAGGGACAGATTCATAAACCTAACGCATTATAGGACAAATGTCCTTATGCAGTCCTGATCATCACTGTAGATTTGCACAAAAAAATCTATGCTACGTCAAATTGCTCCCGAAGTGTTCCATATTCCACTGATGCCGCGAAACAGTATCAACAGTTATATTATCGAAGGTATATTGGTAGACGCAGGAATACGGAGCTCATATGCCACTGTAAAAAAAGCTATCGGGAAAATTCCCGTTTATCAACATATACTGACGCATGCGCATGCAGATCACCAGGGCTGCAGTGATCAGATATGTGCTGAATTCGGTATCCCTTTGCTATGTCATCCTAACGAAGTGTTAAGAACAGAAACAGGTATGGTAACAATCGACTACCCAGCGCCGCAACATTGGATAGCAAAGCTTCAGCAAAAATATTGGGCGGGTCAGGGACATAAAGTTGAAAAGACAGTCGTTGAAAATGACACCATAGGAAACTTCCGGGTAATAGAGACACCCGGACATTCGGCAGGCCATATTTCTTTATTTCGTGAGCAGGATGGGGTACTGATCATCGGCGATGCTTCAACAAATATGAACCTGCTTACTACAGCTGCCGGTCTGCACCTTCCGCCAAACATGTTCACTTCAGACCAGCAGCGAAATATAAAATCACTCCAAAAGTTAGCAGAACTGAACCCTTCCATTATCTGCTTCGGTCACGGGCCGGTCTTGCACAATAAAGACCGAAAGTTTGAGCGGTTTGTGGCTAAATGCAGTAAGGCAACTATTGAAAGATAGTTTGTGCTGTAATTTCAAGTGAAAATATGAATATCCAGGCCGCTTTATCTGCGGCTTTATCTTTTTTCAGATTAATCAGAACATTCCTTTGACTATCTGATTAAAATCGGGATGCTCTAATTTTCGCTGTAAATAATTTTGAGTGATAATAAAAAAGACTCACTGTTTACAGTAAGTCTTTTAAGTGAGCGCGAAAGGATTCGAACCTTTGACCGTCTGCTTAGAAGGCAGATG
>NZ_JAYSDT010000044.1:0-33511 GCF_041914225.1 Chryseobacterium sp.
AAAGGTAGTATACGGGTAACTGTATCGAGGGTTCGAATCCCTTCCTTTCTGCAAGAAACTAAATCCTGTGCTAATGATTAGCACAGGATTTTTTATGAACTGAATTCTTTGATTATTAACCACTTTTTATTGAACTAACAGGTCATTTTTTAATCGCAAAGAAAAATGATTCAAATGTTTTATTTTAGAAAGCTAAGAAGTGCGACTTTGTCGCTGAAGAAGCTTAGTGGATATAAGCTTAGAAAAAATCAATGAAATTGATTCCATCCTTTGCTTCCTTGAAAATATGAGATAAGAGGCTAAAAACTTTGCGTTAGTTTAAATTCCATAAATACAATATTCTACCCAGCTTTTGAGACTGATCCGTATTTCTACTCATCCCGATAATTGGTAACTTATACGCTACATCATTTCCTTTGTTGTTTGTTACTTTGAAGTACAATCTAATCACCAAAAAACCAACCTAATTATGACATCAACAAGTGTAAATGCAAATTCTTCAGGTCAGTTAGTACTTGGAAACGGAGCACAATTCTGGGTGTATCTTTCACCGCAAAATGATACTTCCAGAATGATTTCTACATGGCGTGTTACTTTCTCGCAGGGAGACTGGAGTGACTTTATCTCAAGTGAGAATCCTACCAAACAAATTCAAACCCCTAATCTTTCAGGGATTTTTGATATCAGAGTAGAATTATTAAGCGGATCTACCGGTACATGGCGTCAGATCCCTCCTCAAACAGGAAGTCACAATGAAATAGGCTGTAATTCCAACTGTGCCTCTATGGTAGGCATTGTTGCTGACAGCACCAACCCTCCTATCGGAGCCATCAACGCACATTTCTGGACAACATGGGACGCTATGTGCGGGATAAGACAGAATTAATACCATTAACAGTCCATACAACCAGATTGCCACAGTATACTATATTGTGGCAATTACTGTTGACAAACTTTCATTTTATCATTGTTACTAATTTGAAAATCCTATGGGTGCAAGAATTCCGGAATTTCATTTTTCACTAAATTTGTATCTGAAATACGATTCAATCAAATATGTATACATTACGAACAGCATTCTCACTGCTGTTATTTTCAGCATTTTTCCTATTGCCACAATCTGCAAAAGCCAGTGCTTACTGGATGGAAATTCATGGAACAGGAAAATTAAAAGATCCTGTAAAAGTTCAGGTATGTTATGGGTTTATTGATGACCTTAGCGAGCGCCATCGTACTACCGGAGCTGAATTCCAAAGGATCAAAGATTTTAATTTCTTTCTTTTCAATGCCAGGGGTGAAAAATTAAAAATTGAATTACAACCTAAAGAAACGTATTGGGAAGGAAGCTTTACTCCGGACCAGGAAGGGACTTATAGGATTTTAGGAATGAATGATCAACAACCGGTTCTGTTACGGTCTCAAAATCCACAGGAAAATGTAAGACCTATTGATTTTATGTGTGGAGCTTATCAAGTGGGAATATCCTCTGATAACAATCCTCCTCTTCCATTCATGGATATACGGCTTTCCGAAAAAAACGGAATCTATACTATTTTCCCCTACCGTAATATGAAACCTGTAGAGAAAGGAACAATGATTAGGATTTTTAACCCTGAAAATTGGGAAAAGAATATTCCAGTGAATGAGAGCCATAAAGCTTTTTTTAAACCTACAATGCCAGGGCTTTATGTAATCAGGCAGGACTGGCAGGAGGATTCTCCCGGAACATTTCAAGGTAATGCCTATGGAAAGATACGATACCGTAATAATTATTGCCTTTGGATAAACTAAGAACGTATAAAGAATCTTAATAAAAAATCCCGGATGCAGTGATCTGGGACTTTTTTATAAAATTATTAAATCTTTTAGAATTTCAAGGAAACACTTCCAAGAAATCGTGACGGAGCCTGTGGTGTCAAACGTACAGACCATGCTTTTTCGTTGGTAATATTGTCGAATTTCAGCCCTACTCTGTATTTTGCCTGATCGTAGAAAATCCCTATATCAAACATTTTATAAGATGGGATAATCACTTTAGCTGCTTGTGTATTGGTTTGATAAGAAGATGATCCCATATTTCCGCCACCGCCTATTCCCAGGCCTTTTAATTTTCCTTCAGGAATGCGGTAGCTGATCCAGAAGTTGAACATATTGGCAGGCCCTGACAAGGCAGGCCTTAAACCATTTACCGAAAGATTGGCATTGGTAAATTTACTGTCATTATAAGCATATCCTGCAACAACATTGAATCCATCAAAAGGATTGGCTGTCAGTTCAGCTTCGAAACCTTTACTTACCTGCGTCCCATCCTGTATGGAATAGTTGATATCATCAGGATTTGTTCTTAAAATATTATCCACACGGATATTGTAATAACTTAACGTACCTACAAGTCTGTGGTTAAAAATGTCTGCTTTTATCCCCAACTCCAGCTGGTTGGCATATTCCGGTTTGAAGGTATTCCCGTTGATATCTGTTCCGCTTACGTTATTAAAACCGTTCATATAGTTTCCAAACAGGGAAAGTTTATTTTTCAGTACTTCATAGACAATTCCCATTTTAGGTGAAAAAGCGGTCTGCCCATAAGGTCCTGACTGCACTCCACTATTGCTTAAGCCACCTTTTATTTCTCCTGTGGTTATATCATAAACTCCTTTGAACTGAAACCGGTCTACCCTTAAACTGGCCATTACCATAAGCTGCTCCGTAATATTAAAAACATCAGAAACATAAGCAGCATAGGTATTGTCACTGTTGTTTTCCCTTCTGAAGGCTGAAGTAGCTGTAAGTGCATCGATCGTATTGCTATTAACTCTGAAATCTGCTGAAGGATGAATAAAATTAAATACCTTGGTATTGGTATGGTAACGGTCAAAATGATTGGAGTTGTTATAAAAGTCCAAACCGACAACCATTCTGTTTCTGAAACGTCCGATACGGAAATCCCCGATGAAGTTCTGCTGAATATTGGTTGCAATAAATGAAGTGGTTCCCACCATCACCTGCGCACTTGCTGTAGAATCTGTTTTCCCGTTAATGGCAGAAATATATCCGTTAATGGTAGATCTTGCTCGGGACAGTATCGTTTGAGATGTCCAGTTTTCCGAAACTTTATAATTCAGCTGGGCGAAGATGTTCAGCATCTGTGTTTCGTAGGCCAGGTCATCACTCAGGAAATTTTTATAATAAGGGAACTTCATATCTGCAATAGACTGGATCTTCTTGCTTCCGGTATAAGGATTGAATCGTACAACCGATGTTCCTTTTGCCTGATTGAATTCTACGTCCAGCAAAAGCGACATACGGTCATTGATCTGATAAGAAAAACTGGGAGCAATTGCCAATGAGTTGGTAAATCCGATATCCTGGAAGCTCTTTTCTGTAGTTCCTGCCGCATTAAGACGGAAAAGAGCTGTTCTGTCCTTATTTACCGGTGTATTGACATCCACAGTCAATCGGTTATAATTCCAGCTCCCTCCTACATATCCTACCTCACCGCCAAAATCATTGTAAGGTTTTTTCGTCACCCTGTTGTACACTCCTCCGTAGCTGCTGGCCACACTTTTCCCGAATAAAGTCGCTGAAGGTCCTTTAATAGCCTCTATACGTTCAAGGTTTACAGGATCAATGACTGAAAATGCAGCTCCCGCTACTCCATTTCTGGCATTGGGTTCTGTTTCAAATCCTCTTGAGCGGAATGTCACTCTTCCCTGATTCGCAATCATTGGGACTCCTGCTCCCGGTACGTTTTTGGAAATGCTTCCCAGATCTACAGCAACCTGTTCCTGGAATAATTCTTTGGTAACCGTATTGTATACCTGAGGATTTTCTAAATTTTTCAAAGGTAACCTGGCTACAAACCCGCTTTCTTTTTTCGAAAAACGGTTTGTATTCTTCATAATGACCACTTCCTGTATAGCCTGGATATTTTCCTGGGTAAGCTGATAATCCAATATGGTTGTTTCACCTGCTTTTACCTCTGCCGGAAGGCGTACTTCTTTAGCTCCCAGAATCTGTAACTTCACGGTATATGAACCTGCATTAAGGTTTACAAAATGATAATTTCCTTCGTCATCCGTAAGGGTTTGGCGATTTGCTTCCGGCAACGAAACAGATATTGCCCTCAACGGCTGCCCATCCACCATATTTACTTTTCCTGAGATGCTACCCTGCAAATTCTGAGCATGTAGTGTTGTTAAACCGATCAGAGAGTATAAAAAAATAAAAATTGGTTTTATCCATTGCTGTTTCTTGGTTGAAATATCATTCTGTCTTGTTTCTGCGGAATGAGGCATATGCCTCCCGGGAAGCATACATTCATTAGGTTATATCATTTTTTCCAGCCTT
This sequence comes from Chryseobacterium sp., assembly GCF_041914225.1. Lineage (GTDB taxonomy): Bacteria > Bacteroidota > Bacteroidia > Flavobacteriales > Weeksellaceae > Chryseobacterium. The sequence goes on from NZ_JAYSDT010000044.1 coordinate 4,348, forward strand.
ATTTAAAGTGATTATAAATAAAGGTGCAAAATAACGGAAACGCAGGTTCTCTCACAATATTAATTTGAATTATTCTAAATAAATTTAAAAAAAATACAACTTTCAACTTAAACTAAATTTATAGAAACATTCAATAAATAAGGGTTTGAGAGATTATTTAAGCTTTAAACAATGGATAGAATCAGCTTTTCCACAAGTTGCCAATACGTTATCCACATGTTATCCACAATTCATTTACTATGAAAAAGGGTTTGAAAGCACATATTCCTAATTCTATCCTAAATCAGGTGTTTATTTTGTCTTGTTTTTAAACAGTATTGAAAGATTTTGAATAAACATTCTATGAACCAGGCTTATAATTTTGCAGCAATAAAGTATTCTCTCTGCGTAACTGCGGTATTCTCTTCTATCTTATGGTTTCGCAGCCATTTAAAATTAACAGTAAAACAACAATCCATTATATTGGGCATGAAGAAAATTCTGGCAGTTATATTTTTATTAGGATGTATAGGAACGACAATCAAGGCACAGATCAGTCCGCCGGGGCTGGGAGATGCCAACAATGCGTTCTGGGGAGCCTTCGGAGTGAAGCGACAACTTGATTCTTTAGGGAAAAAGCAGGCTTTGAGCTATGTTGCCATCGGGAGAAAAAGCAGCCCGGATAACCATAGTTTATTTTCAAAACAGGCTATCATTGTCCTGAATCATGAGATATACCATTCTTTTGCCCCGCATCAGCAGTACAGCTATGCCCTCAGTTACCGCAGACAGCCCCACTATGAAAGCAACGCTCCTTATGAAAAAGAAAATACAGAACAGGAATTCAGGATTTACGGAAGATATGCATACACTTTTGATCTCGGAAAAAAATGGAAGCTGAAAAATACAGTACGGCAGGAATTCAGGAAGTTTTTTGATACAGACTTTCATAAAGCAGAGGAAGATTTTCAGCTCAGAACCCGTATCAAGAGTCAATTAACCTATAATTTATCATCTAAAAACAACCAAAAGCTGGCATTAAGCGCAGAAGCGCTTTTTTCCATAAGCCACCTTAATGAACCGGATTCTGAATGGAACTCGTTCGGATATCGTGAAATGCGGATTGCAGCTTACTATATGTTTACCATTCCTGATTCACCTTTTACAGTAGATATTGGCTATATGGATGATCTTATCAGAGACAGCAGGAGCATTCATCATGGAGGTGTCCATTACCTTGCTGCAGACCTGATCTGGAATATACCTTACAGAAAGAAATAACACAAAAAAAACTACATTTTTATAAACAAAATCCCGATCATCACTGACCGGGATTTTTGTTGAAACATAAGTTTCCCTGCAATATAATTAAGTATGAATGTTTGGTGTATAGTTTAGTTGCAAAGCTTCAGGAATTCGCGGCTCATCTGTACATTAAATTTGGCGTCCGCTTTGGAACGGGCATAAATCGTATGCTTAAAAGCATGTACCGTTTTCAGTTTTTGATCAATAAATTCTGCAATCTGCACCACAGAGAACAGAAAGTCCCTGTACAACGCCATATTGACCGTCTGCCCATAATACGGAAGGTACGCTTTTAAAAAAGGTATTGCTTTCTGATGGCGGTTATAGCTGATGCAATATCCTACCCCTTCTACTGAGATAACAATAGCATAGTTATTGAGATAATCCTGAATGTTTTTGTTACCGTCCAGAGCCTGAGGATTTTTTGAACAAAACTTATTGATCTTATCCAGAATATGCTGAGCATACTCCATCATGGATATATTTTTAAATTCAAAAACCTGGCTCATCCTGTTGGCTGGTGAGGTTTCGTTTTCGCAATCAATACAGAAAGAAATCCCTATTTTTTCATGATAAGGAAAAAAGCAGTCTTTTACTTCAATGGAGGCATCCGGCTTCAACCTGTCATCTGCAAAATTGTAATAGACATACGGACTGTAAAGTTCAGCAAGCGCATTCAGATAGTCTGTTTCGCTGGTATTATGATATTCTTCAAACCATTTTTCAAGGTTGTCATAATAATTACTTTCAAAGTCGTTAAAGTTTAAGTAAAATGGCAATTCCATAGCTCTGTAATTTTGATATGACAAAGCTATATCCGTAATGCGACAAAACTTGACGCAATATATTTTTTGTGAAAGATTTTTTGGTCAAAGATCAATTTTTGTTTCGCAAAGTCAATTGTGAATGGGTATTAACGCAAGGTTTGCAAGGTTTATTACTATACAGAATTTATTTGTTCGCAAAGACACTTCGTTCAGCCAGGACATTAGTTTATCCATTGCTGAGTGAAACGCCTTGGCGATCGAAAAAAATTAAACCTCACAGAAGCTTTGCGAAGGCCGCTTTTAATAATATGCGAACTTATTAAAATTCACAAGCGCAGCAAACTGACCATTCACCATTGACATTTATTTATCATAATTCTTCATCACATACTCAAAGTAGTGAATCATTTTCAGGTAGTTTTCGATACTGAGATATTCATTGGTACTGTGAATGCTCTGCTGTTCTGCACTATTGATTTTGATCGGCATGAACCGGTAGACGTTTTTACTTACGATTTCGTATTTTCCGGCATCTGTTCCTGCCATGGTAAGATAAGGTGTAACAATTGCTCCGGGATGAATTTCCTTAACGGCTGCTTCTATTATTTTAAAAGCTTTTGTATTGGTTGGAGAAATGGCAGATGCTTCTCTGGTATTGTCAATTTCTTCTACCTCCACATCAAAACCTTCAGTGGCTTTAGCAATATGATCCCTTACATCTTTCACTGAATTTCCGGGAAGCAATCTGAAATTAACCACAAATTCCACTTCGGGAGAAAGCACATTGGTTCCGTCGCTTCCTTTCATCATCGTTAATGCTGTGGTGGTTCTTACCAATGCATTGGTGGTATTGTTTTTGGTGAGCTGTGAGATCAATACCGGTTTTAAAAGCCATTGATTGGCCAGCGCCATTCTAGTGGTAAAAGGCATTTCACCGCCAATATTATTAAAAAATTCTTTGATTAAAGGTGTGATAACGGGCTTCATCTGATCATCTTCCAGACGCTGCATGATGACAGCAGCCTTCCCGATAGCACTTTCCATAGGCGGCATAGAGGAGTGCCCGCCAAGCCCTTTAACTTTTATCTTTGCGGACAGAAAGCCTTTTTCAGCGCATCCCACCACAGCCACATCAGTATCAATTCCTGCTACATTCCCTTTTCTCATAATCAATCCTCCTTCGTCATAGACAGCGTCGAATTTCAATCCTTTCTTTTTAAAATAATCTGCGATCTGAACAGCTCCTTTTTGTCCGCCAACCTCTTCATCAAAACCGAAAGCCAGATAAATATCACGCTGGGGAATCTGTTTGTTTTTAATCATAGAATTCATAGATTCCATTAAAGAGAAAAGCATTCCTTTCATATCTATCGCTCCTCTTCCGTAGATTCTTCCATTGGCAACCGCTCCTGAAAAAGGGGCAAAATCCCAGTCTCCCGCTACTTTTGAAACAGGCTCAAGCGGCTTGTCATCCGGCCGGAATACATTTTCTCCGTTATTTTTAATATCTGCATCTCCGGGAGGAACAACATCCATATGGGAAAGGAATAAAATGGGTTCAAGGGCAGGATTGCTTCCTTTAAGCCTGAAAACCAATCCATATTGATTCACCTCAACATTTTCTGTATTCTGATAAACTAACGGATAAGAGGTTTTTAAATAAGCCTTGAACTGATCAAACGGTGCATAATCGAATTCACCCAGACTGCCTGTGGAAACTGTGGGAACTTTTATTCCTCCTGACAGCCTCATTACCGCAGAGTCATTTTTTACGGTTTTCCAACCTTCTCCTGCTCCGATATTATTTTTCTTAAACGGATAAGTATAGGTTTTAATCAATACAACAGCAGCCAGAACAACAATGATTCCCAGAAGGATTAAAAGAAATTTTTTCATAGCAGATAGTTTGTGAGGTGGTTTGATTCCATAAATATAGTAAAGTATCGGGTGTCTGACAATTTAAACCCGGGCTTTTCGACCAGAGAATCTATTAAATACAGTAATCAGATAAAAATAAACGGATATATGTCCCCTTAATGAAATCAAGATCGTCATCAGAATAAAAAAGTATGAAGAATATTCTGCACATTATTTCCAGCGCAAGAGGAGAACAATCTTATAGCAGCCAGCTAAGCTCAGCCATTCTGGAAAAACTATTACAACAGGGTAATATCAATGCGGTCACTGTAAGAGACCTGGTGAAGGATGCACCACCGTATGCAGATGAAATCTCCATTCATGAGTTTTATAAACACCCGGAATTATACGATGAACAAAGCAGGCAGCTTCTTTCATATGCCAATCTGATCGTGGATGAAGTGCATGAAGCGGATATTATTATCATTGGAACTCCGGTTTTCAACCTCGGCATTTCCACTCCTCTGAAAGCCTGGCTTGACCAGCTGATCCGCGCAGGAATTACTTACGTCTTTGACGAACAAGGGAATCGTATGGGCCGGTTTACAGGGAAAAAAGTATATCTTGCCGTTGCTTCCGGCGGCAGAAGAGCTGAAGGTGCGCCGGATTATATTTCGGCCTATCTTAGGGATGTTTTCAGAAGTTATGCAGGAATTACGGATGTTGAAACCTATCGTATTGAGGGAACCATGGAAAATGGATTTACAGCGGATTATGAGCGTGTGCTGAAAGATTTTAAACCTGTCAATGATATTTCTTAGCAGGTTTTATTGTAAACGCAAAGTTTTACATTGCTAATCTTTGAAGATAAGGGAGCAAAGAAGGAATCAACAAGTTGATTGGATGAAGATTTGGGTTTCAGATAATGAATACTTGTTTTTTTGTTTTTTAACGCAAGGGCGCAAGGGACTTTAATTATGATATGTTTTTTAAGGCGCAAGAAAATCCAAGATTTTCAGCAGAGAAACTTAGTCGTCTTTGCGGTTATCAACTATGAATAAACATCCTTAGTTTAATTCAGGATTCCATTCATTTCGGTTAAAATGATAGGTTTTCCGTCGGTAATTACAATGGTATGCTCGTGCTGGGCCATGTAACCGCCTTTGTTCCCTACCATCGTCCATCCGTCTTTTAATTCTACAGCAATGCTGGAATCGGTGGAAATAAATGTTTCAATGGCTACCACAGAGTTTTTCTTAAAACGTCTGGAATCAAAACGGTTTCTGTAATTCAGTAATTCATCAGGCTGCTCATGTAAGCTTCTTCCTACTCCGTGGCCTGCAAGATTCTTAATGACTTTAAGACCTCTTTTCTTCGCTTCGGTTTCCATTAAATGTCCTATGTCTGCTATTTTCACACTGCCTTTTATATTGCTGATCGCCTTTCTCAGAATGTCTTTGGATGCCTCCACCAGTTTCTGATGCCCGTGGATATCTTTTCCAATGACAAAAGATCCGCCGTTATCTGCCCAATATCCATCCAGCTCTGCAGAAACATCAATATTGATCAGGTCACCTTCTTTCAAAACCCTTTGATCTGTGGGAATACCATGGCAGAATTCGTTATCTACGCTGATGCACGTCCAGCCCGGAAATCCGTACGTCAAATAAGGCGCTGATTTTGCCCCGAAACTTTCCAGTATTTTAGCTCCGTATTCATCAAGATCTTTTGTGGTCATGCCGGGTTCAGCATACGCTATCATCTTTTTCAAAGTACAGGCAACAGCTTCACTTACTTTTTGCATTCCGAGCATCTGATCTTCGTTGGTGATTGACATTTGTTTGATTATTGTTGAGAACTACAAAGTTAGGAAATTAAAATGTTCCGGGATAACCTGTTTCCATTTACCCAGATCCAATTATTGAAATACGGTTACCCCCTTCACCAACCCCCTCTACCCCCTTGGGTAAGGGGGTATACCCGGTTATATAAGGGGCTGGAGACCGTTATTGAAGGGAATGAAGGGGCTTCATATAGGGGTTAGAGGAGCTTTATAAGGGGCTGCAGGCAGTTATGGAGTGGCTCGTGACACTTATGTTGAAGGAAAAGGATCAGATGATGCGCAGGCTGGAGAAGCTGCGAAATAAATAAAACCACTGTTTTGCAATGGTTTTTATTTTGTTTGAGGGACGAATGAGAGGCTTGTATCAATAGGAATTATACTAAATATCTTTATAATACTTAAGTACAGCTTCTTTAGCTACAAATTTCAAAAATTGATCTGAAATGGCACCTTTTGTCTTAAAATTATCTCTTGCCTCTTTTAATGTCATATGGTTAGCAGAGCTAGTTTTCATATCATCCGTATTCCCATCATCTTCCCAAAAGCAAACTGGACAAATTTGATAATTCCCTTTTTCAAAAATTGTTCTGAAATTACAACAAGGGCATGGATTTAATTTTTCTACAACTCCAATAACAGCAATAGGTAATTGGTATAAAGTTTTAATTTTTTCTTCAATATAAGAAACTTTTACTCCAGTATATTTTCCTTTTAAGTATTCAAAGATTTCTTCTTTCTCAATTCCTTCATTTTCAATGAATTCTTCTCGTTCTTCCTCAGTCATTCCTGAAAGTTCATGTAATGACAGTATGTTTATTACCGTATCCAATTCTATTTTTATCATACTTTTTATTTTGTTAGACTAGCCGCTAAATCAAGAGCATTTTGGAAAGGCGTCGTACTTATATTAGGGTTTGCTTTATAAAACGTTCTGATCTCTCTTAAATCCACTCTTCCAACAAGAATTTCCTGCGTATTGCTATTAAATTTAACTAAAAATTTACCCACAACTTGTTCCTGAATATGTAGTTTTTAATTTCTAATTGGATTCTGAATTGTTTTGTGTTGGGGATGTAAAATCAAAAAAAACTTTTGAATAATCTTCTGCAAAAACAAACAGCCTACTCGTAATATTGTATCTTACAACAACAAATTTTACATATTCAATAGATTCGTTTTTAATTAAAAGAAGATTATTTAAAATCTCAGATGTTAATTCTTTTATACTTTCGCTTTTAGCTAATTTATTTCTTCCTTTATAAGACATAATCATATCATCCAACAATAAAGCATGATTTGAGTATGATGTGCATCATCCGGATTTGGAGGAATATTGAAGGTATAAGTATCTGTAAAATGGGTGTCAAAATTAAAAGTCCCTACATCCTCTAATACCTGGGCATCATGGTCAACAAATTCATAAGGAAAAATATACAAATCGTTAGAAGAAGACCATGGATCCAATATATGAGTCTTTTTAACTTCATATTGATTGGGTTCAAATTCGTACCGGGTCTGTCCTCCTGTAGGATATTTTATCGTCTTGAGAAGACCTATGTTTAAAAACTTTGGACTATCCGGATTGTTCAGGCAGTAGCATTTAAATTCTGTCCAGTTGCCTCCGGTAAAAGGACTGTCATTATATTCAAAGCTTGTTTTTTCAAATTGAGTGGAAGTTCCGTATTTCTGAACAGAACGAAGCATTCTTCTATCATAGAAGCCATCCGGTACGGCTTCTGCTGTACATGAGGATATATTAGGTTCAGTATAAATGAAAGCGGCATCCTCACTTTGCAGGGTATATTTCTGAATCACTTTCCCGGCTTTATTTTTCAAAGCTACAGTGTGTAACTGATAAGGATCAGCCAGCTTCTTTCTAAGAGCTTCATTGAAATTATAGCTGAATTCTATAGAACCAAAATCTGGTGAAGTCACTTTGCTAACTTTTAGACTTTTTATAGTAAGAATTTCAAGATTAGGGACATAACTGTCCACCAGATATTCAAACAGGAGTGGTTCAATCTGATTAACATCCTTTATCTTAGTAAGATAATAAGCTGAAGTATACAGGGTAGAATTATTACTTGTTTTTGAAATATTCTGATCTTTATTGTTAAAAAAATAGGTGTTTCCTGATGAATCAATAACTGTAAAAGTATCTTCTGTCTGATTATAGATGATATTCAGTTTGGTATGGGTAATATAAGTGATTTCTTTTTGTCCGTCGGAATTAGTTTTTAATAAGAATTTTCCATTAAATCCCATAAAAGAATAGTAATAGATATCAGTAGGTATACTGTTATATTGGTTTACAGCTCTGTAAATAAGGCAGTTTGTTCCATATAAAGACCAGCCAAGGCCTACATCAGAAGCTTTGCTTGTCTTTCCTGCATTGCCGGGATGGTAGGATATTCCTACATTGATTCCTATTTCAGGGTTATGGGTAGTCAATGCAAAGAAAGGAATATTAATATCCGGAACTCCTGTAGATAATGATATAGGAGCATTGATGAAACTTGACATTGATGCTGCTGAAGGTGCAGAGGTGAAACTTTCACTTGATGCTCCCTGCGAAAATAATAGCCCTGAACAAAACGTTAGCAGGAGTATTATGAGCTTATATTTTTTTCTCATGGCTTTTTATTTCTTAATTAATTTAGCATTCGCCGTTTTATTGTTATCCGTTTTTATTGTCACCAGATAAGCCCCTTGTACCAAAGCCTGGGTATTGATTTTTGTTACGTTGTTTTTGGTTTTTACACTCTGAAGCTGTCTTCCGCTCATGTCATACAACAGAATCTCCGCATTCTTAAAATCAAAACCTATTTCTACATAAGCATAATCTGAAACAGGGTTCGGATAGATCTTAATATCATATTTTTCAATCAGCTGATCAACCTGCTTGTCCCCCAGCTTTACAATCTTCCAGTTCTCTTTACCCAACTCTTCTGCACTGGTTCCAGCTAAGACAATAGAACCGTCTCTGTTCAGCTTTACATCAGAAAGCCTTTCTTCCTTCTTTCTGGATTCACCTTTTACGTGTTTTCTCCACTTCTCATTTCCGTTCTGATCAAGATATAACATCCAGAAAGTTTCATCATCAGTTTCTATTCTTCCTTCAGCCTGCGTATAACCTCCCAGCAGAATGCCTTTAGACTTCCCGCTTCCATCTTCCTGCTTCCCGCTTATTACACTCATGCCCATCAGAATATCACGGTTACCCAAATTGTAAGATTTCTGCCACTGCTCATCACCTCTTTCATTTAAAGAAATCAGCCAAAGGTCTGTTCCTTCTTCTAATCCGACAGTTTTGTTTCCTGATCTTTCTGATCTGGATTCCCCGCCAATGATAAAGCCAGTTGAAGTTAAAGCAAGGGTTCTGATATGATCGTCACCTTTTCCTCCGAAGTTCTTTTCCCATTCTACTTTTCCGTTTTTATCAAGCTTTACAATCCAGTAATCACCTTCACCGAAGTTGCTGCTGACTTTGGAATAAGAGTCGATCTTCACACCACTTCCAGCCTCCAGCTTCCCGCTTCCCGCCTTTACTTCAGAACTCCTCGAATACATTCCCAGTAATGCTCCTCCGTCTTGGGTTGGAATCATCTTTTCAACTTCATCCAATCCTTTTCCCCCTAAAATTAACTGTGAGAGTTCTTTCCCGTTTTTGTCCAGTTTTGTGATCAGAACATCTTTGGAGCCATAACCTTTTGATGAGCCCTGTACGTTACCTGCAACAAAGAATCCTAAATCGGTAGTCTGGATAACTGCTCTGGCTTCTTCATCAGAAGTACTTCCCAAAGTTTTCTGCCATAATTCATCCCCGAATTCATTGATTCTAATGAGCCAGATATCTGATCCTCCTTTGGAATCCTCTTTTTTATCGAGTCCTTTTCCTGAATACGATGTGCCTGCCAAAAGAAATCCACCATCCTGTGTGGTAACAGTGGCTGATAGATAATCATGGTTTTGTCCTGAGAAATATTTTTCCCAGACTTCTTCTCCCTGCTGGTTCAGTTTGATAAGATGAAAATCATAACCGTTGTTCTGCTTATTTCCAGCCTCCGGCTTCCCGCTTCCTGACTGTATAGAACTTCCTGTGATAAGATATTGCTGATCAATGGTTGTGGTAACCTGGCTTAGAAAATCCTGGGTAGAGGATTGGATGTCTTTCTGCCATACCACTTCCTGGGCAGATGTGCCCAAAAAAGCGCATAGGGTTAGCGCTGCGAGATAGATTTTTTTCATTCCCGTGTTTTTTAAGTTAATATTGTTTTGTTTTTATAGATCATGGTTACATCCAATTCTTTAATGAAGAGGTTGTTTAAACTTTTATCATCATTATTTAAACCACAAAAGGCATAAAGTTTTAAACACTTCAATTTTTTCAGAGCCCAACCTTATGGATAATAAGTACACTTAAGTTTTCTGAAAATCTTTGATTTTCTTCTGAACTTTTCTGTGGTATCATTTTAAACTTACTTAAGCACATTCAAGTGTTTTGTGACTTTTGTGGTTTTGTAAAGTTTAAACAAACTTTAATAATAAATTTTTCAAAACTATTCAAAATAATATTCTTTTGGGGGCAAAAAATATTGTATTTCATATGTATGAAAATTTGTACACATTAAACTGATTTTGAATATTTTAAAAGTAGCTGAAGAATATCCTCCGAATGAATATAATTGAATAAAAATTTCATAGTTATTGTTTTTTAGCCATGATTTGACTGGGTTATAAAACTTTGCAAATTTAACATTTTTTTAACAAACCTGTCTGACCATAAATTTAATTTAATACAAAAATATTTCTTAGCAGCGACAGAACCTGTCGCATTAAAAATAAAAAGGGCCAACTCAAAAGAATTGACCCTTCCAAAAAACATTAACTGTTTATTGATAGAATTATGATGTTTTATTTCCAGCCGCCACCTAAACTTTTATAGATGTCAACTACTGTGCTGAGCTGTTTCTGTTTTGCCTCAATAAGTTCCATTTTAGCATCCAGTGCATCTCTTTGGTTCAAAAGAACTTCAAGATAATCTGCTCTGGAATTACGAAACAACTGATTGGCAATATCAATAGACTGATCCAGGGCTTTCGTTTCCTGAGACTTCAGTTGATAATACTGGTCAATATTTTTAACCTTCGACATCAGATTGGCAACATCCAGATAAGCATTCAGAATGGTTTTGTCATATTCGTACAATGCCTGGATCTGTTTGGCATCTGCTGTCTGGAAATTAGCTTTTATCGCACTTTTGTTGATCAGCGGTCCTGCCAGTTCACCAGCCAGATTGTAAGCAATTGATTCCGGCATTTTAACAAGGTATGAAGGTTTGAATGCCTCTAAACCTAATGTAGCCGAAATTTCCAGGGAAGGATAAAATTCTTTTCTTGCTGCTTCCACATCCAGCTTTGAAGCCTTTAATTCCAGTTCTGCCTGTTTGATATCCGGACGATTGGCTAACAGCTGTGACGGAATCCCGGTATAGACTGTCTGGGGAATCGTAGACATAAAGTTTTCCTTCGTTCTTACGATCGGTTGTGGATATCTTCCCAGCAAAGCATTAATTTCATTTTCCTTCTCCGTGATTTGTTGACGGATGGTATATTCCGCAGCTTTGGATTTTGCCAGTTCTGCCTCAAATTTCTTAACAGCAAGTTCTGTTGCAGCAGCAGCTTCTTTCTGAATTTTGGAAATTTCCAATGCTCTTTGCTGAAGCTTGATATACTGCTGTATAATATCCAACTGGTTATCAAGTGCCAGCAATTCATAATAATTATCGGCAACTTCTTCAATAAGATTAGACAGGACAAAGTTTTTGCCTTCTACTGTAGAAAGGTAATGCGCTACGGCAGATTCTTTTTCGGTTCTGAGTTTTTTCCAGATATCAATCTCCCAGCTCGCATTTAAGCCCGCTTCAAAATTTCCAAGCGGATCCGGGATTTCCTTACCGGGTTCCATTTCCGTAGAAGCATCTCCTGCTCCTTCACTGGTATAGCGGCCTGCTTTTTTCAATCCTGCTCCTACTCCTGCAGAAACGGTTGGGCTCAATCTTCCCTTTTTAGCTAAAACACCACTTTTAGCAATCTCAATCTCCTGAAGAGTGATCAACAGCTCCTGATTATTTTTTAAAGCCGTTTCAATCAGGGTTACAAGGTTAGGATCCGTAAAAAACTGTCTCCACGGTGTTGTTCCGCTGTTATTGTTAGCATCCTGCTGCTCTTCCTGATTAAAGTTCTGAGGAATATTTTCTTTTACCTCGTCTTTTATAACAGTCGCCATCGGCGCCTTACAGCTTGCAAGTACAAGCGATAAGGCAATGGCTGTGATTATATTTTTAGTCTTCGAATTTTCCATCATGTTCATAAGGTTCAGTTTGTTCTGTTAAGGGATTCTCTTCTTCATATCTCGCCAATCGTGACTTATCAGCAATGGTTCCGAAGATATAATACAATCCAGGGATAATCATCAGCCCGAAAACAGTTCCGATTAACATACCTCCCGCTGCTGCTGTACCAATCGTTCTATTACCAACTGCTCCCGGCCCCGTTGCAATTACCAACGGAATCAATCCGGCAATGAACGCAAATGAGGTCATTAAGATCGGACGGAAACGTATGGCAGCTCCTTCAATAGCTGCCTGTGCTACAGGAATTCCTTCCTCTGCCTTCTTCTGTACGGCAAATTCAACAATTAATACCGCGTTTTTACCCAGAAGTCCAATCAGCATCACCATTGCCACCTGTGCATAGATATTGTTTTCCAAACCTAAAAGTTTTAAACATAAAAAGGCTCCGAAAATACCTACCGGAAGCGATAAAATAACCGGTAACGGAAGAATAAAGCTTTCATACTGGGCAGAAAGGATCAGGTAAACAAATCCTAAACACACCAGGAAAATAAATACCGCTTCATTTCCACGGCTTACTTCATCTTTGGAAATCCCTGCCCAGTCGATACCAAAACCTCTCGGAAGTGTTTTATCCGCAACTTCCTGAATCGCCTGGATCGCCTGACCACTACTGTATCCAGGAGCAGGTGTTCCACTTACCTGTGCAGAATTATACATATTATGTCTTGTCATTTCAGACAGTCCATACACTTTTTCAAGTCTCATGAAGTCTGAATAAGGAACCATCTGGTCTTTATCATTTTTAACATACAGTTTCAACAGATCTGTCGGTAAAGCCCGGTATTGTGGTCCGGCCTGAACAATCACTTTATATGGTCTGTCGAAACGGATGAAACTCGTCTCATAGTTAGATCCGATCAATGTAGATAGGTTATCCATCGCTTTTTCAATCGTTACTCCTTTTTGCTCCGCAAGATCATTGTCTATCCTAAGCATATACTGCGGGAAACTTGCAGAATAGAAAGTAAATGCCGATCCAAGCTCCGGACGCTTTTTAAGTTCTTTCACAAAGTCGTTACTTACCTGCTCCATTTTGTGATAGTCTCCACTTCCTGCTTTATCTAACAAACGAAGCTCAAAACCTCCTGCAGCTCCATATCCGGGAACGGAAGGCGGCTGGAAGAATTCAATATTGGCTCCCGGAATATTCTTGGCCTTTTCTTCGAGTTTTTCAATGATTTCGGCAGCAGATTCTTTACGCTCCTCCCAACTTTTAAGGTTGATCAGACAGGTTCCTGAGTTGGATCCGGTACCTTCGGTCAGAATCTCGTACCCAGCAAGAGAGGAAACGGACTGTACTCCATCAATATCTTCTGATTCTCTCAAAAGCTCTCTGGCAATCTGATTGGTTCTTTCCAATGTAGATCCCGGAGGTGTCTGAATAATAGCATAGATCATCCCCTGATCTTCAGCCGGAATAAATCCGGATGGTAAAGAGTTGCTGAGGAAGAATGTGCATGCACAGAATGCTAATAGTAATGGTAACGTTATTGTCTTTTTCGTAACTGTTTTGTTCAACAGTTTTTCATATCTCCCTGCTCCTTTTGTAAACAGGTTATTGAATTTATCAAGGAAAAGTGTAACCGGAGTTTTCTTTTTAGCTTTTCCGTGATTATTTTTAAGGATCAAAGCACACAATGCCGGTGTCAAAGTAAGGGCCACAACCCCTGAAAGGATAATGGACGAAGCCATTGTAATGGAGAACTGGCGGTAAAATACCCCAACCGGACCGGACATAAATGCAATCGGAATGAATACGGATGCCATTACCAGTGTAATAGCGATAATTGCTCCACTGATCTCATGCATTGCTTCTTCCGTTGCCTTTAACGGGGAAAGATGCTTTTCTTCCATCTTGGCGTGAACGGCCTCAATTACTACGATCGCATCATCTACTACAACCCCGATCGCCATTACCAGGGCAAAGAGTGAAATCATATTCAGGGTAATTCCGAAGGCAGACATTACCGCAAATGTTCCTACCAATGAAACCGGAACTGCCAGTGCAGGAATCAATGTAGAACGCCAGTCACCCAGGAACAGGAATACTACGATAGCAACCAGAACGAAGGCCTCAAATAAGGTATGAATTACTTTTTCCATAGAGGCATCCAGGAATCTGGAAACGTCATAACTGATCTCGTAATGCATCCCCTTAGGAAAGTTATTTTTCTCAAGATCCTTCATCAATGCTTTTACATTTTTAATAACGTCGCTTGCGTTCGATCCGTATGACTGTTTTACCGTAATCGCTGCAGAAGGTTTTCCGTTCAGTGTAGAATAAATATCATACATGGAACTTCCGAACTCTATATCAGCCACATCTTTCAGCCTTACAGACTCCCCGTTCGGTTTTGCTTTCAGAATGATGTTTCCGTAATCTTTCTCATTATTATAACGTCCCGGATATTTTAATACATATTCAAAGGACTGAGAACGTTTTCCCGAACTTTCTCCCGTTTTACCAGGAGAAGCCTCCAAACTCTGCTCATTCAGAGATTCCATTACTTCATCAGCTGAAATATTATAAGCTGTTAATCTGTCCGGTTTAAGCCAGATACGCATTGCGTATTCACGGGTTCCGAGGATATCAGCAAAACCAACACCACTTACCCTTCTCAACTCAGACATTATATTAATATCTGCATAGTTGAAAAGAAATTTCTGATCGGCTTTCGGATCATCACTATACAGGTTAATGTACATCAACATGTTAGGCTCCTCACGGGTAATTTTCACCCCTTCACGTACTACCAGAGGAGGAAGTTTATTAACAACAGAAGATACACGGTTCTGAACGTTTACTGCCGCTACATTGGGGTCCGTCCCCAGGTCAAATACTACCTGGATAGACGCTTCTCCGTCATTTCCGGCATCTGATGTCATATATTTCATACCGGGAACCCCGTTTAGCCCTCTTTCCAAAGGGATAACAACGGATTTAATCAACAATTCGTTGTTTGCTCCGGGATATTCTGCGGTAATATTTACTTTGGGTGGAGAAATGGATGGAAACTGTGTCACCGGAAGTTTTACCAATGACAATATCCCCATAAATACAATAATCAATGAGATTACTATGGACAGAACTGGTCTGCGAATGAATTTTTTAAACATACTGCTTCATTTTAGAGACCACTACTCTGCTTTTAATTTCAATGATTGAAGAACTTTCTTAGGATCCTGGAACTTTGTTTTCAACTTTTGATCATCCTTTACTTTCTGAACTCCTTCAAGCAGGATCTGATCTCCTTTTGAGATTCCTGAGCCTACCACATAAAGATCCGGAAGTTCATAAGCTACTTTGATATTTCTGGATTTTGCCACTCCGTTTTTGTCAACAACAAATACGTATTTCTGATCCTGAATTTCATAAGTTGCTTTCTGTGGAATGATCAGTGCGTTATGAACAGGCATTGACATCTGTATTTTACCTGTTTCCCCGTTTCTTAAAAGTTTGTCTGGATTAGGGAATTTAGCACGGAACGCAATATTTCCTGTTTCGTTATCAAATTCTCCTTCGATAGTCTGGATTTCTCCTTTCTGTGTGTAGGTTTCTCCGTTTGCAGTAATCAGAGATACCTGGTTGCTGCCTCTGTCTGCTGCATGAGTCTGATAACTTAAGTATTCCGGTTCGGAAACATTGAAATAAGTATAAATGCTTGTGTTATCTGATAAGGAAGTCAACAGATCACCTTCATCCACTAAACTTCCCAGTTTCAGAGGAATTCTGTTGATAACCCCCGAAAACGGTGCTTTGATATCGGTAAAGGAAAGGTGGATCTGAGCCAGCTTCATTTCTGCGTTTGCAGCATCCAGCTTGGCTTTTGCCATAGCTCTTTCATTTTTAGAAACGATGTTGTTTCCCGCTAATGTACTTGCGTTTTTCAGCTCAATAGAAACCTGTTCTACTTCTGCTTTTGCTTTTAATAATTCTGCCTGATACAATTTAGGCATAATCCGGAATAGTGTCTGTCCCGCCTGCACGTATTGACCTTCATCTACAAAGATTTTTTCCAGGAAACCTTTTTCCTGAGCTCTTACTTCAATGTTTTTTACAGATTGAATCTGGGCTACGTATTCTTTGTTGATTACAGTATCCATTACTACTGGGGATGTCACCGGATATACGGTAACTTCTTCTTTTTCTTCTTTTTTCTTATTGCAGCCAACCGCCAGCAGAAGGGCACTCAGCGCAATTCCCGAAGCAACTCTTTTTATCATAATTCTAGAGTTTATATAAATCGTTAATGTTTTGAATAGAAATAAACGGTAATAAAAGGGGTACGGTGTGCTGATTACCAACAATACACAACGTAAAGTATCTCTACCTGTAAATCAGGCAGAAAAAGAATAAATTGTTTGAATTTTAAATTCTGATGGAACGAATCAGAATAAATCTTTTGGTGGCAAAGCCAGGAATAAAGCCATCAATATCGGGTCTGAACCGTTTGTAACTTTTTAATCCAAAAATATAGACCAGGCTGAAAACTCCGGCAAAAACAACAATAGCCTGCCATACATCAGAAAGCTGGAAATCATTTTCGGTAAGTTCTAAAGTGGAATTGTCTACATTGTCGGCCATCTGCTGAACGGAAAGCTTTTCAAAAGTCTGATTCAGGCGGTTGGCTCTTTTGGGCATATGATGAGAAACATGACCGGTGTAGTCATTTCGGAGAGTTTTAACGTTGAGCCTGCTTTCCACTACAAACAGCAGAAAAAGACCGGTTAAAAAGTATACTATAAAGTTTCTCATTTTGAAGTTGCAAATGTACACCCAGTTTATGATATTATCATAGCAGATTAACAAAATTTAACTCTCCTTTAAATTAGCTGAATAAAAAAGTTTGAAAAATAGTAAACATTTCCTTTATTCAGGCATAATCCAGGCATTCTGAATATCACCTGTGCATCTTCGAATTTTCAAATATTAAGCCACATTTTTGATTTAAGGAAATTTTAATTTTAAAGTTGTTGCTTTTTTGAACATTCAAACCCTGTTAAGCTTTGTATTGAAAATATTTTTTTGAAATTAAAATCAAAAATATTAAAACCTAAACTTTATCATAATTTTAGATTATTAACATTAACTTATTGTTCTTCTCTTCTTTTTGAATTATTTTTGCCGAAAATTGACACACCAATGAAAATGAAGAAAAAAAATACACTATTCTACTGGAAACAAGTCCGTTAAAAATCTTGAATTAACAATAGCTATACTCAATATTCACTAATAAATTATTACTTCCTGTTTCGTGAATAATGTTCAAAAATCGGTGAGTTAAATTAATATGGATTTAAATTTTACGTTACTTTATGTAAAATTAACACATTTTTATTAAAAATATTTGTAAATTTATATAGCATTAACACCACAATTCATGAAACACTTTAAAATCACTTATCACTATGAAAAAATTATTATTCCCGGTCCTTTTTGGATTGACCATTGTTTCCCTAACAGCATGTAAACATCCCGGAAAGGAAGCTGAAACCATTACTGCTGCTACCCCGGAAAACACAGATGAGATCACAAAAAATGTGTATGTTGACAACTATGGAGAAAAAATAGAAGTAACGATCAACAACACTAAAAATACAGCCACAATACATTTAAACGGCAAAACTTTTGACCTCAAAAAGAGTGATGCATTACCTGAATATACAGCCTCCAATGAAGAGTATCAATACTCTGATATTAAGGGCAATATAACTTTCCTGAAAAAAACTGCAGATATGGTCCTGTTTCATGTTAAACAGTCAAAAAAAGAGTCCGGACCGGCAAAAATGGCATCGTATTAGCATAGGGAAAAGCATTCATATTAAAAAAATAAGCATTATGAAAAGTTTATATTATTATTTATCGGCACTTGTTATCGCAACATTTTTGGTTGTTTCCTGTACGACACAAAACGCACAAAAACCAACTAATGATATTACAGGAAAAACCTGGAAACTTACTGAGTTGAACGGCAAACCAATAGAGCTGAAAAATCCTAAAAACAATCCTTATTTCAAACTTGAAATGAACGGAATGAGATATGAAGGAAATGCAGGATGCAACGGTTTGGGAGGTACGTTTGAAATCAAACCTGAAGTGATGAGAATTAAGTTCAATCAGGGAATGTCTACGATGATGGCTTGTGAAGATCTGGATATTGAAAACCAGTTTACCAAAGCAATTCTTGCTGCTGATAATTATTCGGTAAATGGTAATACTCTTACTTTAAACAAAGCCAGAATGGCTCCTTTAGCTAAATTTGTTCTTCAGTAATTGTATATTATTACATAAAATATAAAGACGCCTCACTGTATGGGGCGTCTTTTTTATTATTTACTTTTCTTATTGTACAGGATATAACAAACCAAAAGACTTATATTCACCAAAACAGCAAATGAATTTGATAGAATAATAGGAAGCTCATCTTTTTTAAATCCATACCATACCCATAGTGACAGCCCTGAAATAAGGACTAAAAGCATGAGCAACGAGATATCTTCCACATTCTTTTCTCTGATCACTTTTACCAGCTGGGGAATCATAGAAACAGAAGTAAGAATTCCGGCCACTATACCTAATACATTTTCATTCATAATTGTAAGCTTTGTATATCTGTACTAAGATACATTATTGAAATCTGTTCAATGATACTTCTTCATGCAACGGAACATTTTCTTCAATAAAACGGAATAAATCCCTCGAAAAATAGCAGCCATTCAGAATACCACGAGCTCCCAGTCCGTTAAAAACATACAGATTTCCGAATGTCTGATGCCTGCCGATAATTGGTCTTCTGTCTTTTACTGTTGGACGGAATCCAAAATGTACTTCTTCTACTTCAAAATCATACGGATAAAATTCAGAGAGCCCATTGACTAATTGTGCCACCGCAGATTCATCAATATGGTGGTGAAGCTGCTCCCGATCGTATGTTCCTCCATAAAAATATAGCCCATTTCCGGTTGGGAACAAAAAGTGTTTCTTCTTAATGGTGATATTTTCGGGAATCGGTTGGGAAAGTTTCACTTTTATATGGTGTCCTTTGTTCGGATTTACTGTAATTTCAGAAAAATATGGATTATCTTTTACTCCCATGCCTTCGCAGAAGATTATATTTTTGAAGCTAAAATCCTTACAGACCGATTCAGAAGGGTTCAATTTCGTATAATCAAATTTTTCTTTGATCAAATGACCATTTTTTTCAAAATAACTGAATAGACCAATGAAAAAACCATTGACATTAAGTCTGGCAGACTGATTCACCTTTCCGGAGAGAAAATCGTTTTTTACTACGTTTAAGCGATCAAAATTTTTGTCAAGGAAATCTGATAATTCTTCATTTTCCGATTTTTTAAGCCAGAGATTCTGTTCGTTCTCATCATGAAAAATTCTGTGGATAGGAGCATTGATCAGGTAATTCTCTCCTGTATAGGATTCTATTTCCAGAAGACTTTCTTTCAGAAAATCTATTTGTTCCTGTGCTTTCCAGAATGTAGTAAACTTCTTCAAGACTACCGGATTGATAATTCCTGCCGAAACCTGAGAAGCACTTTTTCTTCCTTCGGAAAAGATCACAAAAGATTTGTTATTTTTAATCAGCTGATGAGCCAGAAAAAGTCCCGCATATCCGTCTCCAACAATAATATAATCTACATTTTTCATATGAGAAATTTCATTTGTTTAAAGGTCATATGTAATCGCCTATTTCATTGATTGTTGATCGGTAATAAACAAAGGGCGATTTCATAATAAAAAAAACCTGAGTAAAAATACTCAGGTTTTCTATAAATATCAAGTGAAATCTAGTAATTCCACATATCATTTTCCATTTCAAGAATCTGTGCTTTGATTCTGTCACTTTCTTCCAGCTGCTCATCTGCATTTTTAGGAATATAGTCTTTGATAACACCATCTCCTAAACCGCTTGAAGATTTATAGATAATAGAAGAAAATCTTCTTGCATTGATAACATCATCGAAAGATAGATCAGCAGACGAATTTTTTCTGTTGAAAACATAATTGTTTGCTAAAATATCACGAGCACTTGGGTAATAAATCCAGAATAAATCGATCAATTCATCAGCTCCGGCCAGAGGCTGGCCATCAGGACCAATTCTTCCGACAGATGTAGGATCCGGGCCCATAGCAGCGATACCAAGTGGTCTGTACTTCATCTGACCATCTCTTTTATCGATAAACCACATACCCATTATTTTAAGAACTTTTACTTTATCAGTAGTAGTTCTGATGATATCTGTAAGTCTTTTCTTCTCGTCTTCTGTAAGTGTTCTTCCAGAGTTCAGGATATCGATAGCTTCTTCGTCAAGTCTTACACTTTCCAGTCTTTTCTGAATGGCTTCAGGTGAAAGTCTTGTAACAAAGTTTTCATCATCATAAACTTCTTTGATGTCTCCTTTAAGAGCTCCATCAAGTAATAACTGATATAAAGATCTTGTAGAACTTGAAAGAAGACCATCCGGATTATCATAATAGAACGGCTGGTTGATCTTATCATTCATATCAATGATTTCCCAAACAAACATACTTTTGTAAATATCCTTGTCATCAACGAAACCATATTCAAGAGGCTTTACTTTATTGCTGATAACAGTATCCCCTGCTTTTCTCATTGATTCAGCTCTCATCTGTCTGAATTCCTCAGGAGAAGCAGCATTCAGAATAGTTTGGGAAAATGCAAATCCCGAAACTAAAACGAAAAGGGTGCTAATATATTTTTTCATAATATGATTTTACAAATTAACCTTATTGAACATTAATAATTACAGGTGAAATTTCCTTAAGCCTTTGGTTTCCAAGCCCTGTAGCTGTCGCCTGAATATCATAGATTTGAACTACATCACCAGGTCTAAGGTTTCTAAGCATACCTTCTGCTCCTGATAATGAGCTACCCTGAATCAGAGTACCTGCTTTTCCTGGAAGCTTAATAATAAAGCTGTTAACAGTGAATGAAACAGGGAAATCAAAGTCTGGTAAAGTAGCAGTAACAATCTGGTTAGGTATAGAACCTGCCGGCATAAAGTTTACAGCTTTACCTCTGATCTGACCTTGTGGTCTTGGGATATTCTTAATTCTATATTCAAATACTTGAGAAACTGTTTTACCATATGGATCTGTTCCTGATAATGTCAACTTCACTACATTTCCTGTAGTAGGAGTAACATTCCATTTACCCTGACCTGTACTCTTCACAGTAGCTCCTGCTGCAGATAATGAAAGTTTAGAATTGTCAGCACCTAAGATTGATCCTGAAACAGGGTTCTCAAGTCCTCTATACATTACATTCATCTTATCAGCAGAAAGCAATAATCCTTTTTCAAGTTTTACTTCTCTTGGTCCTGCAATTACATTATAAGTATGCGTCCAAGGGAAAGACTGTGGCTTCCCTGAAGCATCTGTTAATGTAATAGTTCCTCCTAGTTTATGTTCACCGATTCCGGAACCTGAAATCTGCATGATACCTTTACCGTTTTCAACTTTGCTTACTCCAGAAATGCTGATCTTGTTACTGTTAGAATAAGTTCCCAACATTACTTTTACTTCAGCCTGTTTTCCTGCCTGGATATCTACCGGACCTGAAACAATAGGCTCATAGCTTGAGAATTTGATATTCGCATCTACTTTTTCCTGAAGTAATAGTGCCAATGCATCCGACTGAACGTTTCTGGCATCATTTTGGATAATTTCCAGATTAGATATTGCAGCAATTAACGGCTGATGGTAAAATTTATTCTGGAACCATGTCTTTTCATTTGGAGATGTTCCTTTAGGATACTCCGCAATAAGAGACTTATTAGCTCTGGCTACTAAATCCTGTAACTGAGAATTGCTTCCAAAAGTAGTATTGATGTAGTTTCTTACGTCATCAATTTTAGCTTTCAGATCTAATGCATTCTTCGAAGGGGTATTTTCATCTCCTTCTTTAAAGAAGTATTCAGTTGTTGCTTCATTGTTATTCAATGCAGCAAAGTTCTCACTTACATCAATATCTTTTCCTGTTTTAGGATCTTTGTCATGAAACTCAGATTGTTTCTTCAACAAATCTTTAACATCCTGAGCAGATTTTACCAACACATCAATTTTGGTTTTCAATACTTTGTACTGAGCCCAAGGCTGTGCGTAGGTATCCGGAACCTGCTGAGCTTTAGCTTCCAGCGTTCTTTCAAAGATCTTTTCGTTCTTTCTTTCTGTTAAAGTTCTGGTCTCATTCAATGCTCTGGTAGAGTCATAGTATGATCTGATGATTTCTGCATCAATATTTAGGGCCATCATCGCGATGAACACCAAATACATCAGGTTGATCATCTTCTGACGAGGGGTCTGTTTTCCTTGTGCCATTCTCTTTTCTTTGTTTTTTAATTAAGTAGTTAAATTTAGAAATGGTTAGGAATTAAGACTTCATAGCAGTTAGCATACCACCATAAACTCTATTTAAGTTATTAAGATTAGTTGTTAAACCTTGTAGCTCTTGATTGAATTTCTCAGACTGCTCTGCAGATTTCTGCATATCTGCAACATACTTGTTAGCAAATTCAGATTGTCTCTTACCGCTTTCAAGTTGCATTGCATAAAGAGCATTCATGCTTTCCATATGCTGGGCAGCTTTGTTTAATTGTTCGTTATATTTATGTGTAGAAGCAGATACGTCCACAGTTTGGTTGATCTGATCAACAGAGTTTGAGAATTTATCAATTCCTGTTCTTAATCTTTCAAATAACTGAACGTCTAATCTTGCGTCTTCAAGCATCTTATCCAATTTGCTGGAAAGAGAGTTTTCCAATTCAGCAAACTGAGCACTTGTATTTTTAGTGGTTACATTAGAGTGTAAAGGGTTTGGGTTGGCGTGCTTATCCAATAATTCAGGATAAACATTTTCCCAGGCATAAGACTCCTCAGTTTTAGGTGGGTCAAATGCGAAAATGATAAAGATAATCGCTTCAGTAATAAGCCCTACTGTAAGAGCCATATTCCCGTTAATTGGTCCCAGTGTAATGTGAGTAATTTTAAGCCAAGCTCCAAGAATTACAATTGCAGCACCGAATGAATAAAAGAAATTCATCCAAGCATCTTTAGTCTTAAACATATTGAGTTAGTTTTTTTAATATTAAATAAAATTGTTATGAAAAATTGTCTGATTAGTTTCTGTTAATTCTTCTTGGCTTAACAGCTGCTTCAGGAATATCCTGTACAGTTCTGAATCCGATATAGCTTCTTGCGGAATCTTTTCTTTCCCAATCTCTTGCACCTGTCATTAGCGCATACCCTATATCTTTCCAAGATCCACCTCTTACAGATTTCTTCGTATCTAGTTTATCTTTAGTAGAAGGATTTAATGTAGAAGTAAATCCAGCTGAAGAGTTGTTGTATGAAGATGATGTCCACTCAGAAACGTTTCCAGCCATATCAAATAACCCAAATCCATTTTTCTTAAATTTCTTAACTGGAGCTGTATATGTATAAGTACCTTTTTTCTCGTCTTCCATGTAGTTACCTCTCTTAGGTTTGAAGTTAGCCAGGTAGCAACCTCTGTCATCCATTAAGTATGGACCACCCCAAGGGTAAGTAGCATTTTGCATTCCACCTTTTGCAGCGTATTCCCATTCAGTTTCTGTTGGAAGACGGAACTCTAATGGTCTTTGTTTTTTTCTTTTTAAACTTTCGTTGTAATCTGTTTTCAATTTAGATCTGAAGTTACAATAAGCCCTTGCCTGATCCCAGGTAACCCCAACAACAGGATAGTCTTTGTAAGCCTTGTGCCAGAAATACTGTTCAAACAATGGCTCATTGTAAGCAAAGTGGAAATCTTTTACCCAAACTGTAGTATCAGGATAGATCGCGATACTTTCGCTTTTCAGATAATTAGCTCCTCTTTCGTTATCAGCAACTGCTGCATCCATATCTCCCCAACGGTAAGTATATTTAAGCTTGCTTACATCTAAAATTCTTTCGTTTCCGATTCTTGAGGAAGTAGGCAGATACATAGATTCTAAAACTTCTGCGTATTCTACATCCGGATATTTTGATGTGCTCCAGTGTAAAGGAATTTTCCAATCTAACCTTTTGCTTGCATCATAGCCTCCGTCTTCCCGGCCACCCTGGCCTTCCATATATTCTTGATAAGGTGTTAAATTTTCTTCTTTTTTAGCAAGGTATGCATAATCTCCTATGCTTGCCCCTTTACGTCCGCCTTCATCACCACCTTCTCCGGCAGCTTCAGCAAGTAAAGTTCTCGCGATAGAGTCTCTTACATAATTGATAAATACTCTGTATTCTGCATTGGTAGTTTCTGCTTCATCCATGAAGAAAGAAGAAACAGTAACTGTCTTCAATGCTGCTTTTTCAGGTGTATTTGTCGGATCCTGGTCTGCTAAACCAGCAACAAACGAACCTGCAGGAATTGCGACCATTCCGTATGGTCTTTCCGCAACAAATGATTTAGTTTTTTCTCTTGGTATCAATTCTCCTTTTGTTCCTGGCTTCCCTACAGAAGAGCTGCCACCACCTGAACAAGATACCGATGCTACCGACGCAGACAATAATAAAAGAAATATCCTTTTCATGTTAATTTTTATAATTAAGTCGTAAATATATAATTTTTTTAAGAAACTTTTAAGATTTTTTTTGAAATAACGGAAGAAATCTAAATTTATTTTATTTACAACAACTTTTTATTCCACGGTAACAGATTTTGCAAGGTTTCTCGGCTGATCTACGTTGGCTCCTCTATAAACCGCAATGTAATAAGCAAGCAGTTGCAGAGGTACGGAAGCAACGATTGGAGAGAAACATTCTGAAGTTTCAGGGATTTCGATAACATAATCTGCCATTTCACTCACCTGACGGTCTCCTTTATTAACTACAGCGATAATTTTTCCTTTTCTCGCTTTAATTTCCTGAACATTACTTACAATTTTATCATAGTGACCTTTTCTTGGTGCTATAATAACAATCGGCATGTTTTCATCGATCAGGGCAATCGGACCGTGCTTCATTTCTGCAGCCGGGTATCCTTCTGCATGGATATAAGAAATTTCTTTTAATTTTAATGCTCCTTCTAAGGCTGCAGGATAGTTGTATCCTCTTCCTAAATAAAGGAAATTGGTAGCTTTCACAAAATCTTTCGCAATATCCTGTGTAAGCTCATGAGTGGTATTTAACACTTCTTCAATTTTCTTAGGCATAGCATCAAGCTCAGCAATTAAGCTCATGAATTCTGCATTTCCTAAATTTCCATTGTGTTTTCCTAATTTAAATGCAATTAAAGTAAGAATGGTAAGCTGCGCTGTAAATGCTTTTGTAGAAGCAACTCCAATCTCAGGACCGGCGTGTGTATAAGAACCGGCATCTGTAATTCTTGCAATGGAAGAATCTACCACATTACATATACCATATATAAATGCACCTTTTTCTTTGGCAAGTTTTAAGGCAGCCATTGTATCAGCAGTTTCTCCGGACTGGGAAATGGCAATTACTACATCTTTATCTGTAATAATCGGGTTTCTGTATCTGAATTCTGATGCATACTCTACCTCCACTGGTATTCTCGCATATTCTTCAATCAGATATTCTCCGATAAGACCTGCATGCCATGAAGTACCACACGCAATGATGATAATTCTGTTTGCATTTTTGAATCTCTCCACATGATCCCAGATTCCTGCCATTTTGATAATTCCTTCATCAACAAGAAGTCTACCTCTCATTGTGTCGTGTACAGATTTAGGCTGTTCAAAGATTTCTTTAAGCATGAAATGCTCGTAACCTCCTTTTTCTATCTGCTCAAGACTCAGTTTAAGCTCCTGAATTTCCGGCTCAATTTTAGAGTTCTCATTGATGGTTCTGATATCTACCCCGTTTTCCAGAGAGATTGTTGCCATATGACCTTCTTCAAGATAAATGGCTTCTTTTGTAAATTCTACGAAAGGAGAAGCATCAGATGCAATAAAGTATTCTTTATCCCCGATTCCGATTGCCAGAGGAGAACCTAATCTTCCTACCACCAATACTCCCGGGTAATCTTCATGAAGTACAGTAATGGCATAGGCTCCGTATACTTCATTCAATGCATATCTTACTGCTGTCGGGAAATCAATTTCAGGATTAAGATCCATAAAATACTGGATAAGGTTCACCAATACTTCTGTATCTGTTTCTGATTTGAAAGTAAATCCTTTTTCAGTAAGCATTGTTTTAATCGTATCATAGTTTTCGATGATACCATTATGTACAATTGCTATTTTTCCGTTGTTTGACAAATGCGGGTGGGAATTTCTGTCACTGGGAACTCCATGGGTAGCCCAACGGGTGTGCCCCATTCCAATTTTAGACTTTCCTTTCAGTTCTTTGGAAATATTCACCAAATCTTCCACTTTACCTTTTGTTTTTTCTACTTCCAGCTTGTTATCTGGACTTTCCAAAACAATTCCGGCACTGTCATACCCTCTATATTCCAATCTTCTAAGACCATTAATTACAATTTCATAAGCGTCTTGAAAACCTGTATATCCTACTATTCCGCACATATTTTATTTTGTCTAGTGTTGTTTGTTGTTTATTTTCTTCTATTTTTTCGTACCATAAGTCACCAGTAACTGGATTCTTTTTGGATTGGTATTCGTTTTATCTACTCCTGTAAGAATAATTCTGTTCATGTCAAATGCTCTTGTCGTATTACGAACTCCTAAAAGGGTTCCTGTAGGATTTGTAACAAATGATCCGGCAGTAATTATTAATGGTTTATTTTTAATTAAATTCCCATCACTGTCTTTTACTCCTTCAACAAGATCCTTAATTGTTTTGGTTACTACAAAATCATAATAGCCAGGATTTTCTTTGTAATAATACAATCCAAGCCCGTTTGTCAGGTCTGATGTGAATTTCAGTGCTGATGTCGAATAATCGATAGCTCCATTATTTAATGTATTGGTTAAAAGCGTAAACCTGCGGTCTTCAGTAGAGCCTGTATTTTTCCATGTTTCAGGATCCAGGTACACTCTGATCTTAGCACTTACAATACCTGCTTTATCTTTATTATAAACATCCTGAAGTTTAGCAATAGTCTCATCCTGAACTTTTATTATCACGGAAGGTCCACCCATTCCCTGAACAAAAAGCCTTGCATCACCATCATTAGGATTACTCGTAGCCAATGCAGATGCAACAGTTGAACCAGATCTGCTGTATTCATACAGTCCCAGATGCGCATTAGCACTTCCTAAGTTGAAATTAAGTGTTGTCTGTGGTCTTGTGGTAGTTCCGTTGTCTGTTTTATCATATTTATAATACATGATAAGCTGCAGATCATTAGGAGAGAACTGGTAAAGATATTTATCCGTTTCATCCACAGAAATTTTTATTCCTTTAAAATATCTGATAAAGTTAGCAGCATCCTGAAGTTCAGGCTTTCCTTTTTTATCAAGAATGTGAGTCTGGAAAAAGTCTGTATTGCTCAGCTTCATTCTGAATCCAAGGTTTCCTGTAAATACGACTGAATTGTCAGATTTTTTTGTAATGGATACGGAACTTATTTTACCGTCAAATACTCCTGAACCTAACAGTTCTCCAGTACTTATCACTTTATTGGAACGTTTGAAACTGTCATCATTTGCATCTATGAACGTGGTTACTTCGTGTACATTGATTTTCATTGTTTTTGAAGCCACTTTACCGTATTTACGAACCGGATAAGTTTTCTTCTCAATGGAAACTGCTGTAGCTACTCCATCTACCGGGAAATTGCTTTTATCAAATGTATTTGTTTTCAATGAATCGCTTTCAAAGAAATAAGTATTCGCCGTTGTATTCGCTGGTGGTCTTACTACAAGGACTACAGAATCTACTTTTGGATTTGCTCCGTTAAAGTCATAGTTATCTACCGGCATTCTCAGCTGAGTAACATAAGAAGCTCTCTGCATCCCGAACTGGTTTTCAGTAAAAGCTCCAAGAACACCAACATAAGTAGCAGCACCTGATTCGTTCAATCCGCTGATCAGCCTTGAAGCATCACTTTTGATGGAATCTTTATTATCATAATTGTATGCTATAACGGGATATGAAATTTCATTGCCTTGTACTGCATCACCATTAAACAGCTGCTCACCAAGAGAATCCGGATCAGGTTCACAGTTATGAAGGAATGTACTTCCGAAAAACGCCATCAAAAGTATGGCGAAGGTCTTTTTAAGATTATGAGTCATTAAAAATGTGTTTTTAATAAATTTGATTTATAGAATCTATGTCAAGATATTCCGACTTTTGAGTTGCGGTTTCATTGAAAGCCTTATCCAGGTCTTCATCCAGAAACTCATCCCCCTTTACAACGGCATCCACATAGTTCATACTCTCAATAACAAAACTTTTAATTGTTGGGTTATCTAACGCTTTTAATCCTGAAATATTATCAAACTGCAGCTTTTCGTTGATCTTTTTATCCAGATCAGCATCTTTCTCATTGTAAAGAGAAAGTACAATTTTAGCGTCTTTGAAATAAGTATCTGATTCGTAGTAAGTTTTAAGATAAATGGGAACAAAAGAGGACATCCATCCATTTAAATGAATAACATCCGGTACCCAGTTTAGCTTCTTAATGGTTTCAATAACCCCTCTGGCAAAGAAAATAGCTCTTTCGTCATTGTCTTCGAAAGGGTTTCCTTCATCGTCGAAATAATATTGTTTTCTTTTGAAGTATTCTTCATTGTCAATAAAGTAAACCTGAAGTCTTTCCCCCGGAAGAGACGCTACTTTAATGATCAGAGGCTGGTCCAGGTCATTGATAATAATGTTCATCCCTGAAAGGCGGATTACCTCATGAAGCTGGAACTTTCTCTCACTTATTTGTCCAAATCTTGGCATAAAAACTCTTACATCATTGCCTTCTTGGTGCATCTTAAGTGCCATTTTGTTTACCACTGCAGCCATATTTGTATCTTCCTGATATGGATACATCTCTGTAGTAATGTACAGTATTTTTTGATTCG
>NZ_JAYSDT010000045.1:0-33243 GCF_041914225.1 Chryseobacterium sp.
TGAGTGCAAAAAAAGGCTTACATCTTACGCTGAAAATTTGGAGACAAAAAAATAGTAAAACTAAAGGTCAGTTTGAGACCTATAAAATATCAGATGTATCTACAGACTCTTCATTTCTGGAGATGTTGGATATCCTGAACGAAAATTTAACTAACGAAGGTAAAGAACCTATTGCTTTCGATCACGACTGCCGTGAAGGGATCTGCGGAATGTGTTCTCTTTACATCAATGGTAGAGCTCACGGGCCGGATACAGGGATCACTACCTGCCAGCTTCACATGAGAATGTTCAAAGATGGTGAAACAATCGTTATTGAACCATGGAGAAGTGCAGCTTTCCCGGTTATCAAAGACTTAATGGTAGACAGAAGCGCATTCGACAGAGTAATGGCCGCAGGTGGTTTCATTTCTGTGAATACTTCTGGTAATACATTGGATGCTAACGCTATTCCGGTTCCGAAAGAAGATGCAGACAGAGCAATGGATGCTGCTGCTTGTATCGGATGTGGTGCTTGTGTAGCTACTTGTAAAAACGGATCTGCAATGCTTTTCGTAGGAGCTAAGGTTTCTCAGTATGCATTGCTTCCTCAAGGTAGAGTAGAAGCTAAGAGAAGAGTTCTGAACATGGTGAAAGCTATGGATGAAGAAGGATTCGGTAACTGTTCAAATACTGGTGCTTGTGAAGTAGAATGTCCTAAAGGAATTTCTCTTGAAAACATCGCAAGAATGAACAGAGAGTACATGGCTGCTCTTGTAGATCAAGGATAGAATTGATTCAAATACATAGAAAATCGCCTTCATTTTTGGAGGCGATTTTTTTATGACAGGGATTAGCCTGTTAAAGTTTGTTAACTTATTGACCCGTTTTTGCTATTCTTTATTTATTAGGTATATATTTGGAGCGTAGTTGAATGGTTTTCAGAAAACACTTTCAATTGCTTTTTACCATGAAAAAGAGATTATTAAACAATACAAATCCCGCTTTTGCACGGTAATAATAAAATTTTTTAAAAAAATAAATAGTGTGAATTAGCAAGCCCTAAAAAGCGTATTTTTGTGTAATATTAAAAATTGAAATGAAAAAATATCTTTTATTGTTTATCATCACATTTTTTGTGATGTCTTGTTCAAAAAAAGTAGAAGTAAAAGGAAAAATTACTGGAAGCTCACCATTAGAGAGAATTGAATTTGTAGAAGCTTCAGGAGTAGGAACCCTGCCTTTAATTAATATTGGTCTGGATAAAGACGGAAACTTTTCAGGAAATTTTGAAGCTCCTAAAGATGGTATGTACGTGATCAACTATGCAGGCAGACAAAACCTGATCTATCTTGAAGGAGGACAAAAAGTAAATATCTCAGGAAACGGAGCTACTTTCCCAAATGAATTCGTAATTACCGGAGATGCTAAGAAAAATAATGATTTCCTTACAGCTACTCAGAAGTTTTTAGCTGACTATGGTACTAAGGTTAACTTACAGGCATTAATGAGTGGAGATGAAGCTGCATTTTTGAAAGGGATGCATAAAATTGAAACTGATATCAATAAAAATGTAGATGATCTTGCAAAAAAGAATAATCCAAGTAAAGCACTTTTAGAATGGAAGAAAAACGATGTGAAAGTAACCATTCTTAATTTACTTGCCAACTATGAAATGTCTCACGGACCAATGTCCGGAAACCCATCTTACAAAGCTTCTAAGGCTTTCAAAGACTACGAAACTCAATTAGAAACCGACAAAGATGCGATGGTAAAAACCATTCCTCTTTACAGACAGTATCTTCTTGTAAAAATGACTCCGGATTTCCAGAAATATGCTGAAGCAAACAGCAAAGGAAAAACAGGAATTACAACTTCTGAGATGTTCGCTCAGTATTTAAAAACAAAGAAAGATTTATCTCAGACTGCAAAAGATTATCTTTTGGCATTTGTAATGGCTCAGGCTGATATTCATCCTACAACTCCTGCTGCAAACATTGACAAGATTAAAAAGATTATCGATTCAGATATTAAAGATGCTACGATTAAAAGTGACCTTTTAAAAATGCAGGTGGCTATTACAGGACTTAAAATTGGTGAAGTTGCTCCTGAAGCGGCTTTGGTAAAACAGGACGGAAAGTCTTATAAACTTTCTGAAAACAAAGGAAAACCTTATATGCTGTTCTTCTATGCTTCATGGAATCCTTACATCAGCGAAGCTACAGTACCTGTATTGAAAGAAGTGGTGAACTTCTATAAGTCTAAAATGAATTTTGTATATGTAAACGTTGACGATACAAAAGACCAGTTCATTAAAACAAGCAACGCTTTGTTGAAAGGAATTCAGGGAGTGAATGTTTACGGAGAAGGAGGCCTGAACTCTGATATCGCAAAGAAATACGGGGTATACGGATTCAAATTACCTTGCTTTGTCATCATTGATAAAGACGGTAAAATCGCCAGCAGATCATTTGTGAACCTTGGTGAGCAGGAATTAGTGACTATTCTGGATAAGCAAACAGGCCTTTCTGCGCCAAAAGTAGATCCGAATGCTCAAATGCAGCCACAATTGCAGCTTGATCCTTCTGCGGCACAGCAGCAAGCTCCACAGCCAGCAAATCCGCAGCCGGCTCCGACAAAATAATAAACTTTAACACAGTATAGAAACCTTATCTGCGGATAAGGTTTTTTTTATTGTATTTTTGCAAACTGAAACGTAAGGTTTCAATTAGGAAAATAGAAAATTTTAGAATGAGCAGGAAGAAAAAAAGAGATATAGTTCTTGAAAATATAAAGCTGTTAACAGCCGGTGCAAAAGGCGTGGCAATCGGAAGAACAGACGAAGGTAAGACCGTAATGGTCTCAGGTGCAATTCCAGGTGATGTTGTCAACGTGAGAGTGAAAAAAGCGAAGTCAAAATATTATGAAGGCGAAGCTGTGGAAGTTCTTGAGAAATCACCTTACAGGGTTGAACCTAAATGTATTCATTTCGGTACCTGCGGAGGGTGCAAGTGGCAGAATATGAGCTATGAAAAACAGCTTGATTTTAAGCAGGAAGAAGTATATAATAATATTAAAAGAATCGGCGGTATTGATAATTTTGAAACCGTGCCGATTCTAGGATCTGAAGAGCAATACTTTTACAGAAATAAAATGGAGTTTTCTTTCTCCAATGCAAGATGGCTTACCCAGTACGAAATCAGTTCTGAAGAGAACTTCGGAAGCAAAGATGCTTTGGGTTTCCATATCCCGGGAATGTGGAGCAAAATTCTTGATCTGAAAGAATGTTTCCTTCAGGAAGATCCTTCCAATGCAATAAGGCTGGCAGTAAAAGAATATGGAGTAAACAATGGTCTGGACTTCTTTGATGTGAGAAATCAGGAAGGGTTTTTAAGAACCTTAATGATGAGACAGAATTCCAAAGGAGAATGGATGGTTCTTTTCCAGCTTTACAGAGAAGAAAAAGAAAACAGAGAAAAGCTTTTTGAATTCTTATTAGAGAAATTCCCTCAGATTAAAACGTTGGTGTATGCTATCAATTCTAAACAGAATGATTCTATTTATGATTTAAATATTGAAGTATATTTTGGGGAAGGATACCTTATGGAAGAAATGGATGGACTGCAGTTTAAGATCGGGCCGAAATCATTCTTCCAGACCAATTACAAGCAGGCTTTGGAATTATATAGAAAAACTCTGGAGTTCGCAGACCTGAAAGGAGATGAAGTTGTGTATGACCTTTATACAGGTACAGGGACAATCGCTCAGTACGTAGCAAGAAATGCAAAACAGGTCATTGGAATAGAATCCGTGCAGGAAGCGATAGATGCAGCTATAGAGCATGCTGCATTGAACGGACTTACCAACACAACATTCTATTGCGGAGATATGAAAGATATTTTCAATGATGAATTCATGGCTAATCATCCGAAAGCAGATGTATTAATCACAGATCCACCAAGAGACGGAATGCACCAGAAAGTTGTAGAACAGATCTTAAAACTTTCACCGGAAAAAGTAGTTTATGTAAGCTGTAATTCTGCAACACAGGCAAGAGACCTTGCTTTGATGAAAGATCATTATACTTTAGTAAAGATCTTACCGGTAGATATGTTCCCGCAGACACACCATGTCGAGAACATTGCATTGCTTGTTAAAAAATAAATTATTTAAATTTGAATCTCCAAATCTTAATATGAAGTACTTTAAATTTCTCATTGCAATCTGTTTTTTAGGGATGCTTTTTTCCTGTGGCGGTGATGATGATATCTGTGAAAGCGGAGAAGGAACTCCCAGAATGAAGGTAGGCTTCAGGACACTGGCAAGCGGAAAAGATAGAACCATAGATACTTTGTATGTATCAGTAGACTATGGCGCAGGAAAGGTGGATCTGGGAAAACTTGCAAACATTGATTCCAGGTTAATCCCTTTACGTGTAGACAGTTCACCCTATACAGACGTTTATTTCAAAACCAGATTCAAAGGCCCGGAGTCTCATGTAAGAATCGGGTATAGTACAAAGTCAACCTATGTATCTCCTGGATGTGGGATCAAAAAAACGTATGAAAATTTAACTTCAGAATTAATAACTCCGAATCCTGTTCTGAAACTGGAAGCCGGACAAAATCAAATAGAGAATGAAGACAAGACTAATCTTTACCTTTCTTTTTAGTTTATTGGGAATAATAAGTTCGGCACAAGAGAAAAAAAAGGAAGCAGAGAAGAAAGTTCATGAGAAATATGAGCCTAATTTTATGGTTGGGCTTGATGTATTGAATACCGGAGTTGTTTTTTTTTCGGATAGAAAGCTGTATCAGGGATTTATTTCTTCGAAAATCAGAGGAAATGTACACGCCATTGCAGAAGCAGGTTTTGAAAAAAATATATACCAGAAGAATGGTTATGATGCTAAAGTAAATGGTCCTTTCGTTAAGCTGGGTGCATTCTATATGCTGGCAAAAGATGCGGAAAATGAATTCAACGGATTTTACGCAGGAGGAAAGGCTGCCGGGTCATTTTACAACCAAGAATATATGGCAGTACCCGTTCGTGGATTTGGAGGAAGTAACTCTTCTGAAGCTTTTCCTTCATCATCACAGTCTTCTTTCTGGCTTGAGGGAACTATAGGCGGCAGAGTGCAGTTATTCAATTCCAACTTTTATATTGACGTGAATCTTCAGCCAAGGTATTTGGTATACACCTCTAAGCAGGATGATATCTCTCCAATGATTGTTCCCGGCTTCGGAAGAAGTTCTTCAAAGTTTAATATGGGATTTGCATGGAATATTGCCTATAAGTTTTAAAAATAGCAATCCTTAACTTTTTAAATAAAAAAAATACAAAGTCCAGAATGTTCTGAAGTTTGTATTTTTTTTAATAAATAAGCTTGGGAGGTGTGTAATATTAAAAAATATTAACTTATTTTATCTGTGTGAGTTATAAATTGGTTATATTTGGCGGAAATTATATTTGTGTTTTAATTTATGAAAAGAGTATTTACTGCTTTAATGTTTACTTTTATAGGAGGAGCAGTGTTCGGCCAATGGACACCAACTTCTTTTAAAAAAGGAGACGATAACAAAAGAAGTACAGGATTTAGAGTAGATCAATCTAATGTAAGAGGTAATGGGTACTATAAGTTAGACCTGAACTTACTGAGATCTCAGCTGAAGAATGCACAGGAAATGGGAGCAAATTCCACTCCTGTAGTAATTTCTCTTCCTACTATGAGTGGGAAGATTGAAAGATTTAATGTATACAGTTTTCCAGTGGTTGTAAAAGAACTGGCAGATAAGTATGAGTTAGGATCTTATGTTGGAACAAGTGTTGATGATCCAACCAAGTATTTAAGATTCAGTATTGCTCCTAATGATTTTCAGTCAATGATCATTCATGGAGATAAATATGAATTTATTGACCCTGCTTCTGCGGATAAAACAGTTTATGCTGTTCACCCGAAAACAAAAAAGGAAAAAAACGGGTTCTTATGTTCTACAGAAGAATCTCCTGCAGCTAAGAAGGAAATAGATGCTTTATTAAAAAACGGACAGTCATTCTCAAACCAGCCAACAACTTTCAATAAGAGTTCTGATAAAAAATACAGAACAATGAGATTGGCAATGTCTGTTACAGGTGAGTATACTCAGTACTTTATGACGCTTGCTGGTGTACCTGCTACCGCTACAGATGACCAGAAAAGAGCTCCTGCACTGGTTGCTATCAATAATACTTTAACCAGAGTAAACGGAGTTTTTGAAAAAGATTTTGCACTGCATTTGAATTTACAGAATTTTCCAAATGTAATTTATATTGATCCGGCTACAGATCCATATGCCGCTGCTGCAACAGGGGCACAAGGTGCATGGAACGGACAGCTGCAAGCAGCTTTGACAGCCAATGTTGGAAATGAAAACTATGATATCGGACACTTATTCGGTAAATCTGGAGGTGGAGGAAATGCCGGATGTATCGGATGTGTATGTGTTAATCCTACCACTACAGTTCCTAAAGGGAAAGGTTCAGGGTTTACTTCTCCTGCAAACGGAATTCCATCAGGTGATAGTTTTGATATCGACTATGTTGCACACGAGATGGGGCACCAGTTAGGAGCTAACCATACCTTCTCTCACAATATTGAAGGAAGTGGAGTAAATATGGAACCTGGTTCAGGATCTACCATTATGGGATATGCAGGGATTACTGGTCCTGATACAGATATTCAGCCTAATTCTGATGCTTATTTCCATAAAGCAAGTATCGGGCAGGTTCAGGCTAACTTAATCGCAAAAACCTGTGATGTGGAAACTACAATTACCAACAATCCACCGGTAATTAATGATCTTCCAACATATACGATTCCAAAGGGTACTGCTTTTGCTTTGACAGGTACTGCTACAGATCCTGAAAATGACCCAATGACTTATTCTTGGGAAGAAGTAGATGACGCAACACTTTCTATTGATAAGTATAACTTAGGAAATACTACGTCAGGAGCTTCATTCAGATCTGTTGCTCCAAGCACAAGCCCAACAAGATACTTCCCGAAATTTACATCTGTAATGAGCGGAGTGTTGAATAATGCAAACAATACCTGGGAAGCTGTATCTACTAAAGCAAGGACTACAAAATTTGCATTAACAGTAAGAGATAATAATCCAGTTGTTTCTCAACAGCAATCAGCTTTTAAAGGTCAGACAATTGTTGTAGGAGATAATGGTCCTTTCAGATTAGCTAACCAATATGCTGATGTGAATACTCCAACTCCGGTTCAGTGGATTGTTGCCAATACCAATGCAGCTCCTTATAATGTTGCTAATGTAAAAATTGACTATACTACAGATAATGGAACAACTTGGACTGTACTATCTGCTTCAACTCCTAATGACGGATCTGAAAACTTTACTTTCCCTTCTTCATTGAACGGTCAGACTATTAAGGTAAGAGTTTCTTCAATAGGAAATGTTTTCTATGCTGTAGGACCTGTGAGCATTGCACCTCTATCTGCATGTAGCAGTGCTGCGCCAACTAATGTTGCTGTAAGTAATATTACTGTATCTTCAGCAAGTGTATCTTGGATGTCTTATACCGGAGCAACGTATAAAGTACGTTACAGAAAGGTAGGTACAACTGTATGGACTGAAGCTGATACAACAGTTCCTTCAATCAACCTAAGTAATTTAATTGATGGTACAACATATGAAGTTCAGGTAGCTTTAGTTTGTGGTACTGTAGTAGGTACATATTCGGCTTCTGTAAACTTCAGCACCCCGGCTATTACTTACTGTCCGGCTTCTACAGCTGATACGAGTTATGAGTATATTCAAAATGTAACACTTGCCAATATAAATAATACTTCTGCAAGCAGTACATATACAAACTACACAACAAATACAGCACTTCAGATTAACATGACAAAAGGAAATACTTACCCTATGTCTGTTACGGTTGGAAACCCTGATGCTGCAGATTATGATACAGTAGCTGCATTTATTGATTTTAACAAAGATGGTGTATTCAGTGATTCTGAAAGAGTACTGAATTACCCTGTAACATTAACACAGCCATCAACTGTAGTTAGTGGAAATGTTACAATTCCAGCTGATGCAGTAGAAGGACAGCCGTTAAGAATGAGAGTGGTCGCTTTCTATGTAGGTGCTGGTACTGGAAACGGAAATGTTGGTCTGTCATTACCTACAGATTATATATGTGGAGATAATTTTGATTACGGAGAAGTTGAAGACTATAACGTAGTTATTACAGGTAACCTTGCTACTGCTGAAACTGCTGTTAAAAATAATGGCATTCAGATTTATCCAAATCCGGTAAATGATATTCTGAACGTTACTAAAGTTTCAGATAAAGCAACTTATAAAATCTATAGTGCTGCCGGACAATTAGTAGATAAAGGAAATATCAATAATGGAAAAGTAAATGTTTCTGCTTTAGTTAAAGGTGGTTATGTAATTACAATAGATGATAAAGGAATTGAGCAATTCAAATCTAAATTCATTAAGAAATAAAGATAACCTTTAAATATTAGCAAATCCCCGGAAATCTCCGGGGATTTCTTTATTTAAAGCATAAAGAGTTAATTTGCTGTTTTTTTTCAAAAAAAACCTAAATGCACTTATAAATTAATAATAAAAAATGATTAGATTTGTCTGATTAATATATAATGAAAACATTATGAAGAAACTCTTTACCTCTTTAATTCTGTTTCTCTGTTTGATTTGCACAGGCTTTGTATCTAAAGTCTCGGCTCAGGCAGGCCAGATCGGGACAGGAACGGGTACCTCAGTGTATCTCCCCATACGTTCCTACTACGGGTATAGCTATTCCCAGCAGATCTATACTGCTGCGGAAGTTTCGGCTGCCATTGGTACGTCGACCTATATCACAGCCGTAAAGTTTTATGTAGACACCGTATCAAACTCTCCGGATTCCTACAAGGATTGGGTTGTTTACATGGGAAACACCACCCAGAATAACTTTACGTCCAACACAAACTGGATTCCATTAGGTTCCTTAACTCAGGTGTATGCAGGAGATTTACCTGCCATATCAAATGGAAACTGGGTTACTCTTCAGTTGAATACTCCGTTTATCTGGAATGGGACAGACAATCTTGCGATTGCTGTAAATGAAAAAACGCCAGGTTATTCATCTTCTCCGGGTACAGCCTGGGGAACTTATAATGCTGGGGCTAACAGAGGTATTCTTTATTATGAAGATACAACAAACCCAAATCCGGCTTCACCGCCTTCTGCATCAAGCAGATATTCTGATATTCCCAGAATACAGTTGGTAAGCCATCAGCTGACTCCGTGTACTACTGCTCCGCCAACGAATATTACTGTAAGTAATATAACTACGGTGTCAGCAGTTGTTAACTGGTATACGGCTATAGGTTCTACTTATGTAGTAAGATACAGAAGTTTACCTTCAGGGACATGGCAGCAGGTTAACGTTACAACTCCTCTTTCAGGAAGTGCAACAATTTCCGGACTTACAGAGCAAACCCAGTATGAAGTACAGGTGGCTACTGTCTGTGGAGGTACTCAGGGAGCATTTTCTTCCAGTGTAAACTTTACAACTCCGGCACTTAGTTATTGTAACTCCGCTGCTACGAGTACTTATATTGATGGATATATCAACCAGGTTGCAGTTAATGCACAAGGTGCTCCATCTATGTATAGTAACTCTGACCAAAGTGGTTATACAGATTACAGTACAGATCCTTCAAGAGTGGTTACTTTGGTAAGAGGTGGTAGTGCTACCGTTTCTGTTTCAAAAACGTGGCCAGGTTATCAGTATGGCTTCTTAACAGGAGTTTGGATTGACTTTAACCGTAATGGTATTTTTGAAGCATCTGAAAGAGTACTTACTTCACCAAGTAATACCACAACTCCGGTAACAGCTACATTTACAGTTCCAACTGCTGCCGGTGGTGCTTATACAGGAAACCTGACTACAAGAATGCGTGTTGTATTAAATGAATACAGCCCTATCAATGCTTGTGGAACATACTCTTACGGTGAAACTGAAGACTATGCTGTAAAATTGATTGATTTATCAACATGTACTACAGCACCACCTTCAGGCATCATGGTAAATAATGTGACGCCTTCTTCAGCTAATGTTACCTGGACATCTACCACAGGAGCTACTTATATTGTAAGATACAGAGTTTCTCCTTCCGGAGCATGGCTGCAAATTGCAGTCAATACACCATTAATCAGTAACCAATTACTTTCAGGATTGTTGGAACAAACAACATATGAAGTACAGGTAGCTACTATTTGTGGAGGAACAACAGGTGCTTTCTCACCAAGTGTTACCTTTACAACACCTGCTCTTACCTATTGTACAGCTGGTCCTACAAGTAATACTGCAACAAGCGGATATATTAATAATGTAACGGTTACTCCGACGAATACTCCTATAATGATAAGTAATTCCGTATCTGATAATTATAAAGATTATACAACAGATGCAACAAGAGTAGTTATCTTTGAAAGAGGTTCAGCAAATAATAAAATTTCTGTAAACAAATACTGGCCTAGTTCTCCTACATCATATGGAGTTTCAGCATGGGTAGACTTTAACAGAAACGGAACGTTTGAAACAAGTGAAAGAATTCTTAACACAACTTATAACACAACTACTCCGGTAACGGCTACTTTCTCAGTACCTACTGTAGCGAGTGGTAACGTATATACAGGAAATCTTCCTACCCGTATGCGTGTTGTAATGAGATATTTTGATAATGCTAACCCTTGTGGAACATACTCCCAGGGAGAGGTGGAAGACTATGCAGTAAAATTTGTAGACTCTCAGAACTGTTCAACAGCTCCTCCTACAAATATTACGGTAAACAATATTGGTGCAACTACAGCAACTGTATCATGGGTTGCTACTGTAGGAGCTACTTATAATATCAGATGGAGAACTACTCCTGGAGGTGTTTGGCAAACCGCTGCAGTTCCTGCAGGTCAGAACTTCTATGGAATTACTGGACTTACAGAACAGACCAATTATGAAGTTCAGGTTTCAACAACTTGTAATGGTTCTACAGGATCTTATTCAGGTTCAGTAACATTTACAACACCACCGTTGTCATACTGCCAGATGACAGGTACAGGAACAAATGACCATATTTCGAATGTAACAGTTACCTCTTCGAACCTTGGTGTTCCGCCAATGAATAATACTTCGGTACAAGGTAACTATACAAGCTATACTACTCCTGAGACACTGATTACTTTAGATGTAAATTCTCAAAATAATAAAATCTCAGTAGCAAAAGGCTGGACGGGTTCAACAGGAAATGATGCTGTAACAGCCTGGATCGACTTTGACAGAAACGGACAGTTTAC
This sequence comes from Chryseobacterium sp., assembly GCF_041914225.1. Classification (GTDB taxonomy): domain Bacteria; phylum Bacteroidota; class Bacteroidia; order Flavobacteriales; family Weeksellaceae; genus Chryseobacterium. The sequence continues at coordinate 11,352 of NZ_JAYSDT010000045.1, forward strand.
AGATACAGAGAGAATTTTAATTTCTCCGGCTAATACAACTACTCCTGTTACGGCTACATTTGCAGTTCCTTCAACAGCTTATACTGGTGCATTGACTACAACAATGAGAGTGGTACTGAAACGTTCAAGTGCTCCTGTAATGTGTCAGAATGCTGTGGATGGAGAAGTTGAAGATTACAGAGTAAGAATCAGACCTTGTAGCAATGCAACTCCAAACGCACCAACATTTACTACCACTCATACAACAGCTACTGTTACTATCACAGGAGGAGGAGTAAGCTACGTAGTAAGATACAGAGTTCAGGGAACAGCAACATGGACAGAAGTATATGCTTCTACACTATTGGGTAACCTTCCGTTAGTCATCAATAACCTGACGCCTGCTACTACTTATGAGGTTGAAGTAGCAGCAATTTGCGGGGATGTTATAGGAACGGCTACTCCAATTAAGACATTTACAACCAGATGTGATCCTACACCTCCTAATGTAACAGTGAGTAACATTACGCCAACAACAGCATTGATTACATGGGCTCCATTAGCGGCAAGTTCTACGTACACTATGAGATGGAGAAAAGTGGGTACCACTACATGGACAACTGTAAGCTTACCTGCACCACCAGCAAATACTTATGTTTTAGGAAGTACAACTCCATTAGAGCCATATACAACGTATGAAGTTCAGATCGCTAACCAGTGTAATGGTGAAACGACACTGAATCCATATTCAAACCCTAAAGTATTTACAACAGAAAGAATCTGTGAGATTCCACCACCAGGATTAACATTTACCCAATTGCTTCCTACATCAGCGGCAATTCAGTGGGATCCTTTCCCTGGAGCAACATATGTTCTGAGATACAGAAAAGTGGGTATTCCAAGCTGGACAGAAGTACCTTCATTAGTTAATAACCTTGTACTGACAGGTCTTACAGAATTAACAAAATATGAAATGCAGGTAGTGAATATCTGTAACGGTACGCCAGGAAACTATACTCCTCCTTACTACTTTACAACACCTACAGTAATCTACTGTAAGATGAAGGCTGAGAACTCTACAGGAGAGCATATTTCTAAAGTTACTGTTAAGCCTACCGGTAAGAAAACAATGGAAAATGAATCCGGAGCTTCTACCTACACAGATTATACAGGAGTGCCTAAAACATTCATCGAGATGATTCAGGGATCAACAGATAACGAGATCATCATCGAGAAAAAATGGACCGGAACTACTTACAACGAAGGAATCGCTGTATGGATTGACTTCAACAGAAACGGAGAGTTTGACATCAATGAAAGAGTATTCACTTCTTCACCTAATTCAAACAGCCCGGTTTCAGGTAAATTCAATGTACCGGCAGATGCATTTGTAAGTATGACAGACTATAAGTACGTTGTGATGAGAGTCGCAATGTCCAGAGATGGTATTCCGGTAAACTGTACAGACTTCAAAAACGGAGAAGTAGAAGATTACACGGTAAGAATCTCTAAACCTGCTGTTTCCAATCCGATTGATCAGACAAGCGTTATGATTTATCCTAACCCTGTAAGTTCAGTATTGTTTGTGAAAAATGTTAGCAAGAGAGCTAAATATAAGATCTACAATGCTGCAGGGCAGGTAATCGCAGACGGTATCTTATTAAACAACCAGATTAACGTAAGCAGATTGATTAACGGTGTTTATGTAATTGATATCGATGATAACGGTAACACTACTCAAAAGAAATTTATCAAAGAATAAGACATAAATTTCAAATAGAATAAGCCTCCAGAAATGGAGGCTTTTTTTGTGGTGGATTCACTAAAACTCCACATAATTTGTTTTTCGCAAAAAAACTCGTTAGAAAGCTTCTAACGAGTTTTTATTTATTCAATACCGAAGATTACCTTTTCGGTCTGTTCCTTTAATTCTTCCAGATTGGTATTATTGTAAATGATGCAATCTGCCATTTTAATTTTATCCCTTTCAGGCATTTGTTTTTCCATGACTGCTTCTACCTCACGGTAGGTCTTGTTGTCTCTGTCCATTACTCTTTTGATTCTGATATTATCCTCAGCGGTTACCAAAAGAGATTTATAACATTGTCTGTTCAGTTTGAGTTCAAACAGAAGAGCTGTTTCTTTGAAAACTAAATATTTGCTTTGTTGATTTACCCAGTTTTCAAAATCAATTCTTACCGCAGGATGAATGATTTCATTTAATTGTTGAAGCAGATCTCTGTTATTAAAAACTTTATCCGCAACAAATTTTCTGTCATACAATCCGTTTTCATCGTAAGAATCTTCACCAAGAAGTTCCTTGATTTTTATTTTCAGTTCTTCGCTTTCATTGACAATAGCTTTGGCCCTGTCATCAGAGTAATAAACCGGAAATCCGAATTCCTCTATAAAATGAGCCACAGTAGTTTTTCCGGAGCCTATTCCGCCGGTTAAACCTATGATCTTGGGTGCTGGTTCCGGCTCTGCCTGCTGTGTTTCTGAATGTAATTCTTCCATAATTAAAAATTAATATCCAAAAACATCATTAAAGCTGAACGTCTCATCAAGTCTTACCCCTTTATCGGTCATTTTTAAACTTGCAAGTTCATTGTGGGCATCATGTTCAAAGAACAATAAATATTCATTATCTACACACTGTTTAAGGAATTTTCCTTTTTCTTCCAGTGTTAAAAGAGGTCTGGTATCATATCCCATCACATATACCTGGTTGATATGGCCTGCCGTAGGAATAAGGTCGGCTGCAAAAACAACCGTTTTTTCCTGATATTGAATTACCGGAAGCATTTGCTTTTCCGTATGGCCGTCTACAAAGATCACATCCATTTTAAGATCCGGTGCAAAACCGTAGTTTCCGGTGGTAGGAAGAGGTAAAAAGTTAAGCTGTCCGCTTTCCTGCATCGGCATAATGTTTTCCTTCAGGAAGCTTGCTTTTTCTCTTGGATTAGGCTCTGTTGCCCATTGCCAGTGATTTTCATTAGTCCAGAAGTTGGCATTTTTAAAGGCCGGTCTGTATCCGGTTCTGTCATCGTTCCATTCAATAGCCCCACCGCAGTGGTCGAAGTGGAGGTGTGTAAGGAACACATCTGTAATATCTTCCTTTACAAAGCCGTATTTTTTAAGATTTTTATCAAGGGTATCATCTCCCCAAAGAGAGTAGTGACCGAAAAATTTGTCATCCTGTTTATTACCAAGACCACAGTCTACAAGGATCAGTTTTTTTCCGTCTTCAATGAGCAGGGAACGGGTTCCCAGTTCGATCAGGTTTTTTTCGTCTGCCGGGTTGGTTTTTTCCCACAGACTCTTCGGGACGACTCCGAACATGGCACCGCCGTCCAGTTTAAATTTTCCACATTGTATAGGATATAGCTTCATATGTATATTTTGATTATTTTTTTATTAATTTCATTTTCTCTGCAATTTTTCTTGCGTTATCATCAGATTGCTCAAGCTGTGTGATGATATTGTTAAAATCATTCTCTTTTCTGTTCTGAGAAAGTTTTTGTTTGATAAATATCTCAGTTGGAATGATTTTAATCCCAAAAGCTCCCTTCATTTCCTTTTCCACAAACTCCCTTCCCATATCTTTCACTATCATAGGACATTGCTGGAAACTTTCATATTTGGACGTTAACTTATCCAAATGGGCATACAGTTCATCATGAACCATTATTTCAACTTTTCCGTGAATCTGTACTGCTTCATAATTCCAGTTGGAAACATTAATATGATCATACCAGCTGCTGGATATATAAGTATGGGCTCCCAAAAAGTCACAAAGAACTTCATCTCCGTTTTTTAAGGTTTTTGCCTGAGGATTAGCCCTTGAAATATGAGTTTCAATATAAATATTTTCAGGATCATCTTCATTGAGCATCATCATTGAATGAGTTGCTCTTATCCTGTCAACAGAAGAAATAAGTAAAGCAAAAGAGTTTTCTCTGATGATCTCTCTCATCAAATTATAATCTTCGCTTTTGTATAATTTAGGTATAAACATAAATTAATATATTCTCATTAACCTTAACCTTTAAACCTTGAACTTTAAACTAGAATAGCTCTCCCGGATTTTTAGGTCTTGTAATATTCAGATGTCTGTAGGCTTTGTCCGTAACTTCTCTTCCTCTCGGTGTCCGGATAATAAATCCTTCCTGAATCAGAAACGGCTCGTAAACCTCTTCCAGTGTTTCCGGATTTTCACCAATGGATGTTGCCAGGGCAGAAATACCAACAGGCTTTCCTTTAAAATTTTCAATCATAACACGCATGATCTTATTGTCCATTTCATCCAGACCAAATTCATCCACATTCAGAGAGTCCAGTGCATATTTAGTGATCTTAATCTCAATTTCACCATTTCCTTTAATCTCAGCAAAGTCACGAACCCTTCTGAGCAGGGCATTGGCAATTCTTGGAGTTCCGCGGCTTCTTCTTGCAATCTCAATGGCTGCATCTTCATAAATAATGACTCCCAGAACCCTCGCACTTCTCTGAATGATCATTGACAAAAGTTCAATAGAATAATATTCCAGCCTGCTTTGGATCCCGAATCGGGCAAGCATTGGCTTGGTAAGCATACCACTTCTTGTAGTGGCTCCTACCAAAGTAAAAGGATTTAATCCGATCTGCACGCTTCTGGCATTGGGACCTGTCTCCAGCATAATATCAATCTTGTAGTCTTCCATTGCAGAATACAGATATTCCTCTACAACAGGAGAAAGACGGTGAATCTCATCAATGAAAAGCACATCATTTTCTTCCAGATTGGTCAATAAGCCGGCTAAGCTTCCGGGTTTATCCAATACAGGACCAGAAGTAATCTTACAGTTTACTCCCAGCTCATTGGCGATAATATTGGCTAAAGTAGTTTTTCCAAGCCCCGGCGGGCCATGCAGTAAAACATGATCCAGTGCTCCGCCACGTCTTTTCGCAGCAGTAACAAAGACCTCAAGGTTCTCCAGCGTTTTTCTCTGCCCCGCAAAATCTTTAAAGCTCTGGGGACGGATCTGCTCTTCCTGCATCAGCTCCTCTCGTGAGTAGTTTTCCTTATCTGGATGTAAAAAATCTGGCATTAATTCATTTCATTTACCTCAAAGATAGCAAATTTAGACTAAGATTAAAGGGCAGATTGAGAAAAGGTTTGATTGAAGCCAAGGTTCAGGCTAAGGTTAAAAATCAGAAGACCTAAGATTTAAATAATTGGGATATTTTAAGTATTTTTGAGAGGAGAAATTATTAATAAAAATTAATAAAATTTTGAATGTTTAGCAGGAAGATACTGATTGTAAAATGAGTCAGTCTCAATCTAAGCATTACATTAACTTTAAACTAATGAAATTAATAGGACCATTCAGGCAGGTGGTAACACTTGCTGACCTTCCTTTAAGAGGAAAAATTTCCGATGAACAGCTGGAAATTATTGTAGACGGAGGAATAATAGTAGATCAGAATACCATTCTTAAGGTTGGAAATTTTGAAACATTAAAAACAGAAAATCCTGCCATAGAAATTGAGCAAATTGAAGGAGACCAGGTTGTTCTTCCTGCTTTTGTAGATTCTCATACCCATATTTGTTTCGGAGGAAACCGTGCCAATGATTTTGTCATGCGTAATGCGGGTAAAACTTATCTTGAAATTGCAGATAGCGGCGGTGGAATCTGGAGCTCTGTACTGCACACAAGAAATGCATCAGAAGGAGAACTGCTGGAAACCTTAGTAGAGAGAATCAATTTTTTGATTGGCTTGGGGATTACCACAATTGAAGTAAAAAGCGGTTACGGTCTGGATGTGGAAAACGAGCTGAAAATGCTTAGGATCATTAAAAAAGCTCAAAATGAAACTAAGGCAACTTTAGTTCCTACATGTCTTTCAGCACACTTGAAACCAAGAGATTTTGAAGGAAGCAATCCTGAATATCTTGACTATATCATTACTGAAATTTTACCCAAAGTAAAAGAAGAAGGATTGGCAAACCGGGTAGATATCTTTATTGAAAAATCTGCATTTCAGCCTGAAGAAAGTAAGGAATTCTTGCTTAAAGCAAAAGAACTGGGCTTTGAAATTACGGTCCATGCGGATCAGTTTACTCCCGGAAGCTCAAGAATTGCAGTAGAAGTGGGAGCGAAATCTGCAGACCATCTGGAAGCAACCATTGATGAAGATATTCAATTCCTCGCAGAGTCTGACACTGTAGCAACAGCTCTTCCCGGAGCGAGCCTGGGATTAGGGGAGAAGTTTACTCCTGCAAGAAAATTATTGGACGCAGGTGCTATTGTAGCCATTGCTAGTGACTGGAATCCCGGATCTGCACCTATGGGGAATTTAATTACTCAGGCTTCTATTCTGGCCACTTTTCAGAAGCTTACAACGGCTGAAGTATTAGCAGGAATGACTTTCCGTGCTGCATATGCATTGAATCTTGAAGATAGAGGGCAGCTGCAGGCAGGCAAGAAGGCGGATTTTGTCACTTTTAAAACAAACAACTTCCAGAATATACTGTATAATCAGGGTAGTTTAAAAGCTGAGAAGGTGTATATTGATGGAAATCTGATATAAAAATTATAAATTAACCATATTTGTTCTTCAGGCAGCCGGTTCCCAATGTCTGCTGAATGAAGAACAGACAATAGGCAAATGACTGAATAATGAATAATATTTGGCAAGGCAGATTGGACGGAGAAGAACTTCTCTATCACAGGATATTTCAAAGAGTAAAGGAAGAGCGTAATTATGACAATATTTCTACAGGTGATTTTGCGTTGCATGGTTTTGCTGTAGATGAAGGTGTCAGAAGAAATAAAGGCCGTCAGGGCGCTAAGGATGCTCCCGATGTCATCAGAAAAAACATGTCTAATTTTCCTGTAATCCTTCCGGATTTTTCACTGCTGGATTTTGGAAATGTTACCTGTGAAAACGGCAATCTGGAAAGCACACAGAATGATCTTGCTAAAAATGTTTCAAAAGTACTTTTAAAAGGCGGAAAATCCCTTGTACTGGGTGGAGGCCATGAAGTAACTTATGCCCATTATTTGGGGGTTAAAACAGCTTTCCCGGAACAAAAAATCGGGATCATCAACATTGATGCCCATTTTGACAACAGACAGCCTGAAAAAGGAGTCGGGCCAAGTTCCGGAACAGGGTTCTGGCAGATTGCTCAGGAGGGGCCGATCAATTCTCTGCATATTGGAATTCAGAGAAACTCAAATACGCTGAAACTTTTTGATACAGCTCATCAATACGGGATGAAGTACATCCTGGCAGATGAATTGTTTTTTGAAAATCTTCCTTCCATTTACCAGCGTATTGATGATTTGCTGGACAATGTGGATTTTGCCTATCTTACTATTTGTATGGACGTTTTTAATGCATCAGTTGCTCCCGGAGTTTCCGCCGCAGCGTACAATGGTATCTTTGCAGATACAACCTTTATGCATTTTTACAGGCATATCTTAAAAAACAAAAAACTGGTTGCACTGGATGTCGCAGAAGTAAATCCTTCTTTTGATATTCAGGACAGAACCGCAAGACTGGCAGCGTGTCTTGTGAATGAATGGCTAATGATGTAAGGTAAAGCTATATTCTTCCGATAGAGAAAATCATTATTTTATTGACCCCTAAGGAATGGAATTTGCTGATTTCACCGTGCTTTTAAAATAAAAGCACCTATAAATTCATTAGCTGAATTTAAAACAGAAATTTATATTATGGAACAATTAATTGAAAGCAAGCTTATTAAAGCAGATAAAGCGTTTTCAGTGTGGAGAAAAGTGCCGTTTGAGGAAAGGCAGAAGTTAATTGCAAAAGCAGCGGAGATTTTAAAGAATAATTCGGAGAAATTTGGAAGGATTATCACAACAGAAATGAATAAGCCCATTTCTGAATCCATTGCTGAAGTGGAAAAGTGTGCATTAATGATGAATTATTATGCTGCTGCAGAAAATATATTAAAGCCTGAAAAAGTAGAATCTGAATTTGCTTACTCTGAAGTTCATTATGCTCCGAAAGGTGTGATCTTAGGAGTAATGCCCTGGAACTTCCCTTTCTGGCAGGTACTGAGATTCGCTATTCCTGCAATTCTGGCTGGAAATACAGTGGTTTTAAAGCATGCATCAATTTGTTTCGGAAGCGGAAATGCTATTGAAGATGTTCTTTTGGAAGCTGGCTTCCCGGAAGGGACTTTCCAGAACCTTGAAGTGGGGCATAAGGCTGTAAAAGAAATTCTTGAGCATGAAACTGTAAAAGGGGTGAGCCTTACAGGTAGCGGAAAAGCAGGTGGGGAAGTAGCTTCAATAGCAGGTTTAAATATCAAGAAATCTTTACTTGAACTGGGAGGAAGTGATTCTTTTATCATTTTTGACGATGCTGATCTGGAAGAAGCGGCAAAAGCCGGAGCAAAATCAAGGCTTCAAAATTGCGGGCAGACCTGTACTGCGGCTAAAAGATTTATCATTGATGAAAAAATTGAAGATCAGTTTTTACCTGTTTTCATTGAAGAATATAAAAAATATGAGATTGGAGATCCTTTAGATAAAGAAACGAAATTAGCCGGAATGGCAAGACCTGATCTGGCAGATGAGCTGGAAGCCCAGTTCAACAGAGCATTGGAAAATGGTGCAGAGATTATTATTCCTTTGGAAAGGGTTTCAGAGAATGAATTTAAACCAGGTTTGATCAGAGTTCAGGAAGGAAATCCGATCTTAAAAGAGGAACTTTTCGGACCGCTTGGTATGGTTATGACTGCAAAGAATGAGGAAGAAGCTTTACAAATGGCCAATGATATTCCTTTCGGACTTTCCAATTCTGTTTGGACCAAAAATAAAGAACGTCAGTTATTCTTTATTGAAAACCTTGAATCAGGAACGGTCAACATCAACAGAATGACAAGCTCTGATCCGCGTTTTCCGTTTGGGGGAACAAAAGCTTCAGGATATGGAACAGAATTGTCTCTATTAGCTTTGAAAGAATTTGTAACAGCTAAAACAATTGTAGGTAATTAAAATATATAGGGATGTCATTCCGAGGAACTGAGAATCCGGAGATTCTTTACTTCACTCCGCTTAGTCAGAATGACAAACTGCCCTTTATAAGTTAACAGTATACTTTACATTATAAATAAAACTCCTGGAAATTAATTTCCGGGAGTTTTTATGTTTTTACAAAAAGTAATTTTGCTTATTGCTTATACTGTAGTCAATCTCAATGTATTCGTTTTTCCACCTTCATATGATGGAGTAGCATTGATGTTGATTACAAAGTCTCCTGTCTCGATATAACCATAGTTATGAGTCAGCATATTTACCTGGATGATTGTTTCATCTGTAGACTTCTTCATGTCATAATAATAGGCGTGAACACCCCAAAGAAGGTTCAACATTGTGATCACTCTTCTGTTACCACTGTATACAATGATGTGAGAGTTCGGTCTGTGTGCTGCCAGTTGGAAAGCCGTATATCCTGAATGAGTAAGTGTTACGATAGCAGAAACGTTTGTTGTTTTAGCAATTCTTACCGCCGCAAGACAAACTCTGTTTGTAATAAATCTTTCATCAATACAGTTATAATCTTTTTCGATAGGCTCATTTTTATGTTGATAGAAATGAGTAGTTTCGATATTCTTTACAATTTTAGCCATGTTTTCCACAACCTGTACCGGATATCTACCTACAGAAGTTTCTCCTGAAAGCATCACGGCATCAGCACCATCCAATACAGAGTTAGCTACGTCATTTACTTCTGCTCTGGTTGGCGTTAAGCTGTTGATCATAGTTTCCATCATCTGAGTAGCGATGATTACCGGCTTGGAGAAGAATCTTGCTTTTTCTACCAGATTTTTCTGGATCGCAGGAACTTCTTCCATCGGAACTTCTACTCCAAGGTCACCACGCGCAACCATTAATCCGTCACATTCAACAAGGATTTCTTCAATATTTTTAACCCCTTCAGGTTTTTCGATCTTCGCAATAATCGGAGTCTTGAATTTACCATTCGGATGGCTCGCAATTAATTCTTTCAGGTCAATGATATCCTGAGCATGGCGCACAAAAGAAAGAGCGATCCAGTCTACTTCCATGTCAAGCATGAAATTAGCATCCTGAATATCCTTTTCAGTCAGTGCAGGAAGAGATACCTGTGTATTAGGCAGGTTAACTCCTTTTTTGGAACTTAGAGGTCCCCCCTGAATGGTTTTTGCTTTTACAGTATCCTTTTCATTGGTTTCAGTAACTTCCAGTACCAGCTTCCCGTCATCGATAAGGATTCTTTCCCCTACTTTTACATCCTGTGGAAACTGTTGATAAGTCATGTATACCTTTGTAGAATCTCCTTCCATCTTTTCATTGGTGAAAGTAAGAATATCACCCGGGTTCAGGTAAGATCCTTCCTTTACGACACCTACTCTCAGCTTAGGACCCTGAAGGTCTCCCAAAATACCCACTGAATAACCACACTCGCTGTTTAGCTCTCTAATTATTTCAATATTTTTTCGGACTAAGTCGTAATCTGCATGGGAAAAATTTATTCTGAAAATATCAACACCCGCTTTCATTAAATCTAACATTACCTCCTTTGACGATGAAGCAGGCCCTAGTGTTGCGATAATTTTTGTCTTCTTTAAATACTTATTCATAATACTGGATAATTTGATAAAGTTCTTCCTCAGAACCTAATGTATAATCTTGAATTGGAAAAACAAGATTTTCAGGGAGCAAAATTACGGAAAAATCAGGAAACTGTTCCGAACTGTGCAAAATATATTGTACTTCTACCTGATTATTTAATAAAAATTTAATGTTTTCTTCTTCTGAGAAGAGCTCAGTTTGTATTTTTTTTTGTTTACTTTCAGAAGATCGGTTTGAAATAAACGTAAAACATGTCTTTGTAAATTTGTGATACGCCTCAAATCGTGGAAAAAAATAATCATAATACGATCCATGATAGATGAGATCATCAATCCTTTTAAAATTAAGATCGTTTTTTTGATTTACGGTATAGAAAAACTCATGATCGGGTATATTTTTTGCTAATCTTACCAATCCTATGGTAACATCTTCAAATTCTATATCATCAAGATCATAAAGCTTTTGAATTTCCAAGTATGTTTTCTTTTTTATTTAAAATATAAAATGCTCTCTGTGCTGCTTTTTCTTCCGCTTTTTTCTTAGAGGTTTCCGTAGCATTTGCGATTTTGTCTTCTCCGAGCCATACATGACAGCGAAAAACGATCGACTTGTTCACCTGTATCTCTTCACAGGTTTCGTATTTTATATTTAATTTTTTCTTCTGGCTCCATTCGAGCAAAAGACCTTTATAACTTACAATTTTATTTTCAAGCTTATTCATTTCGCTTGGTGTAAGAAGCCTTTCTAAAATAATCTTCCTGCAGGTTTCGTAATGAAAATCAAGATAAACTGCACCTACTAAAGCCTCGAATAAATTTCCGGAGATATTTTCACCTAAAGCTAAAGATGCCTGCTTTTGCAACAGGTCTGTCAGTTTTAGATCTTCTCCTAATTTATTAAGATTTTTCCTATTCACAATCTTAGACTTCATTTGTGTGAGATATCCCTCGTTAGCCTGAGGATATGTACGAAACAAATGGCATGAAATGATTGTACCCAAAACAGAATCTCCTAAAAATTCGAGTCTTTCATAATTACTGTCTTTCTTAGAAGAATTTTTTAAAGAAAAAGCTTCACGATAAAGCGCAACATTTTGCACCTCAGTACCAAGAATTTTGTTAAGTTCAGTACTGAGAAAATAATCTCTCTCCGTTAATTTTCTTTTTCTTTTTTTGAGAAGGAATTTAGAAAAGTATTTCTGTAACTCCATTCAGTAGATTTAGATTTTCTTAAATAGAACGCAAGCGTTGTGCCCACCAAATCCAAAAGTATTGCTCATGGCTACTTTTACATCTTTCTTCGCAGCCTCATTGAATGTGAAATTCAGTCTGCTGTCGATATTCTCATCATCAGTAAAATGGTTGATGGTAGGAGGAACAATACCATGAATAATTGTTCCCAACGCAGCAATAGCTTCAATAACTCCTGCAGCACCCAACAGGTGACCTGTCATAGATTTTGTAGAATTAATCTGAATGTCAAAAGCGTGCTCTCCCAATAATTTTGAAATGGCATTGGATTCTGCAATATCTCCTAATGGAGTAGATGTACCGTGCATATTGATGTGATCTACTTCATCAGCAGTTAAGCCTGCATCTTCCAAACAGTTTTTCATTACCAGATAAGCTCCTAAGCCTTCAGGGTGCGGTGCGGTCATATGATGTGCATCTGCACTCAGACCTCCGCCTTTTAATTCTGCATAAATTGTTGCGCCACGTTTTACTGCGTGTTCATATTCTTCAAGAACAATACATCCTGCTCCTTCTCCCAGTACAAAACCATCTCTGTCTTTGTCGAAAGGTCGGGAAGCGGTTTTAGGATCATCATTTCTTGTAGAAAGTGCCATCATTGCATTGAACCCGCCGACACCACTTGCTGTAACGGCTGCTTCAGAGCCACCGCATACAATTACGTCTGCTTTTCCAAGCTGAATCAGCATTTTGGCATCAATCAAAGCATTTGCTGAAGATGCGCATGCAGATACTGTTGTGTAATTAGGGCCGTGAAAACCATATTCTATAGAAATATGTCCCGGTGTGATATCCGCAATCATTTTAGGAATAAAGAAAGGGTTGAATCTCGGGATTTCCGTATTTGCCCATCCTAAAACTTCAGTTTCGAACGTCTCCAAACCTCCGATTCCGGAACCCCAGATTACTCCGATTCTGTTTTTGTCTACGCTGTCTTCAATAATTCTTGAGTGTTGTACCGCTTCTCTTGCGGCAACAAGCCCAAGCTGTGTATTTCTATCCATTTTTTTTGTCTCTTTCTTATCGAAATGTTGCAGCGGATCGAAATTTTTGACTTCGCAGGCGAATTTTGTTTTAAAGTTTGTGGCATCAAAAAGAGTAATAGGAGCGGCACCGCTCTCACCTTTTACAAGATTTTCCCAGTATTCTTTTGCATTATTTCCAATAGGTGTTATTGCTCCAAAACCGGTTACAACTACTCTTTTTAATTCCATAAACTTTGTTTAATTTCTTTTTTGTTGAAGAATATTATTTATTTACTACTTCTTCGATATAAGCGATAGCGTGTCCTACAGTAGTAATTTTTTCAGCCTGATCATCAGGGATTTGAATATTGAATTCTTTTTCAAACTCCATGATTAGTTCAACTGTATCCAATGAATCAGCTCCTAAATCGTTTGTGAAGCTAGCTTCAGGAGTTACTTCTGTTTCTTCAACGTCAAGCTTATCAGCGATGATAGCTTTTACTCTTGATGCAATGTCTGACATAGTAAATTTTTTTTTAATTGTTAGATGGTGCAAATATATAAAATTCTTTACGATAAAACATTTTTTTAGTCTTTTTTGTGGACCAGAAGGTTTTATTTTGGGTTGTGGAGTTTTAGTCTTTTAGTTTTCAGTAGGTTATATTTGTTACCTGAAGATGAATGTAAAATCAATATTTAGAAAGAGTGGAAGAGTCCCGGAATGATATGCTTTCAATTTCCATCTTATGGACTTCAGTTTTTACAATATCATCTTAAAATTAACTCTTTATTTACCTAAGTAGGTTTTCATTTTTTGAAACATATTTATATATAGTATAAAATGCACGATGTATTGCATGAAATATTCTTAAAGAAGATGTATAAAGAGTTTAATAAAAAAACCATCGAGAAATCGATGGTTTTGTGGAGTTGGAGGGACTATATACGGGTGTTGAAAATCAACAAGTTGTGATTGGGGAATTCGTTTTGTGTCAACGGGTGTATCAACAAAATCAATTCTCAATCCTTTTTATGGACTCAGAAAATTATTTTCCGATGCAAAATATCTTTCAAAACTTTATTATGCAGGTTTAACTTTTTTATGAGTTACTAAAACAGCAGATAATTTTGATCTATTATTAGTAATAAAATAATGTCAATTAATGTTAAAATGTCACTCAACGTTTTTATAAAACATTGATTAAACGCAGTATTCAACAACAAGCTGACTGTGGTTTTTGAATTTCCTTTAGAGATCCGAAAATCATTTACATCACTAATTTGATTGAAAATCTCAACGGGAAAGTCAGAGAATGCACCAAAAACAAAATGTTTTTTCCTACGGATGATGCCGTAATGAAATCAGTGTATCTCGCTTTAAAAGAAACTACAAAAAATGGACGATGCCAAATCAAAATTGGGGTATTGTTCTTAATCAGTTTATGCTTATTTTTGAACAAAGGCTCAGATTATAAAATCCAAGCCCTAACTTTTTAACTTACACACTTCGTGGGATAGTGTCTAATTTATTTTTCTACTATAAGTTTTTCAGTTTGAGTTATCCCATCAGTAGTTACTATTTTTACCACATATACACCATTAGATAGGCTTCTAACTGAATTTTTTTCTTTACCCTCTTCCTTAAGTAAAAGTTTTCCTGATAAATCATAAACCTCTACATTAAATTTATCTAAATATTTCTTAGAACTATTAGTATGTATAACAGAAAATTCTTCTTTAGCAGGGTTGGGAGATAAAAAAACAGGTAAATTACTACTATTTTTGGTTCCCATAGACTCTTTTAATTTTAAAAAATTTTTTTTATTAAAATGATCATTTATTTCAAATGGAATAATTAGATTTTGAGCATATAATTTATCAGATATATCTGTAGATATTTTTTTCTCCTGAAATAGGATTATACTTTGTCCGTTGATAGGTTTTAATGAGATAATGTTTGATTTCATAGCTGGAAATGTTGCCATTGGTAAATACTTCTGAGTCCAAAAAAAATCTCCGTCATCCTTTAGTAAGACAGCATTTAAAGAAACATCAAGGTTAGTAGACTCTAGTTTTTTCTGGACGATGAAAAAAGGATACTCATTAACCAAATGTAAATTTCCTTGATGAAACATTTGCCTCTCATCAACGGGGAAAACTTGTTTAGCATTGTTAGTAAAAAGCCTTGTTCCTGTAACTTTATCAAATTTTTGAATAAATTCACCATTTAAATCTTGCTGTGTAAAAGGATCAAATTTATTATAGTTGGCAATAGACCATATATAAGGAGAACCTGGGGTAAATGCGATTTTCATATCTCTTTCCTTATAATCGTGGCTAATATCAAAATCAACACCATTTACTCCCCAAGGTAAGGTTCCATCTATGTTTATTCTCTGTAAATAAGCATTAATCTCACTTGTTCCTACTGTTCCTCCACTGAATCCATAATATACAACATTACCATCTGCAATCCCACTATGCTTAACGTTCCAAGCTGCGCCCTTTGTTGAAATCTGCTTAGGTGATTCCCACCGTTTTACGCCATTAAAGTCAAACTTTTGTGCATATAAATATGAACTTGTGTATGATCCACTCCCGGGTAAAACTTTACTAAAAATAATTTCAAATTCATTATTTGGCAATTCAAATAGATCAGCAGGAATAGTACTATTTTCTTCGCTATCAGATTTAATTACCACAGGAGAATTCCATACGCGTTGCCCGGAGGAATTAAATCGTTCTATTCTAGAATACTTTTTACTCTCTGGCCAATAACTAACTAATAAATCTCCATTAGAAAGAGGAAGTAAAGTAGGAGATAGTGCTTCTCCAATGCTAATACCGTTAGGCCATACCGAAATTCCTTGTGGGGTTACTTTAAAAATATATCCCAGGTGCCCAACACCTGTACCGGTGACTCCAATATATAAATTGTTAGAAGAATCGACAGTAGAGTCCTCAACAAAAGTGTATGTGTCCATTGGAATTTGATTACTTAACATAATCCCTTCACTGCCCAATTCTTTATTTCCATTTTTATCCAAAATCTGAAGCCATAATTCGAAGTTTACCGGAGTGGGTACACTTTTCCAGTATCCTATAAAAGTTTTACCATCGCTAGAGGTGGTCGAAAAAGCATCTCCACTTTTAGGAGAGGCAACAAGAAGATTTTGATCTAAAACAGGATTCCATTGGGAGTTGGAGGTTATCCACACAAAGACAAATGTAAAAGAAATTAGAATTTTTTTCATAAATTTATTTTTTTTTAACTGTTAAATAACTCAATTTTCTATGCAAAGAAGTATTTATTGCTAATAGTAACAAATATAAATGCCAAAAGCGGCGAAAGTAATGTTAAGTTAAGTTTGTGGATTAAAGGAAATGTAGACTGTGTCAGGTTTATAAAAAATAGGAAAAACAAAAAGTTGGTGTTGTGTGTTGTTGGCCTTTTCGCAAAAAAAACAGTGACCTTCTCCCTAAAAACCATACCATTTACAAGGTCAGCAATATTAGGTTCAATAGATTGTGCCATTTATATAAAAATATTTAATCAAGCAAAAGTATAAATTTTATTCCTTTTTTTTCCTGTGAAGTTTCGGATGAGGTATAACACACGTATGTATAACTACGGAAAACTCCGTTATCAGTTATTATCATCGCATTTTGACTGCAATAAGTCGGTACTTACTTATATTTTTCAGATCGAAAAGACCTTTCAAAATCATCAATATTTACGTTCTCTCTTTGCTCAATAACTTTCATTAATTGTAAATATCGTTTGGTAGGCTTTCCTCTGTAATGAGATCTAAAATGTTTTTTATAAAGTTGCTGATATACTTCATCATCTAGCATCATACCAAACATTTTAATCCACTCTCTCATTTTCTTTGATTCTAATTGTTTACCATACATCAATTTTGGACTTGCCGAACGGTGTTCGAAATAGCCGTTTATGAGATGTAATTTTCTGCAAACCGTGCCAGTGTGCGGGCATACGAAAAACCACAATCTTCCGACTCCTAAATTGGATGGTCTTGTGATTAATTGTACTGTATAATTGATGTGGTCTGTTTCTCTGTACTTGTAATCAAGAGTTATTGAACCACTATTTTGTTTCAGTTCGATAGATACTGATATTGAACCTTTGTTTTCCTGCGTGTTTCGATTAGTCCAATTGATAATCGCATTTACTATGCGATTAGGTTTCATTAGATTCATTCTTTTCAAATCTGCAATTGAAATCATTTTTAATCTTTCAATTTCGGTCGGGTAGGTTGGATATCTTGCCATTTTTTAAAACCTAAATTATTAGGGAACTTTTAAAATTTGATTTGTAATTGATTGGGCTTGTAATTTCTTTGCTCAAATCTTTCACGGCTGTATTTTGGGTTGTGGTTCGGGTTTGTGGCGGTATTACGGATATTGTGCGCAATATAATACATTTGGTACTCTGCATCTCGGTTTTTCATTTTCTCGGTCAAAAATCTTTTTTCAATGTTTTTGTACACTTCGGAGCAAATTCTCTGTAATATTTTAGTCCACCCAAACACAAATATTTACTTCCTTTTCTCTGCATTGAAATATTTAATCCAGTAACTAAACAAACCATGTTACTGTTTGTTGTTTGTGCATTTTCCAAGTTTATCAGTGTGGAGTGTGTTTTTTGATTATGCAACTTTCCCCTGTTTACCGCTGTTGGCTGTGTGGAATTTGCACATTCTGATAACTGAATGATTTTATCAATAATTTGCCCTTTTATTTTGGTGTGCAGATTGTTTTTTCTTTGCAGAATTTTGTAATATTTTGCCTTTTTGTATTGAAAAGTATTTCGGTGTTTTTGCGTTTTTAAATCTTCCCAAAAATCAATTTTATCAGCACTTTGGATAAATTTCACCTCATCGGGTTTTAAGTTGTCTAAATCGGGTGTTTGACTGGTTAATAGAATGTTTTCCCATTCGTTTAATAAAGTTTGCCCTAATTGTTTGTAGGTATCGGGTTCTAACAAATCTACTGCGGTAGTGATTCCATATTTCTTAATGTTTTTTGCCTGTTTGCTCTTCACTTCAAAACGGAAAGTGTTTTGATTGATACCATACTGCAGATATTCTAAAAACTGCAAACCTTTGGCGTATGCCTTTATTTGTTTATAGCTTGTTGCATCTGTTTTTTTGTAGTACGGAAATGCACCTGTATTGAACGGTGTTTTTTTGTAGAAAAACAAACCATCTATCAAACTTTTAATATCGCTTTCAGGGACGAGGTTTAAACCAAATTCAATATTGACAACTTTTAAAAGGTCGTATTCCTGCGTTTTTATCCCTAAATAAGTAAGAATGTCTATAATTGTTTTAATACTGTTTTCGGGCGTGAAATCGTTACCGTTGTGCGTGTATTGGTTAAAATGATAATGCGGACTTATAACAATGTCTAAATAGCCGTAGCCAATTATATTGCCATTTTCTACAGCCTTGCGAAAATCTAAGCTTAATTTTGCGCCATGTGTTTTGTGCTTTAAAGAATGGTAATAGTTATTTTTCGGTCTGCATACGACAAAATCAGGGTGCGAAATCATCCTGTTTATTATCTCAATATCTGTGGTAGAAAACTTTGTATTATCTAGCATTTGCCTATATTTGCTCTGTTGTAATAGTTGCCACTATCACAATATTTTGAACAAATAAGGGAGCGGTTTTAATCGTTCCCTTTTTCGTTTTCTAATAATTCTGCGGTAATATTCCCTATAGAATCTACAAAGCCATAATCAAAGACTATTGTGAAAACCTCATCAAAAGGTAATTTGGTTTGCCTTGCAATTTCTAATAGCTGTGAGATGAAATTATTCTTCATATTAACTCAATTTGTTTTGGTTAATAATCTGCTCAATTTCTGAACGTTTGAAAAATACACGGTTTCCCATCCCGAAACTCGGAATTGTACCGTCTTTGCGCCATCTGTGAAGTGTGGAAAGGTCTATTTTGAGAAGTTTGCAGACCTCCGACCGTGTAAGGTATTCTGTTGGTTCTTTGGGTTGGAATTGTGCGGAGAGTTGCGCTGTTAACTCAGGTATCAAAGAATTTTTTAATTCTGTGATGAGGTCGGTCGGGTTTGTCCCAATAAATTGTATTATGCCCATTGCAATAATTGTTTTAATTATGCTACAAAATTCAATATCATACAATTATATATTCCCCCTAATAGTCCCCCTAACTATACTCCTATAAAGTTTTGTACAACAAAAAACCACCTTAAAGGTGGTTTAATTCTTTTCATTTATAATTTTTTTTGCTTTTGCAATTGTGCCGTGTGTAGATGCAGTGTATCTTGTGACGTCTTCCTTAGAATTTGGATTTAAAACGTTAATATTTCCCTTTACTTCCCTTTCTCCTCTATTGAGTAAACATGAAATTGTATATTCTTTTTGGGTTGAAGTCATTTCTTTAACTTTTTGTAAATCAAAAAAAACTAACTCATTCAATATTGATACTTGAACAGAACAGGATGTTGTTTTTCTTTTAATAGAATCCTCTGTTTCTTTATTTTCTTCTTTTAAAATTTCCTCGATGCTTTTGTTTAAAAGTATATCTTCAACAATATCCTTAACTGAATGCACAAACATCTCATTGCGCTCAAATACACTTTCTATAATGCCTATCAAGTCAGATTCTGACCATTCCTGACTCATTCCATAATAATCTACTCCCATATTTTATAATTGGTTGCCTTTGGGTTAATTCCCCGATACTTTTATAATTCTTTCCATTGTTTCCCTTACATTCTCTGTGATGAGGTCAATAAATGGCTGTTTATTGTTTTCTGTCTGTGCGGTTTCCAATGCACTGTAATATTTCAAACGGCTATCGGTATGTCCTTTTAAAATAGCAATCGGGAATCCGTTTTGTAATAAGATTAAATTCATCAGTAGGCGAGAGGTTCGTCCGTTACCGTCTATAAATGGATGTATCGTTACCAACCGCTCGTGCATCTCTGCGGAGAGTTCTATCGGGTGCAATTGGTCTTTATTGTCATTATACCAAATAAATAAATCTTCCATCTGTTTGGGTACTATAAAAGGCTGTGGCGGTATGTGTTTTGCTCCCGAAATCAGTACCTGTACATTTCTGTATTTTCCTGCGTTTTGGTTGTCTATACTCTGCAAAATGAGTTGGTGTATTTGCAATAAATCTCTCTCGGAAATCGTTTGTTTTTCGTTTGCCAGTTCTTTTATGTATTCTATGGCGTGTTGGTGGTTGATAACTTCCAAATGCTCATTTAGAGACTTTCCGCCAATGGTTAATCCTTTTTCAATAACCAATGCGGTTTCTTGCAAAGTCAGTGTGTTACCTTCTATTTTGTTGCTCTCGTAGGTGTATTCTATATCAAACGCCTTTGCTACTTTGTCGCTGTAGTTTTGTCGCAAATGGTTTAGTCTTTCTTTCAGTTGGTCGAGCTGGGTATATTTGTTTTTCATATTCAAACTATTTTCAAATGGTTTTCCATTTTTTCGGCTATTCTCATTGCCTTGTCTATTTTTTCGGTTTTGTTGTATAAGTTTACCATATCATCGGTTTTGTGTCCTGTTTGGGTTTTAATGTTTTCTTTACCCAAAATTTCTATAAAGTTGGTCACAAACGACCTGCGGAAAATATGCGTGGTTATCAGTTTCCATTTTTCAAATTCTTTTACAATCTTTTTTCCTCTTCCGCCTTGTTCTTTGTCTTTTACACCTCCTATCATTTTTTGCGTAAGTCCTGCCAATTTGCAAACCTCTTTAATGTAATCATTCAGACGTTGGTCAGAAATTTTTCGGGGAAATTGTCCGTTTCTTTTTTCCAATACTTTCAATACTTCAGAATGCAGATAAATAAATTCCTCCGCATCGTGTGTTTGGTTTTCTATTTTCTTCTGTTTGAATTTTAAAATATTGGTATTGATGATATTCTTTGCATCAAAATTTAATAAATCTGATACTCTCGCACCTGTGTAGAATCCTATAATAATCCAGTCTTTAGCGTTTTCCAAATATTCGTGAGGGCATATCGTATTTTTTATTTGCTCCAGTTCCTCAAACGATAATATAGGCGGTGTATAGTTTTGTTTGACTCTCATAAATTCCCAATGCAAAACCTCCGTATTTACATCAATTTTCTTTTTAGAGGCAAAACTGCAAACGGTTTTGATGTATTTTAAATCTTTTATAATTGTGCTGGAGCTGTATTTTTCTGTCTGCATCCACTCGGTTAAATCATCCCGAAAATCATCGTTCACACTTTTTAATAGAATGTTTTTATCAAATAAAATAATACGGTTTTTGATTGTGATAAGTTTTTTGCGTGTGGCTTCCGTTATCGGGTCTTGTTTGCCCTCAATACGTTTACTTTTGTCCTTAATATAATAATCGATAAAGTTGACCAAATCGCTCGGTATTGCTGTTTTAGTGGTTTTGGGTTTTTCTTTTTCGGGAAAATATTTTTTGTTGTAAAAGTCTTTTATCTCGTCTGCGGTAGCATCGTGATTGTTGGCAAAGAAAACCGATAATTCAGATTTTAGGATTGCGAGATTGTTGTTTAGGACTGCAATTTGAGAATTAAAGTTTTTTTCCAAAACCGTTTTGGGGTTTCTTTTGGTCAAATTAGCCTTGTAACTTTCTTTTTCTTCGTCCCAATGTGTGGGATTGATAGAGTAGGGGGTTTTGAGAATTAATTTAAAATCTCTGCCTTTGATATAGCGGAAATAAATAGATGAGGTTTCCCCAACTTTGGAGCGTAAAAATAATTTGATTGCCATCACTTTTTTTTGAACAAATCAAAGATATAAAATTCCGTTGATACAAAATATAGTTTTTGCAATTTGTATCAACCGTTGTGTCAACCAAATTGAATCTCACTGCAATTTAATGCAATCAAAAAATACTGTAAAAATCTTTGTGAAGTGTTATGAATAAAGGGTTTTTAAAAACAGAAGGCGCGAAAAAAGGCACTTCTCTAAAAGTGCCTAAAATCGTGAGTTGTGGAGTTGGAGGGATTCGAACCCTCGTCCAAACAAGCAATACATAAGCTTTCTA
>NZ_JAYSDT010000046.1:0-31690 GCF_041914225.1 Chryseobacterium sp.
CTGAAACTCATAATAAATGGAGCTTAAGAGCCTCAAAAACAGGAGAATTGGTATTCAATAATGTAAAGGTTCCGAAAGAAAATCTACTTCCGGGAGTAACCGGACTGAAAGGCCCGCTTTCTTGTCTGAATTCTGCAAGATACGGAATTTCATGGGGTGTAATTGGTGCTGCTATCGACTGTTACTGTACTGCAGTTCAATATTCTAAAGAAAGAAAGCAGTTTGGTAAACCAATTGGTTCTTACCAGCTCCAACAGAAAAAGCTGGCTGAATTTTTAACAGAAATCACCAAAGCCCAGTTACTATGCCTTCAGTTAGGAAATCTTAAAAATAACCATAAGGCAACTCCTGCCCAGATTTCAATGGCTAAACGCAACAACGTGAAAATGGCGATCGATATTGCCAGAGAATCGAGGCAAATTCTTGGTGGTATGGGAATCATGGGTGAATTCCCGATGATGAGACACGCTGCTAACCTTGAATCTGTAATTACTTACGAAGGAACGCATGATGTTCATTTACTGATCACCGGATTAGACATTACAGGAATCAACGCTTTTTAAGAAAGACAAAATATAGACAAAGGAGTCTGGCCAATGGCCAGACTCCTTTGTTTTACTCACTTTGCAGAGAATTGATATTCATTGAATAATTATTGATATTGTAAAATTTTTGTTATTTTATTAAATTTATTACTTTAATACCACACAAAAACAAACAATATGAAAAAAATCACAACTTTTTTACTAAGTCTTACAGCACCATTTTACTTTGCACAACAGGCCGGTGATGTTGTAAGTGCCGAACAGAAACTGGATTTAACACCGCAGGGCGTTATTAATTTTATCGCCGATAATCTCGGAGAACAGAACGCTCCGGAATTCTCCAGCTATCTCAGCAGTTTTAATGTTGGTTTAAAAGGCTACAAAATCACCTATTACACCAAAAATGAAAATAATGTTCTTGTAAAAGCAACAGGATTGCTTATGTATCCTAACGTGCCGTTTAAACTGTCAACAGTAGTTTCTGACCACGGAACTACAGACAGCAGGTATAATGTCCCGTCTAATTTCAAAGGAGCATTAACAGCAGGATTTGTAGTTGAACTGTCTTATGTCCTTAATGGTTATATCTTGATGGCTCCTGATTACGTAGGGATGGGAACCCGGAGATGGAGTTCATCCATATGTAGATTACGCCACAGAAGCCGGAGCTACCATCGATTTTATCACTGCTGCCAATAAAGTACTGGCACAGCTGAACATTAAACGTTATGACGAATACTTTTTAGCCGGCTATTCTCAGGGAGCCCATGCTGCAATGTCTACATTAAAAAGATTAAGTATTTCTAATCCCAATAATATTAAATTCAAGTATGCATATATGGGTGACGGGCCGTATGATTTTTCCGGAGTGACTTTGAATAAAGGTATTCTGGAAAAAAACTTTTATCCGTTTACTTCATTTGTTGCCAATGTTGTTAATAGCTGCAACAATACAGGCTACAAAACATACAATAATGACATTTCAGAAGTTATTTCTGCTGAATATCTGGATAAATACAATTATCATGTTGTTCAGGATAACGGCGGCCTGCTATGGGGACCGGTAATATGGAGAAAACTTTTCACCAGCAGCTTTGTTAATGATGTTACCAGTAATCCTAATAATAAGCTCAGACAATGTCTGAAACCTAAAGATGTCTACGACTGGTACAATAAAACCCCGATGACATTAGGGCATTCAACTGTTGATTTAGCTATTCCACCTGAAAATACGTCCAAGACAATTGATATTCAACGAGGATATTACCCATGGTGGGATCTGAATAAATATAAACTGGACTCCTTTTATTGGGGACCACTCGGACATGTAGGAGGAATTCTCCCGTTCACTCTGGCTTCCAACGCCAAGTTCAATACCTTGAGAAGTGGCGGTTTACTTAATGAATGGGCAATTGCAGGATCAGTTTTCGGTAAGCAGAACGCAGAGAAAACCTCTGAAAAACCGGTACTGTTTTCTTCACAGATAAAACCGGATCTTGGAACAATGCAGCTTCTTGAAATTACAGATTTCAATCAGGAAAAAACGCAGAAAAGAGCAGCCGACAACCGTAATTTATCAGCCCTAAAAGATGGGGTTTATTTATTGAAAGTACTGGAAAACAATGAAAATAAAATAATTCCATACATCAAGAATACCCCAAAAGAAGTTGCTGAAAACGAAATCGTACAATCTGCTACCCCATCCGTTTTGCAATTGAAAGTTGATCAGGATGAACTTTCTTCAGTCAACATTTTTGACGAAAATAAAACACTTATCAAGAGTATTTCTCAGAAACAATACCGTGAAGCCGGGGGAATTAATATACAGGATCTGGAAAATAAAAGCTATACCTTTGAGGTTGTAACTCCTTATTACAACCTTCAGTTCAGTAAGGCCATCGGAGGTATGTCATCTTCTGAGAACAAAGCAGATATCTTTACCCAAAAACAGCAGATTATTGCAAAAGCCGGCAATGATATCAAAAATATCAGCATTTACAGCATTTCCGGATCACTGATCATTCAGCAGGAAGTTAACAAACCATTGTTTGAATCCAGAAACCTGGAATCCGGGGTATATCTGGTACAGATGACATTGTCTAATGGAAAAGTCATTAATAAAAAAGTAAAACTTTAAATCAATCACTCCTCTATATCTTATTTCAAGTTAATTTTGGCACTTCAGCAATGAAGTGCTTTTTTGCTTCAATACCTTAAAACATTTACAAGGCATTTAAAACTTAAATCCGATGCTAAAATATATCCTGGAAAAATCAAGCTGATTGTTTCTGGAAAGGTTAAGACTGATAGGGCCTATTAAAGATTCATACCCCAGGTTCACTCCATAACCAAACATATCAAAACTGTTATTAAAAGGAGAAAATTCCTCACTCACCTTCCCATAGCTGAACGAAGGGGTAAGATAAAGCCTTTTCATAATCCTGTACTGAAATGATACAGCTGCCTTCGCCACGGAAGTCATAGGAAGCTCTTTCTGCCGAAGCCCGTTAAATTCAGGACTTAGAAGATCATAATTGTACTCACTGCCTCCTAAATTGTATTTCTGATTCAGGAAGAGATAAGGCACCTGGTCTTCTCTCTGCGCACCAAAGCTTGTACCCAGAAAAAGGTTTACTTTTGCAGCAAGCCGCCTCGTAATCGGATAGGCAAAGTTTTCATTTAATGTAAAAGAAACCAGGTTTTTTGGCTGATAATAATAAGAATCTTTAGGGTTTAGTATAGGATATAACAGCGGCTGTACGGTTTTCAGATCATACAGCTCATACTGATCTCCATAATAGAATCTTGTACTTACCTGCAGATGATTCCCTTTTGTAAAGAAATATCTTTTGTTGAGATTATTCTGTTCAAACTTCAGAAACGTGTTAAAATTGCTGTGATTATATAATTTTTTACTGTAATTATCCACTTTTGCCTGATCCACCTTATCCAGTAAGCTGTACATTCTTTCCGTACTGAACTCTGTTCCCAGTGAAAGATAAGCATTAGGACTTATATTATAGTTTAAAGCTATCTTTCCGGTTATATTGCGGTACATATGGTTAGGAAAGCTGTCTCCGCCATCAGCACCCACATCATACAACCTGAAATTCAGGTCGTTACTTTTAAGATGGATCATCTTAGCTTCCAGATCCAGCCATAGCCTTTCCCCACTGTCTAAAAACTGCTGGTAAGCAACTTTAGCTTTAAAACGTTCAGAAATATCTACCGTTGCCAGAAATCTTGATCTGTTCAGAAGGATATTCCTGTAGGTATAATTGACAATAATTCCCACCGACTGCTCGGTGTCATAATGCAAAGCCAGTTTGAAAGCCCCTTTTTTGGCTCTTTTCACAAAAACATTCATTATAAGGCCATCATTTTCATTCGTATAAGTATAGTATACCTTCACATACTGGCGCATCCCGAATACACGGTCTATTGCTTCATTTACCGTTTTTACATCGTAATATTTTCCTTCCGTAAGTCCCATTTGCTTTTTAAGCACTTCAACTTCTGCGGCATCATTAATGGGAGTTCCGTCTTCTTCATTGAAGGTAAATTTTGTAGTGGGCAGTTTTACTTCCTCAATCATCTCATGTTCATATTTGATCCCGGCTTTTCGCTGGGCTTCAGCAAGGGCAACAAACTCAGGAAGGTGCTTTCTCGCCTCGGTCTCTCCTATTTTGATGATTCTCCTGAACCTGGCAAAATCCTTCGTTGTAATCTCTCCCAAAGGATCTACAAAATCCACCAGGATATCGGACAACTCTTTCTGATGCTTAAAATCTTCTACCGAACGGATGGCATGGGTCTGATAAATCATCTTCATAGGGTTCTCAATTTCTTTCTTGGTGAAAAGCCTGAATCCTGTATAACCGCCAATCACAAAATCCGCTCCCATCTCACGAACCTCATTGGCGGGGTAATTACGGTCTAATCCTCCATCCACCAAAAGTTTCCCATCAATATAAACAGGAGCAAAAGCTGCCGGAATTGCCAATGTAGCACGGATAGCCAATGGAAGAGATCCCTCCTTCTGCATCACCAGACCGCCGTTTTCAATGTCTGAGGAAGTAAGCTGAACAGGAATTCTCAGCTTGCTGAAATCATTGATATGTTTTGCGTTGAAAGTAAGAGTATTAAGCACTTCTCCCATGTACTGCCCTTCAATATAAGAACTTGGAAGCGTCGGAAATCCTTTCACTACAGGGAACTCAAGAATATATTTGTCATACTCATCTTTCTCACTGATATTGACTTTGCTGTAAGGAATTTTATTGCTGAGAATCCTGCTCCAGTCCATTTTATAAATGGTATGCTTCAGCTGGTCAGCATTATATCCCATTGCATAAAGGCCTCCCAGAATTCCTCCCATACTGGTTCCTGTAATATAATCTACCTTGATGCCCAATGAGTCTATCATTTTAAGAATACCAATATGTGCGAACCCTTTTGCTCCGCCACCGCTGAGTGCCAGGCCAAATTTGGTGTCTTTGGTTACATTCTGAAGAGCTGTATTCAGGGAATCATTCTTTTGCTGAGACTTGATCATAAGAGAGAAAGCTATAGCAAAAAATATCAGGATCTTTTTCATTGTTGATTCTTGGTGTATCCGATTTTAACTTAAAAAAGTTTTATAAAGAGTAAAGATACACAAAAAAGTTACCCATAAAATTGACCTGTTATGTGAAGTAAATAAATCTATTTCGGCCTATGACTTAAAACAAATAAACTATTGATTTTCAGAATACACATCCTTTCAAATCAATATTAAATATTTTTAATACGTTTTTATGGTCTCCACAAAGTTGATATCAGGATTCAGGATTTCGAGGATAAGACTTTTGACAGCTTTCATGGCATCATCAATATTTCCTTTGTCGAACTGCAGGGAAACCATTCCTTTTCTGGCATCTGCAAAGCTCCAGATCCCTGTTTCAATCGGGTATCCCCAAAATTCCGGAAGATGCTGTACCACGTAATGATAAATACAAAGCTGAAGCGCCTGCTTTCTGTCACTGTTGTGAAAATATTCAGCCACATTATCTTCATCAATTTTTACATTGAGATTTTTAATTTTGGCTGTTTTATAATCAATGATTCTCAGCGTCCCATTCAGTTTATCGATACGGTCAATGAATCCGAAGAAAGATATTTTATCATTTCCATCAAGAGGAAAATCGATGTTTTCAAACCTTCTTTCAATATCAACAATTTCCAGTTTGTTGCCTTGTTTTATCAGTTCAAGATCGTGATTAAGAACATTCTCAATTACTTTTTTAGCAATGGCCTTATGGATATAGTTCATCCCTTTTTCATAGAATTCCGGCTGATGTTTCAGCTTTTCAATAGCGATATTTATATATTGATCTATCGCTTTAACTGAATTCCTTAAATCACTTTCTTTTAAAATCTTACCCTTTAATACCTCATACACTTCTTGAAGTGAATAATGAACTAAATTCCCGTAATTTTTCACCGAAAGCTCTTCTTCAATTTCATCCGTTTCCGAGGTATTTAAAATCTTTGAAAGATAAAAGTCAATCGGATTATAGAGGTAACTGGTAAGGTGTGATGCAGATACTTTTTGCTTCCATTTTTCAAGCCGTTCCTGCACGATCTGTGTCTTGGAAATTTCTATGGGTTGCGTTGCAATAGGCTCAGAAGAATTTTCAATGATCAGGTGTTCTATCTCATGCGAACTCTCCATTTCAATCTGGGTAATGAACCGGCTTTTCTCTCCCGTATTGACTCCGGAGCTTAAAGCATTGTACAATAAATGGACATTCTTAGCATCCTGAATCAGCCTGTAAAAGTGATAGGCATAAATACTGTCATTTTCCAGGAAAGTATGAAGATCAAAAAATCTTCGGATATCAAAAGGAATATAGGTATTCTGAGAGTTTCCAAGCGGAAGTTTTCCCTCGTTCACAGAAAGCAGAATAACATTCTCGAAATTCAGAAGACGTGTTTCCAGCAATCCCATGATCTGTAATCCTCTCAACGGCTCTCCCTGAAAATCGATACTTTCAGAATTGATATGCTGATTGATCAGAATTTCCAGCGTTTCCATCTTGATCTCAATATTGTAAGGAGTCAACTGATTTTTGATGATTCTGAATGCATTTTCAAAGTGAGAAACATTCTCATACTGAATATCATCTATTTCAAGCCATTTTACCTGCTGGCAGAATGCTATAAGCATATCCAGATAAACA
Organism: Chryseobacterium sp.; assembly: GCF_041914225.1. GTDB lineage: Bacteria > Bacteroidota > Bacteroidia > Flavobacteriales > Weeksellaceae > Chryseobacterium. The sequence goes on from NZ_JAYSDT010000046.1 coordinate 6,767, forward strand.
TTTGTTCCCGGAGCTTTCTGCAGAAGCCCGAAATAAGACAGCCCGCTCAGCAGTTCATGTAAAAGTTTATGAGAGATATAAACAATGTTCCTCTCTTCTACTTTGGCTTTAAAATCATTAATAATCTGTTCATCTTCAACAGATTTAGGCAATTCTTCCAGGATCGGGAAAACATCCCTGTAATAATAGGAAGATTTATTTTTTTCAAGCTGTTTCTGCAGATAGAAAAGACGTTTTATTGCATTGGAGAAAGACAGGTTTTTCAACGGAAATCCCATTGTAATATTCAGGTTGTCAACCCCATGCATCACATCAAGGCTTGCAGGAAGAAGGTTCTCATCCAGCAATACTACAGCTGTATTGGAATAGGTTTTATTATTGATCTCTTTAAAAATTTCGGGCAGTACTTTTGTCTGGGTTACATTCCCGGAAACTTCGTACACCTTAATTTTTTTAGGCTGGTTAAAATCGTCTTCTATCCACTGGAAAGCCCTGTTGTCATCAAATTCTTTCCATGTTTTATGGTTTCTGAGGAACTTACCGGCTTCCTGTCTTTCATCATTGAAATAATACCGGTCTGCCTGAAAGAAACATTGGGCTTTATTCCACTGCAAAAGACTTCTTACAAGCTTTTCTTCTACCGGAGTAAAAGCATTGAACCCACAGAACACGAACTCATCTCCGGTATTTTTAGCAAAATCAGCAACCTTAGCTTTGGCAGCCTCATGAATCATTCCTGAAGTGGCCCAGTTTTTTTCCTGTAACCTCTTTTTTAAAGCAGGGAGAAAAACATTCATATTCTGCCAGAAATTAAGGAATTTCTTTCTTGGAACATCATCATCCTCTCCAAGATCCTGAGCCCATTCTTTGATCCTTTCCTCATCAAACATGTACTGCAGAACTGCCTGATCACTGTCTGAGAATTTAAGAATATCATCCCAATCCTTCTGTAATGTCGGGAACCACTTCAGAAAGTCTGAAAAATCATCCCTGGGAATAAGATTCAGGCTTCTGTATACATCAAATGAAAAAAGCCACAGCGGAATACCCTGAATAAGCTGCTGACCCGCAATATTATTCACGAGCTCCTCAATGGTAAAAAAGTTGGGAAGAAACCCTGAATAATGATTTTCTTCCAGAATCTGCCGGATAAATACAATGGGACGTTTTCCGGGCAGAATGATATTAAACGCAGAAAGATCCGGGTTTTGTGCTAGCAGTTCGTGGATGATCTTATTGAGGAATTTCAAAGGGCTTGGTAGCTTTTTAAGTTGTCTAGTTGTTCAGAAATTAAATCGTTATATTCGGCCTGTTTTTCTTTGTCAATTCCATGACGGGTTTCTCTGTCGTAAGCCATCTGGAAATTTTTATAGTCTATGGATATCCCATCATAAATTGCTTTGAAATACTTATTGTAGTCTCCTGAATTTTTGATTTTTTCAGCAACTGACTTTCTGAATTTTCTCACAAATAATTCTGCGATGTCAAAATGCTTCTGTTCGTGCAGCAGAATATAATCATTCATTTTTGTGACATCTTTCCATGATTTTTCTTCATGGAATATGGTTGTAATGGAAATCGTAACAGGTGCCTTTGGATCTGAAGATTTTACAGCGGAAAACTCCCAGCCACAATGGGTATATGCTGCTACATCGGGATTCTTTTTATTACCGACCGGACTTTTAAAATTATCCCAGGTCAGCTTTTTATCTTCCTGCCAGGTAATCTTCTGTCCGAATACTGTCTGTGCTGCCAGCAGACACAATACGATACTCAATTTCATTATTCTACTACAATTGTTTTGGTAATCCAGCTATTTCCTCCGTTCCAGAATTTAAAAGTATAAGTGCCTTTTTTCTGCGGGCTGAAGTTGATCTGGCTGGCTCCCACGTAATTTCCCTGTGTACAAGGTCCGTTCGTAATATATTTATAAGAAGTCACCGTTCTTTCCAGATTGGTATTGTAAACATAGTCATATCCGTAAAAGCCTTCACAGTGTGACGGATAGGTGGAATAAGTCTTTATGCTCTGTATTGCAAAAACATCCATGGTATCATTGACAATTTTTACGCTGTCGATTTTGATCTTATCAATAGATTCAATCGTCTGGTAATCATCATCATTACACGAAACCAGAAGCCCGCCAAACACGAATATTGAAAATCCAATATTTAAAAGTTTTTTCATAACCTTTAGTTTTCTGATTATTAACAAATATTAGCAAAAATTATTCCTTATTTACTTAAAAATCAGGAATTAAAATTACCTTTTGATACATAAACTACCTTTTTAGTATCAAAAAATTCTTCATCAAAATAGTGTTTAAGGTTGAAAATTTCACATTTAATTCCAGCCAGTTCTTCTGCAAGATCACCCCCTTTTAAATATAAAATTCCGTTATGTTTAGGGTTAAACTGTTCTTTTTCAAATTTCCCTTTCAGCCATCTTAAAAATTCAGGCATCTGGGTTACCGCCCTGCTGACCACAAAGTGGAATTTCTCTTTCAGTTTCTCTGCTCTTCCGTGGATAGCCGTTACATTGGTTAAGCCTACTCCATCTGCTACAGCCTGTACTACACTGATTTTCTTCCCGATAGAATCAATCAAAGTAAATTCTACTTCAGGAAACAGGATGGCCAGCGGAATTCCCGGAAAACCTCCTCCGGTTCCGATATCCAGAACTTTAGTTCCGGGAGCGAATGCCATCACTTTTGCAATTCCCAGAGAGTGAAGAATATGTTTTTCATACAGGGATTCCATATCTTTTCTGGAAATTACGTTGATCTTTTCATTCCATTCATTATACAGATTTTCCAGTTGTGAAAATTGTTCTTTCTGTTTTTCAGTAAGATCCGGGAAATATTTTAATAGTAACGATGCAGACATGTGAATTATTATAAACAGCAAAAATAAGTTTTATTTCTCTTGTATTCAAATCTACTTTCCGGATAAGCATTGAACTCAGCTTAACTGAGATCATTATTTTGCAATTCCCGGAATTACCGGCACACCAGGGTTCCCTGATTGACTGATCGTTTGTACAGCAAAAATATAATTGTCTTTCGAAAGCGGTACTTTTATGGAAAGTCCTGTTGTAAAGATTTTTTTCTGCCACACTGGACTGTCAGTTTCGCGGGCCAGGACATAATACCCTGCCGGCGTTCCTGATTTTGGTTTTTTCCAGTGAAGCGTAGTGGAGTTCGTCAGTTGCTTAACATCCATTTCCACATTCTCAGACTTTGAAGTGGATTTTGCAAGATTGCCAGTACTGCAATGTTGGCAGCAACATTCTTCTTCAGGTATTTAAAATCTATAAATTCAGGCAGATCACCATATTGCCTTTTATTTTCCATCCTGATGTCCTGATGCTGATGATCATAATTTTCATAGTATTCGGTAAGCCTTACAGACGGAAACCCGTTGTTGACAAAGCTGGTATGATCACCTCCCCGTAAAAACCGGTCATTTCTGTAGATCAGCTTTATTTCAAGCCCTTTCACGTATTCTTCCGCAATTTCTTTGATATACCTTGCCAGCTGTCTGGATTCGCTGTCATTTTCAAAACCCAGATTTCTGATAGTCATTGCTTTTTTATCGAGGTCTTTGTAAGGCAGACCTTCACTGAACACACGAAGGGTCCGGGTATTGATCTCTCCTGTTTCTCCCGCTTTGGGATTCCCGATCATATCATTATTCAGAACGGCTTCCAGTTGTAAACCTTCTTTCTTTATCTTTTCTGCCAGCTGTTTAGAGCCTAACAACGATTGTTCTTCCCCGGAGAACGCCACAAAGATAATCGAGGCCGGAAATGAAGACCTGCTCAATATTCTTGCGGATTCTATAACAGCACTTACTCCGCTGCCGTCATCATTGGCTCCGGGTGCTGCTGAAGTTCTGTTCATTACATCAGTCACTCTCGAATCAAGATGTCCTCCGATCAGGAAAATTCTTTTATCGTTTGGATCTGTTCCTTTCAGAAAAGCAACTGCATTTTCCAGGTTTACCGGCTTGTCAATTCTTTTTCCATCAGGCTGAATATCTTCCTGCTGAAGGTATACTTCCATTCTACCTCCTGAATTTTTAGCATAATCATTGAATTTTTTAATGACCCAGTTTCTTGCAGCACCAATTCCGTGATTAGGATCATCTGTTGAACTTAAAGTATGTCTGGTTTCAAAACTTACCAGCTTACCGATATAAGATTTCAGTGAATCTTCATTGACCTGTGAGACATACTTTTTCACTTCATCATCTTTGGAATGCTTCTGAGAGAAAACAGTACATGAAATCAGCAATAAAAAAACGGAATACTTCATAGAATTAGGTCTTAAATGCTTTAAAGATACAAAAGACTGAGCATCAGAAGTAATTTTTATTCTTATTATCTCACTGGATAGATTAAAAATTAATCACCTACAAAAAAGACATCATAATACATTTGACCAAAACCTGACAAATATCTTCAAAGCAATCCCATTTTTATTGTCCCTGCAAGGCGTTTTTATCATATATTTGTTAAAATTCAAAAAATACATGGATAAACTTTCAGATAGAGTAAAAAGATTAGGATACTCACAGACATTTGTCATGTCTAATAAAGCCAGAGAGATGAAGGCTAACGGAATAGATGTAATCAGCTTAACTCTTGGTGAACCGGATTTTGATGTTCCGGACAATATCAAACAGGCCGCTTTCGAAGCCATTAATCAGAATTACAGCCATTATTCTCCTGTTCCGGGATTTCTGGAATTGCGTGAGGCGATTGCTTATAAATTAAAAAGAGACAACAACCTGGAATACAAACCTACCCAGATCTGTGTTTCAAATGGTGCCAAACAGGCCATTATCAATGTTCTGGCAGCTATCATCAATGATGGTGACGAAGTTCTTCTTCCTGCTCCTTATTGGGTAAGCTACGATGAAATGGTAAAAATGATGGGTGGTACTTCTGTGATTCTTCCTACATCTTATGTTACCGATTTTAAAGTTACAGCAGAACAGCTTGAAGAAGCTATTACAGAAAAGACCAAAGCAGTACTCTTCAGTTCTCCATGTAATCCGTCAGGAGGTTATTACACCTACGACGAATTAAAATCTATCGCGAAAGTTATCGCAAAATATCCTCAGATAACGATCATTTCTGATGAGATCTATGAGTATATCAACTACGAAACAAAAACGACATCTATCGCTCAGTTTCCTGAAGTATATGAACAGACAGCCGTAATCAACGGAATGTCGAAAGCATTTGCCATGACAGGATGGAGAATCGGATATTCCGCATGCCCTGAATGGCTGGCAAAAGCTTGCGAAAAAGTACAGGGACAGATGACAAGCGGTGCCAATACGATGGCACAGAGAGCCTCTATTGCTGCCTTAAAAACAGATCCTTCTGAATACAGGTATATGATTGATGCCTTCAAAAAAAGAAGGGATCTTGTTTATGAATTAATCAAAGAAATCCCTGGATTTAAAGTGGTACTTCCAAAAGCAGCCTTCTATTTCTTCCCGGATATTTCGTACTACATCGGAAAAACTTTGAACGGAACTGAAATTAAAAACTCTGATGACTTTGCCATGTTCCTTCTGGAAAATGCGCATGTAGGCTGTGTTGGCGGATTCTCCTTCGGAAGTCCGGAATGCATCAGATTCTCTTATGCTGCTTCTGAGGAGGAATTAAGAGAGGCTATGAAACGAATCAAAAACTTATTGGAACAATTCAGTTAACAAATTAATAACCCAAAATAAAACACGACAGCAATGAATCTGTTAAAAAAACTGACCATCGCCACAAGTATTGCCGCAGCGAGTTTTGCGGGATATGCTTTTGGCCAGGATTTCCAGTGGAAAGAAGCTACTTCGAATGGCTACAAGTACAAGTATGTAACCAATGACCCTACTTCCGCAAGGTATTATACCTTAAAAAATGGATTGACGGTTATTTTGAGCCCTACCAATAAGGATCCGAGAATTCAAACCTATATTGCAACAAAAGCAGGAAGTAAAACCGATCCCGCAGACCACACCGGTCTTGCCCATTATCTTGAGCATATGCTTTTCAAAGGAACGAATCAGTTCGGTTCTAAAGACTGGGGAAAAGAAAAACCGTTGTTAGACCAGATTGACGCTCTTTACGAAAAGTACAATCAGACCAAAGACGAGGCTAAGAGAAAAGAGATCTACAAAGAAATTGACAGGGTTTCAGGAGAAGCCGCAAAATTTGCAATCGCAAATGAATACGACAAAATGATGGCCGGTATGGGAGCTGATGGCACTAACGCCTTCACTTCTTTTGAGCAGACAGTATATACGGAAGATGTACCTGCCAACGTTCTGGATAAGTTCCTTGCTGTACAGGCTGAAAGATTCAGAGAACCTGTTCTGAGACTCTTCCACACAGAGCTGGAAGCAGTGTATGAAGAAAAAAACAGATCTCTTGATGATGACGGCGATAAGGTTTTTGATACGATGTTTGCCAATCTTTTCCCTAACAACAATTATGGAAAACAGACGACCATCGGAACGATTGAACACTTGAAAAACCCTTCACTGAAAGCCATCAGAGAATATTACAACACGTATTATGTTCCTAATAATATGGGAATCATCATGTCCGGAGATTTCAATCCGGATGAAGTGATTGCAAAGATTGACAAGGCTTTCTCTTATATGAAGCCTAAAACAATTCCTGAATATAAAGTAGGACAGGAAAAAGCAATCAGCGCTCCGATTGTAAAAGAAGTGGTAGGACCAAATCCTGAAAATGTAATGCTTGGTTTCAGATTTCCGGGAGCTTCCACGAAAGATGCAAGAATGCTGAACCTTGTTGGAAATATGCTTACCAACGGACAGGCAGGATTAATTGACCTTGACCTGGTAAAAAAGCAAAAATTACTTGGAGCTTACGCCGGATCTTATGCTTTAAAAGACTACTCCGTTTTGCTTCTACAGGGAAAGCCTACTGAAGGACAATCTCTTGATGAAGTAAAAAACCTTCTTCTTCAGGAAATTGATAAATTGAGAAAAGGTGAGTTCTCCGATGACCTGATCCAGTCTATCGTAAACAATGAAAAGAAAGGGATCATTCAGAAGGATGAAAAATATTCGTCAAGAGCAAGTATCCTGATGGATGAATTTACTTCTGACATTGATCATAAAACATCGCTGGAATATGTAGATGAAATCTCCAAGCTTACGAAAAAAGATATTATGGATTTTGCTTCCAAATATCTCCAGAACAATAACTATGTTGCTGTTTACAAAAGAAAAGGAGAAGACAAGAGCATTGTAAAAGTTGACAAACCAACTATCACTCCGGTTTCCGTTAACAGAGAAGACCAGTCTCCTTTCCTTAAGAAGATTGACGAAATGCCTGAAAACCCTATTGCTCCGGTATGGTTGAATTACGATAAAGATATTGATAAAAACAAATTAGCAGGAGTAGATGTTCTTTCTGTAAAAAATACAGATAATGCCCTGTTCAGAATGTATTATCACTTTGATTCAGGAAAATGGAACAACAAAATCCTTCCGTTGGCAGCAGAATACCTTCAGTATTTAGGAACCAAAGATAAATCTTCCGAAGTGATCAGTAAGGAATTCTACAAACTTGCCTCAAGCTTCAATGTGAGTGCCGGGAACGAGGAAACTTATGTATCACTGGAAGGTTTAAATGAAAACTTCGATAAAACCGTTGCTCTATTTGAAGATCTGATTAAAAACTGCCAGGCAGATCAGACAGCTCTTGATGCCTACAAGGTTAGATTGAAGAAAGCCAGAGCAAATGCTAAACAGAATAAAGGAGTCATCATGTCCGGATTGAGAAGCTATGCTCAATATGGTCCTCAGAATCCTTTCAATAATGTATTGAGTGATGCTGAGCTTGACGCATTAAAGGCTGAAGACCTGATCAATGTTCTTCATGACCTGTTCAATTTCAAGCATAAAGTACTGTATTACGGTCCGAAAACAGGAAACGAGGTGGTAGCATCGCTAAAACCAATCCACAAACTTCCTGCAACGCTGAAAGATCTTCCTAAGTCTAAAACTTTCGTTCAGGTTCCGACAGATAAAAACAAAGTATTGTTTGCCCATTATGACATGGTACAGGCAGAAGTTTTCTGGGTGAGAAACTCTGACCAGTACAATCCTTCAACTACTCCTACTGTAAGCCTATTCAACAGTTATTTCGGAGGCGGTATGGGTTCTATTGTTTTCCAGACCATCAGGGAATCTAAGGCACTGGCCTACTCCACTTATTCTTATTTTGCCCTTCCAAGCAAGAAAACAGATAAGGATATGATCATGGCTTATGTAGGAACCCAGGCAGACAAATTCAATGAGTCTACCACAGCTATGAATGAGCTTTTAACAACGCTTCCAAAATCTGAACAATTATTCGAAACAGCAAAAAGCGGATTGAAAAAATCAATTGCTTCCGAAAGAATTACTCAGGATGGAATCATCTTCTCTTATCTGAAATCCCAAAGACTCGGAAACAATTTTGATATGAGAAAGACAGTGTATGAACAGGCTCCGAAACTATCTTTTGCAGACATCAATGCTTTCCATGACAAGGAGATGAGGAACAAGAATTACACCTATTGTCTCGTTGCCTCTCAGGATAAAGTAAATGAAGCCGATATGCAGAAATTAGGTGAAGTAAAAAAACTTAATTTAACTGAAATATTTGGTTATTAAGATAAACAAAAAGCCCTGATATCAGGGCTTTTTTATTTAACAGCACGTCAAAAACAATTATAGATTTTATTTATCAATATTCGTTTGTTCAATAGATAAATCTTTTATATATTTGCATAAGAAATTTAAATATAAAAACAGAAAAATTATGTCTTTAGTAGGAAAAAAATTCCCGAATTTAACAATTGACGCAATGTCTGAAATGGGTGACGATCTTAGAATCAACATCCTTGATGAAGCAGTAAACAACCAGCAAAAAGTTCTTTTATTCTGGTACCCTAAAGATTTCACTTTCGTATGTCCTACAGAGCTTCACGCTTTCCAGGAGGCTTTAGGTGAATTCGAAAAAAGAAACACTAAAGTAATCGGTGCATCTTGTGATACTAACGAAGTACACTTCGCATGGTTGAACACACCAAAAGATAACGGAGGTATCGAAGGAGTAACTTACCCACTTTTAGCTGATACACACAGACAATTGGCAAACACTTTGGGAATTGTTGATCAGGATTTCGAATATGATGAAGATGGAAACGAAGTTTTCACAGGTTCTAACGTAACTTACAGAGCAACTTACCTTATCGATGAAACCGGAAAAATTTTCCACGAAGCGGTAAATGACATGCCATTAGGAAGAAACGTAAAAGAATTCTTAAGACTAATTGATGCTTACACGCACGTTCAAAAACACGGTGAAGTATGCCCTGCAAACTGGGAAGAAGGAAAAGAAGCAATGAAAGCTGACAGAACTTCTACTGCAGAATACTTAGCTAAGAACTAATATAATGTGTTAATTTGAAAATGAGATAATTAAAAAAACAATCTCAGGATTATTAAAAGTTATCTCATTTTCTCTTTTACAAATCATTGACACATTTTCAAATTAATAAATTTTCAAATTACAATCATGTATACAGAATTAACCGAAGATACATTACAAAATATAGTTAACGACAACGAAAAAGTAGTTGTTCAATATGGTGCAACATGGTGCGGAAACTGCAGAATCATGAAGCCGAAGTTCAAAAAATTAGCAGCTGAAAATGATTCTATCCCATTTTTATATGTAGATGCTGAAAAGCTTCCTGAAAGCAGAAAATTAGCAAAAGTAGACAACTTACCTACTTTCGCCATCTTTAAAAACGGAGAACTGGTAAACCAGGTTCAGTCTAACCAGGCAGAAAGTTTAATTAACCTTTTTAACGAATTAGCATAATGAAATTACCCGTAATCAGACAGTTTTATCAAAATCAGACTCCTGAAAATCTTGAAAAAACATTAGAAGTTCTGGAAAGTTTCTGCGAATTCAGAGGAACAAGCGAAGAAGATTTAAATGTTGCAGGAGAATTAATCACCAATATTTGCGGAGCTTTAGAAGTTCATGCCAATGTACAAAACGGAATGAGCGAGAAAGACGCCTTAAACTCTTTTGCTCAGAAAGTTTTAGGATCAATTGACAAATAATCTTTTGATAACCTCTATCAAAAAATTATAAAAACACAAAATACAATACCTGAGGTTTTTCCTCATTACTATACTTTTTTCTATTCTTTAAGAATCTTTTATTTCAACTGTAAAATGTACTTCGAAGGACCTTAACCGGTCATATGAAGCTGGAAGTTGTATGAAAAATTTTAAAGAATAACCAATAAAATCCCGGTGAAATTTTCATCAGGATTTTTTTGGTTTTGGTTTAAAACACGAATAACACGAGCGATTTCACAAATAACACAAATAAATATACGCAAGCATCCGTGTTAATTTGTTGAAATCCGCAGGATTAAACAATCGATATAATTATAATTTAAACAGGCTAAAGCCCGTTCCTATTGAATTCGTGTTATTCGTGAAATCATTTGCGCCATTTGTGTTAAAAAGAAAAACCCCGATGAAAATATCACCGGGACTATTATAAAAAAGATCTTTATCTGTTAGTTTCTTCTGCTCATCAGAATACTCAGAATATACCAGAATAAAAGCATAATTGAAGCAAAAAGCTGCAATGCCGCTCCCACATACTGATTGGTGCCATAAGAGTCTTTCAGTTTACTCGTCTGATATAGAATAGTAGCTGAAGCTAAGATCACCATCCCTACTGAAAACCATAACCCAAGATTAAAGCCAAAGATCATTCCTCCTACAATCAGTCCGATGGAAATAAACCCACCGATTACAATAATATTTCTTAAGAAAGAAAAATCTCTTTTAGAAGTAAATGCCACAGCAGAAATACCTGCAAACATAGCAATGGTTAAAGTAGCTGCCTGAAAGATTACATTAGCCCCGCCTTCAATATTGGTGGCAATAAAAAGCAAAGGCATAAAGATAATTGCTTCCAGCAGGATGTAAAACCCTAATCCTAAATACTGAGTAGATTTACTTTGTGAAAGCGACCATTTGGAAGCTAAAACAGAAGCTAACCAGAAAACTCCGATAATCAGCAGCCAGATGTATCTCTGACCAAACATCATCGCAATAAGTTCTACCGGAACCGTTTTTAATAATATCGTTTCCACTCCAATAAATGCAAGAATCGATAATGCAACATGCAAATACGTCTTCTTGTAAAAATTTGCCTTCTCCACCTCTGAAGAATGAGCAACTAAAACATCTGTCATCATAGTTAATATTTTTTTGTTAATCGAAAATAAAATAAGTCTTATTTCGCAGGTAATACCCCAAGAATTTTTCCGTCATCCTCAAATACAGCAGTAATAACTTCCTTGGAAGATCCTCCCTCATATTTGTATTTAATACTCGGATGACTGATTCCATCCATTGTTTTATAATATCCGGCCTTTAAGACTTCAAGTTTTTTGTTGGGATCAATACCGTCTTTGACTTTTTTAAGCACATCATCCGTCACAATTTCCTTTACCTTCTCAGAAATCAAGCCATCAATAGCCGTACGGTCTGAAGCCTGCAAAGCCACAACGAACTTCTGGAAGTTATCATTATACAAACTGATCTTCTCTTTACTTATAGTAGCCTGCACTTCCTTTTCAGGACTGTTTCCAACCTTTGCACCGGTTACTTTCTGTGCAAAAACCAGCTGTCCGCCAACAAGCGCCAGACCCAGCAATAATTTTTTCATAGTATTCATTTTTGTTCTGGTGAAATAAGTGATGGAAGATACGAAAATCAGACCAGTTCTAAAAATTTCATTGTATCCACATTATCTGCGTAGGTATCAAGACCCGGATTTTGTGCTTCGCCAAACGGAATTGCATTCAGTCCCAACTCCTCTTTTGCCACCACACACTGAATATTTTCTTCATTTTCTGCAATAAAGCTTTTCACATCATCCAAAGATTCATATCTGCTGAAGTTGATTACAGAAAGCGGACTGAACAGTTTTTCATCCTCTTTCAGCATCACAAAATTGTTATCCCAGAATTTATCCTGATTCAAAAGATAAACCGCTCTGTTATAATCATAATTATTGGCATATTTATTATGATTGATAATATCCTGGAATCCTAAGAAGTTCTCAAACAGCCTGTCAATCACAAAATCCTGCGGGATAAAAATTCTTGTTACATTTCTGCATCCCAATCCGAAATACTGGAAAATATCTTTTGCCAGCAACTGCAGTTCTTCATTCGTTTCATCACCTTTCAAAACCGCAACAGAAGTCCTGTTCTTACGGATAATGCTCAAATGATTCTTAAAATAATATTCCAGATATCTAGCTGTATTATTGCTTCCTGTCGCAATAACGGCATCAAAGTTTTCTAATTTTTCTACAAATTCAAAAGGCACGTTCCCATTGGAAAACTCATTCCATTTTTTAAGTAAAAACGGAATTATATATTTATCTTTTGAAGACAGCTTAACAACAGGAATATGATGGGCTAGAATCACGGAAATCACATCATGAAATCCCACCAAAGGAATATTTCCCGCTAAAATAAGTCCAACTCTTTTTGAAATTTTAGAAATGGAATAATTGGCAAGCCAGTTTCTGATGTTGTCTTCAGTCAGAATTTCCGACCATTGCTGTAAAGCAAATTTCTGATTATCAACTGTAAACCATGGGTTCTCTATTTCAGATCTTTTTAACAATAATTCAATATCAGCATCATCTTCATTGTGATCCTCCGGTTTCTTCGCTAAAAACGCTTTTATATAATCGCTTAACTTAATAAGTCCTAAAACTTGATTTTCGGTATTCATAATTACTTTAAAATTGGGTAAAATTTTGTAATTTTGTGCAAATTTAAAAAAAATTAGCGATGGCTATTAAAATAACTGATGAATGCATTAACTGTGGGGCTTGCGAACCAGAATGCCCGAACAATGCAATATATGAAGGAGCTGTAGATTGGAAAGCTTCTGACGGTACGGCTCTTCAAGGTACAATTACTTTGCCGTCAGGACTTACTGTAGATGCCAATGCACCACAGGAACCCGTAAGTGATGATGTATATTTCATTGTAACAGATAAGTGTACAGAATGTAAAGGATTCCATGAAGAACCTCAGTGTGCAGCGGTATGTCCTGTAGACTGCTGTGTGCCAGATGAGGATCATGTAGAATCTGAAGAAGCTCTGCTTAATAAAAAAGCATTCTTACACGGCGAATAAAAAATTTCCGTCTCATGGTCTGTGAGACGGTTTTTTTGTCCAAAAATCCCAATTTAACCCAAAAATAAAGCTAAAGGAATTTCAATCCGGAAGCAATCAAAAAATAAAAATATGAGCAAAAAGCACAACTTCAGCGCAGGACCATGTATTTTACCACAGGAGGTATTTGAAAAATCAGCACAGGCTATCTTAGACTTTAACGGTATTGGATTGTCTCTACTTGAAATTTCCCACAGAAGCAAGGATTTCGTTGCGGTAATGGACGAAGCGCGTGCCATTGTAAAAAGATTGATGAATCTTGGTGATGATTATGAAGTACTTTATCTGGGAGGAGGTGCCAGCCTGCAGTTTGCAATGGTTCCTTACAACCTGATGAAAGTAGGTGGAAAAGCAGCTTACCTGGATACAGGAACATGGGCAGCGGGAGCCATCAAAGAAGCTAAAAAAGTAGGAACAGTAGACATAGTAGGCTCATCAAAAGAAGAAAACTATTCTTTTATTCCTAAGAATTATACGGTTGGGTCAGAATATGATTATTTCCACTGCACTTCCAACAATACCATTTACGGAACTCAGATGAAATCTTTCCCTGAAGTGGATACACTGATGGTTTGTGATATGAGTTCTGATATTTTCTCAAGACAGCTGGACTTTTCCAAATTTGATCTGATCTATGCCGGTGCTCAGAAAAATATGGGACCTGCAGGAGTTACCTTAGTGGTGATCAAAAAAGAAATCCTTGGAAAAACAGGAAGAGAAAACATGTTTTCTATCCTGGATTATTCCCAGCACATTGCTAAAGAATCCATGTACAATACTCCACCGGTATTTCCTGTGTATGCCTCTTTACTTACCCTTCAGTACCTTGAAAGAAACGGAGGTATTGCAGCAGCAGAACAGAGAAATGAAGCGAAAGCCAAGCTTTTATATGATGAAATCGACAGCAATCCGTTATTCGAAACTTTCTGCGTAAAAGAAGACCGTTCACTGATGAATGTTTCTTTCAGAATTACGGATGAAAGCAAGAAAGAAGAATTTGATAATGCCTGGAAAGCTGCCGGAATCAGCGGCTTAAACGGACACAGAAGCCTTGGCGGTTACAGAGCAAGTTTATACAACGCTCTGCCAATTGAAAGTGTACAGGTTCTGGTAGATGTAATGAAATCTATCAAATTAGTATAAAAAAATTCAAAGATTGAAAGATTTAAAAACAGTTAATTAAAATTTATTAATTTGCGCCCCGGTTTTACAATGTTGAAACAGATAAATCTTTCAATCTTTAAATCAAATAATTCATGAAAGTTTTAGCAAACGACGGAATCTCAAAAGCAGGAGAAAACGCTCTGAAACAAGCCGGAATTGAAATTCTGGACAATAGAGTGGCCCAGGATCACGTTATTAATTTTATCAACGATAATAATGTGACCGTTCTTCTTGTGAGAAGTGCCACGAAAGTAAGGCAGGATCTGATTGATGCATGTCCTGGACTTAAAATTATCGGAAGAGGCGGTATTGGAATGGACAATATTGATGTGGAATATGCCAGAAGCAAAGGCATTAAGGTCATCAATACGCCTACAGCATCTTCAAAATCAGTGGCGGAATTGGTTTTCGGACATTTCATTTCACTGGCAAGATTCCTTCATGAATCCAACAGACTGATGCCTCTGGAAGGAGAAACGCATTTCAATGCGATGAAAAAATCATTCAGCAATGCGCATGAGCTTTCAGGGAAAACATTAGGAGTAATCGGCTTTGGAAGTATTGGCCAGGAAGTTGTAAAAATAGGAATTGCTTTAGGAATGAAAATAACCGTTCTGACAAGAAGTCCGAAAACAGAAGTTCTTACGCTGAATTTTTTCGATGGGCAGTCAGTTAACTTTGAAATCACTTCCACCAATGATATGGAAGCATTCCTTAAAGATGCCGATTTCATCAGCATCAATACGCCGAAAACGAATGAATACATTCTGGACACTCCTCAGTTTGAAAAAATGAAAGACGGAGTCTATATTGTAAATACTGCAAGAGGAGGTGTCATCAATGAAGTGGCACTGATTGATTTTATCGAATCAGGAAAAGTAGCCGGAGCGGCACTGGACGTTTTTGAAAACGAACCGAACCCCGAATTACCTTTGCTGATGAATCCTGCATTATCACTTTCCCCTCACGTAGGCGGAAATACGGTAGATGCACAGGAGAAAATCGGTATCGAACTTGCAGAACAAATTATTAAGCTACAAAAAGAAACTATAAGATAAATATGCCTGTTTTTAAACCTTTCCGTGGAATAAGACCTCATAGAGACTTTGAGAGTACTTTCCCTACCCATCCACTGGATAATTTCACCCAGGAAGAGATTGCGGAGAAAGCTCAAGTTGAAAATACTTACATCAATATGATCAAACCCTATGTTGTAAGTAAATCCAAAGATATTGACCGGAACCTGAGGAAGATCCGTTCTACATTTGAAGAACTTCTGGAAGAAAAAAAATTAGTCCAGGACAATTCAGCCTATTATCTTTATGAGCAGATCTATCCCAACAAACAGATGTTCAGAGGACTTCTGGGATTGGCAAGTATTGAAGATTTCTGGAATGGAAAAATCAAAAGACACGAAAGTACCATTCCGCAGAAAAAGGAAAAACTGGCCCATTATCTTGAAAAGGTAAATCTGCAGGCAGAACCTGTGCTTCTTACCTATCCGGCCAATTCAAAAATTGAATTGCTGATGAACCATGAGGAAAAAAATGTCCCTATCTTCAACCATGTGGATTCACTTGGTATCAGACACAAAATATGGAGAATTGACAATCGTCTGAAGCTGCAGCAGTTTAAAGAAGTAATTGATCAGATTGATTCTTTCTACATTGCCGATGGACACCACAGAATCGGATCTACAGCATTAAATGCCAAATATCATAAAGAGAAAAACAAAAAACATAACGGTACAGAGCATTACAACTTTGTATATAGTTTTATTGTTTCCAACCAGTCGATCAAAATTCATGACTATAACAGAATTTTACATGATCTGAATGGAGTTTCTCCGGAAGATTTCCTGAAGCAGCTTGAGCAGTATTTCCTTATTCACGAAAAAGGAGAAACACCATACTACCCTTCTCAAAAGTTCCACATTTCGATGTATATGGACGGTAAGTTTTACTCTCTTCACGTAAAGCACGATCTTCGTTCCAAGGAAATGTCTCTGGACAATCTGGATCACCACCTTCTGGACAAGTATATTTTCAAAAATATTCTGAAAATTGAAGATCCGGACAGCTCTGAGCTTATTTCTTATGTAAAAGGAACTTCCAACATCAACGGAATCAATATCCTAAAAGAAAAAGTAGATAACGGAGAAGGCAAGGTAGGTTTCGGGATTTACCCTGTAAGTTTTAATGATATGATTAAAATTTCAGACTTAAAACTAAGTATGCCTCCGAAATGTACATTTATTGAGCCAAAATTGATTACAGCCTTAGTAATGTATGATATGAAACCTTAATAATTTCCTATTTTTTCCCTAATTTTATCAATGGAAAAAGAAAGGTAAATAATAAATGAAAAAAATATTCATTATACTTCCACTCTTTTTGAGTGGATTTTTATTTTCTCAAAAAAAGCCACAAAAAAATCCGGCAAAAAAAGGAACGGTTGCCAAATTCAATTATCATGATGAGTTCAGAAAAATTTCGGATGAAATTATGACCAACGGCACCGCTTATGAAAACCTGGGAGAACTTACCAAAGGAATCGGGCCGCGTTTCAGTGCCACGCCAGGATATGCAAAAGCGGTAGAATGGGCCGAAAAAAAATTTAAGGAAATCGGCATAAACATGATCTGGCGGCAGGAAGCCAAAACACCGGTTTGGATCAGAGGAAAAGAATCCCTGCAGATAAAAGCCGGAAACGGAGACTGGAAAAATATCAGGATGCTTTCTTTTGGAAACTCTGAAGGAACAGGCGGAAAAGACCTGACAGGTGAAATTGTTTTAATTAATTCCACTTCGGAGCTTAACGCCATGTCAGTAGGCCAGTTAAAGGACAAAATAGTTTTCGTGAACGTTCCTATGGATCCGAAGATTATCAATACTAGTGACTCCTATTTACAAACGGCAAAATCAAAATTAATTTCCGCTTCTGTCATTGCCAAAACAGGCGCAAAAGCATTAATTATAAGATCGCTGACAACCGCCAATGATGACACTCCACATGCCAAAATGATTTACTACGAACCGGATGATAAGATTAAAATCCCGGCTTTATCTATCGGGGTAAGATCTGCGGACGAATTGGAGAAAACCCTGAAAAGACAAAAAGTTACCGCTAAAATCAACATGACCGCACAATCAAAAAGCGATACTACAAATCCCAATATCATTGCTGAAATTCAGGGCAAAAAAGATTCTAAAGTAATTGTATTAGGTGCCCAGCTTGATTCCTGGGATGTTGGCGAAGGCGCCATTGATGACGGAACAGGTGTTGTGCAGTGTATTGAAGTTTTAAGGACATTGAAAGCACTTGGATACGAAAATAATCACACCATCAGGGTCGTTCTGTATGCCAACAGTGAAAACGGAGGACAGGGCCGCGAAATGTACGCAGCTTATGTAAAAAAGAAAGATGAAAAACATGTATTTGCTTTAGGAACTGATGCCGGAGGATATTCTCCACGGGGATTTTCTTTGGATATGTCACCCCAGAGAAGAAGACTGGTATATCCATGGAAAGAATATTTTCTTCCTTACGGGGTTTATGATTTTGACCAGACAGAGGCTATTCAGGACATTTCACCTTTGAAAAAACTTGATATTCCCCTGGCAGAGCTTGTTGTAGATACACAAAGATATTTCGATTACCATCATTCCGAACAGGATACTTTTGATAAAGTAAATAAAAGAGAACTACTGCTCGGAGCGGTTGCCATCACACAGATGATTTTTATGGTTGATAAAAACTGGTAACAATGAAAAAGATATTAGGAACATCATTATTACTTTTTGGAATGGCCGCATATGGCCAGTACAAAGAAGACTCTATACAATTCAAAAGAATTTCCACAGAAATTCTGAACAATGGCAAAGGATATACTGAGCTGAGAGAGCTTACAAAAAATATCGGACATCGCTTAAGCGGTTCTGAAGCTTATGAAAAATCGGTACAGTGGGCAGCACAGAAACTCCGTGATGCCGGAGCTGATAAGGTATGGCTTCAGGAAGTCATGATCCCGGTTTGGGTAAGAGGAAAAGAATCCCTGCATATTCAAACCGCCAAAGGAACATGGAAAAGCATCAAAATGCTTTCGCTTGGAAATTCTGAAGGTACAGGAGGAAAAGATGTTTCAGGTGAAATCATCATGGTAAAATCACTGGAGGAATATGATCAGCTTCCCGCCGAAAAAGTAAAGGGTAAAATTGTCTTTTTCAATTACCCGTTTAATCAGGGAAATGTACAGACTTTCATTTCTTACCGTGATGCAAGCGCTTACAGACGGACTACAGCTTCTTTAACGGCTAAAAAAGGAGGTAAATTTGCCATTGTCAGATCACTTTCTTCTGCCTTCGACGATGTTCCCCACACAGGAAACATGCGATATGAAGATAAGGTTTCCAAAATACCGGCTGTAGCCATCGGAAGCACTACGGCAGACGAACTGGAAGCATTAGTAAAAAATCAGAAAGTCACGGCAAAACTCAATTCCAACTGCGGAATGAAAGGAGAGAAACTCTCCCACTCTGTTATTGGTGAAATCACCGGTAAAAAAGATCAAAGTGTTATTGTTGTCGGCGGACACCTTGATTCCTGGGATGTAGGTGAAGGTGCCCATGATGACGGGGCCGGAATTGTGCAAAGTATTGAAGTATTGAGAACCTTTAAAAAATTAGGGATACAAAATAACCATACCATCAGGGTTGTATGTTTTGCCAATGAAGAAAACGGAGTAAAAGGTGGAATTCAATATGGTAAGACAGTAAAGGAGAAAAATGAAAAACATCTTTTTGCTATAGAAACGGATGCCGGGGGTTTTGCACCGAGAGGAATTGCCCTGGATATGGATGATGCCAAAAGAAACCAGATCAAAAGCTGGTCAAACCTGTTTCTTCCTTACGGAGTGTATAATTTTGAAGAGCGGTTTTCAGGAACGGACCTCTACCCGCTTCACGATATGGGTATCCCCGCAGCCGAACTGATGCCGGATTCTCAGCGTTATTTTGATATACACCATACAGTAGAAGATACTTTTGAAAAGGTGAACCGAAGAGAGCTTTTACTGGGCGCTACCGCATTGACACAGATTATCTATATGATCGATAAAAACTGGTAAATATGAAACCGTCTTTAAGGACGGTTTTCTTTTTAAACACTGTTGATACAAATCATCAATTCAAATATTTTTTCCCACTGATTTCGCAGATGTGCACAGATAATAATTTGATTCGTATGATTCTATTTGTGGAATTTGTGTAAAAATATTAGTGCTATTTGTGGTTTATGATTAAACACAAATGACACTAATGATCTCACGAATAACACAATTTTATAAACTCATCCATTCAAACAAATTAAAATAAGTTGAAAATGGTATTCTAATCATTGGTCTTATCTTTAAGGACAAAAGTTTCATGCTAAACTTTTCTGATCATATTTTAAATAGAAAAAACAATTTCTCCGTAATATTTTCTTTGTTGTCATTAATAACACCTAAGTAATAGAAAATTTTTCTACGTTTAAGGAAATAACAGATGAAAACACGCTTGAATACTGATCTCATCAAACCCGTGAAACAAAGTGTTAATCGCAGAATATGAACTTTGGCATAATATTGGCATGTAAGTTATTGAGAAAAAAAATAAAAAAAAACTAAGGATGAGAAAAAAGGTTTTCTGTGGATTTTCAGTTTTTCCACTGATTCAAGTTCATATGTAAATATGAATCCCTTTTTTTTCTACGATGCCGTAAAAGATACGGGTCCGTGATTAACTAACCCCCATTAGTTCTTCACAGCAGTTTTGCACCCCGTATCTGACTGGTATCACAATAACCAGGAATCATTTATTGATTCAAAAAAAACAAAAATATCCCGGACTTTCAGCCCGGTATCGTAATATAAATAAATGGCAAGTCATCGTGAACCTTAGCCCAGTAAAAGAATATATTCTTTTTACCGTGATGAGTGCGCCTTTATGATATAAATTAATGTATAACCCTTAAAATGTTAGTAATGATGAGAGCGTTTTTTGAAATGATTTTTAAGAGAAATGAAGATGCTGCGAAATTGCATATATGGAGCCTGATGCTGGTGTTGAGTTTTGCTGCATTTTCTGTGTTGGTATACGCCACAAAACCAAGCTTTAACAGCTTAATTATATACCTGACGGCATTTGCTGCTTATATCGGGTTTGGCCTTGTATTCATCAGTTCCCTGGCTGGAACAAGTGTGAAGAAAAGATAACAAAACATATAACTTTCAATTTATTTTTACTTGGAAAACCGCCCTGTTTTTGGGGCGGTTTTTTATTGAGTTCAAGTTGTTAAAAACATAACAAAAAAGCCACTCCTTCCGGAGCAGCTCCCGTGATAACAACAAGTGCTATCATCACATCGTAAAAATTTATTCTTTAAACATATTCTTCAGCATTTTTTCGAGGATCTTCTGGGTTTCTTCCTCAATCATTCTTCCGGATTTTTCAACCATTTTCTCTCTGAAAGGTTCACAACAGGCTTTGATACCGAAGCCTTCATCTGTTTTAATCAGTTCCGGATGCAGATTGTGCGCTTCACACATCTCCGATTCTATTTCTTTTTTTATCCCATCGTAATTCAGATCCAACATAATTATTTTGTTTTTTATAAGTGCCGGATAAAGATAGAAGTAATAATCCCTTACTGAAATCCGTATTTTTACGGTATTTACAGGAAACGAAGAAACACTTCTTCAAGGCAGTTTATTTTTTACTGCTTAACTTTTAAAATTTATCCAGAATTTTCTTCGGTAAGATTTTCACCAGTTCTTTTTTATATTCTTTTTCAAGAACAACAAATTTCCATGCCTTTTTATCTTTTGCAACAGCACAGGCTTTCATATGGGCGTTGATAAGATAGGAACCTTCGTTAGCTAAATATTTTACATTATTCGCTCCATATTTAGCTGTTAAGGCGCTGTTCATTTTCTTTTTCATGTCATCATTTAATGAACTGACGTTACATTTCAGTTTCAGAAAGTAATGGGTAATAGCAAAATATTCATTGGTAATGAGTTCAGGTTTTTCAATAGTTCCAAATTTTAAATCCTGCACTTCAATTTTCATGAATGGATTATTGTAAGTCATATTCAAAATCTGAGTCATCTGTTCTTTTGAAACTATCGTGAAGAATTTTGGATATATGCAGCTTACCGCCTGATCGATCTGTTTGGATTGAATGCTGCTTACGAAATAAGTAAGTGATTTTTTTATTGCTGCATCATCAGAATCCGCCTTGGTCTGTGAAAAAGCAGTAAACGACAGCAAAACGAGCAGAAAAAAAAGTAATTTGGTTTTCATGATTGGGGGTGTTACATTTTTGTCAGAAAAATCATTAAACTTTCCAACTGTAAAATGTGTCGTGCTATTGACTCAGTTCGTTACAGAATATTTTGAGCAAAATAAAAAAGCCATCCTTTCGGACGGCTTTTACCATATTTTGAAGATTCAATTATTTTACTTTTACAAGCTCAACATCGAAAACCAACCATGAGTTTGGCGGGATTACCCCTCCTGCTCCTCTTTCTCCGTAAGCCATTGCCGGCGGAATCAATAATGTTGCTGTTTCACCTTCTTTCAATAAAAGGATCCCTTCATCCCATCCTTTGATTACTCTTCCCATTCCGATTGGAATTTCGATCGGCTCATTTCTTTTGAATGAAGAATCGAACTCAGTTCCGTCCACTAATTTACCTGCATAGTGTACAGATACATTGTCACCAGCTTTAGGAGCTTTACCGTCAGCTGTTTTTGTGATTTTATAATAAAGACCGGATTCAGTTTTCTGCATACCAGCTTTCAGGCTTTCTACCAGTTTCTCCTGGTTAGCTTTGAATTCCTCTTCTTTTTTCTTTCTTTCAGCTTCTTCTTTAGCGATGAAAGCTTTATTGTTTTCTGCGATTTTAGCTTTTCCTTCGTTGAAAGTTTTAGCTGCATCGTAATGTTTGTACTCGTCACCTTTACTGAAAACAGAAACTTTTTCTAAAACGATATCTGTTTTAGGCTTATCCTGAGCTCCTTTTTCAACATTGGCGATAGCATCAATCACTTCAGTTCCTTTTACTACTTTTCCGAAGATCGTATGTCTTCCGTCCAACCAAGGGGTAGCTACTTCAGTAATAAAGAACTGAGAACCGTTTGTATTTGGTCCTGAGTTTGCCATAGAAAGGATCCCTTTTCCTGTGTGCTTAAGGTCATTTCTTTCATCCTCGAATTTATATCCCGGATCTCCCATACCTGTTCCCTGAGGATCACCTCCCTGGATCATGAAATCTTTGATTACTCTGTGGAAAATAGTTCCGTCATAGTAAGGAACTCCTTTAGCCTTAGCTTTGTTATCGATTTTCCCTTCTGCAAGACCGATAAAGTTGGCTACAGTTACTGGTGCTTTCTTGTCTTCAAACTTCACAATCATATTCCCTTTTGTGGTTTGAAGATTGGCATAAAGTCCGTCATTAAGACCTTCGTAAGTTTCTTTGTCTACGTTCATTTTTTTATAAATTGGGGTACAACTCATCAGCGAAATACTTGCCGCTGCCAGAATTATATTCTTGTTAAACAATTTCATGTATTATAGAGCTTTTAATTTTATGATTAATGGAATGTCGTTGTCTATTTTCTTTTCGTCTCCGTAGGTTCCGTAAGCCAGAGAAGACGGTACCAAAAGCGTTACTTCCTCACCATCACGTATAAAACGTAAAGCATTCTCCACCGCTTTCAGTTCATCAAAATGCCCGAATCTGGCATCTCTTCTTTCAAAAGGTTTGTCATAGATTTTAGTTTCGTCAAAATCATACAGATCATAGGAATAGGAAATCATGGTTTCATCTTTCCTTTTTTCTCTCTGATCATAACCTTCCACCGTTACCCAGTAATTAAGCTGCGTAGGATAATACTTTACAGACTGGCCATTGATCCAGTCCTGAATCTGCCCCCGTTCTATAGTATTCAAATTTTTCATCCTGTTTTTGGAAATATCCAGGTCCTTCTGGCTTAAAACACCGCCTACAGGAGGATGGGCCGTCTGGGCATTTCTGTTGCAGCTCAACAGGCTTATGGCTGATATGAAGAGTATTTTTTTCATAAACTTTTGCGAAAATACACATTTCGGGAATCAATTACAAAACTTGGTCAAGAAATGTGTGAATGTAATAAAATATCGATCATGTCTACAACTATTCATTCATTTTTATAAATACATAGATACGAAAAAGCCGGGAAAAACCCGGCTTTCATATTGTTATTTTATAGTATTATACTGTTTCCAAAGCGTGATCTACAGTAACTCTCCACCCGAACGGATCTTCAGACAGGTTGGTTTGTAAATCTACAAGGTCTTTCTTAAGGATCGCTGCAAAGCTTTCTTCATCAGATAATCTTGGAAGATCAAGTTTTTCTCCCTGATATCCTAAAGCCTGGAACTGAGTGGTTACTACTGCTGTACCTACTCCCCAAACTTCTTTAAGAGAACCGTTCTTTAAAGCTTCAATTACAGTTTTCACAGCAATAGGCTCTACTTTTACTTCGATTCCTCTTCTCTTTGCCAACTGAATAAAGCTGTCTCTTGTTACCCCGTCAAGGATTTTTTCAGAAGTCGGAGGTGTATAGATTGTATCGTTGATTCTTACAAATACGTTCATTGTACCACTCTCTTCGAAATATTCGTGAGTAGCATCATCTGTCCAGATTATCTGCTCATATCCTTCTTCTATAGCCAATTGTGTAGGATAGAAAGAAGCAGCGTAGTTCCCTGCAGCTTTTGCAGAACCTACTCCTCCGTTTGCAGCTCTTGAATAGTGGTCAGAGATTTTCACTGATACCGGTTCTGAATAATAGCTCTTCGCTGGCGTTGCAACGATAGCAAACATATATTTATTCGAAACTCTTGCTTTCAAAGCTTCTTCTGTAGCAAAAATCAAAGGTCTGATATAAAGAGACATTCCTTCCCCCTGTGGAATCCAATCTCTGTCGATATCTACTAATGCTTTTAACCCGTCTAAAAACATTTCTTCAGTCACTTCTGGCATAGCAAGACGCTTCGCTGACTTATTGATACGTTCAAAATTCTTTTCAGGCCTGAAAAGGAAAACCTGCCCGTCTTTGTCTTTATAGGCTTTCATACCTTCAAAACAAGCTTGTCCATAATTTACTCCCATCATAGCAGGTGTAAATGGAATCGGACCGTAAGGAACTAATTTTACATCACCCCATTTTCCGTTTTCGTACTCACAAATGATCATATGATCAATGAAAGTATTTCCGAATGAAAAATTGTTAGGGTCAAATGTAGAAATTCTGGAGTTTTCAGTTTTTTGAATTATCATTTTTAAAAATTTTTACGATGTTCTACAAATTTAACATAATTTTCTAAATATAAAAATTTTAGAGTAAATT
>NZ_JAYSDT010000047.1:0-30106 GCF_041914225.1 Chryseobacterium sp.
TTGGTCGTGTTATATGAAAACACCTGAACAAATGCACAAACAGAAGAGTGTAAAAATAAGAACCTATAAAAACAAATATAGTTGTAGGGCCAGCCCTACAACTATATCATAAATATTAGTATTTTTATCTTATTAATCTGTAACGATTATTTAGGACTAGTCATTAAAATTGAGAGAAAAAAGACTGCTTCAGCTTGAAACAGTCTCTCTTTGTAAAGTAAAAACTATATATCAAAGCTACTTTTGAATTCCGTAGGCTGACAGTATTTTGTTGAAGATCTCTGTATTTTCAAACAGCCCTGTAAATTGCTTTGAATTTGGTCCATAAGCAAAAACACTTGATGGAATGGAAGTATGGTCATTTGTACTGAAATTCCCGAATACCCAGCCATCTTTGAGACTTCCGTCCAAAAGGGTTAAACCGCCTGTTTCATGGTCGCCAACCACAATAACTAAGGTTTCTTTATTTTCGTCAGCAAATTTCATAGCCTTTCCTACCACCTGATCGAAGTCCAGTAATTCTGTGACCAGCTGCTCTATATTGTTGCTGTGGCCTCCGCCATCTGTCTGCGAAGCTTCAATCATCATAAAAAAACCTTTTTTATTGTTTTTTAAATCATTTAAAGTAAGATCAAATGCATCAGCAAGCCAGTTTCCCCTTCCATTGGTAATCCTTTGTGAAGCCAGAGGATCAATCACCAGAGTGCGGTTGTTTATTTTAGTTACCGATTTAAGATCGTGGTAAAGGTCAATTTTCGCTTCTTTGAATTTCTGCAGATTTTCCTGGGATAATCCGCTTGTAGGCCCACCGATCAGAATTTTTGTTTTTGAGTCTGCAAAATCTTTCAGAATAGGTTCTGAGCTGTTTCTGTTATCTGAATGACCATAGAAGTCTGCAGGAGTAGCATCTGTAACATCTCCTGTAGAAATCAGTCCGGAAACCAGTCCTTTTTCAGCAATAATATCAGGGATTTGTGCCAGTGCTTTTCCCATATTATCAACACCGACAAAAGTATTCTTGGTTTTAACACCTGTAGCAAATGCTGTAGAACCCGGTGCTGAATCTGTAATATAAGCATTGGATGAATTGGTTTTGGAAAGTCCTGTGGATTTCATATTGAAAACATTCAGCTTTCCTTTATTCGCAGTAAAAGCAGCATAATATTGTGGTAAAGAAGTTCCGTCAGGTATAAGAAGGATCACATTCTTTACCTTTTTCTCCACTCCGTCTGTTTTATAGGTAGGCGTATAAGTGCTGTACTCTTTTGTATTCTTATAAAAGTTTTTCGGAATAGTGTTCATGAATTTTTTAAGATCAGGAATATGATCGGTATTGATATAATCCACTCCTAAATCCATCAGATTTACCCATGCATTCGGAAAGTCCGGAGCTCCGTAAAAACGAACCGGTTTCTTCTGAGCATGAGCTTTATCAACCGCACTTTTAATTTTTGCAGTTTCCTCATCCCTTGGAATTCCTTTCCCGTTCCATTTTACCAATCCGGGAAGGTCTGCACTGAACATTCCGATTCTTTTCAGCTGATCAGCAGAATAGTTTTTATCAAGATCTCCGTCAAAATAAAGGTAGTTCGGATAGCTTTTAAAATCTTCCGGCTGAGGACGTCCTCCGGTAATCACAATTTTAATTCCTGAATTTCCGGTGATCTCAGGGTACTTTTTTAAAGTATTGACCAAAGCTGCCAGCGACGTTTTATAATTCTGTTTAATATCGATCAGCAACTGAAGCTTTTTACCGGCATCAGGATAGATATTTCCTTTGTTCAGCTTAATCTGTTTTGAAATATTGTCAAGATAGAGATTCTCTAAAGTTCTGTCTGCGGAAAGCTCTTTTTCGGTATGGGCTACCCAAAGTTTTCCCTTTAGCAGAAATACATCTGCTTCTATAGAACCAAAATTGGCATAATAAGCCTGCCAAAAGGGGATCTCCTGCATATAATCATTATGCGAATGTGCATTTCCTACATTGTAATTTAAATAATTCTGTGCCTGATTTTGGGAAAAAACAGCCAGTGCCAGAACGGCTAAAATTTTTGATAATTTCATTCGTTTATCGTTATTATTTTATAGGTCAAATGGAACAACCTATCACTATACGTTTGAAAAAACTATATCATCACAGAAGGTTCTGCAATGATATAGTGGCTTATATATAAAGATTAAATTTTACCAGCCCTCATTTTGTTTAATGATCCCGTGACTGTTTACGATTTCAGCCTGTGGAACTGCCCAAACATTATGTACAGCCGGATTAAAGTTTCTTGCGGCCCAGACTACCTGCCCATTGATACCATGCAGAGGTTTGGCATAAGCTGCCTGCGCATCTCCCCAACGTACAAGGTCTCTGTGTCTGTCTGCCCATTCACCTGCCAGTTCGCAACGTCTTTCATGCTTCAGATCTGCCATTGTACATCCGTTTTTCGGAGATAAACCTGCACGCACTCTGATCATATTGATCTCCTGGTCTGCAGATTTTCCCTGCATCAGTAAAGCTTCTGCCTTAATGAGGATCACCTCAGCGTAACGCATAATCGGAACGGCAAGGTCTGTACACGGATAATCTCCGTTGGCACTCACGTGACCACTTTTCAGCTCATATTTGAAGGCATCCATATATTTATTGAACTGGTATCCGGTAAGAGAATTAGTGGAAGCATAGATTCTTTCCTTTCCATTAAAAGTAAATTTATCTCCTATTTTAAGAATGGTAGCACTTCTTCTCAAGTCACCGGCTTCGTATTCATCATACAGTTCTTTTGTCGGCTGGAAATATCCCCATCCGTTATATTCTCCCCATCCTTTGTTTTCAAGCATTACTCCTGGAAGAATACTTCCCCAGGCTGTAAACTTAGGTGTTCCCGGAACAGACCAGATGTATTCTGAACTGTAGTTATTTTCAGCTTTAAAAACATCAGCAAAATTTCCCAATAAGGCTCTGTTTCCTTTTGTCATGACTTCATTAGCCCAGAATTCTGCATTCTTCCAGTCTTTCATAAACAGGTATACTTTTGCCAACAATGCCCATGCTGCCGCTTTATGAGGTCTTCCATAGTCTTTTGCAGGAAGCTCTGCCTGGGCAGGTAATAATTCTGCAGCTCTTTTCAGGTCGTTCACAATGTAGGTATAATTCTCCATTACGTTGGCTGCCCTTGGAATCGGGTTTGGATCCGGATCTTTTGAACGGTCGATGATAGGAACTCCTGCTTTTTCGTTTCCATAAGAATAAGCAAGTTCAAAATACATCCTGCTGCTCATGAACAAAGCTTCACCAAGGTATTTGTTTTTAATGGCCTGTGAAGTCTGAATATTGTCAACATTACGGATCACACGGTTGGCTACACCTATCACATTGTATCTTTTGTTCCACTGGGTTTCAAGATCACCTGCCGCGATATAATTGCTGCTGAAGTTTTTTGCATTATCTGCTTCACTTTTTGCCCTTCCTGTGACCATATCATCACTGGCATTGATAAACCAGAACAAACCTCTTCCGTAGAATTCACCATCAAACAAAGGCTTATACATGGCATTTGCTCCGGTAATCAGATCGTTTTCCGTTTTCCAGAAGCTGGCTTCAGTAGGTGTTCCTTCCGGCTGAACATCCAGCTCTCCTGTACAGGATAAAAGCATTACGGATATTCCTGATATTAAAAATATTTTATTGAAAAGTTTCATTTTTCTTACTTTTTGTTGGTTAAAAATTATAATCCGATCTCCACTCCAAAGATGAATGAGCGTGCCTGAGGATATCTTCCGGTATCTACTCCGTAAGAATTCATTCCTACTTCAGGATCAAATCTTGTATATTTCGTTATCGTAAACAGGTTGTTAGAAGTCATATAAATTCTCACTTTGTTTACATCCAGTTTTCTATACAATTCTTTTGGTAATGAATACCCGATGGTAAGGTTCTTCAGTCTTAAGTAGGACCCGTCTTCCACATAGAAATCTGATACTTTGGAGTAATTACCACTTGGGTCACCGTGTACCAGCCTTGGAATATCGGTATTGGTGTTCTGAGGAGTCCATGCATTCAGGATATCTCTGTCCATATTATAATTCTGTCCTGTTCCGCCCGGATTCAAGGAAATAAACTTCATTCCGTTGAATATTTTATTACCGTAAACTCCCTGGAAGAATAAGTTCAGGTCAAAGTTTTTCCAGGTCATGTTATAAGAAAATCCATAAGAGAATTTAGGATACGGGCTACCAAGATTAACAAAATCGTTATTATTAAGCACACCTGTATTTCCTTCTTTCTTCAGGAATTTGATATCTCCGGGTTTTGCATTCGGCTGGATAAGGTTTCCGTTAGCATCTTTATAATTGTTGATCTCTTCCTGAGTCTGGAAAATTCCTCCGGTCTTATAACCATAGAAAGAATACAGAGGATCACCCACTTTCACACGGGTTGGTTTTAAAACCCCTCTTACGCCGTTATCATTGATAAAGATCTCATCTACATTGGCAAGCTGCTTCACCGTATTCTTTAGTTGACTCATTGTAGCTCCAATTGAGAAAGTAAAATCCCCGGAAACTACTTTGTTATAATTGATTCCCAATTCGTATCCTTTATCCTGGAATAATCCCGCATTCACATACTGATTATTGTACGTTGCCGTACTTGGTAAGCTTACGTTGAAGATCTGGTCTTTGGAATTTTTCACGAAGTAATCAAACTGTAAGGAAAGACTATTGTGAAGGAATGAAGCATCTACCCCGAAGTTGGTCTGCTCAGATTTACCCCATTTCAGATCCGGATTCGGACGTGTAGTAGCATAATAAGCGATATTCTGAGAAGGATCCTGTCCGAAAATAACATTGTTATCTCTTGTCATCAAAGGGTTTACTGCCTGAGGTGAAATTCCTCCGAGGTTACCCAAGATACCGTAGCTTCCTCTCAACTTCAGACTGGAAAGCCATGAGATATCTTTCATAAAGTTTTCTTTCGAAACTACCCAGGCACCGGAAACTGCATAATAATTAGCAAATCTGTTTTGTTTGGCCACCAGTGAAGAACCATCACGTCTTCCCAATAAACTTACAATATACTTCCCGGCATAGTCGTAGTTTACTCTCGCCAGATAAGAAACCAAAGATTGTTTGAATCTGTAACTGGAAACATCTTTATTGGTGTCTGCAGCGTTCTGAAGGTGCTGGAAAACCTCAGCTTCACTTCTGAAATCATACGATTTTGCCACAAAACCGTCATCAATCGTTTTCTGGAAAGTAAAACCTCCAAGGAAGTCAAAATTATGCTGTCCTAAAGCTATTTTATAAGTCAGCAACTGCTCTGCAAGCGCTGTAGAAGAATTGTTGGATTGGTATTCCAGATTATTGGTGTCAAAAATTTTCCCGACTTCCAAAACTCTGTACGTGAAGTTCTTTACATCTCCCAGTTTAAAAGTCTGTGAGAAGTTGGAACGGAATTTTAAATCTTTAGCCAATGTGATTTCCGCATAAGGATTGATCAAAATCTCGTGGGTAGGATTTCTGATACTGATTCTTTTAAGATAAGCAACAGGGTTGATCATGTCTCCATATCCCCCCGCAACATCAATCGGAAGTCCTGAAAATGCACCACTGGGTGTATATACCGGAACATTCGGAGGATAATACATGGCAGCAACCAGAGCTCCTGTATATCCACTTTTGGTATCGGCTGTATTACCATCAGAGTAATTGTAGTACATATTTTCTCCGATCGTCAGCCAGTCTTTTACTTTATGTTCAGAATTCACTCTGAAGTTATATCGTTTTGCCTGGGTATTCAATAAAATTCCCTCCAGGCTTCTGTGGTTCATTCCCACAAAATATCTGGATTTTTCACTTCCGCCACTAAGATTTACATTGTACTCCTGAATGGTTCCTGTTCTGAAAATTTCTTTCATCCAGTCTGTTCTGGTAATTCTTCCGTCAGGATACTGATTGGGATTAAAAGCCATCGGTAAGCTTCCCAATTTTCCGGCATTTTCATAGGCTTTGTACATGACATCCTGGAATTCTGCTGCATTCAGGGATTCTTTCAGCCTCCATGTCTGGTTTACGCCATATTTAACATCAAAGTCTACAGTAAGATTTCCCTTCTTTCCTTTTTTAGTGGTAATAAGGATAACTCCTCCGGAAGATCTGGCTCCGTAAATAGCTGCAGAAGCATCTTTAAGCACAGAAATATCCTGAATATCGTTTGGATTGATAGATGGTGTTCCGTTGAAAACCACTCCATCCACTACATACAAAGGAGTTTCTCCATTGATACCTCCCAAACCACGGATATTGACCTTAGGTGATCCGTTGGGATCTCCACCTTCGTTCACTACAGTTACTCCGGGAGCTTTACCCTGAAGAACTTCTCCTACACCAGACAATGACCTGGAAGTAAGCTTATCCAGCGAAGCCTCCGAAACAGCGCCGGAAACTTTACTTTTTTTCTGTGTTCCGTATCCAACAACAACAATCTCGTCGATGGATTTTTCTTTTAAGCTGTCTTTTTTCTGAGCGAGGAACATCGGTGAAGCTGATATTGCACCAATAAGTAATACCCTACCTGTTAAATACGTTACAGAGACAGGGATTTTAAATACATTCATGATATCCTTTTTGATTAGGTGCAAAATTAGAACAGCCTGCTCCCACCCATCATTAAGGTTTCCTTATGTTATTAAGAAATTTTGGCTTTTTTTAAACACTCCCTACCACGAAAACAAATTAAATAATTGTTTTTCAGATACATAAGTAATTAAAAGTAATAATTCTGTTGATATTCCACACATGATTGAGATTAAGTTTGTCTTAAATTTGGTTAATAGTAAGGCTTCGTTTTAATAAAAAAACCGCCTTTCAGCGGTTTATGCATTATTGTTTCGTAAAAATCAAATCTTTTGTTTCAGGAAGATAAATATTAATATCTGTTCCAGAAGGGCACTTGCTATCATCAAGAATAATATCATTAGGTCGATATTCCCATGAGATTTGTGTAGAGCTAATTTTTTTTAATTCAATACTTCCCCAGCCTACTCTACAGTTTGTTCCTCCATAATTAAACCATACAATATTTTTACTTGGGTAAGTCCCACGACTATAAATTGAATGTAAAAGTTGATTAGGTTGAAAAGTCATATTTTGTGTATCTTGAAGAATGTTTCCTACAGGGTTTTTCACAATATATCTTATAGATAAAACATCTTGATAGACATTCAATGACTTAATATATTTCATATTTTCTTTACTTATGAATAATTTAATTTCATTTCCTTGAAAGCTAGCTTTATATTCTCCTACATATGGATTTAATTCATTGTTTAAATCTTTTATATAAGAGCCTTGTGGTATTTCTTCAAAATCTGTGTTAAGTGGAAAAGTCTGTTGTGCTTTACACGAAATTGAAATAATTAATAGAATTATGTATGCTATATTTTTCATATTATTTACTTTTTTACATTAAGGACATGGTGTAGCAGTTATAGTACCATCAGTATTTTTAATTATCATTTTTACAGTTCCATCATTTTCTATTCTTTGTAAATTGACTTTTCCTTCTAATCCCATATCTTTAAGGGCTTTGAAAAAGAATTTCTCAATTGCTTCATTGTTCATATCTCCAGAAGAGGGTTTATAGATTCCATATCTAGTCTGATATCTATCCGTATATTCATCCAATTGCTCTTGTGAAAAATTTGTTATAGCATCCTGATAAGTTCCGTTAAACCTGATAACATAATGCATGCCATTAGGAGCAACCATTCCAACATAAGCATTCTTTACATTTTCGGGATTAGAAATAGGCTGTGCTCTTGCAAAACCTAATAATTGGTCTATATCCGGTGGTGACAACATAGATATTCCTGTTGGAGTATGATTATGATAGCCTCCTGCATAGCCTGTTTTATCACCGAAATTTACACTGTGTTCCCCACCACTTATAGTCTCAGAAGGTGTTCCGTCTACTTTAAATTTCACTCCTTTTTCACCTCCTAAAGTTGATTGCGTTTTAAGTTCACTGATTTTTGTTTGAACATTAGGATTCGTTAAAATACTTTTCGTTTTTTTACAAGGATCCTGCGTCGTACTGGTTCCGGTTCCGCCCCCATGCATAATTGGTCCTCCGCTCATATCTCCTGTATAAGGAGGTGTATAAGTTCCTCCACCACCAGTATTGGGAAGAGGATCGTTGATCGGTGGATTTGTTCCTGGAGGAGTAATCACAATTTCCGGTATTTCTTTTACAGGAGGATCCGGCTCACCTCTGCTTACAGCTTTTTTAGAATAATAATTTTGAAATTCTCCAATCATTCTTTGAGTGGAAGCAGAAGTATCATGTACCAAATAGAAATCTACCCAGCTTCTGTCTTCTTTCAGCTTTCCGTACCATAAAGAGGTTACTTTTCCATCTTTCAGTATCGGATAGAAAATGTATTTCTTGTCCTCACCAAAGGTTTGTGAAGCCACATTATAATCTATTTCTCCAAAATCGTTAGCCAGCTTATCATAAAAATCTGGATGTTTAACCAAAAACTGGTAAATAATTTCACTGAAAGGTTGTGCATAGCTTAGTGGAAGAGCATCTCCACTTTTAGAAGAATGAGTTTTCTTATTCAGGATATCCTGGGAACGTAGATTTTCAAACCTTTCAAAAGCTGCTATTTTCTCATTTTGTTTTCTTTGTTCAGAATTAGTTACTTCATCTGTCCTACAGGCGTAGAAGAGGAATATGAATCCCAATGCTGAAGCAAACAGCTTCAAGTTTTTTTTCATCATAGACATTTGTTTTTATTGGAGTCAAATATAATATTTTTTCCAAAACCAATGAATTATTTTTAATTTTGGATTAGCTTTAGAAAATCCTTCCAATTTTCAGACTTTATCCATATCAAGTTCATTTTTCTTTTTTTACATTTGCTGAAAATAGATTTTACTTTTGACCACAGACCATTAAAAACGTCTCACTGATATCAGAAGTAAATAAAAACATTAAAAATCAAACGAATTCAATGACCATCATTATTACAGGAACCTCATCAGGAATCGGGTTTGCATTGGCAGAATATTTTGGCAAAAAAGGACATAAAGTATATGGCCTGAGCCGGAAGCATACAGAAAGTAAATACTTCAAATCCATACCTACAGATGTAACAGATAATACCGCTGTTCAGAATGCCGTTACTGAAGTTTTAAAAACAGAAAGCAAAATTGATGTTCTGATCAATAATGCCGGAATGGGAATGGTTGGCGCTGTGGAAGATTCTACGAAAGAGGATATTTTAAAATTGTTCAGCCTGAATCTCGCCGGACCTGTACAGATGATGAGTGCTGTTCTTCCGAATATGCGTGACCACAAGTTTGGAAAAATCATTAATGTTTCCAGTATCGGAAGTGAAATGGGTCTTCCTTTCCGTGGATTTTATTCGGCGTCAAAATCAGCATTGGATAAAGTAACCGAAGCAATGAGATATGAAGTATATCCATGGAATATCGACGTTTGCTCTCTGCATCTTGGAGATATAAAAACCAATATAGCAGACAACCGAGTGATTGCACAGGTTTCCCAACCTTACAAAAATGTTTTTGACAAAGTATATGCTCTGATGAATTCTCATGTGAATGACGGAACTGATCCTTTGGAAGTTGCGGAATACATTGAAAAACTTTTAGCAAAAGATAAATGGAAAGCTCATTATTATTTTGGTAAATTCGGGCAGAAAATTGGGGTTCCTTTGAAATGGATTCTTCCGCAGGGAACTTATGAGAATTTGATGAAAAAATATAATAAACTGGATTAGTTTCAGTTGTATAGAAAGCTATTTGATAATAAAATTTTAAACCATTAAGAAGAATTAAGTTGTAAAGAATCATTAAGATAAGCTTCGCCTTAAGTTTTATCTTAACTACGCTTAATTTCATCACTACCTATGGTGTAGATATATTTGGGATTGAAACTGTTTCTGAAAATATTTTTTGTACTGTTCTGCGTTTTTACACAAGCGCAGAAGAAGCAGTATTGGCTGATTGATACAGAAACCAAGGTCAGAAAAAAAGTAAAGGACTCTACCTCTGCAGTAAAATTCCTGGATTCATTAGCTCAGAATAATTATTTCTTTACCAAACTGAAAGACGTAAAAGTAAAGGGGGACAGCACTGAAATTTTCTATGATAAAGGAAAGAACTTTAATGAAACTTATGTAAATCTTACGGATTCTCTTGTTCAGAAACTGAAAATTCAGAAAGATTTTTTCACTAAAAATTTAGACTCTACCAAGAAGAGTATCAACAAGACGTATATTGATGAGGGCTATTCTTTCAGCAGGATCAAATCTAAATATAAAGGTCAGAAAAACGGCTATCCGATCGTAGAACTTGACATCAATAAAAATGATAAAAGAACGATCGACGGATTTGTAGTAAAAGGATATGAAAAAGTTCCCAAACGATTTATTAAAAACCTTGAAAAGGAATTTAAAGGCAAAAATTATGATGACAAAAACCTTTTAGCCATCAATAAAACCTTCCAGAGCCATCCTTTTTTAACGCTGGAACGGCAGCCGCAAACTCTGTTCACAAAAGATTCCACCAGCATTTTCCTTTTTCTGGAAAAGAAAAAGACCAATACTTTTGATGGGGTAATCGGTTTCGGGAATGACAAAACCTCCAAGTTTACCTTAAACGGAACGATGAATGTGAATTTCAGGAATATGTTCAATGGTTTTGAAACCGTCAATTTATACTGGCAGAGGAACCCGGATAAGGGACAGACTTTTGATCTCCAGGTGGATATTCCGTACCTGTTCAAATCCAATGTCGGAATGAATGCAAAAGTGAATATCTACAGGCAGGATTCTACATTTGCCAATGTGAAGTTCCTTCCTGCTTTCTATTATCATATCAATAACCGAAACAAAATAGGTTTAAGAGGAACTTTGGAAAGCTCTACCATTATTGACTCCTTATATGTTCAGGGGAAAGACTATAATAAAAAAGGGATTGGAGTATGGTTTGAAATGACAGAGCCTACTGATATTGATCTTTTCCTTTATAAAACAAGGATCAATGCAGGATATGATTTTTTGACAACCACTTATTCTAAAGATAACATCAAAGCTAATCAAAACCAGTTTTATTTCTTTGGGGAACACAATTATCATATTTCCGGAAACTATTTCCTGAATATTAAAGGGGAAGGAGCCATGATGGATTCTAAAATAGAATTCTCCACCAATGAATTATACCGTTTCGGAGGCTGGAATTCCATGCGTGGATTCAATGAAAACTCGCTCGCCGCCGACTTTTACTACTACGGAAGTCTGGAATACCGGTATCTTATCGGTAATCAGGCCTTCTTCGATGTCTTCGGACAATATGGACAGCTCAATAATAAATCTTTGAATGTAAGACCTAAACTTTACAGTGTTGGGCTTGGTTTCAATTTCTTTATTCCTATCGGCCTGATGAGCTTCCAGCTGTCTAATGGTAATGAATTTGGAAATCCTTTCAAATTTAATGACACAAAAATCCACTGGGGAATTCTGAGCAGGTTTTAGAAATAGAAAGGAAGAGGGAAGCTGGAGGCTGGAAGTTATCAAAGTCACAGTTTTATTATATTGTTATTTTTAAAGGTTTTTCTTCAAAAATTTATTACTGAGGGTTTCAATAAGTTGGTAACAGCACAATAACTTCCAGCTTCCCTCTCCCAGCGCTGTCTAATGGTAATGAATTGGAAAGTCCTTTTAAGTTTAATGACACAAAAATCCACTGGGGAATTCTGAGCAGGTTTTAAAAAAGAAAGGAAGAGGGAAGCTGGAGGCTGGAAGTTATCGAAGTCGCAGTTTTATTATCCTGTTATTTTTATAGAAAGATTTTCTTCAAAAATTTACCACTGGGGATTTCAAGAACTTGACAATACCTCAATAACTTCCAGCTTCCCTCTCCTAGCCTCCTGCTTAAATTAATATAATAAAGCAAAATCCCTTATACAAAGGGCATTTTCAATTTTACCTTTCTATTAATTCTTCCTGTTAAAAAATATTAAATCGTATTTTTATTTTAATACATCATTAAAATACAGGTAACAGTGCTCTGCTAAATTTGTCTTCAAAAAAATGAAGAAAACTCTAGCCACTTTTGCCGTTTTTTTACTTCCTCTTTATTTTTCTGCCCAGGAAATCAATATTATTGGAAATGTAAAATCAGAAAACGGTTCCAGTGTTTCCGGTGTGAATATCACTGATAAAAATACAGGAAAGACCGCAACTACTGATGAAAACGGTAATTTCACCATTTCTGCAAACCCCAAAGATGTTCTTGAATTTTTCGCTCCTGACTTTTCTGTGTATACCGTTGAGGTTTCTTCCAAAAAACAGTATTCTGTTGTTTTAAAAAAGTCAAACGAAAAGCAGATTGAAGGAGTGGTTATTACCGCTTTGGGTATTGCCAAGAAAAAAGAAAAAATTGGTTATGCGACCCAGGAAGTGGGAACAAAACAGTTTGAAACCATAACCACACCAAGTATCGGGAATTTATTCTCCGGACAGGTTGCGGGACTGAATGTTTCCAATCCAACAGGAATGCAGCAGGCTCCACAGTTTACGCTGAGAGGAAATTCCAATCTTGTTTTTGTAATTGACGGTGTTATTGTGGAAAAAGAGGTCTTCCAGAATTTAGATCCCAACAATATTGAAAATATTAACGTTTTGAAAGGTGCTACAGCTTCTGCCTTATATGGGTCAAGAGGTCGCTACGGAGCCATTTTGATCACCACAAAAAATGCGAAGAAGAAAGGATTCTCTGTTGAATTCTCCCAAAATACGATGATCACAGGAGGGTTTACCAATCTCCCGAAAACCCAGACCGAATATGGTAACGGCTCTCATGGGAAATATGAATTCTGGGACGGAGCTGATGGTGGAGTTAATGACGGAGATATGATCTGGGGGCCAAAGTTTGTTCCCGGGCTGCAGATTGCCCAGTGGAACAGCCCGATCAGAGACAAAGTAACAGGCCAGGTAGTTCCGTGGTACGGAGCTGTGACTGGAACTCAGTATGATGATAAATCGAGATATGAAAGAGTTCCTATCGACTGGAAATACCACGATAACTTAAGTACATTCCTAAAACCTGCGGTTATCAACAATAATAACTTTGCCATCAGCTATAGAAATAACAAGGACGTATACAGGTTCTCCGGGAATTTCATGAATTATGATGACAGGGTTCCGAATTCCTATCTTCAGAAATACGGAATCAACTTCTCTTCTGAAAATCATCTTGGAGATAAATTGATTTTCGATACAAAATTCAACTTCAACCAGGCCTTCACTCCTAACATTCCCAACTACGATTACAACCCAAGCGGACATATGTACACCATCCTGATCTGGATGGGAGGTGATGTAGACGGCAAAGCGCTTAAAAATCATATGTGGATCCCAGGAAAAGAAGGAAGGGCGCAAGCCAACTGGAACTACGCATGGTACAATAATCCATGGTTCGGAGCTGAGTATTATAAAAATCAGAACAGAACGAATATCATCAATGCACAGACAGGTTTAGAGTATAAAGCTACGCAGGATCTTTCGGTAAAAGGAAAAATATCCATTGTGGAAAACCACAGCAAAACGGAAATATTGAGCCCCTACTCCTATTTCAATTACAGTGCACCGAGAAGTGGCGGCTACATTCTGAAAGATAATAAAACATGGAACCTTAACTACGATGTCCTGGCAACTTACAAGAAAAAAATATCTGATAACTTTGATTTCACCATCAATGCCGGAGGTTCTGCTTTCTATTATAAAAACAACAACAATGAAAGATCTACGGATGGATTGAAAATTCCTGAAGTATACACCTTTGAAAATTCTATCGGAGCGCTGAAAAATTATACCTACCTGAAGGAAAAGCTGATTTACAGTGCTTATTCTACGATTGATATCGGATTGTACAACGCTTTCTTCATCAATATTTCAGGACGTAATGACTGGTCTTCTACTCTTCCTAAAGCCAACAGGTCTTACTTCTACCCTTCTGCATCCGTAAGTGCTGTTATTTCAAACCTGGTAAAAATGCCGGAGTCCATCAATATGCTGAAGCTTTCCGCTTCATGGGCTAAAGTAGCATATGACTTCCAGCCTTATGCGATCAGGAATTATTATCTGAATAACCAGGGAATCACATTCAATGGAAATCCTACATATTATTATCCAACAACCCTGAACGTAGAAAATTCTCTGAAGCCGGAACAGACAAAATCATATGAATTAGGGCTAAGCGCAGGCTTTCTGAATAACAGAATTACTTTGGATGCAACGTATTTCAGAACATTGGATTATAATAATATTCTCCAGTTCCCGGCAGCTGAATCATCAGGCTTCACTTCACAATATGTAAACGGAAATGAATACACTACAAAAGGTTTTGAAATTACCCTTGGTATGGTTCCGGTAAAAACAGCTGATTTTAGCTGGAAAACCTTAATCAACTGGAGTACTTATGAACAAAAGCTGACTTCCATTTATGATAATATGCCCAACTACCAAAATATTAAGTTAGGGGAAAGAATGGACAGCTATTATGACTATACATGGCAAAAATCTCCGGACGGAAAAGTCATTCTTGATGCCAATACAGGAATGCCAACAAGAGCTAATGCCCCAACGAACTTAGGACATTTCAATCCGGACTGGACTTTCGGTTTCAATAACACCTTTAAATACAAGAAGTTTACTTTAAATATAGGAATCGACGGCAGCATCGGCGGGGTAATGAGATCGCAGGTTGTTGAGAAGATGTGGTGGGGAGGAAAGCATCCTAACTCTGTAGCATACAGAGATCTTGAGTATGCAAATCCGGGAACGTATTATTTTGTACCGGATGGGGTAAATTACAATCCTGGGACAGGCCTTTATACTCCGCATACAAAAGCAATCAGCTTCCAGGACTGGGCACAGAATTATCCATACCAGGCAAGAGTAACACAGGATGAAAGTGAAGAATTTGCCAACGTTTTCGACAGGACTTTCGTTAAGCTCAGATCTGTAGTTCTGGAATATGATTTTTCATCCTTACTAAACCCGAAAGGAATGGTAAAAGGTTTCACAGCCAATATTTCTGCTTACAATCTGGCGATGTGGAAAAAATCCAAGAACCTTTACTCCGATCCGGATTTCCAGATCAGGTCAGGCAGAAGCGGAGATATTGCTAATGATATTCAGGACCCATCCAGCAGATGGTTCGGAATCGGTTTTAATCTTAAGTTTTAACTAAAAAGTATATCAAGACAATGAAAAATACTATAAAGAATATAAAAGGACAAAAAGGTAAAACGGCAAAATGGCTGATGAGGTCTATAGTTGCTGCAGGACTTCTGACATTGGCTTCATGCGAATCCAACCTTGACACCATCAACGAAAATCCTAATGACCAGGCCAGCATTGATCCTAAATTTCTTCTAACCTTTGTTGAAAAATATACATTCCAGGTCAACGGAGACAATATGTATGCTTCAAGAATGATGATTGGTACTGATGGTGAAAATTCATACCAGTATATGAAATGGAACGATGCTTCTTTTGAAGTCTACACCAAAGGACTTCTGAATACAGGGAAAATGATGCAGGAAGCAGAGAAAAGAGGAAATAAAAATTATCTGGCCATCGGAAAATTCTTGAGAGCCTATCATTTTTTCAACATCAGCTTAAAAGTGGGAAGTGCCCCCTATTCTGAAGCAGCCAAAGGTGAATCCGGGTTCACACAGCCTAAATATGATATACAGGAAGCGATCATGGCCGGAATTTTATCAGAGTTGAAAGAAGCTAATGATCTTATTAATACCAGCGACAAAATTGAAGGGGATATTGTATACAACGGAGATGCCTTAAAGTGGAAAAAACTGATCAACTCCTTCCGTCTGAAAATTCTGATCACTTTATCTAAAAAAACAACGGTAGGAAGCTATAATATCGCTTCAGAATTTGCTTCCATTGCAGGAAGCCAGTCTCTTATGACCTCCATTACGGATAACGGTGAGCTTAAGTTTGCTGATGCCGCAGACAGCAGGTACACGATGTTTAATAACAGCGGATACGGCTCCAGTTTGTATATGGCAGATTATTTCATCAATATGTTCAAAGA
Organism: Chryseobacterium sp.; assembly: GCF_041914225.1. Taxonomy (GTDB): domain Bacteria; phylum Bacteroidota; class Bacteroidia; order Flavobacteriales; family Weeksellaceae; genus Chryseobacterium. Next base: position 16,141 of record NZ_JAYSDT010000047.1, read on the forward strand.
CAGACATGACCCGCGTTTGTTTACTTTTGCAGCACAGACTACGGGAGCAAAAGAAGCCGGAAAAGCAATCACAGATTATACAGCTTATAACGGTGGAAATCCTACTTCGCCATATTCTGACAATGCGGCTCTGATCACTGCTAAAAATATTTCCAAAGTAAACGACCGTTTCTATAAAGATCCTACCAATGAACCTGCTTCTGTATTAAGCTATTCAGAACTTGAGTTTATTCTGGCTGAAGCTGCGGCAAGAGGCTGGATTTCCGGATCTGCAAAAACACATTACGATAATGCGATCAAAGCCAGTTTCAGTTTTTATCAGAAGTATGTAAAAAATCCGGGACAATATTTCTCAGGCTTTGATGTGAATCAGTACCTTACAACGCCTTTAGTAGTTTATAATGACGCCGATCCTTTACAGACACAGCTGGAAAAGATCATGACTCAAAAATACATGACTATGTTCCATCAGGCACAATGGACTTCTTATTATGATTATTTAAGAACAGGCTATCCGAATTATCCGTTAAAGTCCGGAGTTGCTGCACCATTCAGGTTCAGATACCCGCAATCTGAATACAATTATAACAGCAATAACCTAAAAGCTGCTTTAAATGAGGAAATGATAATATCAACTCCAAACCATGGTGGTTACAATAAAAATCTGATTATTTTTATATAAAAACAAAGAAACCGCAGGAAAATCCTATTAACTTGCGGTTTCTTTCTTATTTATTACGATTGAACATGAACAGAAGAGAATTTTTAGAGAAATTAAGTCTTTTATTAGCAGGTTTAGGAACGTCAGGTGTACTGCATCCTTCCATTTTAAAAGCTTTAGCCATTGACCCGGCTGCCCAGTCTACATTTTATGATGCAGAACATATCGTAATCCTGATGCAGGAGAACCGTTCTTTTGACCATGCTTTTGGTGCTCTTAAAGGAGTAAGGGGCTTTTTAGATAAAAGAGCTTTTGTAAAGCAGGATGGACATTCTGTTTTCTTTCAAAAGAATGACGAAGGGAAATATGCATCTCCCGCCCGCCTGGATTTAAGAAATACAAAATCTACCTGGATGAGCTCTCTGCCTCATTCATGGGCAGATCAGCAAAAAGCGCTTAACAAAGGAAAATTTGACCAGTGGCTTCAGGCCAAAGCTTCAGGCAATAAAGATTATAAAAATATTCCGCTGACATTAGGCTATTACAACCGTGAAGACCTTCCGTTTTATTATCAGCTGGCTGATGCATTTACCATATTCGACCAGTATTTTTGTTCTTCCCTTACCGGAACTACTCCGAACAGGCTGTTCCTTTGGTCGGGCACATTGAGAGAACAACAAAACGGAAAAGTGAAGGCCAATGTTGTCAATGAAAATATTGATTACGATAAAGCGAGGCAGGCCAAATGGAAAACCTTCCCGGAGATTCTGGAACAGCAGAATGTTTCGTGGAGAATTTACCAGAATGAAATCAGTCTTCCAAAAGGAATGTCCGGGGAACAGGAAGCCTGGCTGAGTAATTTTACCGATAATCCTATTGAATGGTTTTCAAAATTCAATGTTAAGTTTTCGAAAGGATATTATGAAAACATTCCCAATATTATAACCTATCTGAAAAAGGAAATTGAAAAAAATCCTGATCAGAAAAAACGGCTGGAAGCTATGCTGGCTGAAGTTCAGGAAGATCAGGTAAAATACCATCCTGATAATTATTCAAAACTTTCAGAAGAAGAGAAAAACCTTCACGAAAAAGCTTTCACCACCAATGTAAATGATCCTGATTACTGGAAACTGGAAATCGGAAAGGATGAAAACGGAGAAAGACTGGTTGTTCCTGAAGGTGATGTATTATTTCAGTTCCGTAAAGATGTGGAAGAGAAAAAACTTCCCCTGGTTTCCTGGCTGGTAGCTCCCGAACACTTTTCTGACCATCCGGGATCACCGTGGTATGGAGCATGGTATATTTCCGAGGTTTTGAATATTCTTACCAAAGATCCTGAAACCTGGAAAAAAACAATATTTATCATCAATTATGATGAAAACGATGGTTACTTTGATCATGTGCTGCCTTTCGCCCCTCCGATGAATCCAAGCCAGCCCGTTGATATGAATGGAAAAGAAGGCGTGGAATATGTAGACAAGTCCCAGGAATATATGTCTGATCCTTCTTTAAAGAATTATGAAAAAATTGAAGGAACCATAGGATTAGGCTACAGGGTTCCCATGATCATTGCTTCCCCATGGACAAAAGGTGGTTTTGTTAATTCCGAAGTATCAGACCACACTTCAGTATTACAGTTCCTGGAGAAATTCATCATGAAAAAATTCAATAAGAATGTTCATGTTGAGAATATCAGTGACTGGAGAAGGGCGGTATGCGGAGATCTTACCTCCGCGTTTAATTCTTCCAGTGTAAAAGCTCCGCAGATGGACTATCTGAATCAGAAAGATTATGCTAAAACCATCAATGCTGCCAAAAATAAACCGGTACCCAACCTGAAATGGTATTCTGAAAATGAACTGAATGAAAATTTACTTGACATTCAGGAAAGAGGTTTGAAACCATCCAATCCTTTACCTTATCATTTCCATGTCAATCTGGAAGGGGAACAGATCAAAATGTCCAATTTAAAAGAGAATGGAGTTCCGCTTTTGGTGTATGACAGGACTCAATTCAACAATAACAGTTATCATTTTTCATATGCCTTATATTCCAGACAGACACTATCCCATGCTGTACATTCCGGAGCTTATGATTATGAAGTTTTTGGCCCCAATGGCTTTTTCAGGAAATTCAAAGGAGATAATATTCCGGAAGCAGAGGTTATTTTGACGAACATAACTTCAAAAACTCAGGTTGAACTGACCATCAGAACTCATCAAAAGAAAAATATTTCCATAACCTTAGAAGATCTGTACAGAAAAACGAAGAAATCCATTTCTGTGCAAAAAACGGAAGAAAAAATCATTATCGATCTTGATAAATATAAAGGCTGGTATGATCTGAAAGTCAAATTAAACGATCACCTGTGGCATTTTGCCGGAAGAATAGAAACCGGAAAAGTTTCTGTTTCTGATCCTCACTGGGCTTAAAATAGGCTTATAATAGTAAAAAAAACCTGTGCAATTTTGCACAGGTTTTTTTGAATTATTTCACATCTATAATGCATTACATATGATAAATAAATACTCATATAAAAAATGCGATATATTTTTTTCACCGTATACTGAATTTTCTTATCTTCACTTAACTAATTAACAGTGTCATGAAAAAATTAAATTTAACTATTGCAGCGTCTTTATTTGCGCTTGCTCTATCAGGGAATCTGAGCGCACAGGATACCAATACAGATACCCATACCGTCACAGTTTCTATTCCTGAAGTGGCCCTGGTAGATATTGAGCCTGCTGCCACAAAAAACATTACTCTTGGCTTTACAGCACCTACAGAAGCAGGAAACCCCATTATTCCTGCTGCGGCCAACACTACTTTATGGCTTAATTATTCTTCCATAAAATCTGTTGCAGATCCTACCCGTAACGTAAGTGTAAAAATGAACGCTATTATTCCGGGAGTTGATATCCACGTAACTGCTGCTGCAGCTACCGGAGCAGGTGCAGGAACATTAGGAACATCTGCAGGTCTTCTGACCTTAAGTGCGGCTGACCAGACTATCATTTCCGGAATTGGAAGTGCTTATACAGGGAATGGTGCCAACAACGGACACAATCTTACTTATGCACTTGCTGCAGGAAGCGGCCCCGGAGGAGTAGCAGCCTACGCAGATTTACAGGCAACAGCCACAGTTGTAGCTACCGTTACCTATACAATATCAGACAATTAGAATTTAAACAAAGATTCTATTTTTCATTCAAAAACAAGGAGAAGTTGTTATCAGTTTCTTCCTGGTTTTGTATTATTATGATTTAACTCCAAACTTTATATATGATAAAGCGTATTCTTATTTTGATCACCCTGATTTTGCAGTTCTGCTTTTTACATGCCGGCATTGTGATTCTCAACGGGCTTACGCATTCTTACAAAATAGAAAACGGAAAGGTTTATAAAGGGAAAATTGCCATTGAAAATACAGGCAGTAATCCTCAGAGTGTAAAAATATTTTTACAGGATTACACCTATCATGCTGACGGAACGATCAATTATACAGCATTACGAACCAATAAACGCAGTAACGGAGAGTGGCTGAAACTCAATACCAATCTGGTTACTTTAAAGGGTAAGGAAAAGACTGAAGTATTTTATGAAATAACTGTTCCCAATGAGGCAATGGATCCGGGAAGCTATTGGAGTGTTATCATGGTAGAACCGGTAGAGGAGATAAAACCCAGCGACAAAAAACCTGGTGTAAGTATTACTTCTGTTATACGATATGCCATTCAGGTCATTACAGACATTGAAACGGAAAAGGCCAAACCGGACCTTAAGTTTGAAAGTGTAAAAGTAGAAAAACAAGAAGGAAAGAAAGCCGTAAAGGTAGCAATTGCCAATAATGGTAATCTGTATTGTAAACCGACGGCAGCCATTGAAATCTATAACCGTAAGACAGGTGAAAAAGTGGGAACCTACTCAAGTTTAACGATGGGACTGTTACCAAATACTTCCAAAACATTTTACATTGATATCAATACCGTACCACCGGATAAATACAGAGCCGCTATAATAGCCACAGATGAAGAGGAAAATGCATTTGCGCTGAATGTGGAATTAGAAGTAAAAAATGATTAGAACTTGGACATTATTTATTATCATATTATTCTTCCCGGTATTTATTTTTTCTCAGCAGCAATCCAGCCGATTGACCAGTAAAAAAGATAGTTTAATGCCGGGAATGTCCACTTCTATTCCCTTTACATTAGAAAATAATTCGGCAGAGAGCAGGACTTATGATATTTCAGTCAGCACATCAAGTGCGTCTATTCGTCCTATTTTAGCTAAAAGTGAATTTCAGCTCGCTCCTTATGAAACATCAGCCTATCTGGTTCCGTTACGTATCGGTGCAGAAACAGGACAAGGTTCCTATTCTGTAACACTGAATATTGTTGATCGTAACAACGGAATATCTTTTACAAAGACTTCGGAAATCACAGTTTCCGGAAACAGGAATCTTTTGGTCACCATTCTGGATTCCCCTGAGTTTGTAAGAGCCGGAGAAACCATCAAGGCCTCTTTCCTTTTAAAAAATAATGGTAATGTAACGGAAAGCATTGCGCTGGAAAGTAAAAATGCAGTTGTTGATCAAGAATCATCACTCATACTGGCTCCTAATGAATCAAAAATTATCAGCATTCACAAAGTCACAAACCCAGATCTCACTCAAAATGAATTTCAAAACCTAAATCTTTCGGTACATCCGGTTGGCAATCCCAAAGAAAGCCAGGACTTCTATTCAAGCACGCAGGTTATATCGGTAAAACCCACTGAAAAAGATATTTATCACAGGCTGCCGGTTGCTTTTTCTTTATCTTTTATCGGGATGCAGAATATGGGAGTTTATCATGATGGCTTTCAGGGCGAAATTTATGGTAAAGGAACTCTTGATAAAGACAATAAAAATCAGGTTGAATTCAGGGCTGTCACACATAATCCTGTAGAGCTTAACACTTTTACCCAATATGAGGAATATTTTGTGAATTATAAACGAGATAATTTTTTTCTTCATCTCGGTGATAAAACCTATTCTTCATCCTACCTTACAGAGTTTGCAAGATACGGACGCGGAGCAGAAATCCGGTATGATCTTAATAATGTAAGCTTTGGCGGGTTTTATAATCATCCCAGATTCTTCAGAGATATAAAAGATGAATTGAATATCTATTCAGCCTTCAGGATCCGGAAAGAGTCTGAAATTTCTGTAGGTTACCTCTATAAAACACCAAGAAAAGAAGAAATCAGGTATGGAGAGGTAAGACTTGATTCTGATGCTCATCTCCCCTACGCAAAGGGAAAATTTAAGATTTCGAAAAACATCAGCCTGTCCGGAGAATTAGCGTACAGTACAACGCAGAAAACAGACGGAACTGCTTATTTACTTCAGGCAGAAGCCGTTTTCAAGAAGTTAAACGGAAGCTTGATATACATGAGAGCCAGCCCGGATTTTACCGGATATTTCACCAATACCAATACCTTTAATGGAAATGTGTATTACAATATCACAAAAAAAATCAGTGTATTTGCCAATTATATGCAGGATGCGAAGAACTTCCAACGGGATACCCTGTTGCTGGCGGCACCCTACAGAAAGTATTTCCAGTATGGCATACAGTACAGATATCTGCCCAACGGCTTTATTATACTCAATAATGGTCATCAAACGTATAAAGACCGTCTGGAGCCCAAACAGTTTGACTATTATGAGCGTTATTTCAAAGTCAGTATCAATCAGCAGATCGGAGTGTTCCAGATCAACCTTGATGGGCAGTTTGGTAAAACGGATAATTACCTGACAGGTTTCAGCGGTAACTCCAGTTTCTATTCTGCCAATCTTTCATTTCAAAAATTCAGAACCTCTTTTAATATCTTCGGGAGTTATGCCATCAGCTCAAGATATCAGCTTCAGAATCAAAAAAACCTTTATTATGGAGCAAGGATATTCAGCCGGTTCTCTGATAAGACCAGTTTAAGTGTTTTTTATCAGAACAATTATATGCCTGAGGAATATTTTAAGGACAGGAATCTTTTTGAGCTTCTTTTTCACCAGCAATTATTTCCGGGAAATGAACTTGATCTGTCAGGAAGATATTCATTGCAAAGAGGAGAAATCGGGGATAAAGATTTTATATTTTCGATGCGTTATACGTGGCGCCCCAATATTCCGGTGCAAAAAACGGCTGAATATACTTCGCTGTCGGGCAATGTTTCCAATCTGGGGGTTAAAAAGACAGAAGGAATCAGATTAATGCTTGGAAGTTATCTGTCTGTTACGGATAAGGATGGAAATTATATGTTTAAAAACGTTATTCCTGGTAATTATTTCCTTGAAATAGACCGTTCAACCACAGAAATCAATGACATTCCTACTCAAACATTGCCGGCGGCCCTTTCACTCGTGAATAAGGAGAATATTTTTAATTTCGGAATAACAGCTGCAGCCCATGTTCAGGGATACGTGAGGTTCCTGGAAACAGGAGAAAAAGATCAGGTAGATATTGAACAGCTGCAATCAGGAAAAGGGAAGAAGAAAAGAGAAAGTATTATTGTAGAAGCCAGCAATAACGACCAGACTTTCCGTAAGGTATGTTATATAGGGGAAGAGTTTGATTTCACTTATCTCCGGCCGGGAGACTGGATTGTTAAAGTTTACCGTAATGGACTGGATAAACGCTTTAAAATCTCCACAGACAAATTTATTTTTACGTTAAAGCCTTCTGAAACAAAGAAAATAACCATCAACGTTGTCAAGCATCAGTTAGAAATCAAATATCAGCAGGAATCCCTGAAAGTAGGATATAATGAAATAAAAAAGAAAAAATGATTCGTTCCATACTATTAATAATAGCATTTATTGTATCTGGCTCAATGTATTCTCAGACCGCAAGTACTACTGTCAGCCTTACATTGCCTGTAGTAACTTTAATGGATATTGAACCTGCAGGAGGTATTACTTTGAATTTCACGCCTCCTACCGAAGCAGGAAATGCGCTTGGAACACCTACTCCCAATACGTCAAAATGGGTCAATTATACGTCTGCCATTACTCCCGGTGGACTTACCAGAAAAATTACAGCCTCAGTAAATAAAGTAATAGCAGGAGTTAATATAAGACTTCAGGCTGCAGCGGCATCCGGAGCCGGCGGAGGAACGTTGGGAACATCATCTGGCCAGGTGATCCTTACAACTACTCCTGTCACGATCCTTAGTGGTATTGGAGGTGCTTATACAGGGAATGGTGCCAATAACGGGCATGCACTCACCATTTCACTGACCACAAATACATATGCCAATTTAGTTGCACAGGCAAATACAGCTATTGTCATCACCTACACCATCACAGAGTAAACCGAAAATGAACACTAAAAATCCCATCATAAAACCATCCCTGAAAAGATATCTATACCTTATTATTTTAATAATGGGAAGCTGTCTTAAGGGGCAAACCATAAATCTTTCAGGAACCAGCTGGACAGCAACTGTACCTACTATTACAGAAGCCGGAACTAATTATACCGGAACTTATGATAATCCCGGCCTCTTAACATTATCAGGCCATTTACCCGGATCTTTTCTGAACCTTCTTACAAGCTCCGGAGCCAGAATCAGCATGCAGCATGTTCCTACTTCCTGGAACAGCTCTCTAAAGCTTTATGCAAAAAGAAGTGGAGGTACAGCAACAATCAATGGTCTTTGTGTATTGTGTAGCGCTACAATTAATGGCGGAACGGCTAATTATATAGAAATACCGCAAGCTACTGCCGCAACACTTTCCACAATAACTTTCAGTGGAGTACTGGGACTCGGTAACAGTGTAGATTATTCAGGTATTAATGTACAGCTGGAGATAGGCGGCGTTTCCGTGACAATTCCTGCTGCAGCATATAGTACACAAGTGGTTTTCACAATTGGAGCCAATTAAAACTCCCAGGCTAATCCATATACTACTTATTATAATTAATTGAACAATCCATTTAAAGAGATATTCAGTCAATTTTGTATCAAAAAAACAATCCCTTTCAAAATCAGAAAAGGATTGTTTTTTTAGTATTTTAACTCAATTAATGTTTGGCCCACCAAAGAGGGGTCAGTACAGCATCTGCACCACCAAGTAATTGTACAGCCTTATCATATCCAGGCTGATCCGTATTTCTGAAAGTACTTGGATATCTTAATCTCTGAGGGAAATTCTGAATAGAATTCGTCATATAATTTCCTGAGCTCAGATTAGGTAGGTTTGGCAATGGAGTTTCGATGGCCGGGTTTTCAAAAAACGGCAGCCCAAGTCTTCTCTGATCATTCCAGGATTCTAACGGTAACCAAGGCATATTGGCAATATATTTCTGGGTAATAATCTTTGTCAGTTTATCATTCTTTACCGATCCATTCTTATAAATGGTATTCACAGGATATTTAATTTCAACAGAAACCAAGTTCCCGGTTACAGGATCTTTATATTTCATCGTGTGGCTTACTCCCGGTTCTGTAATATGACTGTAAGAAACAGAAGTACCATCACGGTTATAATCTGTTGAAGCAATATATTGACCATAGAATTGTGAAACTCCATTATAGATAAAACTTTCCTGAATTCCCTTGTTATAGGCAGCTTCATCGCTCATTGGAACGGTCCAGCCTTTCAATGCAGCTTCCGCCAAGAGAAAATAGGTTTCCCAGCTTGCAAAGAATATTCTTGCATTCTTACTTTCCCTATACTGCTTGCCTAAAGCCGGCATACATCCTACTACATTTCTTAAGCCGTTTCTCTGTCCTTTTACTCCCCAATTTCCAATGGTATAGGCATTCCAGGTATTTACGGTATTTATTGTTATTTTAGAATTATCTTCAAACGTAAGATCTCCGTGGTTGGTAGTTGCCTGATTGGTATACGTCGGATACAATGAGTAAACCGGGCTTGTAAGATCCCCGGGAATATAGAATGTTTTATAGGCTCTCGGATCGATTTTATTAGGTAATCCATCCAACCAATATCCTGCACTTGGGTCATTGGTCATTGTAGTGAACTGTTGATCATATTTTATACCAATATAATCAGGTGCCTTTATCTGTGTATGCTGAGCCGCTGGTAACTGGTCTGTAGAATTTATTCCTCCCAAGCCAATGTATAAATTATTAAGGGTTGCTGATAAAATTTGAGAGTTCCATTCTCTAGACATTACACCTGTTAAGGCATCCCATCCCGGTTTTTCAGCAACTTTAAAATTATCTGCACTTGTAGCGATAAATGTATTTGAATTAGCCGCTGCTTCAAATTCTGTTTTTGCTTTTGAAGGGTCTACTTCGGCGATTCTCATGGCAATTCTCATCCTCATAGAGTTGGCATACTTTACCCACTGAGTCCAGTTAAACCCATAAACCATATCATAAGCATTAGCATTTGATGGTGCTCCCTGGGTTGTGTCCATTTTTGCGACTGCATCTTTCAATTCTTCCAAAATAAAATAATACACTTCTTTTTCAGAATTAAAAGTAGGATTCGTTCCCTGAAAAGCATGAATAGGCTGTGGTCCGAAATTATCCGAAAATTCACTCATTAAATAAGCTCTCCAGATTCTGGAAACCTGAATGACATTATCATAATAAGGTTTTCCCTGTCCGGCCGCCTTTTTTTCATTAGCCAATTGAATGGCTGCATTTGCATTATTCAGCCAATCTGAAATGTATTTCCAATATTCGGAAGTCCAGGAATCGTCGTAAGTTCCACCTGCAATTCCGGTTGTCAAATGCTGTCTTGCTGCCGTTTTCCAGTATAAAACAAAAACACGTTCTGCAATATTAGGATCTTGCTGGGCACCGAGAATTGAGTTATTTAATAAATATTCAGGTTCTGCCTTATTAGTATCTACGGCAAACGGGTTATTATTGATGTCTTCAAAATCATTGCATGAAGTACATAGTAAACCAATCGTAAAAAATGATAAGATATATTTTTTCATTGTTCAGTTGTTAATTAAAAGCCTAAAGTGATTGTAAATAAATAAGATCTCGAAGTAGGAAAAGCAAGGTTTTCAAATCCTGTAGCATTAGAGTTAATTGCGAATACAGATTCCGGATCAATTCCTTTGGCTTTACTGTAGATCATCCATACGTTATTTGCTGTAAAAGCTACTTTAGCACTCTGTAAGGCTAGTTTTTGGAAAATACTTTTAGGAAAATTATAAGTCAGCTGAATATTTCTTAAACGAATATTGGTAGCATCATAAATATTTTGTTCTGTAATTCCTAAATTTCCAGATGTTACAGCTCCCCAATAATCCTGTTGAGTAATTTCTTTGGTATTTGCTGTATAACCGCCATTTCCCTCCACTACGGCATCTAAAATCATATTATCACGTTTTCCTCCGGGTGCAGTGTCTGCAGCAAGTCCATTCGCTTGTAATGCAGCCTGCGTTGCAGAGAAAAATTTGCCTCCGATTCTTCCGTCAATTAAAAATGAAAGTCCAATATTTTTATAAACAAAGCTGTTTGTAAAACCAAACAAAGCTCTTGGGGTTTGATCTCCCAGATAATATTGATCAGGCGTTGCCTGCGGTAATCCGTTTTGATCCACAATCAATTTTCCGTAATAAGGACTGCTGGCATCTTCTACTCTCAGGAATTTTGTTCCGTAAATGGCCCCGTAAGGTTTTCCTACTTCTGCGAAGAAAGCAACGTTATCAAAACCTGATAAAGGATATTTTGAAACAGTTCCATCAATTTTATCGATGTTACTTTTTAGAGTTGAAAAGTTGGCATTGACATTCCACACAAAACTTTCCTTCTTAAAGATATCCGTATTCATTACGAATTCAAACCCTTTATTATGCAGCCCTCCTGAATTAATCATCATTCTTTCATATCCGGAAAGTGGATTTATCGGAATAGCTATAAGCTGATCGGTAGCATTATTATTAAAATAACTTATATCCAGAGACACTCTGTCAAAAAACTTCATATCTGCACCAACTTCAAAAGTTTTAAGCTTTTCCGCATGCAAATCCGGATTAAAAAGTACCTTATTTCTTGCAAGTACAATATGTCCGTTTGGATCAGTGGAAGCGATATATGTATTGTACAAGCTTTGAGGCGGTAAAGAGTTTCCTACGACTGCGTAGGCCGCACGAAGCTTAGCAAATGTTAAGGCATTTAAAGTTGTACCATTTAATTTCTTCAGCATATCTGTCAAAACTAATGAAGTACTCACGGAAGAATAAAAATAAGACCTGTTATTAATACTTAAAGTAGAAGACCAATCATTTCTTGCCGTAGCATTCAGAAACCAATATCCGTCATAATTAATTTCAGCGGCAGCAAATACTGAATTAATTTTTTTCCATAGATCAACTTCAGTCGTCGTAACAGAAGCAAGATCACTCGTATTAGATGTGCTGAAAACATTGGCAATAATAAGATTCTGCGTGGAAAAATATAATGCCTTATCCCTGCTTTCCATCATCTGTCCATAAACAGAAAGCGATCCTCCCCATTTACCAACAATATTATCTTTTTTAGCATTAAGACTTATGATATAGTTATTCTCATAAAACTTTTCCTGGCCGGTAGAGTAAGAATTATTACGGCCAGATCCTGTCCAAACGCGTGCATCAGTATTTAAAGAATAAAAATCCGTTCCTAATCTTACATCTGCGCTCAGCCAATTATTAAATTGATATTTAAGATAACCGTTTAATAAAAACCTGTCTTTTTTATCAGCGTTCAATGCATTATAAGCCGTCCAATAGGGATTAATTCCATTGGAGGTTATCCAGCGCGATGTTACCCCATTTTGCATCTGCCCCTCACGATAATCTCTTACATCAATATTTTGAGGCATCAGAAGGATTCTTGGGTAGTAATTTCCATCACCTTGCCCTGCAGAAGGTCTGTTTGTACCTTTAACACTCATATACTGGGCTTTCACCTCACTTGTCCATCTTTTATTAGCTCCAAAATTAGAATTCATTTTTGCCATAAAATTGAACCTCTCGTATTTTGAATTCGGAATCTGGCTATTACTGTTTAAATAATTAGCAGAAGTGTACAAGCTTGATCCTTCGCCTAAGGTCTCTTGAAAGCTCAATGTATGCTGTGCGGTAGTTCCTGTCTTAAAAAAGTTTTTTAAGTTATCATGGACTGTCATATTTGATCCTTCAAAGGCAGGTCCCCAGGAAGTTGTGTTATCAACCCCCTGTGGATTGGGCAAACCATTACTTCCTTGTGCGAAACTATGCTGCAAATCAGGCTTCATAAAAATATTTTCAAAGCCTAAGCTTGTAGAATATGTAATTCCTAATCCTCCTTTTCTTTTGCCGGTTTTGGTTGTAATCAAAATAACTCCGTTTCCACCCCTGGAACCATAAAGAGCAGAAGCAGCACCTCCTTTTAAAACAGAAAGACTTTCAATGTCGTCCGGATTGATATCACTTAAACCATTACCCATATCAAGATCCGGATTCCAGAAATCGTTATTAGAATCTTTTCCATTCTGCTTAACCTTTGATCCTAAGCTATTACTTAACGGAACCCCATCCACCACAATAAGGGGTTGATTATCTCCTGTAAAAGAATTAAAACCTCGTAGGTTAATTTTGGAGGAAGAACCTGGTCCAAAACCTCCTTTAATCACTTGTAATCCGGCAACCTTTCCTACTAATGCATTGGTTATGTTATTTTCTTTTGCATCGACAAGGGCTTGCCCTTTCACATCCTGGAAAGAATATCCAAGCGCTTTTTTTTCTTTTTTTACACCGTAAGCTGTAACAACTACTTCGTCAATCTTTGACGCTTTAGTTGAATCACTTTGTGCATACAATCCACCGAAAAAGAATAAGGATTGGAGCAGCCCAACCTTAAAAATGGTTTTTTTCATAAAAATTAGATTTGGTATATATTTAACAATATCACAAGATATTTCAGCAAATAAACGTAATTCTTATTAAATTAATATACAATCATTAATTATTTATGCTAAATACATTAATAAAAGCAATCAAATATTTTTAAAGCTTTTGATACTTAAATAATTAAGTAAAATTTAAAGTTAGATGAGCTACAGTCTAAATCTAGTACTTTGCGGGAATTGGGTTAAAGAAAATAATGAAACGTTTAGACTCCTACGGAATGACAGTGGAGTATCTTATAAATGATCATTAAAAAGTGATCAGCTTAAATCATTAGTCGTCGTTGTCAGATCCGGATTAGAGTGATCAATTTTACATTCTAAGGTCTAATATCCACAATTCTGTCATTCCGCAGGAATCCAGGCTTACTTATTAGAGCCTTGAGATTAAAAGTAAA
>NZ_JAYSDT010000048.1:0-27681 GCF_041914225.1 Chryseobacterium sp.
AAAAAGATTTATAAAATTATGGGAGAAGTAAATACATTTATACAAAGCATCCCTTTGGACTACTTCATCATTCTTTCGTCAGTATTATTCTGCCTGGGAGTAATGGGAGTATTGCTTAGAAAAAATGCTATTGTGATTCTGGGCTGTGTAGAGCTTATGCTGAATTCTGTAAACCTTTTATTAGCGGCCTTTTCAGCATACAAAGGCAACGGCGACGGACAACTTTTAGTTTTCTTCATTATGGTGGTAGCTGCTGCTGAAGTAGCGGTAGGTCTGGCAATTATTGCTATGCTGTATAGAAACACCCGTTCTGTAGATGTAAGTATATTTAATAAATTAAGAGGATAAGAATGGAGAATCTAGTATATGCAATAGTACTTTTACCACTTTTAGGGTTTCTTATTAACGGACTGTTCGGAAAAAATCTTCCAAAAATATTGGTTGGTTCCCTGGCTACTGCAGTAGTTTTCGGATCTTTCTGTATCGCGGTAAGTCTTTTTATGAATTTCAATTCTGAAAGCCAGCCTGTCATTGTAAAAGCTTTTGAATGGTTTAGAGTAAACGGAGTTCAAATCAATTTTGGATTCCAGATTGATCAACTTTCTTTAATGATGGTTATGATCATCACGGGGATCGGTTCACTGATCCACTTATACTCTATCGGATATATGAGTCATGATAAAGGGTTCTACAAGTTCTTTACTTACCTGAATCTTTTCATCTTCTCCATGTTACTTTTGGTAATGGGAAGCAACTACCTTATCCTGTTCATCGGATGGGAAGGTGTAGGTCTTTGTTCTTACCTGTTGATCGGATTCTGGTATACCAACGAAGAATACGGTAAAGCAGCAAGAAAAGCTTTCATCATGAACAGAATTGGTGACCTTGCGTTATTGATCGGTATCTTCATGATCGCTTCTCAGACCAATGCTGTAGATTATCTTTCTGTAGCAGAAAACGCTTCAAAATTTGAATTGGACGGAACAGTGATCATCTTTATCACAGCGAGTTTATTCATCGGTGCTACCGGTAAATCTGCTCAGGTTCCATTATATACATGGTTGCCGGATGCGATGGCCGGGCCGACTCCGGTTTCTGCGTTAATTCACGCGGCAACAATGGTAACTGCGGGTATCTATTTAGTGGTAAGATCCAATTTCTTATTTACTTTGGCCCCAACCGTTCAGGGAGGAATTTTATTCATCGGGTTCTTAACGGCTGCCCTGGCAGGATTCTATGCACTTCGTCAAAACGATATCAAAAAAGTATTGGCATACTCTACTGTTTCACAGCTTGGGTTTATGTTCATCGCTTTAGGTCTTGGAGCATATACAACAGCAATGTTCCACGTAATGACGCATGCATTCTTTAAGGCGTTATTATTCTTAGGTGCAGGTTCTGTAATCCACGCTATGAGCAACGAACAGGATATGCGTTTCATGGGAGGTCTTAAAAAATATATTCCTCTTACGCACGCTACATTCCTGATCGGGACACTAGCGATCTCAGGTTTCCCTTTACTATCGGGGATGATCTCTAAAGACGAAATTTTAGTGGCAGCTTTCGCTAAAAACCCTGTTTACTGGGTAATCCTATTTGTTTTAGCGGCAATCACTGCAACGTATATGTTCAGACTGTACTACCTGACTTTCCATGGAGAATTCAGAGGTACTGAAGAACAAAAACACCACTTACACGAAAGCCCGTCTAATATGACATTACCATTGATCATATTGGCTGTTCTTTCTGTGATCGGAGGTTTCATTAACCTGCCTCACTTCATCGGTCACGGTCATTATGCCAAACTGATGGAATGGTTAAAGCCTGTTCTTACGGAACAAAGCTTCAGCCAGATGGAAGCTACTCTTTCAGGAGTACCTTTCAATACTGAAATGATCTTATTGGCAGCTACAGTAATCATGTTCTTCTCTGTTTGGTTTATCGTAAGAAATACCTACGTGAAAAAGAAAAAGATGGCTGTGGCAGAAGAAAGCTATACCGGATGGGAAAAGCTTTCTGCTAAAAAATTATATGTAGACGAACTTTACAACGCATTGATTGTAAAAACTGTTGAAGGATTAGGACGCGGAGGAAAAATGTTTGATAAGGGTATCTTAGACCGTTTTGTAAACTTTGTAGGTGATGGCGCTGAAGACAGCGGAAAAGCTATGAAGCGTGTACAGAACGGAAATGTAGAGACATATATCCTTATCATGTCTTTAGCGGTGGGAATTATATTAATTGTTAACTTTTTATTACAATAATAATGTCTTGTTTGTTATTAACATTATTACTATTACCTCTAGTAGGTTCGGGATTAGTTTTTGCCTGGAAGAATAATTCCAGCAAATATTTGGCGCTTGGAATTGCACTGGTACAAATGCTTCTTACGTTCTATGTACTTTCGGATTTTGATTTTAATCCAACGGTAGACAGCGTATTGCAGCATGAGATCAATTATCCATGGTCACAATTTATGAAGAGCTCTCTTCACTTCGGTATCGATGGGATGAGCATGCTTCTTTTATTACTGACCAATATTCTGGCTCCAATCATTATTTTATCTTCTTTCAACGAAAATGTAAACTACAGAAATACATTCTACGGATTGATTCTGTTGATGCAGTTCGGGCTTGTAGGAGTGTTCACTTCTTTAGACGGATTATTATTCTACATTTTCTGGGAAGTAACTTTGATTCCAATTTGGTTCATTGCCGGACTGTGGGGACAAGAAAATAAAAGGTTCGAATTCACTACGAAATTCTTCGTATATACATTTGTTGGATCATTATTTATGTTAGCCGGACTGATCTGTGTGTACAACCACTCTGCATCATTCGCTTTGACAGATTTATATAATGCACAACTGAACGAAACACAACAGACTGTGGTATTCTGGTTCATCTTCTTCGCATTTGCGGTGAAATTACCGGTGTTCCCTTTCCATACATGGCAGCCTGATACCTATACCTACTCTCCCACTCAGGGATCGATGTTATTATCAGGAATCATGCTTAAGATGGCAGTATACGGTGTAATGCGTTACTTACTTCCAATCACTCCGATTCCGATTGCCGGAATTTCCGGACAGATTGTGATCATCCTTGCTATTGTGGGCATTGTTCACGGAGCTTTGATTGCCATCATCCAGACGGATATGAAGAGAATCATTGCCTATTCATCTTTCTCGCACGTAGGATTGATGGTAGCGGGTATCTTTGCTTCTGCAGTAGTTACTCTCAGAGGAACTTTCAATGTAGAAGGTGCTGAAGGTGCTTTGGTACAGACTTTCGCTCACGGTATCAACGTAGTGGGATTATTCTACTGTTGTGATATTTTATACAAGAGATTTAAATCAAGAGACATCAGACAAATGGGAGGTTTGGCTAAAGTAGCACCTAAGTTTGCTGTATTGTTCCTGATTATTATACTAGGTTCAATGGGAGTTCCATTGACCAATGGATTCATCGGAGAATTTATTTTGTTGAAATCAGTGTATGATTTTAACGGAACAGCAGCAGTAATTGCTGGTCTTACAGTAATTCTTTGTGCTGTATATTTATTGAGATTCTACGGAAAAGCAATGTTTGGTGAAGGAGATGAAGCAGTTCTGAGTACAGCAAAAGATTTATCAGGTGTAGAATTTTCTGTATTGGCAAGTTTAGCGGTTTTTGTGATTTTACTTGGTATTTTCCCACAACCGGTAATTGAAATGGTGAGTAGTTCGGTGAAGTTTATCTACCAATCAATGGTAAGTTAATTTGATATTTTAAGAAATGAGTGTTTTAATTATTGTTTTCCTAACGGCAGTTATTGCGTTATTTTCAGGAGTTTTTGAACAAGGAAAATTCGCAAGATACATTGGGATTTTGGGATTAATCATCGCATTGTACGTAAGTTTTATGCCGGAATGTTCGTTCTTCGACTATTACAAGCATATGTATGAGTACAGTGACAATACTGCATTATTCACTAAAATATCAATCGTAACGACTTTATTATTATTCTTCCTGGGAGGTTTTGCTTTCAGCAATCACAGAAGCCACCAGTCGGAATTATATGCATTGATGCTGTTTGCATTATGCGGAGGGATTATCCTTTTTGGGTATCAGAACTTAGTAACGATGTTCTTGGGGGTTGAAATCCTTTCTATCCCATTATATGTAATGGCTGGAGCTAACAAAACTGATCTGAGATCCAACGAAGCTTCTATCAAATATTTCCTTATGGGAGCATTTGCAACAGGTTTCTTACTGTTTGGTATTGCATTCATCTACGGAAGTGCAGGAAGTTTTGACCTTTATAAAATTCATGACTTCGGTGTGGCCAACTCAGGGAATGTAATGTTCATCCTGGGAGTATTACTGATCCTTTGCGCATTGGCATTCAAAGTGTCATTAGCACCTTTCCATATGTGGAGTCCTGATGTATATGCAGGTTCACCATCATTGATCACTGCTTTCATGGCGAGTGTAGTAAAGATCTCCGGATTCTTTGCCCTGTTCAGATTGATGACTCTTGGTTTCACCGGAGCTACACACGAATGGATCAATGTTTTAGGAGTATTCTTAATCATTACTTTGCTTTTGGCAAACGTTATGGGTCTTGCCCAAACGAATGCAAAAAGAATGTTAGCATATTCTTCAGTTTCTCACGCAGGATATATCGGATTGGTATTCTTCGGAATGACAAGCCTTTCTACTTATAACCTGGCATTCTATTTATTTGCTTATTCTCTATCTACAGTAGGAGTTTTCATGTGTCTGATCTGGGTAGAGAAATTAAAGAGAGAGACTTCTTTCGGAGCATTCAAAGGATTGGCGAAAACTGAACCTTTATTAGCCACAGCTGCTACAATCTCTATGCTTTCAATGGCAGGGGTTCCGTTAACTGCCGGATTTATGGGAAAATTTGCTTTATTCTCCCAGGCTATGAATGGTGCAGCTTTCCTTGTACTGGTAGCAGTATTAGGTTCTGCCCTGTCTATCGCTTACTATTTAAGACTGATCATCGCGATGTTCTTCTTTAAAGAATCAACATTCAAATCATCAGAAAAAGTAACCCTTACTTACAACATCATTGCAGTAGTTGTTATTGCTTTGATTATTATCCTGGGAATCTTCCCGGATCTGTTCGCAAGAATGTTCGGATTGTAAAATCTGAATCTTAAAATATAAAAAGCACAACTTTAAGTTGTGCTTTTTTTGTTATTATTCTTAAATTAAAAATGATATTTATCGTCCAAAAAGCTATAAAATGTATTAATCAATAATTCAGTTATCTGTCTTTTTAAAAAAAGAACAAAGAATTACAAAATATGTTGTAAAGTTTCCGGAGGTACAGTTAAATTATACACAATAAAATAACATAGCTTTCCTAGTAATATTCCGCTTTTTTCATAACTTTACTTTTAAATTTCAGCTCTTGGCTAATCTCTATAAAAAAGACTCCCCTTTTCAGGTTTATATATCATTCAAAAAATATTTGGATGTTCTGGAGCATATCCGGTATAACGACAGATTGGAATACAGGGTGAACTATGCAGAGTCTTTGATTGAGAGTACGAAAAACTTTAAAGAATTCAGAGAAGGCTTCCAGGACACCGCCCTTCTCGAGAAATATGAAGACCTCATCAGGCTTCTTCTTGCCGATTTGTTCCCGACCGGACTTACCAAAAATGAGATCAAAGCGGCCAGTATTCCTCTTTCCAATATCACTTTCAATTATACAGAAAGATTTAAAGACATTCTGAAAGATGCCGGAAAAGACTTTGAAATAGAACTGAGAAATATTTCAGATAATGAATTTTATGTGTTCTGCTGCTGTCTGATTCTTCAGAGCTACTTCAAAAAAGATATTAAGAGTACGATTCCTCTTTATTATGATATTCCCAACAAGCAGGGAATCATGAAGCACTATAAGATTACCGTCAATTCAGACTTCACAGAAATTATCCCTACAGAGGATTCCAAAATTCCATCTGATGATATTCTGGATATGCTCCTGGAAAATCTGGATGATTTTAAACTGTGGAAGAAATACTTTCCTTCCCAATCCTGGATTTTAAAAGGATTTACGATTATTTCACTGGTTGACTGCACTTCTGAAGTGGCACTTTCTGATCTGAAATCAAGCATGATCGAAATTGATCCCGAAGATTTGAATCCCGATGAAAATCTGACCGAAATCTTTAAATCCTATTTCGATGTTCCGGAACTCAGCTTTGGACTGATGACCTTCAACAAAAAGGAACAGAAGCTGGATAAGCTTCCGATTTATGAGAGTCTTCTCACTAATCATATCCTTGATTTCTGGATCAATGCCTTTGATGAAGAAACCCGTAAGAGCACCTTCAACAATCTGAATCATAATTCAAAACCTGTTGTTGTTTCCAATGTAAACAATCTGGATGAAAGTGTCAAAAAATTGCCTTCTTTCAGTATTTTAAAGGATAATAATGTCAACAGCTTCATGGTAATACCTATCATGAAAGACGGTGAACTCCTGGCCATTATGGAATTTACGTCTCCTATTGCCGGCAGCTTCAATGGGCTAAAGCTTAAAAAACTGGAATTTTTCACTGATATGGTTCTTTTCTCCCTGAACAGATTTTATTTTGAGAAAAACTATCAGATAGAAGCTATTATTCAGCGTGAATATACCACCATTCATGACAGTGTAGTTTGGAAGTTCAGGAATGAAGCTGAGAAATATTTTACAGCATCCCTGGGAAAGAAAATTTATACACTAAAGCAGATCTCATTTAAAAATCTTACACCCTTATTTGGGGTATCAGATATCCGCTCTTCATCAGAAAAACGTTTTAATCTGATGCTGCAGGATCTCAACCAGCAGATTGAATCACTGAACGAAATTTTAACGCTTACCAATTCCGAATCAGAAAAGTTTCTGCTGGCACTTGATGTTTTTGAAAATGAACTCAACAATGAAATAAAAGCTGATACGGAACAACGCTTTCAGAGATTACTGAGGGAAGAGATTCATCCCTTTTTACAGGGGAAACTGGAAATTAAAACCCCAAGAGCAATAAAGGCAAAGATCAAAGATTATTTTTCACAGATTTTTTCATCAACGGAGCTGTTTTACACCCATCGGAAAAAACTGGATGACTCTATTACTCTGGTTAACCGTAAGCTGGCGGATATGCTGGACGAAAGCCAGGTAAAAGCCCAGGAAATTTTCCCACATTATTATGAGAGATTCAAGTCTGACGGTGTGGAACATAATCTGTACATTGGTCCTACCATTGCACCTGAGCTTCATTATACCTCAAAAGTTGTTCATAAACTGAGATACTGGCAGATGAAAACCATCTGTAAAATGGAACTTGATTTCCAGTCTTTCAAAAAGGATCTTCCTATACAGCTGGATATTGCCTCGCTCATCTTTGTGTACAATGAAAAGATAGACATCCGTTTCAGAATGGATGAAAAACGTTTTGATGTAGACGGAGCATACAATTCTTATTACGAAATTATCAAAAAGCGTCTGGATAAAGCTCATGTCAAAGATTCTTCAGAACGCATCACAGCTCCCGGAAAAATCACCATTGTCTATTTCGGAATGGAAAACCAGAAAGAATATCTCGACTATATTTCAAAACTTCAGAAAAAAGGGGTTTTGCAACATGACGTGGAATTTTTGAAGGTTGAGGATCTCCAGGGAATTACCGGATTGCTGGCGCTGAGAGTTTCTTTTACCCTACCACAGGAATAAAAAATCCGGAACAAAAAGTCCCGGATGTATTTATATTTATTTTCAAAAAATTGATCTTGAATCCTGTTAAAGACTTAGAAAAGCTGCTCCGAAAGACAAAACAGAAATAATAATCCCTGCCATAAAAATTTTATAGGTAATGGATAAAAGCTTGTACTTCCTGTTAAGCACTTTCCCCAGATAGTATAAATCTTTCACCATAGAATCATAAATGTAATCTCTGTCTTTGATCAGGTCTTTCATGGCATTGTTATAATCATCAAACAGCATCTGCTGAAAGTTTCCGAAAAACAGAAGATTTACTTTCCTGTTGGCAATATCCTGAGGAGTAAATGTTGTTTTCGTCACATTCGGTTTTGTGGACAGAATCGCAAAGATAATAGTCAGTACACTTGACAGCAGTAAAATAAAGCTCGGAAGAATCAGATGCGAATTTTTGGGAGCATCCAGCTTCGGTACCAATACGGAAAGGCACACTGAAATGATAATGGCATTTACAGACAAAAGAATATTGGCTTTGCTGTCTGCAATATCACTCAGTCTTGTATGATTGTTCAGCGTTACCCTGAATAAGGTATCCACACTTCTGTCTGATTTTTCTTTCTCTTTTTTACCTTCTGAGTTATCCTTCTTACTCTCCTTTTTCTCCTCCTCTTTTTCCAGTTCCTTTTCGATCTTTTTGATGTTTTTCTTTTTCAAAGGCTCCCAGTTTTCTTTAGCGTAATCTGTATAAAAAGTATGTTTGTTTTTCAGCATATCAAGATTTCCGGCATTCCATTCTTCATTGGAAAAGCATCTTACATTGGTCAGCTCCCATTCTTTTCTCAAAGCATCTGAAATATCGGTATAATCATGACCTGCAAAATGACTGAAATCCGCATCTTTTACAATTTTTTCCAGTAAGTTCTGAGGTTCATAGTGTATTTTCGTAGCCAGAATCAGTTTTTCGACATCAGCAATATAACTTTCAGGATAATTTTCCTGCTGCAAAAAAGTCTTCATCACTTCCACACTTCTCTCCTCATGATTGAGAGCACACTCTATATACCCTGTATCATGAAACCACAATGCAACGAGAACTTTCTCCTGATCCTCTTCTGAAACAGGGGTGTTCTTCATAATTTCTTCAGCCTTATTAACCGTATAGGCAGTATGGATAAAATTATGATAAAAATATACCGAAGATAACTTATCTTTGAATAAGATTTCAACATAATTTTTAGCTTTGTCTAGAATGTTCATTCCTGAAATTTTGTTAATGTAAATTTATGAATTTATCCTTTAAAACTCATCTTAAAAATACTTCTATTGTTCTTAGAACAGTAATGTCCGCAGGAGTCCTTTATTCCTGTGCTACATATAACGTACAAAAGGGCAAAAACTTATTTGAAGTAAAAGATTCCGAAATAAAATCAGAAAATGATTTTAAACTTTTTCTGATTGGAGATGCAGGAAATGCAGATGAAGCTCAGGCACAAAAAACGCTGAATTTACTGAAAAGCAAACTGGATTCCGCCGACAGCAATTCTATGCTGATCTTTCTGGGCGACAATATCTATCCTAACGGGATGCCCAGAGAAACGGACAAAGATTATGCACTAGCGAAACAGAAACTGGAAAACCAGTTAGCCATTACAAAAGACTTCAAGGGAAAAACATTGGTCATTCCGGGAAATCACGACTGGTATAACGGGTTGGAAGGTTTGAATGCCCAGGAAGGACTGGTAAAAAAATATCTTGATGATAAAAAAGCTTTTCTACCGAAAAGCGGCTGTCCTATTGATGACATCAACATTTCTAAAGACATTAAGCTCATTGCCATCGATACGGAATGGGTGATTGCCAACTGGGATGATTATCCGGGAATCAACAAAAACTGTAATATTAAAACCCGGGAAGATTTTTTTACCGAGTTCAAAGATCTTATAATTAAAAATCAGGGTAAAAAAATAATTGTTGCCTTACACCATCCTGTCATCAGCAGTGGAACACATGCAGGTTTTACCTCTGCCAAATCCCATCTGTTTCCTTTAAATAGTAAAGTCCCTGTTCCGGTTGTGGCCAGTGTGATCAATATTTTAAGGAGTTCCTCAGGAGCAAGCCCTGAGGATATTAACAACCAACATTATGCAGATCTTGCCAACAGGCTGAAAAGTATTGTACAGGATAAGGAAAACATTATTTTTGTATCAGGACATGATCATAATCTGCAATATCATGAGGATGGGAACCTGAGACAGATCATCAGTGGTGCAGGTTCTAAAACAGATCCGTCTACCATTGTAGAAAAAACAGACTTCTCTTACGGAGGTAGTGGTTTTGCTGTTTTAAATTTCAGAAAAGACGAAAGCACAGATGTTGAGTATTTTTCAACCAGAGATGCCCGGCTTCAGAAACTGACTCATATTTCCGTAATGTCTAAACCGGATGTATTTGTCAATAACTTCCCCAATTCTTTTCCGACAACATTTTCTTCAACTATTTATCCCGTACAGCTTACAGAAAAAAGGAAATTTTACAGATGGCTCTGGGGAGACCACTACAGAAAATATTATGGAATCCCGATTGAAGCCCCAACCGCTAATCTTTCAGAACTGAATGGTGGGTACATTCCTTTCAGAGAAGGAGGAGGAAACCAATCCAACAGTTTACGTCTGAAGTCTGCAGACGGGCAGGAGTTTGTAATGCGCGGTGTGAAAAAAAGTGCGATCCGCTTCCTTAACAACATGGCTTTCCAGAAAAGTACATTAGGAGAAGAACTTGCCGATACATTCCCTGAAAAATTCCTGCTGGATTTTTATACAACCAATCATCCGTTTACCCCTTTTACGATTGGAAACATGTCGGAAAAACTGGGTATTTTCCACAGTAACCCAAAACTGTATTACATTCCTAAGCAGCAAGCCTTAGGAAGATATAATGAAGATTACGGGGACGAAATGTATATGATTGAAGAACGTTTTTCTTCCGATCCTAAAACACTGGCTTATCTTGACAATGCAAAAGATATCGTCTCTACAGATGATGTACTGAAAAACCTCAGCAAAAGCAATAAATATTCTGTTGACAGGGAATCTTATATCAGAGCAAGGCTGTTTGACATGCTTATCGGTGACTGGGACAGACATTCGGACCAATGGAAATGGGCAGAATATGAAGAAGGCGATAAAGTAATCTATAAACCGATCCCGAAAGACAGGGATCAGGCGTTCAGTAAATATGACGGTGCCGCATTTAAACTTATCATGAATGTTCCTGCCATCCGCCATATGAAGACCTTTACAGAAGATATCAGCAGTGTAAAATGGCTTGCCATGGAACCTTACCCGATGGATCTTGTTTTCTTGAAGGGAGCAGATCAGGGTGAATGGGAAACCCAGGCAAAATATATACAGGAGCATCTTACCGATTCGGATATTGATGACGCTTTCCATAATCTTCCAAAGGAAGTACAAGACGACACCATCGCAGAGATCCAGAGAAAGCTGAAAATAAGAAAAACAAAACTTCAGACTTATGCAGTTCAGTATTATGATGTACTGCAGAAAAAAGTACCTCTTGCAGGAACTGTAAATCCTGATAAGTTTGTCATTACAAAAAACGGACATTCTGTACTCGTGCAGCAATATAAACTGGGTAAGGATAAAGACAAGAATGAGCTGGTTTTTGAAAAGACTTATCATGATTCGAAAACAAAAGAATTGTGGATCTACGGACTGGAAGATGATGACATCTATGAAGTAACGGGAACGGGAAATCCAAAGATGAATATCAGACTGATCGGCGGGTATAATCATGATACCTATACTGTGGGTGACGGAAGAAAAGTGAAGATTTATGATTTTAAATCTCAGAAAAACACATATAACTCCGGTAATGCAACCAAAAATATTACGGATGATTATGACATTAACAGCTATAACTATAAACATCCTAAATATAATTCCGTAGCAGGATATCCAAATCTGGATTACAACCCTGATGACGGTATTATTGTAGGTGTTCTGGCCAATTATACGGTAAACAATTTTATCCGTGATCCTTTTACTCAAAGACATAGCTTAAAGGCTAATTTTTATACTGCAACAGCAGGATTCAGTCTTACGTATAAAGGCGTATTTAAAAAAGCAATTTCAGGTTGGGATATTAATCTTGATGCATTTTATACGACTCCAAGATTTTCTCAGAACTTCTTTGGACTTTCCAATGAAAGTGATTACGATAAAGAAAATACCGAAAGGGAATACAACAGGGCCAGAATTTCCAAATTCAACTTTTCTCCTTCCATCTCACAGAAAAGCTGGATGAATCTCAGCCATCAGTTTCAATTGACTTTTGAAGATAATAAAGTACAGAGAAAGGCTGACCGTTTTATCAATCAGTCACCGGATGTAAGACCCGGCGTTTTTGACAGCCAGCAGTTTGTGGGGGCAAACTATACATTTGGCTATAAAAATGCTGATAATGCGGCCTTCCCTACTCTTGGACTGGAATTTATGCTTAATGCAGACTGGAAAGCAACCCTTTCTGATTTTAATAAAAACTTTGTGGCCTTAAAAGGAAAGCTTGCCGTTGACCACAGAATTGATAAAAAAGGAAAATTTGTATTTGCCAACTCCAGCAATGTTATGTGGATCAATAACAACAACTTTGAATTCTATCAGGCGGCAGCTATTGGAGGCAACAACGGAATGAGAGCCTTCAGAAATGAAAGATTCTCAGGAAGATCCTATTTTACCAATAATTCAGAGATCCGATGGGACTTTGGAAGAGTAAGAAATAATATTGCTCCGGCAAACATGGGAATTCTCATTGGATATGATATCGGACGTGTATGGAATGATAATGAAAATTCCAGAAAATGGCATCAGTCTGCCGGTGCCGGTCTATGGTTGAGTATTGTAGAAATGATGTCTGCAAGGCTGAATTATTTCTACGGTTCAGATGGCGGAAGGCTGTCTGCAGGGATAGGAATGAAGTTTTAAATACATTCGTCTGTAAAGAAATCATTCTAACTTTATTTTTGGATTGAAATTTAAACTAACATAAAACACTGTATAATAAGCTTTTAAAGCATATTTTAAATTAAATACTTAAAAAATCCAATTTAAATAAAATTTAATATTTCAAATTTTCAACTCACATTTTTTAATGATAAAATAAATATGGCTTTTAAATAAAAGCCATATTTTCAGCTATATAAGTCAAAAACACACATAGTTCAATATGATTATCAATTCTTTAAAAAATTGACATTTTAAAAACATTTTATATTTGCAGCAACAAAAAATCAGCAAATGATGAAAAAGAAGCTATTGTTTATGGCATTATTTGTCATATTCGTAAACTTAAATGCACAGATAGGGATTAAAACATCAACACCTCAAAATACACTGCATGTCAACGGTTCCGTTCAGGTTGTTAAGGATCTTAATGTAGGAGGAGATGACAGAACAAAAGGAAATTCCGGAAACAAAGGTGAGGTTTTAATGTCAAACGGAGCAGGCAATGCACCGGTTTGGAAGACCATTGAATCTGAAAACTTCCTGAAGGTAGTATTTGTTGGAAACAAGACTGATATCAGCCCGGCAAGTGGCAGCTATACGGGAACACATTCTACTCCTGTCAGTACCCACGAAAGTTATTCACAAACCTATGTTTTCAATGTAAGTAATAAAATTGATACAGCTTATTTAACATATAATTCAACCACCGGACTTTTCACAGCAGTAAAGCCTGGGTTCTATAATATTGTGCCTTATGCAACTTATGATCTTAATTTAAATCCATCCGGACAGACTGCAGGTACAGCCAATTCATATATACAAAAGGTTTCTCCGGTACTCACAACACTTGCTGGCATATCTACCGGTCATGGCGAGCGTACGACAGGACTGAATCATAATCTTTCATCCATTAACTTTTTTAATGCAGGGGAGACCTTCAGAATACGCTGCCGTTATACCCAGGATTTCCGGTTATCAAGTGGAAATATTCATATATCTTATCTTACTCCCTAGCCTATAAAACGTCAATCACTTTAATACATTCATATATTTAAAAACCCACACAGATTTTGTCTGTGGGGTTTTATTTATTTTATTATAAAGGAAAAGTATATACATTTCCCCCTTCATCCTTCCCTTTCTCATCTGCGATCATTAATGTTTTATCATCAAGGAAAACAATGGCTTCTTTCTGGGAATTATGATTCAACGGAATTTTTTGAATCTTCGCAGAGTTGAAATTATCAACTGTAAATCCTGTAAGAACATGAACATTCTTATGGGTCAGCAAAACAATTTTATCTTTCGTACTGTTAATAGTTTCTGATGTAATCGCGGCATCATTATAACCGCCCTGAAGTTTCAATGTTCCGATTAATTTGGCTTCAAAATCACCCTCTTTATTAGGCACCTGGAATACGAGGAAAGTTCCGTCGAAACCTTTGCTTCTGTTTTTAGTAAACAGGTAGAAATTTCCATTCATCTCAACAAAGCTTCACAGTCATAGAGCAGATATGATTTTTTCGGTGGAAATTCCGTCTGTCCCTGATAATGGAATTTTGTGGTCTGAACAACTTTGGTCACAGTTTGTCTGATGTCTTTTAAATCGGTTTTTAAAATAGCCAGATCCTGTCTGTTATTATCATTATTTCCAAAATCTCCTATATAAATATTTCCTTCAGGATCGGAAATAATGTCTTCCCAGTCCGTATTTTCTGTATTTTCTACCGGAATTTTTGCCTGCATATCTCCTTGATCACTCAAGCCGTATATTGCATTTTTATTACCTCTGTCTTCTATCACCCAGATCGTTTTCTTATCTTTTGACAAAGTAATTCCGGAAACCTCCTTCAACTTTTTGGGTAAGGAGAACTGTATTTTCAGTTCATCTTCTTTGGCAGGGGAATTCTGAGCTTTTGGATTACAGCTCAATAAAAGTAAGGCAGGTAACATAAGAAAACGTAACATATTTATTTTTTATTTTTTAATTGAATGTAAGAAGCATTAATTGTTCCAATCATAAACTAAGAAAGTTTTTTCGCTTTTTCCCACAGAACATCCATCTCTTCCAGAGACATATCTGAAAGTTTCAGATCCTGCTCCTCTGCAAGGCCTTCCATTTTCTGAAACCTTGATATAAACTTAAGATTGGTTCTTTCCAAAGCCGAATCCGGATTGATTCCCGAAATCCTGGCATAGTTAATCAGAGAGAAAAAAACATCACCTAACTCCTGTTCTTTTTTGTCCGGATCTGTTTCAGCATGGAATTCCTGAATCTCTTCATCTACTTTTTTCCAGGCATCTTCTGCATCATGAAACTCAAAGCCTATTCCCTTTACTTTATCCTGGATTCTGTAAGCTTTTACCAGACTTGGCAGACTTTTAGGAACACCTCCTAAAATAGATTTATTTCCTTCTTTCAGTTTTAGTTTTTCCCAGTTCTGCTTCACTTCCTCTTCATCTTTCACCTGGGTATCCCCGTAGATATGAGGATGACGGAAAATCAGCTTCTCATTCAGGGAATTGATAACATCTGCGATATCAAAACTTTCTTTTTCAGAGCCGATTTTAGCATAGAAAACAAGGTGAAGCAAAACATCGCCCAGTTCTTTCTTTATCTCCTGTAAATCATTCTGCAAAATAGCATCTGAAAGCTCATAGGTCTCTTCAAGGGTAAGATGACGAAGGGACTCTAACGTCTGCTTCTGATCCCACGGACATTTTTCACGCAAATCATCCATAATATCCAGTAATCTTCCAAATGCTTCTAGTTTCTCCTGTTTCGTATTCATAAGTAATGGGAAATTCAATCTTATACAAATGTAAGGGTTATTCGGGCATCATTACAAACGTTGGGAATAAAAGTTGCAGAGTGCAGAATTTAGGATAGATTAGGCGGTAAACCTAACAGGTTTTCGAACCTGTTAGATTTTGGGATATGAACCCGCTATTACCTACCTGAAAACAAAAAACCTTGTCCGGAAATTCCGGACAAGGTTTTATATTTTAATTCAGAATGAATTATCCTTGTTTTCTGTGTGTGCTCTTCGGAGCTGATTTTGCAGCTGAAGTCGCTTTTACTTTTGGAGCAGCCGGCTTTTCAGTTTTTGGAGCCGCTTTCTTAGCTTCTTTTTCAATGCTTACTTCTTCTGTTGCAGGCTCACCTTCTAAAGTTTCAGGTTCTGCTTTCACAAAGCTTTCAGGAGTGATATATCCTGCTTTCTGAAGGATGTTGTACCATTGAGCTAATTTCTTGATGTCAGAAGAATATACTCTTTCTGTATCATAGTTAGGAAGAGATGCCAGCATGAAATCTTTCAGCTCTGCCTCAGAAGATTTGTGAGAAATAGTTTCCTTATAATCGTTGTTCTTAGCAATATTTTCAAATACTTCAAACAAAGGAACTTCTTTCTCGAATGTAAACATAGCAATATTGTCCAATAAACTTACCTGGCTTGAGTTTCCAATGCTTACTTTTTTCTTTGAGGTAACATCTTCAATGATGAATCCGTTTCTTAATTGAGAAACTAACTTGAAAAGTCCTGGTTTTCCAGAAATTGAAATTATTTTTTCTAACAGCATAATTTTATTTTTTGTAAATTCTGCAATCAGCACTAGCTTTTTGCTTTTTATTATTCTTTTTAATCCTTGTTTAAATTATTTTGGAAATCTCATTTTGTAACCGATGTTTACGTCACCCTGAGAAATTTTTGTCAACTTGCCTTTCACTAGTTTCTTCTTCAGAGCACTCAGGTGGTCAGTAAACAGAATCCCTTCAATGTGGTCATATTCATGCTGAATTACGCGGGCTCTAATATCGGAAAAAGTTTCTGTATGTTTCACAAAATTTTCGTCATAATATTCAATAACGATTGTCCCTTTTCTTTTCACATCTTCTCTTACATCCGGAATAGAAAGACAGCCTTCATTGAACTTCCATTCTTCACCTGATTCTTCAAGAATCTGAGCATTGATGAAAACTTTTTTAAACTCTGCCAGCTCATCCTTAATATCTTCATAATCCTCATCTTCTGCAAGAGGCGTCACATCTATTACAAACAGACGGATATCCAAACCAATCTGTGGCGCAGCAAGACCTATGCCATTTGCACTGTACATGGTTTCGAACATATTATCTATCAGTTCCTGTAATCCGGGATAATCTTTGTCTATATCTTTTCCTACTTTTCTCAAAACAGGATCCCCAAAAGCTCTTATCGGTAAAATCATCTTAATCTTTGTTCTAAAAAATTCTGCAATATGATAGTTGCGCTTACTTTATCTATTAATCCTTTTTCCTGCCTCTTCTTTTTATTCTTCCCGCTTTGGGAAATAAAAAATGAAGCCATTTTAGAGGTAAATCTTTCATCAAAACGGTGAACTGCAATATCCGAAAATTCTTTTTTAAATGCTTCAATAAACTTTAAAATATCGGTTTCCACTTCTGAAATATTCCCTTTCAAATCTATGGGAAGCCCAATGACTACCTCATCCACCTTGTTTTCACTGAAATATTTTTTCAAAAATTCCATTAAAGAACGGTTCTCTACAGTCTCCAGTCCGCTGGCTATAATCTGCATATCATCTGTTGCAGCGATGCCACAACGAGCCTTTCCGTAGTCTATTGCAAGGATTTGTCCCATAAGTCTGCAAATTTAGTAAAATTTACTGATTTTATTCATAACGCAGTTTTTTTATGTAAATCATGTTTTATTCCATTATTTTTTTTATAATTTTAATCTTCCAAAAAACAATTATATGAAGAAACTCATCCTCGTAAGACATGCGAAAAGCGACTGGCCGGAGGAAACGGAGGACTTTGACAGACCTTTGGCAGACAAGGGTCTGGAGGATGCTATGCACATGTCCAGATTTCTGAAAAGCAATAATATTTCCATTGACTATTTTGTGTCCAGCCCTGCGGTACGTGCACTGAATACCTGTAAGATTTTTAATCAGACCTATCAGCTGAACTGTTCTACTGATGAAAAACTATATAACCCTTCGGAAAGAAGCTTTGAATCTGTAATTTATGACCTGGATGACAATCTGAATTCTGTTGCGCTCTTCTCTCACAATAACGGAATTTCCAATTTTGCCAATTCCATTTCTGAGGATATTTTCCATTTCCCTACCTGCGGAGTTGCCGGTTTTGAAGTAGACTGCCAGTCGTGGTCAGAATTTGACGGAGCCAAAAAGAAACTTCTGTTCTTTTATGAGCCCGGGAAAATATAACTTTACTTTTCTGTTTTTTTTTATGCTGCTATATCCGTTCTTCTTTTCTCTTGCCAGAAACAGAAGAGAGCCTGCTTTTACACCATTAATGACAAATAATTTGAAAACAAAAAACTGATTCAATCTTTCCTTATCACAGCAAGACCTTAACCTTCTTCAATAAACCAAGCTAATATTTCTTTTACCGACTACACATTCCCCTCCTCCGGAGGGGTGGCAAAAAAATATTTTTTTTGACGGGGTGGTAAGTTCCGGCTGAAACCATTATCACTGTAAAAAAACAGGCTAAAACCCGTTCCTATTGAATTATATCAGCTTTAATTTTTTGTTAGAATTCATGTTATTTGTGAACAAATTAGTGCCATTTGTGTTTAGTAACAAAAAAGAACGGACCTAAGCCCGTTCTCTATAAAATATCTTTCGCGATTTCGCCTTTTTACCTTTTAACATTCCCGACTTTTATTTTCTCTTCAAATCCAGATCATCAAAATCAAAACTAAAATCTGTCACATCAGAAATTGCCTTCAACCTTGCAGACTCTGCCTTTCCGTTTTCATCATAACTGAAAATAATATAAGCATCAGCATCATAGCTTCTGTCGTCCCACTTAATAATGAAAGAATTATTGGAGTAAGGAAGCAGTTCTCCTTTTAACCTTGGAGAGTTCTTGCATGAAATTCTGTATGTATTTCCCTGTTGGGCAATTTCTACATCACCAAACCAGGTATCATTGTATGTTCCTGTAAACTGTTCTGCTTTGGGCTGCAGTGCTTTTTCTTTTTTAAATGCTTCGGATTTTGCAAAGGCATCTTTCTTTTGTTTATTGAATTCAGTTTCCATTTTAGACATTCTTTCCCCATAGGTTTTCAGCCAGTTTCTGTCTGCTACACCAAGATAAGAATCCTTTACTGTATTTGTAATCGTATTGAAAGCTGCTCCGGACTGCTGGTTCGTTAATACTACAATTCCCAGTTTCATATCCGGAATTAAAGTAAACTGTGTAACCGTGCCGATCAATCCTCCGGTATGCTGTACCTGCTTATGCCCTTTAACATCACTTAAGAACCACCCTAAACCGTATCCGTAAAAACTTGTATCATAAGGATTCTTTGCCGCTACTCTGTCCGGAATCTGTAAGCTCCACAGCTGTTGGGCATTCTTATCGGAAACTAATTTTTTTCCATCTTTAGTGGTGAAATTATTCAGTAGACATTCCGCCCACGTGGTCATGTCTTTAATATTACTCATAATTCCTCCTGCAGCATTGGCCGTTTCGTTCCAGTCATGAGGAACAGCTACTGCTTTTCCGTCTACAGGTGCGTGTGCATCAATTTTATTCGCTACAGATTTTGCTCTGGTGTAGCTTCCAAAACTTGAAGTCATTCCTACTGGTTTCATAATTCTTTGTTCAATGAATTCAGCCCAGCTTAATCCTGAAACTCGGTGAATCACTTCTCCGGCAACAATAAACATGATGTTGTTATAATCCAGTTTTGTTCTGAAAGGATTTTCGGGTTTAAGGTATCTTACATTGTGAACAATATCATTAACCGTTAAGCTTCCTCCTTCCGGAAAAAACATAAGATCACCCTGCCCCAGTCCTAATCCTGCTCTGTGCGTAATCAGATCTTTGATAGTAACATTCTGGGATACATAAGGATCATACATTTGAAATTCAGGAATATATTTTGAAACTTTGTCGTCCCAGTTCAACTTTCCTTCATCTGCCAGGATTGCTAATGCAGTACACGTAAAACCTTTTGAGTTGGAAGCAATTCCCACCAACGTATTATCATCCATTGGCTGTTTGCTGGTAAGAGAACGCACTCCAAATCCTTTGGAATAGATTACTTTACCGTCTTTTACAATTCCCACCGACATTCCTGGTACATCAAAAGTTTTCAGGGTATTCTGGATCAGTTCGTCCAGCTTTTTTTCTTCTACCTGCGCATTGACCAATCCTACAGTTAAAAGAAAAATGAAAAAAGAAAGTTTCTGTTTCATTGTTTATTTTAATTTTCCCAAATTTACTAAATATTAAGCGATGCTAATTTTAGCCGTATTAAAACTTTACAATAAATCAGTTGTATTCATGAAAAAGCCTATTTGTAGCTGTATTTTCTTTCTTTTAGCGATTAATGCTGTCAAAGCCCAGGACAAAACTGCCAATCCATTGCTGTTACAAACCTGGAATTTGAATAAAATGGACACCTATATTTATACTTATGAAAAACAGGATGGTTTTGAGGCCAGGAGAGAAGGTATCAGATTTCAGAAAAACGGAAAGATCACAGGAAACCTGATCAGATCTACCTTAAAATATGATGCTCTGGAAGAGCCTGTAACTAAAAACGAAAAGGCAGACCGTTACATCGGAAGCTGGAAAAAAGCTTCAGATTCTACAGTGACCATAGTGTTTCCTTCCAATACCAATATGACTGGAACTTTTGTTATTACAAAATTGACGGAGAATCAGCTGAAACTAAAAAAGGTTTTCAGTGCGGATATTGAAAAGAAACTGGATTCTATCCGAAAAACAAAAAATATTACAGATTAAGAGCTTAACTCAGTTTATGAAGCTTCTTTATATTTGCAATCTTAAAAATAGTAAAATGACACTAAACAGATTATTGGCTTTCTTCTTACTGATGGTTAGCTGTAATTTATATTTTTCCCAGGAAGTCACCATTAAAGATGATAAAGTTTTACTGGATGGGAAACAGATTCTGAAAGCAGAAAAGATCAATGCAGCCCAGTATTCCTTTTTCTCAATGAAAGATGATGAGGAAGTTCTTCTTTACCGGTATATGGACAATGAAACGCCAAGGTATGTAAATGATGATTATTTTATCCTGAATTTTCTGACTGAAAAAACAAAAGTAGAATCGACTGATATGACCAAAATATCCAATTTTATGAATTCCAAAAAAGGAATGGAAAAACTGGTAAAATGGCTATTGAAAGAAAGAGTGATTAATCATGACGGGGAACTTAATCCTGAGCGTGTAGCTGTATTCAAAGATAAATACCACGAAAATATTACTGAAAGAACCCTTAGATAATGACCAAAATCCTTCTTCTATCCGACTCTCATTCCTATATTGATGACAGGATCCTGGAATATGCTTCTCTGGCTGATGAAATCTGGCATTGCGGAGATTTCGGAAGCCTGGATGTGATTGAACAGCTTGAAAAAATAAAACCTCTGAAGGGAGTTCACGGAAATATTGACAATTCCAAAATTCAGGCAGAGTTTCCGGAGGTTAACCGTTTTTTGTGTGAAAAACTGGAAGTCCTGATGATTCATATCGGAGGATATCCCGGGAAATACTCACCTCTTGCGAAGAAAGAAATTACAGAACATCCTCCAAAGTTATTTATTTCAGGACATTCTCATATTCTGAAAGCAATGTACGATGAGAAAAACAAGCTTCTTCACCTCAATCCCGGTGCCTGTGGAAAACAGGGCTGGCATAAAGTAAGAACAATGATGCGCTTTGTAGTAGATGGTGAAGAGATCAGGGATCTGGAAGTTATTGAATTGGGGCCGAGGGTGTGATAAGGGAAAGCACGTGAAAGTTGGAGTGTTTGAGAGTTTGAGAGTAAAGGAGTTTGTTTTCTATACCTTTTACTTTCTACCTTTGTACAATAATTGACTCAGAGGAGACTTGAAAAATATGAAAATCGGCGATAAGGTTTCGGTAGTAGATGAAGATTTAAGCGGAGTAATTACTTCCGTGAAGGGAAATATTGTCGTTTTTAAAGATGAATATGGATTTACCCATCAGTATCCCAAAGAGAAGCTGGTTCCGAAAGATGCTGATCTGTATGAAAATATCAGGATTGTAAAGAAAGCAGAGCCCAAAAAAGCTATTTCTAAGAAACATCAGAAAAATCATTTGGTTCTGGACCTGCATTTTCATAATTTGGTAAAGAATCCCAATGACTATGACAGCTTTGAAAGGCTGTTCATTCAAAAGGAAAAACTGATTGAAGTTCTGGAGTTTTGCAGAAAAAATAACCTGAAGAGGCTGGAAATTGTTCATGGTATTGGTGATGGTACCTTACAGCGGATGGTTCGGGATGTACTGGAAAGCCAGGTCAATATTGATTTTTATAATAAGGAAATACTTCACCATCAATCAGGTGCGGTAATGGTAGAATTTCACTAAATTTGCAGGAATTGAAATATGAACGTACTTAATTTACTTTTTACCAAAGACGGATTAATCTGCCAGATTGTTAAAAACAAAAACATCCTGGAGGAAAAGTCTTATTTCGTTACTGAAGAGACACCAGCCAATCTTATTGAACAGAAGCTGGACGAAGTTCTTATCAAGCAGCGCTACGAAGAAATCCATGTGATTTCAGCATTTAATCACTTTACCCTGATGCCGGAAGGTTTTTCCGAGCATGATGCAGGATTTGATCTGATTGCCTTCAATGCTCCGGCTGACAGAGAGAAGGAAGAACTGATGCTCTCCATCAACAAAAAATTCAATATTCAGTTTTATTATACTTTCCCTAAGAACTATTATAAAAAAATAAAGGAACTTGCTGTGCCTGCCCATTTTAATTTCTCAGGTGAAAAGTTTTTAAGCTCAATCAATAATAAAACCAGTAAAGAAATTCACATCAACCTGTATCATAATCAATGTGAATTTTTTGCTATTGACAATAAGAAAATTATTCTTTATAATAATCTGGATGTCAATTCAGAAGTAGATTTTCTTTACTTCATTATGTTTACGTTAAGCAAGATCGGTTTTGGAATCAATGAAACCAGCTTTTATGCTTATGGAGAAACTACGGAAAATGAAACATTTATTTCTGAACTTCAGAAGTTCGTTAAAAACCTGAAAATTGTTTTTGACAACATTCCCAACAAGAATTTTATACTTAACTAAGGGACAAGGGCTTGGGAAAAAGGGCTTAGCCTTTATAAAAAGATAATAATGATGTATGTTTTTAATCCCTAATCCCTAAACCTACCATCTAAACCCTAACAAAAATATGTTCAGAATAATATCAGGCAAATGGAAAGCCAAAAAAATTGCCGCTCCCAAGAACTTTGAAGTAAGACCTACAACCGATTTTGCGAAAGAGGCTTTATTCAGCATTCTGGAAAACAAATACGATATGCAGTCGATCTCCGTGCTTGATCTTTTTGCAGGAATAGGCTCTATTACCCTGGAATTTGCTTCCAGAGGATGTCAGAATATAACTTCTGTGGAAATGAATCCAAAGCATACGGCATTCATTAACACTACTGCTTCCGAGCTTGATATGGCACTTCAGATCAATGTACAGAGAGGAGATGTTTTTGACTGGCTTAAAAAGTTCAGAAATAAAAAATCGTTTGAAATTGTTTTCTCCGATGCTCCTTTCGAAATGGAAGAGAAAAAATATCACGAGCTTATCTCTCTGGTTTTAAACAATAAATACCTGAAAGAAAACGGAGTTCTTATCGTGGAGCACCAAAGCCGCATGAAATTCGAGCATCCTAATTTAACAGACACCCGAAAATACGGAAATGTAAGTTTCAGTTTTTTTGAACCGAATAAAGAAGATAATCAGGAACTTTAATTCCTGATTATTTTTTTTGAGATAACCGGAGCTTCTTCACCCCATTTTGTAATGGCCTCCAGAACAGGTAATAAAGTTCTTCCGAAGTCTGTTAATTCATATTCAACCACTAAAGGAGGCTTTTCTGTAAAAACTTTTCGGTCAACAATTCCATCTTCTTCCAGTTGCTTTAGCTGTAAGCTGAGCGTTCTTTCCGTAATCGTAGGAATTGATTTCCTTAATTCATTATATCGCCTGGCACCATCAATCAGGTGGTGTAAAATTACTGCTTTCCATTTCCCTCCTATAAATTTCATGGTAACACTCGTACAGCAGGGGTAGGATTTATTATCTATGGTATACATTTTTATACTATCATTTTTTACCGTTATTGCAAAGTTAGGAAACTTAAATTAATTTTGTAACTATAAAAATGATAGTATAAAATTATGAACTTTTTAGAGCAAATGAAAAACAGGTATACTGTAAAAAAGTATAACCCACAGGGAAAAGTTACTGAACAGCAGGTTGCAGAGCTTAAACAAATTTTAAATCTTAGTCCGTCTTCTATCAACAGCCAGCCATGGAATTTCGTCTTTGTGAACGATCCGCAGCTGAAGCAGCAATTAGGGGACAAATCTTATTTTAACAAGGAAAAAGTATTGGAAAGCAGCTATATCATTGTTTTTCAGGTAATCAAAGACGTAGAAAACTTTGAAAAACAGATAGAAGAAAATCTTCCGGAAGGTCCTGTTAATTATTACCGGACAATGGTAAAACCTAAAGGTGAAGAAGCTGTAAAATCCTGGCTGCGTTATCAGGTGTATTTGTCATTGGGAGTACTTTTATCTGCCTGTGCTGCCATGGGAATAGATTCCACTCCAATGGAAGGAATTGAGCCTGATGGATATGATGCTGTTCTGAATAATGAAAGATATGAAACCCTATTCGCAGTAGCTATCGGGGAAAGAGATGAAGCAGATGCCAATCAGCCTAAATTCAATCCAAAGAAGAGACTGAATGCTGAGAAAGTAATTGTGGAAGCATGATTTAAACACAAGTTTCACTAATTATTTCACAAAGAACACTAATAAAAAAGTCTGCTTCAATGTGAGGCAGACTCTTTATTTATAATACTTTCAATTCTAAATCAATTGTTTTTCCGAAGAACTTCTTAGAGATCTTTTCAAAATTCTTGGTAAGATCTGAAAGATAAAAATGGTAATTCGGTTTGGGATTGTTCTCGTTTAAAAGATTGTATTTATCCAGGATAATCTTCAGATGATTGGCAACAATATTCGGAGAATCTATTACACGGACTCTGTTTCCGTAATACTGCTTGATTTCATCTATTAAAAGGGGATAATGGGTACAGCCCAGAATCAAAGTTTCAATATTTTTAAGCTTACTGTTGCTTAAATAATTGTAAATAATAGCATGGGTAATCGGATGGTTTTTAAACCCTTCTTCAATGGCAGGTACCAGCAATGGTGTTGCCAGTTCATCCACCTTGATCCATTTATTATGTTTACGGATACTCTTTTTATACAGTCCGGAATTTACAGTAGCTTTGGTTGCAATAACTCCAACATTATTGTGGATTTCGTAAGATACTTTTTCAGCAACAGGATTGATAACGTCTATTACAGGCACTCTTCCTGCAACAGACTGCATTACTTCATTCAAAGCATTAGCCGTTGCCGTATTACAGGCAATCACAATCGCTTTACAGTTCTGTTCCAACAGAAAATTGGTAATTTTTGTAGAATATTCAATAATAGCATCCCTGGACTTTTCTCCATAAGGAAGGTGCTTTGTATCTCCAAAGTAAATCAGATCTTCATTAGGAAGAAGTCTTTTGATTTCTTTGGCAACGGTAAGACCTCCTACCCCGCTGTCGAAAATTCCGATAGGCTGGCTTGGTGAAAGATGTAAATAATCTTGTTTTTTCGTTTTCAAATGAGTTGAAATTTTATACAAAAATAGTGAATTTTATGGCATACTGTATATATGCAAACATTATACAATAAACAAATCTGAAGCAATCCCATCTGCCATAAACCAATGCTTCTCCGGAATTTTCAAATGATCATTTTCAATGATTAAAATACCTTCTTCCATTTTTGGTTTGATTTCTGCCTGAAAATGCTCCAGCAGTCTGTCCGGAAATTTGGATTTCAGACTTTCAATATCTACTCCCCAAATGGTACGCAAGCCTATCATGATCATTTCATTAAACTGATCTTCCTGGGAAAGAATTTCTTCTTCCTTAGCCAGTAGTTTATCATTAAGCTTCTTAATATACTGCTGATTATTGGCAACATTCCAGCTTCGGACATCAAATCCGTTATAAGAATGCGCTGAAGGACCTATTCCCAAATACTCCTGATATTTCCAGTATGAGGAATTGTGCCTCGAATAAAAACCGGGTTTTGCAAAATTGGAAACTTCATAATGTTCAAAGCCATGATCTTTTAAAAAGTCTGATAAATAATAGAATTCTTTATTTTGCTCTTCCTCTTTAGGGCTTTTTACTTTTCCTTTTGATATCCAGTTTTCCAAGGCAGTTTTAGGTTCTACAGTCAAGGCATATGACGAAATATGGGGAACTTCTAAAGCGATGGTTTTATTCAGGTTTTCTTTCCAGATTTCAATATTGGAGGTGGGTGAACCATAGATCAGATCTATACTGAGATTTTCAAAGCCGAAATCCTGGGCACGTTTGATAGAGCTTTCTGCCTCTGAAGCATTATGAGCTCTGTTCATTAATTTTAAATCCTCCTCAAAAAAACTTTGTGTACCGATGGAAAGCCTGTTCACGGGTGTTCCCGCAAGCTGTTTTAAAAAGTTTTTATCCAGATCATCAGGATTGGCTTCCAATGTAATTTCTATATCTTTTTCAAAGCTGAAATAACGTAATGTTTCATCTATTAAAGAACTGATTTCATCCACGGTAAGAATAGACGGAGTTCCACCTCCAAAGTACAGCGATTTCAGATTT
The DNA here is from genome assembly GCF_041914225.1 of Chryseobacterium sp. Taxonomy (GTDB): domain Bacteria; phylum Bacteroidota; class Bacteroidia; order Flavobacteriales; family Weeksellaceae; genus Chryseobacterium. The sequence continues at coordinate 26,545 of NZ_JAYSDT010000048.1, forward strand.
TTGTTTTGTAATTCCTCTTTCCTCAGCAGTATTTCAGTTTTCATGGCACGAAGCATTTCATCCTTAAAATTCAGGGATGTTGAAAAATGAAAGTTACAATAGCTGCATTTCTGCTTACAGAACGGAATGTGAATGTATATCATAAAAAAAGCTCTGAAATTTTTCAGAGCTCAAATTTATTTAAATTAAATTGATTAGTATCTAAATCCTCTCACATTAATAAAGTTGTCGAAGTTATATCCCAGACCAATCATGAAGCTGTTTCCGCCGTAACTCTGGATATCAGACAATCCAAGGTTATAGGTAGCTCCGATCATGAATTTGTTGAATCTTACTTTTACAATTGGAGAGATACTCAGGTCCTGATTGTCAAATCTGTTCTGAACCGTTCTGTAGCTTACTCCAAAAGAGAATGCGTTGATATCATTAGAGAATGTCGCCATCAGGTTCCAGTCGATCATTCTTGTTGAATTTGTATTAAGGTTGATTAATGCTGATGGTGCAATTGTAATATTATCAGCAATGTTCCAGTTGTATCCTAAGTTTAAGAAGAATTTAATTGGAGAAGGCTCGTAGTTGTTTACGATAGAAGCATCATTACTTAATGCGATATCATTTACGGAAACACCTCCGAATAATCCTCTGTAGGTAGCAGCCAAACCGAAGTTCGCATACACCATGAAGATATTACTTTCCTCCCCTCTTAATAACGGGTCACCTCCTTCTTCAGTATTGATTTTTGAATAGTCAAAATTCATGTTATAGAAGTTAACACTTGTACCGAAAGAGAACTGGTCTTTTCTGTCTCCTTCGCTACTTAGCGGAATAAAATATGAAGCACCAGCCGTGATACCACCCGCAGAGATCGGTCCGTTACTGTCTCTGAACACGGAAATACCAGCACCTACTCTATCAAAGATATTCGCATTGATCCCGATTGACTGTACATTCGGAGAATTACTGAATTTTGAAAATTGTTGTTGATAATTGGCGTTGAGCTGTACGTAATCTGTTTTTCCGTATTGAGCTGGGTTGAACAGGAACTCACCATCCAAAAGATATTGCTGATAGTATGGTAGTGATTCTTGTGCTTTGTATGCATTTGACAAAAGAGCTAAACATACGATAGCATATAGT
>NZ_JAYSDT010000049.1:0-26360 GCF_041914225.1 Chryseobacterium sp.
AAATCTCTTTTGATTGATACTCGTGAAGATTCATATTATTTTTATTATTTTATTTAAAATTTAAAGGTTGACAAATTTACTAAAAAGACACGGAAGTTCAAGTTTATTGACTTAAAATTTAAAGACCGGCAGACTTGATTTTTAACATATCCTTCGATTTTCCCTTATTCTTCCGCTAATTTCTCAGACAGAAGAGATTGAATGGTCGTATGAACTGTTTTCTATTTTTATTCTCAATCTTAAATTCTGTTTTTAACAAAATATAAGATCAGCATTCCCCAGCTTAAGATCATCATCAGACCTCCAAGGGGAGTAATAGGTCCTAAGAATTTAAGATTCATTCCCAGATAATCCTGCATGCTCAGAAAATAAATGCTTACAGAGAATAAAAATGTTCCTGCAATCATCAAAATGGATGTCCACTTTTCAGCTGAGGTTTCAAATTTTAAAATATATCCGATGATCAGCAGGAAAAAAGCAGCGTACATCTGATATCTTACTCCTGTTTCAAAACTTTCAAGTCTTTCCACAGCCAATATTTTCTTTAAAGCATGTGCCCCGAATGCACCCAGGATCACAGATACTATTCCGTAAACTGCTCCAAAAATTAATGTGATTGTTTTCATTTTATAACTCTTCTAATTCTAAGGTTAAATATTTTTTTGTTTTATAATCCTGCCAGGTTCCGATGATTTTCTTTCCTTGCAAATCAGCCTCTACTAATGCTTTGAAAATCCACTGGTGGGCTTCTTCGCTGTAATAATCGTTTTCTATGATAGAGATATGGTTTCCTTTTATATTTCCGCCCCAATCAATCAGCTTTTTATTTTTATCATACCAGTATTTTGCAGAAAAAGAGCCATCATCATATACCTGATCGATCAAAACGGTGATGGAATACTTTCCGTCAATCTTTCCTTTATATAATTTATTATTGATATTGGTTATCTCTGTTTTTTCAGAACCGGAAATTAAATTTTTTGCATAAGGACTCCAGTATTTCTCTAACTCTCTGTAAGTGAATTCCATCTCATGACTGTCCAGCTCATCCAGTGCTCTCATAGCATGATTGGAACATCTTCCGGCAACAAAAGTCAGTTTATCTTTTCCAAAGAAATATTTGACACTTCCCAAAGTATGCTCTGTAAAACAATCTTCGTACAGCGCAATCTGATCTTCAGTTTCTTCTGCAGGATTTTTTTCAGCTTTCAGCCTGGCAAGAAAATCAGAAATCCTTTTCTTTATCCTTTTCTGAATGATCCCTTCGATAATTTTCACTGAACCGGGCTGAAACAAATCTGCAGCATTGATAAAGTTTCCTGTTCTCAGGTCAAAATTCTTCCAGTCTGCAAATTCTTCCGGATAGGCTCCCGATGCTTCACCATGAATACCTATTGTCAAGATATTTTCAGGAGTTTCCAATTTCTCCCAATCATAAAAATAAAGGTAGTTGGAATAAGAATTAGTTGCCGTAGAAGCTAATTTAAAAGGATTCCCACCGGAATCCGGAACATATTCCAGCTCACTGACCTGAAGAAATGTATTGATCTTATTGGCTGCTATTGGATTTCCCGGATAACTAATCACTGGAAACACAAAATTTTCAGATTTTGGCTGCAGATCATTGATCTTTAAACTTTTCTGCTGCGAAAAACTTAAACCGGAAATCAATAAGAAAAATACAATGCTCTTTTTCACTATTTTGATTTTATATACATTAAAATAAACTTGGCAACCAGTGTAGAAATTCCCAGGATGATAAACATATTGGCAAATCTCTTGGAACTTCTGAAACCTTCATTGGTGGTTTTCTTTAAAAAGAATCCAAAGAGAAGGAATACAATAGGCAAAATGATCTGTAGCATTAGTTTCCTCTCATTCTGTTAAACTCGTTGATTACCTCATGATGGCTTACCGTCTTGTCTTTAAAATACGTCACAAAGTGCTGCTTTTCTTCTTCAGTAGCACCCAGTTGGTTCAGAATATTCAATAAATGCATTTTCATATGTCCTTTCTGGATTCCTGTGGTTACCAGAGAACGTAATGCACCGAAGTTCTGTGCAAGCCCCGAAACTGCCAGGATGCTCATCAGTTCCTGTGCAGAAGGTTTACCAAGAAGTGCCAGCGAGAATTTTACCAGCGGGTGAAGATTCGTAAGTCCCCCCACTACTCCAACGGAAATTGGCAAATCTATCCAGAATCTGAATACTCCGTTATCTGTTGTACAGTGAGTCAGAGATCTGTATTGTCCGTCTCTCGCAGCATAGGTATGCGCACAGGCTTCCGTTGCCCTGAAATCATTTCCTGTAGCAATTACTACAGCATCTACTCCGTTCATGATTCCTTTATTATGAGTTGTGGCACGGTAAGGTTCAATTTCTGCAATGGTGACAGCCTGCTTGAATTTGGAAGCAAACTCTTCAGGAGAAATTCCGCTGTCATCCTTCAGATCTTCCATTTTACATGAAACCTCAGCTCTCACGATACAGTCAGGCGTAAAATTGGAAAGGATATTCATCACAATCTGCAATGAATTCTTTTCTTCCTGAGTAAAATCTTCACTTGTGGCGACTTCCTGTCTCAATGTTTTTCCGAACTGCTCAAGACATGAGTTGATAAAGTTGGCCCCCATTGAATCTACCGTATCAAAGCTTGCTTTCAGCTGGTAATAGTTGGGCATTTCTGCTGTTTTATCCACCAGGCTGATATTTAAAATACCACCACCGCGTTTTCTCATATTGGCAGTGATATCTTCTGTAGCCTCGAATAGTTTTTTCTTTAAGCTGAAATTAAAGAAATGTAACAGTTTATGAGGTTCTACATTAAAAATAAAGTGGGTGTGTCCCAATTTTTCAGTATTGATAATCGTTGTTTTAAAACCGCCTTTATCAATCCAGAATTTCGCAGCTTTGGAAGCGGCCGCTACTACTGAACTTTCTTCAACAGCCATTGGAAGTGCCAACAGTTTTCCATCGATTAAAAAGTTCGGAGCAATTCCATAAGGCATATAGAAATTGGAGATGGTATTTTCAGAAAATTCTTCGTGAAGCTTCTGAAGATCTGCATCATCATTCCAGTATTGTTGTAATATATTTTGATATTCCTGGTTTCCTTCAAGATATTCGTTTACGAGCCAGTCGATTTTCCCCTGCTTTGTAAGCTTGGAAAAACCTTCGATTGGTTTATGATTCATGATATAAACTTTAATGAGCCGTAAATATAATGATTTTGAGGCTCTTTTTTGTGGATAACTTCTATGAAAAAAGGTTGACTTTTATCAATTTTGGAACTAAATTTGAACAATATTTAAAAATAAATTGATACAAATAATATCAAACAATCAAAAGAATGAATTTTGACCGCCTTAAAGAAAAGCTCGAAATCCTTGCCGATGCAGCGAAGTATGATGTTTCCTGCTCATCAAGCGGAGGCACGAGAAAGAATAAAAAAGGGGCTTTGGGCGACAGTTCCGCAAGCGGTATTTGCCATACCTATACGGAAGACGGAAGATGTGTCTCCCTGCTTAAAATTCTGTTGACCAACCATTGCATCTACGATTGTGCTTACTGTGTTTCCAGAAGTTCAAATGATATCAAAAGAGCTGCTTTTACCGTAGAGGAAGTGGTAGATCTTACCATCAATTTTTACCGCAGGAATTATATTGAAGGGCTATTTCTGAGCTCGGGAATTTTCAAAAATGCAGATACAACGATGGAGCGTCTTGTAAGAGTGGCCAAAAAGTTGCGTCTTGAAGAAAATTTTAACGGTTATATTCATCTGAAATCTATTCCGGGAGCCAGTGACGATCTGATGCAGGAAGCAGCTTTGTATGCAGACCGGCTATCCGTCAACATTGAAATTCCTACGGAGAGCGGATTAAAATTGCTGGCACCTGAAAAGAACAGACAGGATATGATCAGCCCGATGCGCTATATTCAGAAAGGAATCAGCCAGTATCAGGATGAAAAAAAAGTTCTGAAGAAAGCTCCGAAGTTTGCCCCTGCCGGACAGTCTACACAGATGATCGTGGGTGCAACCAATGAAAATGATCTGCAGATCATCAAAGTTGCCGATCATTTTTATAAAAATTTTAATCTGAAAAGAGTGTATTATTCAGGCTATGTTCCGGTTCTGGAAGATCAAAGGTTACCTTCTTTAACCACCGAAGTACCTATGCTTCGCGAAAACAGGCTTTATCAGTCTGACTGGCTGATGAGATTTTACGGTTTTAAAGCGGAAGAAATTTTGGATCCGAATATTCCTTTCCTTGATCTGGAGGTAGATCCGAAATTAAGCTGGGCATTGCGAAATTTAGATCAGTTCCCGGTGAATCTTCAGACTGCCGAATACCGGACGATTTTAAGAATTCCCGGAATTGGTGTTAAAACAGCTCAGAAAATTATAAGTGCCAGACGTTTTCAGATTTTAACAATGGATCATTTGAAAAAACTCGGTGCGGCTGTCAACCGGGCAAAATATTTTATAGACTTTACTGCAGGCAATGCTTACCTGAAATATTTAACGGATAAAAACTTCAGAAAGCTGCTGATTGGCGGAAGCTCTTCAAAGTTTCACAATCAGTTTTCACAGCAATTAACATTGTTTTAAACACAAATCACACAAATATTTTCACAAATGATCACTAATTTATTACTTCGATTTAACAGCACATTTGTCATTCTGACGAAGGAAGAATCTCAGAATGACAAGCACAACTAAATTTTAAATAAATACATGACAACCCTGCTCTACGACGGAAGTTTTGACGGTCTTTTCACTGCCATATTTGAAGTTTTTGAATATCGGTATAAAGAGGTGGAAACCGTAAGAAGAGAAAGGTTTCATCAGGAAAATATTTTTGCTGACATTCATGAAGTCATTACCCAAACGGATAAATCTGAAAGGGTTCTCCATAAACTGGAGCAGAATATCGGGAAACAGGGTATCTATCAGCTTTTAAAAGTTTTCCTCTCTGAAGATCCGGATCTGGAAAAACTCATTTTATCTGCAGTAAGGCAATCTGTCAGACATCAAGAAAACAATATTCTGGAGAACTTTGCCGATCCTGATATTTTAAAAATTTCAAAGATCTGCAAATCTGTGGACCGGGAAAGACACAGAATGACAGCTTTCGTACGCTTTGAAAAAATGCAGGATGGCGTTTTTTTCTCCAAAGTTGATCCCGATTTCAATGTTCTTCCTCTGATCAGAAAACACTTTCATGACCGCTACCAGGACCAGAAATGGATGATTTATGACCTTCGGAGAAACTATGGACTTCTGTATGACCTCAACGATTGTGAGTTTTTCTATCCTGACGAAAAAATTGATTTAAATAATTATCAGCAAAAATTCCATGATGAAGAAAAGAGTTATCAGGTACTCTGGCAGCGATATTTTACCAAAACCAATATTGTTGAGCGAAAAAATATGAAACTCCATATTCAGCACGTCCCGAAAAGATACTGGAAATACCTGACTGAAAAATGGTAACTAAATTCCATATTGTGGATAACTTTTTATTTTGGCGATAAAAGCTGTAATTTCAAATTCTTTTTTGCCCCATATTCTTTAACCAGTTCATTTTACAGGAGATAGAATCCACATTTATGAAAAACTCATATTGTGGATAACTTTTTTTAGTTAACATACCGTTAATATTGAAAATATTTCAACATCATATTCTTGTAAAAGCTGAGTAAGAAAGTATCCTCAAAGAAGCAAAGAATACAAAAAAACGCCCTGTAATTCTATGTAAGTCTGTGATTTATGGATGCGAAAAACCAATCAACATTTCCGGTTTGTGGATAACTTTCACTTTTTGATGGTCCGTAACGCTTTCTTTACAATATACTGTGTTTCTTTTGTCGGACTTTCCCGAAGCCATTCATCACAGATTTCCACTACAAATTCGGGTTGTGATTTGCTGGCATCATTCAGCCAGTTGCCGACGCTGTCCTGTACATATCGGGAAGAATCTGATCGTAAAGGTTCCAGAATTTCCAGTCCGAGTCCCGGATTTTGTTTTAAAGCATCAATATGCTCACACCAAACTCCTCTTGGTCTTGTAGATTCGCTGGCAAATCTCCTTACATTTTCGTTGCCGTGCATCGTCCATATTGACAAAATATCTATACTTTCCTCAAGGTTTCTGGCGATATCAGGACGTACTGCCATCCAGCAGATTTCCCTTACTCCAAAATGAGAGTCTGAAGCGAATAACTGAATTTTATCTAACTTTTCTTTAAATTGTAAATCATTATTCCTTCCAATGGTATAAGCTGCCCAGCAACGAACAAGATCTGCCTGATGAGTTGATAATTTTGATAGAAATTCATCATCCTTATTTTTCAAAGCAAGATTAAGTAAACCAATACCTATTGTTTCATTAATCGAATTGACGGTCTGTTTTTTCAGCTGGTTTATATTTTCTAAAACAGGTATCAGATATTCTTTACGATCATTTTGCAAAAGCAGATTTTCCAGCAGCAGCCTTTGGTCTACAGCCAGCCATTCTGTGAGATTGGCGGTTTCAATTTCTCCTTTGTTCAGCTGATTCAGAATATCCGGTGGAATATCTTTGATGGAGCGGGCTCCTTTTCGTTTTTCTGTCATACTGTTTAATGATTATCTTTACAAAAGTCTGAAAGTAGGCGGAGAAAAACAATACCGCATATTTTTCACCCGTAGGGATAAAAAAGTCAATTTTATGGAAACAAAGGGAAGAGCTGAAGAAAATAAAATCTGTCCGTTGGAAGTCGCTGTTAATACCATCAGCGGAAAATGGAAAATTCCTATTGTCTGGCAGATTAATGAAGGAAAAAAACGTCCCAGCGAGTTTTTACGAGGCATTGCCAAAGTGGACCGCAGGGTTTTGAATCAGCAGCTGACTGAGATGGTAGATGATGGTATTTTAACCAAACAGTCTTTTAATGAGCTTCCTCCAAGGGTTGAATATACTTTGACAGAACTTGGTGAACAATTGGTGAAGATTCTCTGGCAGCTGAATGATTGGGGTAAATTACTGATTCCTGAAGCTGAAGAAGCATAAGCAGAATTCAAATACTGTTGATTGTCAGAACTTATTGGCTGGTATTTGAAAAAAAGAGATATTTGTGTTAACTAAGAACACATGAAAAAAATTATCACAGGAATTACAGTCATTTTCATTTTCACTGGTTGCACAAAGGAAAAATTCTCAGACCGTTTACTGCCTGAACCGGATAAGAATGAGCATTTAATAGCAGAAAATGCTTTAAAAATCAATAAGAATAAAAATACCATCCGTGAAAGATTTTCTCCTCCCGAAGGTTATGAATGGGTTAAAGAAAAACCTGACTCTTTCGGATACTTTATTGAAAATTTTAAGCTGAAACCTTATGGCAGCCCGATCTTTAAATATGATGGAACTCCAGTTTCTACCCAGCATCTTCACGAAGCTGTTTTTGATATTGATACCGGAAATAAAGACCTTCAGCAATGCGCTGATGCAGCTATCCGCATGAGAGCTGAATATCTTTATAAAGCAAAAAAGTTTGACGCAATTAAATTTCATTTTACAAGCGGTAACCTTTTCAGCTGGAATGATTATAAAAATGGAATGAGAGCTTTTGTCAATGAAAATTCTGTGAGCTTTAGAAAAACTGCTGCTTTTGATGATTCTTATAAGAGTTTCAGAAACTATCTGGATCTGATTTTCAATTATGCAGGCACAATTTCATTACATAAAGAGACACAGCCCGTAACAAAAAATTCTGATCTTAAAACAGAAGATATTCTGATCACGCCCGGCAGTCCGGGACATATTGTTTTCATTTCAGGGGTCTGCCGGAATCAGGAAGGAAAAAGACTGTACCTGTTAAGTGAAGGATTCACACCGGCACAATCTGTTCATGTGATTTCAAATCCATTTAATGTCTATTTTACGCCCTGGTATGATCTTGACATCCATGCTCCTGAAACAAAAACGGCCAGATATTTTTTTAAACCTACAAACTTCAGAAGCTTTTAATAATTTATATTCAAAACTATTGGAAAGTTACTACGATAATCTGAACTTGTTTTTGTAAATTTGTGTTCGAAATTTTTTACTTGATGAAAGAGAGTGCTGTAAAAAAGATTGCAGTTCTTACTTCAGGAGGTGACTCTCCGGGTATGAATGCGGCGTTAAGAGCGGTAGTAAGAACCGCCAATTACTATAATATCGAATGCTACGGAGTGAGAGAAGGTTACAACGGCCTTATCAACAATGATTTCCTGAAAATGGGAGCCCGTTCCGTAAAAAATATAATCAACCAGGGTGGAACTATTCTAAAGTCTGCCAGATCTGCTGAATTCAGAACTAAAGAAGGCCGTCAGAAAGCTTATGACAACTGTGTAAAGCTTGGAATTGACGGATTGGTATGTATCGGAGGAGACGGAACATTTACCGGAGCCAAAATCTTCAATGAAGAATTCGGAATCAGGGTAATTGGTATTCCGGGAACCATCGACAATGATATTTTCGGTACGGACAATACTATTGGTTACGATACGGCTTTGAATACTGCCATGGATGCTATTGACAAGATCCGTGATACCGCAACTTCCCACAACAGAGTTTTCTTTGTAGAGGTAATGGGTCGTGATGCTGGTTTCATTGCTTTAAACAGTGGATTGGCTGCCGGAGCTCTGGATATTTTAATTCCTGAGAAAAAAGACAGTATCGATGAGCTTTTCGCAAAATTCAGAAATGCTGAAAAAACAGGAAAAGCATCGAGCATTGTAGTGGTAGCTGAAGGCGAAAAACTAGCCAACGTATATGAACTGGCTGAAAAAACAAAGCAGACATTCCCTGATTATGACATTCGTGTAGCTATTCTGGGACACATGCAGAGAGGAGGCTCTCCAAGCTGTGCAGACAGAGTTCTGGCAAGCCGCCTGGGATATGGAGCTGTAACAGGGCTAATGGAAGGACAAACCAATGTAATGGCAGGAATGCGTTCTAATGATCTGACGTATACCCCGATTGAAGAAGCCATTAAAAAACATAATGAAATCAATAAAGACCTTTTACTGATTTCAGAAATTTTAGCAATCTAATTATTTTTATAATCTAATAAAAACAAACTATTATGTCAACAATCAAAGTAGGTATCAACGGTTTTGGTAGAATTGGACGTCTTGTTTTCAGAGCAATGACTGAAAGAGACAACATTGAAGTTGTAGGAATCAATGACCTAATCAATGCAGAATACATGGCTTACATGTTAAAATATGACTCTGTACACGGTATTTTCCCAGGTGAAGTTTCTGTAGAAGGAAATGATCTTGTTGTAAACGGGAAGAGAATCAGAGTAACTGCTGAAAAAGATCCAAGCAATCTAAAATGGAACGAAATCGGTGCAGATTACGTAGTAGAATCTACTGGTTTATTCCTTGATAAAGACAGCGCTGCAAAACACCTTGCTGCAGGTGCTAAGAAAGTAATCCTTTCTGCTCCTTCTAAAGATGATACTCCAATGTTCGTAATGGGGGTAAACCACAAGGAACTTACTGATGATATCAAAATCTTATCAAACGCTTCTTGTACTACAAACTGTTTAGCTCCTTTAGCTAAAGTAATCCACGATAACTTCGGAATCGTAGAAGGTTTAATGACTACTGTACACGCTACAACAGCTACTCAGAAAACTGTTGACGGTCCTTCAATGAAAGACTGGAGAGGTGGTAGAGCTGCTCTTAACAACATCATCCCTTCTTCTACAGGTGCTGCTAAAGCAGTAGGAAAAGTAATTCCTTCATTAAACGGAAAATTAACAGGTATGTCTTTCAGAGTACCAACTGTTGACGTTTCTGTAGTAGATTTAACAGTGAGAATTGAAAAAGCTGCTTCTTATGAAGAAATCTGTTCAGTAATCAAAGCTGCTTCTGAAGGTGAATTGAAAGGTATCCTAGGATATACTGAAGATGCAGTAGTATCTCAGGACTTCGTAGGAGATAAGAGAACTTCTATCTTCGACAAAGATGCCGGTATCATGCTTTCTCCTAACTTCGTGAAACTTGTTTCCTGGTATGACAACGAAATGGGTTACTCTAACAAATTAGTAGATATGCTTGTACACGCTGCTTCTTTATAATAAGTAATGAGCGATAAGCAATGAGTAATATAAGACCTTCCCGATGGGAAGGTTTTTTTGTTTAAATTAACGGCCAAAATTAATACCATGCTCAATGAACTTATTGAAAGATATTCTCAATATTCTGATGTAGAGTTAATGGAAGTATATTCGAATAAAAACAAATATACAAATGACGCCAAACAAGCCTTAGATATTGTCATAGAAAAGAAAGGTGGAATACAATCTCTGACCACCCGATATGACAAAACTGTAGCGAAGGAATTGGAAAAATCAAAAATAAAGAATGATGCTGCGGAATTGTATTTGAACGGAATGACAAAAAATAACATCAATTACGCTTTGAATTCAGAAATATTAGCCTCAGATGAAATACAACAGATCGTAGAAATTACTTCTACAGAAATAGAAGCAACAAAAAGGGATTTAGAAATTAAACCCAGCACCATCATCGGAAGTATTTTAGGAGGCCTTATCGGAGGAACTGTTGGAGGCATATTATGGGGACTGCAAATCATATATTCCGGTCACATCTTTTACATTTTATTATAGGTCTGGGAGCAATCTCTTACGGTATTATAAAATTTCTCACTAAACAGAGCAGAAATAATATTGCGGTATTCATCATCACCATACTATCTGTAATTTATGCTTTGATTTTAGTTTTTTACATATACGGGTTATTTGGTTATCGTGGTCCTGACAGATATTGATAAAACGTAGAAAAGAGCTCAAATCATCATTAAAGTTAATTCAACCTGATAAATCTCACCAAAACATTTCAGCATAAAACTTGTACTTTTATAGGTAAAGGAATGAACATGGTACAACCCCGGTTTAAAGATGCTCCTCATTTCAGAGATTTTTGGGATAGTGGAAACGGAAAACAACTTATTGAATTTTCCGGAGCAGAAGTGAGTTTTGAGCATTTTGAAAAATTTGCCCCCTATTTTCATCATACGGATGAGATCGGAGATGAGATGGTAAAAGATGTTTATTTCAGTAAAAAATTCCACGAGGCATCCAGGGAAATTGAGCATTACATCAGGAATGGAGTTTCGGAAACAGATAATGTTCCTGAAAGTGTAAAAAAACTGTTCAGCCAAACTCAGAAAATTCCTGAATGGCTTGATTACAATTTACTTAAAAGCGGTGCTGAACTCTGCATGAGAAGCAACCTGGACTCCCTGATTTCGTTGAGGGATTATTGTCTGATCGGAGGTTACGACTACGCTTACCTCAACAAGCCTCTTATTGTTACAGAAGCATTGAAAAAGGGTGCAGTGAAACGTCTTTCGGAAACATTGGATTTCTGGGTAAATGCTACCCGCTACAATGCCCTGAACGTTCACGCAAAAGGATATGAATTTGCTATAAAAACCCGCCTGATCCATTCTTACGCCAGACTTTCCATTAAAAAACACTATAAAGACTGGGATACCGAAAACTGGGGAGAACCCATCAATTCCTGGGATATGATGGCAACGTATATTGGGTTCAGTCTGGTATTTCTTCACAGCCTTAAAAAGCTGGGAAATCGTTTTTCTACAGAAGAAGAACAGGGAATTTTTCATCTTTGGAAGTATGTAGGTTACCTTTTGGGAATACCGGAACAGCTCCTTCCTGATAATAAAAAGCAAGCTACTGAATATTTTTATTTATGGACCTCCGTTCAACCGCCTTCAGACAAAGATTCTGTACTTCTTGCCCATTCTTTATTAGATGAATCGCTGGAAAACCCTATTCTGAAGTTTGAATTCCAGAGGAAAAATTTAAGGTATCTGCACATCTGTTGTACCTGGTTTCTGCTGGATGATGAAGTCTGCAAAAGATTACAGATTCCTGATGTCCCGTACAAAACATTATTTCCAAAAGCAAAAATACTTTTCAATAAGATTTATGACAACCTTGTAAGCCGTGATACCAGGATAAAAAAAGGAAATAAAGATCAGATGAAAGTACTTGAAGATTATCTTGCCATCACTAAAAATTCAAATTTTCATTAGGATAATAAGTCAGGAATTCCGAAGATGGAAGATGAAAGCTGGAAGTTTATATTGGGTTCTAAATCTCACTTAGTAAAAGTAATATAATCAAGTTCAATACATTTACAGGCTTCAATAACTCCCCTCTTCCAGCTTCCAGTCTTTTTCCAATTAATATTTTATTACACTCCTACCACATTTCGCATCTGCTTCGTTATGAATGAGATCAGTAGTAAAATTTTATCATTTTTTAACTCTAAAAACCGCTTTCAGGGAGAAATAATATTAGCTTTTGATATTTAAATTATGTATTTTTGAGAAATTATTTTAATAGCGATGAGTAACATTGATGATAAGAAAAAAGCACTCGCTTTAGTGCTTGACAAATTAGATAAAACATACGGAAAAGGAACTGTAATGACTCTGGGTGATGATGCCGTAGACACTACAATAGAAGTAATTCCTTCCGGTTCTTTAGGATTGGATATTGCCTTAGGAGTAGGCGGATATCCAAAAGGAAGAATCATTGAAATATATGGTCCTGAATCTTCAGGTAAAACAACGCTGACCCTTCACGCTATTGCTGAAGCTCAAAAGGCAGGAGGTATTGCTGCGTTCATTGATGCAGAGCATGCTTTCGACAGAACTTATGCTGCAAAATTAGGAATCGATCTTGAAAACCTGATCATTTCCCAGCCGGACAATGGTGAGCAGGCATTGGAAATTGCGGATAACCTTATCCGTTCCGGAGCTATTGATATCGTTGTGATTGACTCTGTTGCCGCTCTTACACCAAAGGCTGAAATTGAAGGTGAAATGGGAGATTCCAAAATGGGTCTTCATGCAAGACTAATGTCTCAGGCATTAAGAAAGCTTACCGCTACTATTTCAAGAACGAAATGTACAGTAATTTTCATCAACCAGCTGAGAGAAAAGATCGGTGTGATGTTTGGAAATCCTGAGACCACTACCGGAGGTAACGCTCTTAAGTTCTATGCTTCTGTAAGAATTGACATCAGAAAAGCCAGCGCACCAATCAAACAAGGTGATGAAGCGATCGGTAGCCGTGTGAAAGTGAAGATTGTGAAAAACAAAGTAGCCCCTCCTTTCAAGCAGGCAGAATTCGATATCATGTACGGAGAAGGAGTTTCTAAAGTAGGAGAAATTCTTGATACAGCTGTAGACATGGGTATTGTGAAGAAAAGCGGATCATGGTTCAGCTACGAAGAGACCAAATTAGGTCAGGGACGTGATGCTGTAAAAGATGTTTTAAGAGATAATCCGGATCTTGCTGAAGAACTAGAAGCGAAGATTAAGGAAGAAATGAAAAACAAATAATTTTTCAGAAAATACAGGAAAAGGCAATCTTTAGGATTGCCTTTTTTTGTTTTCATTTTTTTAAACGCAAAGCTTCATCTGTATGCCCTAATATTTTAAGGGAGCAAAGCGCGGAATCAATTTCATTGATTCTTACCAAGCGAATGTACTAACTCAAAACTTCATCAGCGACAAAATCGCAAATCTTTGCTTCCTTAAGATTAACTTTCGAATCTTTTATTCCTTTGCGTTAAAATAATCTTTCAGTTTTTTACAATAAAAAAGAGGTTATTCCGTAGAACAACCTCTTGAATTTTTATACTTAAAAATTATCCTGCAATTTTTCCCTGCAGCTGAAGTGCTCCGGTTACTTTCATACCTTTTGTTGGAGCTTCAAATCTCATGTTTTCTTTATTTACAAAGGCATCAATGGTGAAGAAATCCTCATTTTCTTCATTCGTGATCAACTTTAGTTTCAGGATATATCCTTTAACGCTTCCGTCTTCAAGCAATTCTGTTTCCTTAAAGTCTACAACCTGACCAATAAAATCAAAACATGCATAGTTAGGAAGATCCTGACTTGGAGCATAGGTTGTGAAATCTTCACTCATTTTAGTACCGTCAGGTAAATCTGTGTTGGTATGGACATCAAGGATGAGAACAATTCCACTGATATTTACCTTCTGATGCGGCTGTGTCATATAGATATTTCTGTTCTCGGCATAATCGGTAGCGAAAAACCAAACGCCAAAAGTATCTCTTGCCGGACCAGCTACGATTGCCTGCAGATTCAGCGCATTTTCCCATTCTCTGATTGATCTCGTTTCAAAATCCAGGGTATAATCCGTTTTTACTTCCGGAATTATAGTACTCAGCTCATCCGTAACAATAGTTTTGAATCTTACATCTTCAAATTCTGTTTTATTTTTGGCTTCTCCGGTTGGGTCAGAAACGGTAGACTGCATTAAAACTGTGCTAAGGTATTGCCCATAATCTTTAGTCTGGAAATTCTGATGACCAAAAACTCCGCTCCATGTATTCACAAGGTTATGAACATTGGATTTTCTGATGATAATTCCTGCTTCATTGGTCATTTCAGGTGCTGTAATTCCTTCCGTATTCGGGAAATAATCTTTACCATCTACCAGCTGATGATTCATGATTTCATTATTTTCCTCGTGTGAAAACTCTGCAAAACCTTTATAAGTAATATTTTGGTTTTCGAAAATATAAGGAAGTCCTGTTTTTGCTTTATCAGAACCTGCAAAATGATAAGCAAGTGAAATCGCCTTGAATTCCCCGTCCTGTGTTGCCGGATTGTGATTACCATTGTTGTCGAACTGAGAATGGTACAGGATCATATACGATCTGATCTTACCTTCCTGAAGTTCATTTTCAAACTTTTCTTCCATTTGCGCGATCGCCTGCTGCGGAGCAAGTGCATAAGCATCCTCTGTCACCATATAGGCGAAGCCTTCTACCTCACCATTTTCTTTTTCAAAAGCAGAAATAGGAGTATATTCTCCTCTTAGCTGAAGCGCTATAGAATAAACGATATAATCATTATAAACCTTGATTTTTTCATATTCTTCATTTACTTTCGGCTCTTCTGCCGGTTGTGAAGGGATTTCCGGTATTGTTTCCACCACTTCCTCAACTATTTTTTCCTCCGGCATTTCCATTTCCTGAACCAAAGTACTTACATTTTCCTGATTGTTATTTTTCTTCTTAAAAAAATCAAAGATTCCCATACTGTTATTTATAATTGGCGGTAAATATAATAAAAGTGCTCAACAGGCTCATCATAAAAAAAATGCCATTGTGTCAGTTTATACTTTCTATTATTTTTCGGGACGTAGTAAAAACTGCGGCGGAGCCAAAGGCTCCGCCGCAGTTTTGATTAATTAGGTTTATCATCTGTAAGCTCAAATCCCCAATCTTTTCCTTTTTGGGTGGCCGGAATACCTTTTGTCATCCAGACCGGAGCTTTAGCCCCTTTCAGATAATAATCAAAAAACTGCTGTTCCCTGATTTGAATATCTTTTCTGTTCTGGCGTTTCATCAGATTGTGATCATCACCATTATAATTCAGAAGCCATACCGGTTTTCCGAGACGACGTAATGCGGTGAACATCTCAATTCCCTGATACCAGGGCACCGCACCGTCTTTATCATTACTCATAATAACTACCGGAGTCTGTACTTTATCAATGGTAAAAAGCGGTGAGTTCTTAATATAAAGATCCGGAGCTTCCCATAAATTCTTTCCTAATCTGCTTTGTGATTTTTCATACTGGAACTGTCTGTTCATTCCGGAAGTCCATCTGATTCCTCCGTAGGCAGAAGTCATATTGACAACGGGTGCACCACTCCATGCAGCTGCATACATATTCGTATGTGCAATAAGATAAGCTACCTGGTAACCTCCCCAGCTCTGTCCCTGAATTCCGATCTTGGTACCGTCTACCCAGGCATTCTGTTTTAGTTTTTCCACACCGGAATTGATGTATTCCATTGCAGATTCTCCCGGGAAACCATCTGTATAAGAAATATCAGGTGTGAAAACCAGATATCCGTTGCTCACAAAATAAGAAATATTTAATCTTGAAGGTGTGGGAGCTGGTGCTACATAACGGTTCAGATTATCAGAAAGTTTTTCATAGAAATAGACAATCATAGGATATTTTTTATTCGGATCAAAATCTTCCGGCTTGTATAAAATCCCTGTAGAAGTGTTTCCTTTTGGCGTTGTCCAGTGTACCAGTTCATCCGTACCCCAGTTGTAATTGGCTTGCTGTGGATTGGTATTGCTCAGTTTTTGCTGCTCCGAGAAATCTGATGTAGCAAAAAGGTTTGGAGAATCTGTATATGATTCCTTTACTAAAATATACTCTTCCGCATTTTTTGCTTTTTGAAGACTTCTGTATCCCCAGACATTTTCCATCTGAATTTTCACAGGATCAGCACCTGACTGAATGGTTGTTTTGAAGATCCCGTTAGCCTTGGATGTATTATCAAAAGCAGATAAATAGATAGGAGATTTGCGGTTCAGGCTTTTAATATCTTTATCCAGTTCATAGGTATCAAATGTTATTTTATGCTTACGCCCGAATCCGTTCGTGATATTTCTTGGCTTTTTTGTGCCGTTCAGGAAAAATTCCCAAAGGTCATAGCGGTCTCTTATAATCACAGATTCATCTTTATCTGTCCAGGATGCGATACCATAAGAATTAGGAAAGTCCGGCATATCAAATTCCTCGTCTACAAAAGAAACAGGTAGGCCTGTACTGAGTGGAAGGGTTTGCTTTGTTTTCACATTATAGCTTAGCCACTGCCCTTTTTCCCTGTCAAAAATCACTACAAATTTTCCAAGAGGAGATACAGCCGCCGCTCCGTTAAGATTTTTAATAATTTCGGTTCTGTCTCCTGTCTTATTATCGATCAGGAAATAGGTTTTCTTTGTAGAACCTTCCCATTGTGAAGAAATACGGTTGTTAATGCTCGTAATCCCCAATGCAAATTCAGCATTTCCCTCGTTGACCAATCTTAAAGTATCCAGGTCTTCCCCATCAATATTACTGAAGAAATCAGGTTTTTCTGTCTGCATTACTGCAGCATAGGACTTTTTCAGGTCATTTTTCAATTCCTTTAACTGTACAGTTTGCAGATAGTCATCTTTATAATTCCAGATATCTACAACAGCATGGTCGTTCGCAATCATTGCCGTATCTTTTGCAACAGGTTTTGGAGCAACCCCAAAATACAGCTGTTTCCCATTTTTACTGAACAAAGGCGATCTGTTTTCAGAAATTACCCAATTTTTCTTCATCTGTGCATTTTCATTGGTTATAATTTCTTTTTTATTTCCTTTAAAATTAAAGTAATACAACTGGTATAATTTAACCAGATCATTCTGTGCAGAAGAAGTTCCTACATAAGCCAGCTGATTTCCTTCTTCATCAAAAGACAATTGCGAAAAGTCTCCCTCCATTTCAGAAATTTTATTAACAGTTCCTTTTTGCAGATCAACGACCTGTACGGTTTGTAATGCATATTTCTTTGGCTTCGACTTGTCTGTATCTTTTTTGTCCGCAGCCTTTTCATCTGAATCCTTTCCTTCTTTTTTCTCTTTCTTTTCATCCGGCTTTTTGGTTATAAAAACCAGCTGTTTCCCATTTTTACTGAACTCATAGCGGATTACATTATCATAGGTTGTACTTTTTCCATCTAAAAGATTACGTACTACCAATTGTAATGGTTTTACATTTTTATCTTCATCCTTACTTTCATCACCATCTTCTTTTTCAGAAGCATCATCCGAGGATTTATCCTTTAGGTTTTCCAGAAGATAAGCAACATAAGAACCTGCTTTTTCAGGAATTTTAAATGATTTCACATTAGGAATCTTCTCTGTTTTATCATTTAAAAAGTCAACAATTGCAAGACTGTCTTTCGTTAATTTATTTTTCTTCAGTTTTTTATCTTTTACCGCTTTTATATCTTTATACTGCGGACGGATTTGAAAAACAGCAAAGCGGGAATCATTTGTAAAATCCACTTTTGCAGCTCTTGCAAACTTCTTTGAAGTTTTATTTTTAACGGAATATAAAGAAAGGGTTGAATTTCCTTCCTGAGCATCCACAGAATAGGCAATCCATTTTCCATCATTTGAGATTTTTCTTGCCCCTATATTTTGCCAGCTGTCGTAAACAGAGTGGTCTAAAGGCTTCTTCTGCCCATATACCCAACAGGTCATAATGAACAGCATAAAGACTGTACATTTCAACTTCATTTTTAAAATATTTTAAGCACTAAAAATAAGATATTTCTTCGACAAATTCACATAACGGGCTTATTTCAGGTTAAAAAAATGTCATTCTGTCACATTCTTCTGCATGGTATTTTTTTTGAGAAAAAATTTTAAAAATTAAAATCTAAATATGATGACTAAAGGAAATATTAATGTATCTGTGGAAAACATTTTCCCGCTTATTAAAAAATTTCTTTACAGTGACCACGAAATATTCCTGAGAGAATTAATCTCCAATGCCACTGATGCTACTTTAAAATTAAAGCACCTTACAAGCATTGGTGAGGCAAAAGTGGAATATGGAAATCCAAAACTTGAGGTTAAAATTAATAAAGACCAGAAAACTTTACACATCATTGATCAGGGTATTGGGATGACAGGTGAAGAAGTTGAGAAATACATCAACCAGGTTGCTTTTTCCGGAGCTGAAGAGTTCTTGGAAAAATATAAAGATTCCGCGAAGGATGCAGGAATTATCGGGCATTTCGGTCTTGGTTTCTACTCTGCTTTCATGGTGGCAGAAAAAGTCGAAATCCTTACAAAATCTTATAAAGATGAGCCGGCAGTACGCTGGATCTGTGACGGAAGCCCTGAGTTTACTCTGGAAGAAACTACTGATAAAACTGACAGGGGTACGGAAATCATACTTCACATCGCTGAAGATTCAGTAGAATTTTTAGAAGAAGGAAAAATCCGTGAACTGTTATTAAAGTATAACAAATTCATGCCTGTTCCTATTAAATTCGGAACAAAAACACATACCCTTCCTTTGCCGGAAGATGCTCCTGAAGATGCAGTAGCTGAAACAGAAGAGGTAGACAATATCATCAACAATCCGGTACCGGCATGGACAATTGCTCCCAGTGAACTAACCAATGAGGATTACATGAAGTTTTACCACGAGCTGTATCCCATGCAGTTTGAGGAACCATTATTCAACATCCATCTGAATGTGGATTATCCTTTCAACCTTACCGGAATTCTGTTTTTCCCGAAACTGAGCAACAATTTAAATATTGATAAAGATAAAATTCAGCTATACCAAAACCAGGTATTTGTAACGGATGAAGTAAAAGGGATCGTTCCGGACTTCCTGATGCTGCTGAGAGGGGTTATTGATTCTCCGGATATCCCATTGAACGTTTCCCGTTCTTATCTTCAGGCAGATGGTGCCGTGAAAAAGATTTCTTCTTACATCACGAAAAAAGTAGCCGATAAAATGGTTTCTTTAATCAATGAAAACCGTGAAGATTATGAGAAAAAATGGAACGATATTAAGGTAGTTATCGAATACGGAATTGTTACGGAAGAAAAATTTGCTGAAAAAGCAGACAAATTCACATTATATCCTACAACAGACGGTAAATATTTCCTTTGGGACGAATTGGTTGAAAAAATCAAACCTGTACAAACGGATAAAGACAACAAACTGGTTGTTCTGTATGCTACCAATGCTGATGAACAGCACAGCTACATCCAATCTGCAAAGGATAAAGGATATGAGGTTCTTCTATTAGATTCCCCTATCATTTCGCACGTGATCCAGAAACTGGAAACTTCAAAAGAAAATATTTCATTTGCAAGAGTAGACGCTGATCATGTGAACAACCTGATCAAAAAAGATGAGCCTGTCATTTCAAAACTGAACGAAACGGAAAAAGAAACTTTGAAAAAGAATGTGGAAGAAGCCATCAAAGATTCAAAATTCACAGTTCAGCTTGAAGACCTTGACAGCAGCGATGCTCCGTTCACCATTACCCAACCTGAATTTATGAGAAGAATGAAAGAAATGCAGGCTACAGGCGGTGGCGGTATGTTCGGAATGGGTGGTTTCCCGGAGATGTACAATCTTGTGGTGAACTCGAACAGTGAGCTTTCCAATCAGATTTTGAAAACTGAGAATGCTGAAGAGAAAGAAAACTTAATCAAATATGCGCTGGATCTTGCCAAGCTTTCACAAAACTTACTGAAAGGAAAAGACCTGACAGATTTTATACAGAGAAGCTATAAGCAACTTGAAAAATAATTTACAAGAGACTGTTTCAATTTTGAAGCAGTCTTTTTTTAGTTTGGAAGACGCCAGGGCGCAATTTTATTTATATACCAAATGCTTTTAGGCGCAAGATTTTAATCTTAAAATCATCAACAATTACAATGAATAAGATTCATATTATAAATCTTTTCCGAAGTTTCTATTTGGTTTCAATGGTTTACTCTATATTTTTTCTGTTTCCTATTGTATAGATTCTGCTTTTTTGCCATTTTTGTATAAAATGTAGGTCATGCAAAAAGAAAAATTACGTCTCATCAGAAAGCAAAAAGGTTATACTCAACAACAGGTAGCTGATTTTATTGCAACAGATGTATCTAATTACAGCAGAAAAGAAAGCGGTGATGTGAGGATCGTAAAAGATGAGTGGGATAAACTCGCCCGTTTTCTGGATGTACCGATTGAGGACATTTATGAAGAAGAGGAAGCTACAGTAGTTGTTAATAATGATCATCCTGTATTTAATGATAGATCTGCAGGAGTTATCAGTAACCAAAATAATTATGATAATATCCCTGGGGACATCATTAAAAACCTTCAAAACTATATTGCTCTATTAAAAGAGGAGAACGAAAAGCTGAAAGAAGAACTAAAAGGTCTCCTAAGCGAAAAAAAATAATACGGTTTGAAACTAAAAAAAATATTGATGTCACTCATATAAATTATGGAGTGACATTTTTTTGTATTAATGTATGCTGGTTTTTTTTAACGCATAGAACTATGATTCTTATGTTTGATTTTAGAAGGCAAAGAGTTGCGACTCTATCGCTGATGAAGCTTTTTGATAATAATACGTTCGCTTAAAGAGAATCAATTTCATTGATTCCTCCTTTGCTCACTTAAAAATATACAGCATACAGATAAAATCTTTGCGTTAAAAAAAAATTGATCTATATCCTTTGAAATTTACAATTCTTCCAACGGATCCCAGAACAGTTTTTTGAAATTTTTTATTCTGAGATTTTCAACAATGATTCCTTCTGCCTCCAGCTTTGGCTGAAATTCCGGAACAGATAATACTCCTGAACTTGAAATCACCCGGTGGGCCGGAACATTTTTCGGACATCCTCCCATTGCTTTTCCTACATGTCTGGAATGGTTAGGATAGCCAACAGCCTTCGCTATGGCGCCATAGGTAGATACTCTTCCTTTGGGAATCAGTCTTGCCACTTCGTATACCTGCTGTTTGAAAATTTCGTCCATATTAATTTCTTTTTTGCATCATTTTTGAACTCATATCAATAACAATGATGTTTCATTAAAAGATAAAGATATGAAAAAATCATTTTTCAGGCTGCTGAATGCCATCAACAAAAAAGTTCTCCCTAAGCTGAGCCATAAAGATCCTAATCGTCTTACTAAGGTTGAAAAGGGAATTCTGGCGTATCGTTATTTTGTGCTGGTAAATTCTTTGGATTGATTTTTTGAATAATTGGCAGGTTTTCCCACAGATGACACGGATTTCACAGATGCCTGTGGAAAACTGGGATTGTAAAGCTCAATCTTTTATGTGATAAAACTGTACATTACTATGGGTTTGGACCATTAAGGTTATTTAAGCTTTTAAGAGTATTAAGAAATAGCTAAAGCTATACTTTAGCTATGAGCTTTATTTTTCATCAAAGATGAAACTTAATTATTCTTACGCTCTTCATTTTCTTAATGGTTTAAATAGTTTTAGTTTTTCAAATCTACTTCCAAATCTTAAAATAAAAAGCGCTCCAAAATAAATTGAAGCGCTGTATGGTAATCTCTTACGAGAATTTTATTCTTAAGCGTTTTCTAAGATATAAGAGAACATCAATGGTGCACAGATTGTTGCATCACTTTCAACGATAAATTTAGGTGTAGTGATATCAAGTTTACCCCAGGTGATTTTCTCATTTGGAACTGCTCCTGAGTATGAACCGTAAGATGTTGTAGAGTCAGAAATCTGGCAGAAATAAGACCAGAAAGGAATGTCATGCATTTCCATATCCTGATACAGCATTGGTACTACACAGATAGGGAAATCTCCAGCGATACCTCCACCAATCTGGAAGAACCCAACTCCTTTTCCGCCTGAGTTTTTAGTATACCAGTCAGCAAGGTAAGTCATATATTCAATTCCTGATTTCATTGTAGTAGGCTTAAGCTCTCCTTTAATACAGTAAGAAGCGAAGATGTTACCCATTGTTGAATCTTCCCATCCCGGTACCACAATTGGCAAGTTTGCTTCTGCTGCTGCAATCATCCATGAGTTTTCTCTAGGAATTTCATAGTACTGCTCCAATACTCCTGAAAGGATCATTTTGTACATAAATTCGTGCGGGAAATATCTCTCTCCTTTAGCTTCAGCATCTTTCCAGATCTCCACGATGTGCTTCTGCAATCTTCTGAATGCTTCTTCTTCAGGAATACAGGTATCTGTAACTCTGTTCAGACCTCTTTCCAAAAGATTCCATTCGTCCTGAGCAGTTAAATCTCTGTAATGAGGAACTCTTTCATAGTGAGAGTGTGCTACAAGGTTCATTAAATCTTCTTCCAGGTTAGCCCCTGTACAAGAGATAAAATCTACTTTTCCCTGGCGGATCATTTCTGCAAGAATTTTACCCAATTCAGCAGTAGACATTGCACCTGCCAAAGTAATCATCATTTTTCCGCCATCTTTAAGATGTGCAACATATCCTTTAGAAGCATCTACCAATGCAGCTGCGTTGAAGTGCAGGTAATACTTTTCTATGAATTCAGTTATCGGTTTGCTCATTTTTAAAATTTTTGCAAAGATAAAACTTAAAAACGGAATGCAGTCAAAGCGCTTGAAGAAAGTGTAATAGAGACGTCTTTTTTTATCATTTGTTAAATGAATGCGTAAATAGTTGTTGTTGGGAAACGCAAGGACGCTAGTTTTTCCAACATGATTCATGCTTTAGGGCGCAAAGATTTTATCCCGATAAAATTATCTACCGTTGACTCATTTTGCTGGAAATCTCTGATTTTTATACCTTGAAATTTAAAGAAGCTAGTGACCATGCTTCAACATTATAAATTTCTATTAAAAAAAAGCATGACCCAAAATGGGCCATGCTTTCGTTATCATTCAATTTAAAAATATTCAGTAAGGATTATCCTTCCCAGGGTTCCACTTTCAGGATTTCGATTTTCCTTTCTCCGTCCCTGAAAGGCCAGCTGATAACATCTCCCACCTTATAGCCTACCACTGCAAGGGCAATCTCTGACAGTATGGAGTGTTTATTCTTTTTAAGTTTTTCTTTGGTAGAAGGCACAAAAATATATTCGTGCTCAAAATCCAAAGTATAGTCTTTCAATGTTACTTTTCTGTCCACCGTTACAATATCGGCAGGAAGGTCTCTTCTTAAAACCTGTTTTGCTTTTCTGAGTTCTTCAGTCAATCTTTTTTCTTCTTCGATGCTCACTTTTTTTCTTCTCAGTGTATCTTTTATAGCATCATAAATTCCGGTGGTTACAATAATATGATTGGACATATTTTTCATTTTTAAAAATTAAAATGCAGCTATTCCCGATGATCCAATGTAGAATACAGGTGTAAAACAGCCTTCTTCCATGGAAAACTGCAAAAAATAATATATAAAAATCCGAAATGAGTCCCTGTCTTGGATCCTGACAGGGCTTAATTGATAAAGTCTTTAGAACTTTTCAGAAAAGAATCTGTGTGAAGATAAAGTAACGACAGCAACAATCCTGATTGCCTGCTTTCTGCTGATAAAGAAATTGTTGCTGCCATTATTAATGAGATGTTGTAATTCCTACAAATATAACACTTAAAAACGGAATGTTGCGGCTGCACTCAAAGAAACCCTGTGCAAGCCTTCTTTCTGATCGTCATCAAATTTATAAGTAACTCCGTTGTACTTCATTTTACTCAGCGTACCGCCACTTAAGCCAACCTTTGGTCCTATAAGGAAGTTTTTGCTGATCTGATATTGATAACCAAAATCGATTTCTGCACCGAAAGTACTTCCTGTCCCTTTCACATCTCCGGTTTTTGTGGTGTAAGATATAACCCCCAGCGCAAGATCTGCAAATATTTTATGTCTTGTGGATGAATTATTATTTGAAATAAGGCCGGAAACCCCGAAGAATGTGATATTATCTTTTGTGGTAACAGGAACAGACACGGGCATTCCGTTCACATAACCAAGAAGAAATCCGTCACTGGATGCACTGTAATTAGAATATTTCAGTCCAAATGCAAGGCCACCTTTCACTTCATAATGAGCTGCAATATCAAAATTTAGTCCGTTTTTAAGGTCTTTTACGTACTCTTTTTCTTCTTTGCTAAGTCCGGAAATTGTTTTTGCTGTTCTCCATGCATATCCTACGGAAGGTCTTATAGAAAATTTCTATGCAAAAGAGATCATGGAAATGGAGAATATTCCAAGTGTGATTAATTTTTTTATCATGGTTTTAAAAGTTTCCGGCAAAAATAGAGTTTTCTCAGGAAAAACAAATCAAAACCTGAAACGTCTGTTTTCTTTTTTGTCTGAAAGCTTTTTCTTGCTGTCCAGTCTTTTCTGTTTCTGGGCTTTTGAAGGTTTGGTAGCCGTTCTTTTTTTAGGAATGATAAGGGCTTTATTGACGATTTCAGTTATTTTTTCAATGGCTTTATTTTTATTCATCAGTTGGGTTCTGCTTTCAGAAACGGTCAGGAATAAAAAGCCATCTGCATTGATCCTGTTTTTCAGTTTATCCTGAATTAATATTTTCTCATCTTCATTAAAAAATTCTGATGCATCCACTTTCCAAAGTACGGTCACAGCAGTTTCTACTTTGTTTACATTCTGCCCTCCTGCCCCACTGCTGCGGGACGTCTTGAAACTGAGTTCTTTTGAAAAGTCTTTCATTTCTTTAAATTTTATATCCGATTTCAAATAGCCCTGGCTAAAGATTTATACTTTTATACAGCTCCATTCTGTTTACTTTCCCGTTGGGTGTTCTCGGAATTTCTTTGATGAAAATAATTTCTTTGGGTTTATGGAAGTTTTTTTCAAATGGGATTTCTGAAATCTTTCTTCTCACCTCATCAGATTCTTCACCTTCTATAATCAATATCAATTTCTGTCCCAAACTCTCATCCGGGAGTCCTATAAATATTGCTTCGTTCGGAATATCTTTTTTCACCAAAGTTTCAAGGGTCTCCGGGAAAATTTTTGCCCCTCCGGAGTTGATTACATTGTCAATTCTTCCAAGGAATTTAAACTGATTTCCATTCCTGATCTCAACTAAATCGTTAGTTTGAAGCTCCTCAGCATTTACATTAGGTGCAAAAATTTTCAGGCAACCTCGATAATCCAGAGAAATCGTTATATTTTCAAAAACAGTGAAGTATTCTTCCTGCTTCGGCATCAATTGTTTTAAACCAATATGGGAAAGGGTTTCAGACATTCCATAGGTTTCAAAAATACGGTTGGAATTACCAAGGTTCATCTTAAGAATCTTACTTTTCAGGCTTTCTGAAACAGCAGCACCTCCGATAATCAGATTTTTAATCAGGTGAAGTTTATCCAGAGAGTTTTCTACCTGAAGTGGAGTCATGGCACAAAAATCAACTTCTTCTTCCAGTATTTCTGCCGGTTTTAAAGAAGGATCCGTAATTTTTAACTCCAGTTTTCTTTCTATAGAACGGACAATCATCATTTTACCGGAAATGTATTCCACAGGCAGGCAAAGCAATGCCGTATCGCCTTCTTTTAATCCTAAAAAATTACAGGTCATCACTGCTGAATTGACCATTTTCTTTTTCTCAATTTCAAAAATCTTTGGAATTCCTGTAGAGCCTGAAGTCTGGACATTTACTCCGGTTTTTTCTGAGAACCATTCTTTCAGAAATATTTTCACTTTTTTTTCAAATTCCGTATCGAATGATAATTTGTTAATATTGAGATTATTGAAGTCTATCAGCATAATTTCCGTAAATAAATTCTACAGTAAATTTAAAAAAAAATTCAAAAAGTTCTTGTAAGTAAAGAAAAAAGCTGTAAATTTGCACCACTAAAACAAACAGAGACCCATGGTGTAGCGGTAACACTACTGATTTTGGTTCAGTCATCTGGGGTTCG
>NZ_JAYSDT010000050.1:0-25901 GCF_041914225.1 Chryseobacterium sp.
CTAATTGTTGAATAGTAGGCATTTAATTGCTTTTTATTTTAGGGTGCAAAAATAGGAATATTTTTTTAATCTGCAAACACTTATATAAAAATTAAAATCAATTACTTACATCAAAAACGAAACACGTTTCAGTATGACAAGCAGGGAAGCATAATATACAGACGGAAAATGCACAGAAGTAAATCTGTTTTTACGCTTAAAAAATGAATATTAAATAATTATGAAATTTACCCCGGGAAAGATTTCTATAATTTTCAGTTTCCAAAACAAGGTCCGGACATAAAATCCGATACATCCAAACTCTTTTAAAAAACTTTCTTATAGTTATCATCTATTAATAATCAACTGTGTTCGGCACGATATTTCGTAAATTTGAAATACAAATGATAAACGCATTGAATCACCATTCTCTTTTCGCTTTTTAACGGAAGCCGGTGATTGAATTTAATCTTAAAAATAAATATATACATATGAAAAATGCTAGTATTATTGGCCTTAAAGAAGCCGACTGCAAAAAAATCTCAGAAAAATTAAATGTACTCTTAGCCAACTATTCTGTATTTTACCAGAATACAAGGGGTTCACACTGGAACATCAAAGGCGAGCAGTTCTTTACCCTTCATCCGAAGTTCGAAGAGCTGTACAACAGTCTTGTTTTAAAGATTGATGAAATTGCTGAAAGAATTCTGACGTTAGGAGCAACACCGGCCCATAACTATTCAGATTACTTAAAGGTAGCAACCATTAAAGAAAGTAAAGAAGTAACTGACGGCACAAAAAGCGTTGAGCAGATTCTAAGTTCATTCAAAGTAGTGATTGACCTGCAGAGAGAGCTTTTGGATATTACGGATGAAGCAGGAGATGAAGGTACCAATTCTCAGATGAGCGACTATATTACAGAGCAGGAGAAAGAAGTTTGGATGTATAATTCATATCTTGGAAAATAACTCCATCAAAAGCATGGATATATTTCAAAAAAATCGCCTTACATTTAGGCGATTTTATTTTTTATTTTTATATTTGCGTTAAAATTACACATATTATGAATAACGTAAGACTGAATTCTATTCTGGATAATGATTTTTACAAAATAACCATGCAGAATGCCGTGGTAAAATTATTCCCAAGTTCTATTGTAAAATATGAATTCATCAACAGGGGGAAACACCACTTTCCGGAAGGATTTGACGTTGCTTTAAGAGAAGCCGTAAATAAAATGGCTGAACTTAAACTTACGAAAGATGAAAAAAAGTTCATGGCGAGAACCTGTCCTTATATAGATCTACCCTATCTTGATTTTTTAGAAGGCTATCATTATGACCCGTCTGAAGTGAAAATTCATCAGGAAGGAGGCGATCTTTCCGTTATTGTTGAAGGACTTTGGTACAGAACCATCCTCTGGGAAGTTCCGCTGCTGGCCCTGATCAGTGAGCTGCATTATGAAATGAACCACATGGAAAGAGATTCTAATGAAGTGGTCATGAGCAAAACGCTGGAAAAAGCGGATTCATTAGGCAGACTTGGAGTAACCTTTGCAGAGTTCGGAACCAGAAGAAGACATTCTTATAAGGTACAGAATCTGGTAATGGAAGCTTTGACTCAGAAAAAGGATTCTACTTTTATCGGAAGTTCGAATGTTCATTTTGCAATGAAATATGGGGTTAAACCCATTGGAACCCATGCCCACGAATGGTTCATGTTCCATGCTGCAGAATATGGATTCAAAATGGCTAACGAAATGGCTCTGGAACATTGGGTAGATGTATACAGAGGAGATCTTGGAGTGGCTTTATCTGATACTTATACTACTGATGTTTTCTTCCAGCAGTTCGATAAAAAATTTGCAAAACTTTTTGATGGTGTACGTCATGACAGTGGTGATGCGCTGGAGTTCGCAGACAAAACAATTGCCCACTATCAAAAAAATGGCATCAATCCTATGTTTAAATATATTATTTTCTCTGATGCCTTAAATCTTGAGAAAGTGGAAGAAATTACCAACTACTGCAGAGGAAAGATTGGCATTTCATTCGGAATTGGAACCAACTTAACCAATGATGTAGGATTAAAACCAATGAATATCGTCATGAAGCTTATTGGCGTTCAGGCTCCTAATAAGGAATGGATTCCTACGGTAAAGCTTTCCGATGAACATGGTAAATACACTGGAGACCCAAAGATGATTGAACTGGCGAAAGAATTTTTAAGAATTAAAAACTAAAATATGAATTTAAAAATTTCCCTCACAATTACTTTTCTGGCCGCAGGATTATCATTTGCCCAGCAGAAAACAGAAAAGCCAAAATTCAATCAGGAACTGGCTACATCTTTAGGGGCAGACAAATACGGCATGAAACCTTATACTATCATTATGCTGACAACAGGTACCGCCAATATTGAAGATAAAGCCAAAATGAGTGAACTTATGAAAGGACACATGAGCAATATCGGCAAACTGGCCAATGAAGGCAAAATTGTAGTAGCCGGACCTTTCCTTGAAAAAAATAAAGAGAACTACCGCGGCATGTTTATCTTCAACACCAAATCGAAGGAAGAAGCTGAACAGTGGGTAAAAACAGATCCTGCAGTTCAGGCCGGCGTTTTCAGCTATGAAATTTTCCCGTGGTACGGATCCGCTGCTTTACCTTTATACCTTAAGCATCATGATGAAATTGCAAAAGAAAATCCTTAAATAAAGCAGAAAAGAATCAGCTTTTCTTTCAGAAATAAACAAAACATATTTTTAACTTTCTGCATTTCAAATAATTACCAATAAAAACACGTAAATATTTCTTGTTTTAATGAATTAATTTAATTACTTTAGCTATTGAGTAATTCAGCTTACTTATTTAATTGTGAGTAAGTTATACACCAATACAAACTAAAATTAATCTCATGAAAAAACTGAAATTTACAAAACTTACAAGAACAGAACTGAAAGATGTATTCGGAGGAACATTGTATCCGGCACAATGCCCGGGAGGATGCCATGGGGAAGCGATGATCCGATGTCCTGACGGCACCACCACGATGACGAATTTTATATGCATAGGGGGAACCTGCCAGCCGGCAGCAATGTGCAAGCCATTGGTTCTTGAACCTTTCCCTGATCCGATTATCATCACTCCATAATCTGATGAATAATAAAGTGAGCTTTCCGGCTCGCTTTTTTAGTATCTTTAAATAAACAAAACTCACCATGAAAACCATTGAGGAAGTTCTGAAAAAGCTGGATGAAATCATTATCTGGTGCAAAGAAAACCAAAGTCCGGCAGGATATTTTGCATGTACCTATAGAATAATGACCGCACAGGTACTGAAAGGAATCCGGCAGAAAAAATTTGAAGACAATCCCAGAATGACAACACTTGATATTGCTTTTGCACAGAGGTATCTTCAGGCGTGGGACAGCTACAGCAAAGGAGAAAAATGTACCAACTCCTGGTATATTGCCTTTGAAGCGGCTAAAAACAAAAACCTGCTGATCTTGCAGCACATATTTCTGGGAATGAATGCGCACATCAATCTGGATCTGGGTATTTCTGCTGCTGCTATTATGCCTTACCGGAAAATTAATCCTTTGAAAAAAGATTTTGAAAACATCAATAATGTTATCGCTTCCATCAACCAGAATGTGCAGGATTCACTGAACAAAATATGTTATCCTGTAGATCTTGTTGACAAACTCTCCAACGGAAAAGATAATGCTGTTCTTGGTTTTGCCATATCCAAAGCAAGAGATACATCATGGGCAAGCGCGGTTATTGCATCCAATACCCCCAATTTTTTAAGAGAATCTGTAATCGGTATTATAGATTATGCAGCGGCAAAAGTCGCCACACAAATTCTGAATCCGAAAATTCTCACTCCTACCCTTTTAAAAGAACTTAAAAAATGTGAAAGCAGTGATGTGGTGAAGAATATTGAAATTTTAGAATCTACAAAGAACTCATAAAAAAGGCCGGGATCTTCCTCACGGATCCCGGCCTCATAATGAACAAAATAAAAGAAACTATATTGCTTCCTTATGCTTTTTACGATAGGCATAATGAAAAATAATCGGCAGTATTGTAAATGACAGCAGCATACAGATGATCAGTCCACCTACAATCATGATAGCTAAAGGCTTTTGAATTTCAGAGCCCATTCCGTTTGACAATGCTGCAGGGAGAAGTCCCATAGAACCCATCAATGCAATCATCACCACCGGGCGGATTCTACTTTTCACACCTTGTGCTATAGATTCTTTGAGCGACATTCTGTTTTGGAAATTTTCCTTCATCACTCCAATCAGGACAATACCGTCTATGGTTGCCACTCCGAAAAGGATAATGAAACCGATTCCCGCAGAAATCCCGAAGATGGTTCCCGTAAACCAAAGGGATAAGAATCCTCCGATAAACGCAAATGCCAGTGTAATGGATGAGATCAGCGTGTCTTTTATATTTCCGAAGTTAAAATACAACAGCATCAGAATTAAAACTAAAGAAATCGGTACTACCATAGCAAGCTGTTTTGCCGCTCTTTCTTTGCTTTCAAATTCTCCGGCCCAGGTCATTTTATGATTTTTCGGAAGCTTTACTTCTCTATCTACTTTCGCTTTAGCTTCTTTGATGGTACTTCCGAGATCACGTCCTTCAATATTAAATCCAACTCCGATATATCTGCTGTTTCCTTCGCGGTAAATAAATGACGGCCCGGTATGATAATCAATGGTTGCAATTTCTTTCAACGGAACTTTTTTATTGTCCTGAGTCGGGATCAGAATATTTCCCATTTTTTCAGGAGTATCTCTGTAATCTTTTTCAAATCTAAGCATCACATCAAACATTCTTTCCTGTTCGTAAAACTTGGTGGCAGCCTGTCCTCCGATCGTCATTTCAATCACAGCCTGTGCATCTGCGGTGGAAACACCATACTTTGCCATTTTGGAGTCATGAAGCTGTATTCTTAATTCCGGAAGTCCGATATTTTTGAAAACGTTTACATCTGATATTCCGGAAACAGTTCTGATGGAATTGGCTACTTTATTGGCATAATTTTCAAGCTCGAAAAGATCGTTTCCAAAAATTTTAATGACCAACGGAGCTTTTACTCCTGCTACATATTCTTCCACATTATCCTGTATCGGCTGACTGAATCCAAAGTTAATTCCCGGATATTTCTCAAGAGAAACCCTCATTTCTTCAAGGAGTTCCTCCTTGGATATTTTTTTCTTCCACTCATTTTCAGGCTTCAGCTGAATATTAAATTCGATATTAAAGAAACCTGTAGGATCAGTACCATCGTTGGGACGGCCGGTCTGGGTCATGACAAATTTCACTTCATCGTACTTCATGAGAATCTCTTTCATTTCTTTCGTCAGCCTTACCGATTCATCCAGATTGACGCTGTTTGGAAGTGTGGCTCTCACATAGATTGCTCCTTCGTTAAGTTTGGGTAAAAATTCAGATCCGTAATTGGAAAATCTCCATCCACATACTGCAAGCAAAACAACGAAACCAATAATAAATCCTTTTTTATGGCGGTCACTGAATTCGTAGATTCTGTAAATGTTAACTCTGAAAAATCTGGAAATAAAATTTTCTCTCTCTTCAATATTCTTAGTCAGGAGCAGTTTACACATTGCCGGAACATACGTCAAACTTAAGATCAAAGATCCTAACAATGCATATCCTAACGTAAATGCCAATGGAGAGAACATTTTTCCTTCAACTTTCTGGAAAGAAAAAATAGGCATCAGGGCAACGATAAGGATCAATAAGGCAAAGAAAATATAACTTGCGACACTTCCTGCACTTTTCTTGATGATTCCCAGCTTTGAAATTTTGTTGAATCTCCGCAGTCCTATCTTTTTTGCTTTAAGCTCGAGGGCAACAAAGACATGTTCCACAATAACCAATGTCCCTTCCAGAAGCAGTCCGAAATCCAGTGCTCCCATGGAAATCAGGTTGGCCGGCAGTCCCTGAATTTTCAGCATAATGATAGCAAACAGAAAAGCCAAAGGAATTACTGATGCTACGATGAAAGTTGTTCTCCAGTTGTAAAGGAAAATAAATACAATGATGGAAACCAGAATAACACCTTCAATAAGGTTTTTGGAAACGGTATGAACTGTTGTATTCACAAGCTCTGTACGGTCAATGATCGGAATAATCTGAACATCACCGGGAAGCTCTCCTCCGTTCAGCTGCCCGATTCTTTCCTTCAGCCTTGCAATCACCTCACTTGGGTTTTCACCGCGGAGCATGATCACAATTCCTTCTACAACATCATTTTCCTTATTATATCCTACCTGTCCTAATCTGGGTTTTGCAGAAACTTTTACTTCGGCAACGTGTTTCACCAGGATGGGTGTAGAGCCTTTTACTTCAATCTGAATATTCTCAATATCTTCTTTTTTCTCCAAAAGACCAATCCCCCGCACCACATAAGCCTGATCACCTTTTGCCACTACATCTCCACCTACATTGATATTACTCTTCGAAACCGCTTCATACACATCCAGGGGGGAAAGGTCGTAATTGTGTAATTCTGTAGGATTAATTTTTATTTCATATATTTTTTCTTCGCCACCAAAGCTTACAACATCAGCAACACCAGGAACGGCCAGCAATTCTCTTTCTATTACCCAATCCTGAATAGAGGTAACTTCTTTGATCGGAAGTTTACTTTTAATGATATACCGGTAAATTTCACCAGTTGCCCCGGAAGGAGGCTCAATGCTGTATTCTGCTCCGGCAGGAAGCTCTACATTTCCCAGTTTATTGGAAGCATATTGCTGTGCATAGAAATCATTGACATGATCATCAAAAATAACCGTCACCACAGATAATCCGAATAATGAAATAGAACGTACCAAAGTTTTATTCGGGATGGCATTCATTTCTTTGGAAATAGGTAAGGTGACAAATTTTTCTATCTCTTCAGCACTTCTTCCCGGCCATTGGGTAATGACTCTCACTCTTGTATTGGTAACATCCGGAAATGCCTCAATGGGAGTATGTATATAGGAATAGATTCCTCCGGCAAGCAATAGAAAAGTTCCCAAAAGAACAATCAATGAGTTTTTTAAAGAGAAGGAAACTATATTCTGTACAAATTTTCGCATTACTTCTTGGAATTATTTAATTGGTTTTTCAGGTTTTCATAGATCAGCAGCCCATTGGAAGCAATGACGTTTTCACCTGGTTTTAAATTTCCTTCTACATAAATATACCGGCTGTTGGAAGCAATCTCGGTAACCGGTCTTATCTCAAGCTCACAGTCTTTCTTGTAAACAACCACGTAACTTTGGTTATTATCAAAGATCATAGCCTTTGCAGGAATAGCAAGTGCGCTTTTGTTTTGTGAATTAATGGGTAATACAACATCTGCAGACATTCCCGGTCTCAGTTTCATTCCATTATTATCCATAATGATTTTGGCTTTGAGTACTCTTTCGTTTTCATTGAAAACCTGGGAAATATTATCAATCTTTCCGGAAAAACTGTCATCAGGATAAGCTAGAGTCTTCACTACTACAGGCTGGTCTACATAAATGTGTCTCATATTGGTAGCATACACATTCGCCATTACCCACACTTTATCCAGATTGGAAATGGTAAACAGCTGATCTCCTCCTGCAGTAACCGGCATTCCTTTGGAAATATTCTTTGAAATAACATATCCGTCAGCAGGCGCTTTTATCTGAATCGTGCTTCCGCCCGCTGAATACAGCTGCATATTTTTCTGTGTCTTGGAAATATTGGATTGTAAAATGGCCACTTCAGAACGTGCTTCCTGTAAATCTTTCTGAGAAGCAATATCATCCTTATACATCGCTTCTACAGAAGACAGCTTTCTTTTTGCCACTGCCAGCTGAGCCTGTAAGGTCTGGGTGTCGTCCTGCATTTCATTGACAGCTGTACTTTTTACACTGGCCAACGTTTGTCCTTTTTTCACATAATCTCCAAGGGAAAAGTAAGTATCTATCACTACTCCATCCACAAGGCTTACAAAAGGAACCGTCTTATCAGAATTACTTTCCACTTCTCCGGTAAGTGTAATGCTTTCTTCTATGGGAAGCATTTCTGCTTTTACTAGTTTAAGGTCTTTCTTAAGCTCTTTACTGATGCAATAGGCTTTTTCTGTTTCTTTATTTTCTGCTTTTCCGGCACAGCCTGTAAAAATGATGAGGGCAGACAGGTAAGCCACAGCAATGTACTTGGTCATATTTTTGTTCATATCTTATAAATCTTGTCCTACAACATACTGCAGGTTTTCGTAGTATTGGTTAAGTTCTTTTTTTGTATCCAGGATGATCATTTTGTTTCCGATATAGGTTTCCAGAAAATCCATATATTCCAGCATGCTGATATTCCTTAATCTGAAATTTTTCTCGTGGCTTACCAGCAAACCGTCCAGCGTAGGTTCGTAATTGTCATCAATTTCTTCTGATACCTGCTGTGTCCGGATATAGTTTCTGAAAACAGAGACAATTTCATTCTCAGATTTCTGCACATTTTTACGGGTCTCAAGTTTGCTTTTCTCAATCTCCAGTTTAGCTTCCTGAATATTTCCTTTGTTGCGGTCGAAAATGGACAGATCCACAGAAACCCCCAATCCTATAAAATCTTTCATGATATTTCCTCCACGGTCGTATCCAATAGAAACTGCAACGTCCGGTGTTTTCATTGCATTTTGAATTTCCAGGTTTTTGGCGGCATGCTTCTCTTTATTTTTTGCGATCATGATATCCGGGCGGTTTTCTTTTGCCTTTTCCATCCATTGATTTACCTCCAGCTCTGAAATTTGTTTTTCAGGCATAGTGAATGAATCTGAAATGACCAGATAAGATTGTGAAGGCAGCATTAATAAAGCCTTCAGTTCAACCTGCTGATCTTCAATTTCCTGTTTTAATGAAATCAGTTTCTTTTTGAACTCAATTTCCTGTGCTTTTAAGCGGACATATTCAGCTTTACTGATGTTGCCAAGGTTTAATTGGTTATTATAGGATTTTGTTAATTTCTCGATGGAAGCAATCTGTCCCTGGTAGATTTTCTGCTGTTCCTGATTATAAAGAATCTCCGTGATTGTATTTCTGAGTGTTTTCTTAAGCTCACGCAGAACTTCCTGCAGTTCATACTTTTCCCCTTCTACTTCTATTTTCTGAAGTTCAATATTTTTTCGTCTTTTACCCGCAGTCTGAATCACCTGTTCTATCTCAGCAGAAACCTGGGTGTTTTTTCCCCAGTTTCCGATCAATGCCGGCTGCTCTTCAATATCATAGGTTCTCCATAGATTGACTTCGCTGATACTTAATTTGGGATTGGGCCAGTATTTAGCCTGAACGGCTCTTGCTTCGGCTTGTGAAATCTCAAGTTTCTGCGCAATAAGGTCAAGGTTTTTAGCCAGAAAAATAGTCTCAGCTTCCTTTCTGCTGATTTTCATAGTATCTGAAATCTGCGCTGAAAAGAAACTGAAACAATGAATATAAAATAGGGTTAAAAATAGCTTCTTCAAGATCTTTTATTTTAAGACCACAAAGCTATTTGTCTAATATTAGAGGGAATTTTAAAGAAAATTAAAATTGGGTTAGTTCAACATTAGAGTTTGATTAGAACTTTTTTAAAACACGAAAAACACAAATCTTTTCACAAATAACACGATTATGAATGGGCAGGAAATTCCAGATGAACATTAGTTCCCACATTGACCGTAGAATCAATTTTCATCACAATATGATGATGGTCAAAAATACTTTTTGAAAGTGATAAGCCAATTCCACTTCCTTTAATGGTATCCACATTTTTTCCTCTGTAAAACGTTTCGGATATTTTCATCAGATCATCTGACGGAATCCCTCTTCCTTCGTCTCTTACTTCAATATACAGCTGAGCATTTCTCTCTGATAAAGTAATAATCACAGGTTTATCATAAGAATACTTGATGGCATTTTCTACAATATTATATAAAGCCAGATACAGCAGCGTTTCATTTCCTGGAAATTCAAGCAAAGCGGGTTGGGTTACCTGAAGCTGAATTTTAATGAAGGAATTATTTTCTTTCGCTTTGGGCTCCAATTTCTCGTAGATTTTCCAGACCAGCTCATCTACCCTCATTAGCTTATGAGAAGATTCAAGTTTCGTCATTCCTGACATCAGTAAAAGGTTGTTGAGAATATTTTCAATCTCATATACATTGTCCAGAGACTCTTTTGCTACTTTCTTATATTCTTCCGGTGTACGGTCTTTTTGCGCGAAAACTTCCAGATTTCCGGAAATGGCAGCCAGAGGTGTTTTAAATTCATGGGAAACATAGTTGATAAAATTCTGCTGTAAGAGTACACTCTCAGAAATTCTGCCCAGCAGCTTATTGTAGGATTTAATAAGATCTTCAACTTCATCATTGGTATTGGTAGAAGTAATTGCTGTAGAAATATTATTATAATCCACTTTATTGATGCGTTCCACAACATTGGAAATAGGTTTATAAACTACTTTCGAAAGATACCGGCTCAGAAAATAAATCGCAAGCAAACCAATGACCAACACTGAAAGCATAATAATGGACAGCCTTAATATCTGAGATTGAAATGAATCGTTGGATGATTTTACAAAAACAACAAAATCACCCTGGTTATCCGGATAAAAAATCCCATAATAGAATTGGTTATCAGACATAAACTGTATTCCTTTATTATTCCGGACAGCCTGTAAATGGGAAGGTTTTATATTCTGATCATTAAGGTTATGACCAAAGGTAACCTCGTTATTCTGATTATACACCGCTACCCTGTTATTCTGGATCAGATGATTATATTCTTTTTTGATCTGGGCATGGCGGTCTTTCGGAAGTTCATCTTTTTCGAGATAATAAATAGCAGAAATCAGAGCCGTATTGCGCAGCTTTTCAAAATAAAAAATTTTGGTACTGTCATAATAGGCAAAGAATATCACCGCAGATGTAATGATAGAAACAATGCCGAATGAAAGGCTTGAAATAAGGGTAAACCTGTTTCTGAGTGTCATGATCAGTCTTTAATCAGATAGCCGGTTCCTTTCACCGTATGGATAATCTTCTGTTCTGTCTCGTCGATCTTATTACGGATGTAGGAAATATAAACATCCACTACATTCGTTGTATTATCAAAATCAATACCCCAGACTTTATGCAAAATCTGGGTTCTGCTCAGCACTTTATTTTTATTCTCCATCAGGAAAGTAAAAAGTTTGTATTCAGTTGGAGAAAATTCTATTTCTTTATCATTCTGAGTCACCTTATGAAGATCTGTATCGATAGTGATATTGCCGCATGATAAATATTGATCTTCTTTCTGATAGCTCAGTTTATTCCTTCTGGTTAAAGCTTTAATTCTTGAAATCAGTTCTTCAAAATGGAAAGGCTTTGATAAATAATCATCCGCTCCCATATCCAGCATCTTAATTTTATCATCAGGACTGTTCAGGGCGCTCAAAACCAGAATAGGAGTGTAATTTCCTTTGAATCTTATAATTTGTGTTAGCTGCATACCATCCAGCCCCGGAAGCATGATATCCATTAAAATAATATCAAAATCATAGGTATGAAGAAGTTCACGTGCTTTTTCACCTGAATCGGCAAGGGTTATATTGTAACCGGCCTCAGAAAGGCCTTTTATCAGAAAATTGCTGATTCTTTGATCATCTTCTACCAACAAAATATTCATAAGTCTCTGAAATTTCCCATAAATATAGGTATTCTAATTAAGAAAGAAGCTGGAGGCTGGAAGAGAGAAGTAATGGAGCTCTGGTAAATTGTCTCAGCCATTTCATCAATTTTTTATAATAGTAGAACAAACAACTATTATTACCCATGCAGCTTCCAGCCTTTTTTCATAATTTTGAAAGATGGAGATGATATATTTAATTATCGGATTTGTTGCCGGCGGCTTACTGGGAGCCATTATACTGTATTTTGCATTGAGATCATCAACGGTATCAAGGAGTTCTTATGATGCACTGAACACCTTATCTATTAAAACTCAGTCTGAGCTTGAAAACTCGAACCTGAAAATTCAGGAACTTACACAGAACATCAGTCAAGAAAAAGAAGCCAATATGCTGCAGCAGGATTTACTGGATGACCTGAAAAATGAGTTTTCTAAAATCTCCGCCGAATATTCTTCTTTAAACATGCAGTTTCAGGAACTAAAACAAGTCAGTCAGAAACAAATTTCACAGATTGAAACCCATATCATGGAGAAACAGACACTTTTTGCTAAAAACTCTGAACTTCTGGCAAAAAATGAAGGCCTTCAAAAGTCTCTTGATACCCAGAAAGAGGAAATCATCAAAATTCAGGAAGAGTCTAAGCTCCAGTTTGAAAACCTGGCCAATAAAATTCTGGAGGAAAAAACAGAAAAATTTACGGCTTTAAACCAAAACAACTTAAAAAATATCCTAGAGCCTTTTCAGGAAAAAATCGCTGATCTAAAGAATAAAGTCAATGAAGCTTACGAAAAGGAAAATAAAGAACGTTTCTCCCTGGCAGAAAAAGTGAAGGAGCTGGCAGAACTGAACCAGCAGATTTCTGAAGATGCCAAAAAACTCACCCGCGCTCTGAAAGGAGAAAGTAAAACACAGGGAAACTGGGGTGAAATGATCCTGGAAAGTATTCTTGAAAAATCCGGACTGGTAAAAGGAAGGGAATATTTCCTGGAACATGAATTACGTGATGAAGATAATAATGCTTTATTCTCAGAATTTTCAGGAAAAAAAATGCGTCCGGATGCCGTTGTAAAATATCCTGATGAAAGAAATGTTATTATAGATTCCAAGGTTTCACTTACTGCTTTCACAGAACTGGTAGACGAAACCGATGCCGATGTTTATGCTATAAAGCTAAGCCAGCATCTTGGTTCTATCAAGAATCATATTAATCAGCTAAGTCAAAAAGCGTACGATGATTATGGAAAATCATTAGATTTCGTGATGATGTTTATTCCTAGCGAACCTGCTTATATTGCAGCAATGCAGGCAGATCAGAATCTCTGGAACTATGCTTATGAAAGAAGAATCCTCCTACTCAACCCAAGTAACCTGATCACTTCCCTGAAGCTGATCGCCGATCTTTGGAAACGGGAGTATCAAAACCGGAATTCTATGGAAATTGCCGAACGCGGAGCCAAGCTCTATGACAAATTTGTAGGCTTTGTAGAAAACCTGGAAAAAGTGGGCCGAAATCTTGACCAGGCAAAGAACGTATATAATGAGGCATACAAACAGCTTCATACAGGAAATGACAACCTTGTCATTCAGACTCAGAAGCTGAAATCATTGGGGATTAAAAATAAAAAAGACCTGCCACAGAGCCTTATTGACAACAGCAATCTTATTGAACCTTCAGAAAGCTAAAACTCCATGAAAAAGCCATTTGCCATCATCATTATAAGTATTTTTATTTTTATACTCTCTCTTCCTTTTACAGCAGTATATACGGAACCCCATAATGTGGATGGGTTGACCTGCCTGTTATTAGGATGGGCAGAAATGAGCGGTGGAGGCATCGCATGGATGGCCAATCCTCTTCTTGTTACAGCAGCTTTTTTGCTTTTGATGAAAAAGACAAAAGCATCGTTAGTGATCAGTCTTCTCGCGTTGCTTCTTACTTTATGTTTTTTAACCGTGAAGGAAATCACTGTTGATGAAGCAGGTCATCAGAATCCGATAACAGGCTATGGCCCGGCTTATTACTTATGGATAGCAAGCTGCATTTCAATGATTTCAGGGAATATTATTCTTATTAGATCCGCTGGGCAAACTCATATTTCCAAATAAAGTGCTGTTCAAAACGATCTTGGAAAACCTTTTTATCAAAGCCAGGGAAGTTCAATTATAAATTTTGCATAATTTTGCAGCATGTTGATAGAAAGTTTCCAGAACGATAAAATAAAAAATGTCACTAAGCTCCTTACTGACAACAGATTTCGTAAAAAATCAAAAGTTTTTGTAGTAGAAGGCCAACAGGAAAATGAAAGAGCCATTCAGTATGATTTTGAACCCCTGGAGTTCTTCATCTGTGAAAGTATATTCAAAGGAGCCGTTCCCAATGGAAAAATCCATTACGTAAGCGAGAAAGTATATGAAAAAATAGCTTACAGAGAAAGTTCAGAAGGAATTATCGGGGTTTACCATGCAAAGGAAACACCTCTTTCATCATTTGTTCCCCAAAAAGATTCTACAGTAATTATTGTTGAAGGTGTAGAAAAGCCAGGAAATCTTGGTGCAATTTTAAGAAGCTGCGAAGCATTTGGAATTGATGCACTGATCGTTGCTGATGGAAAAACGGATTTCTATAACCCGAATGTCATCAGATCAAGTGTAGGATGTCTTTTCGGAATGGAAGTGTATCAGGCTGAAAATGCAGAAACATTCGAATTCTTGCAAAAAAACAACTTTAATATCTATACAACGCTTATGGATGAAAGTGCTGAAGATCTTTATAAGAGAGATTTCAGACAGCGTTCTGCTGTGTTATTCGGTACGGAACATTCCGGATTAAGTGATTTCTGGATCGGAAAAGGAAAAAATACCCTGATTCCTATGACCGGAAGTATTGATTCCCTGAATCTGAGCAATGCCGTAGCGATTACCTGCTATGAATCTTTGAAACAGAAGAAGGGCTAACTATATTTGGCTATTCCTTGTTGAATTTTGTTATTAATGAGATTACTCCGCCTTTGACTCGCAATGACTAAGCATAAAAAAACCGCTTCACTGAGTGAAACGGTTCTTTTATTGTTAAGCGTATGCTAGAATTATTTCTTAGCAGCGTCTTTTGCAGCATCTTTAGCAGCGTCAGCAGCACCTTTAGCAGCTTCTCCAGCTCCTTTAGCAGCATCTTTAGCAACTTCAGCACCAGCAGCAGTTGTAGCAGCAGCAGCATCTTTAGTAGCTTCTACAGCAGTAGTTGCAGCAGAATCAACAACTTTAGCAGCAGAATCAGAAACTACAGCAGCAGAATCAGCTACAGTAGCAGCAGCAGAATCAGCAGCACCTTCAGTAGAAGTAGCTTCAGTTTTTTTACAAGCAACTAGAGAGATTGCAGCGATAGCAGCTACGAATAATGACTTTTTCATAATAAATTAAATTTAATTTTGTTAATATTGTTTTATAAAATTTTCTTCTGTTCTGTTATTTGAACAAGACAAAGGTAGAGCAGTTAGAAAGTTTGTCTATGAAAAATAATTGTAATACCTTTGTAAAATCGTTTTACAAAGAAACGCAACTGATAATCAACAATTTAATTATTTTTTGAAAAATTGACAGATTTAGATCTATTACACTTTGAGCAACTGAAAAAGGAAGTTCAGAGCCAATACTTAAAAGAATATACCCCATCACAGGATGATATTTCCAAGTGGAAGGGTATAGATATTATATATTTTCAGGAAGACCTGCGGAAAAAAGCAAAAGGTAACATCAGTGAAAAGTCATTTTACACTTACTTTAAAACTTCACCGGTTACCAAATTACCCAGAATAGATATGCTCAATTTATTGAGTATTTATGCGGGTTATGACTCCTGGTACGAATTCAAAAAACAGCATCTCTTTGCCGGTGAATTATTGCAGGAAAATGAAAATCTTGACGAAGAAGAAATTGATGAACTGGAGAAAACGGTTTCTGAAGCTCCTGAACTTCCAAAAACTGAAAATCAGCCTAAAAAAATCGAGATCCACACCCCGGAAAATACTGATTTACAAAAATCAATAACTGAAAATCAAACAGTTAAACAAAACAATATTACAACAAATGAAACTGAAATTTCATCTGTTCCGCCTAAGAAAAATTTCTTCAAAAAAAACGCCTGGGCACTTGTCACTTCAGTTTTGATTACCATAACCGGCCTTTTAGGATTTAAAGATGTACTTTTCTCGAAAACATATAAATATTGCTTCATCGATAAAGACAGAGGAGTTTCTGTGATCAACACTTTAGAAATAATGGTAGTGAAAGAAAATGAATCTCCGCTGATGTATAAAATAAAGCCAGGAGAGTGTTTTTACTATTCTACCAAGGATAAAAATTTAAAAATGCGGATCAGCGCTCCTTTCTACGAGCCTCTGGAAGTAAACAGAAACCTTGAAAATGCTCCTGAAGAGGAGAAAATAGAATTAAAGCCGGATGATTATAAGATGGCTGTTTATTATTTCTCTATAAAAGATATCAAGGGAGGAAATCCGGATGAACAGGTAGCTCTTATAAAACAGAAGAGAAACCAGTTGGAAAACCTAATCAGCAACAATGCGGTAATTTATCAAGTATATGATAATGATACTTATGGTATAGAAAGCTTGAATAAGCAGAAATATATCACACTGGTAACCACCCCAACCACCTCTCTGAAAAACCTGAATGTAATAGAAATGAAAAAGGATAACAAAGGTAAGATTGTATCCATTAAATTTAAAATTGCTACCACAGATGAAAAGAATAAATAATTTTTTAATTTTCACCATGCTTCTGACTTTATTTATTGCCTGCAATAATAAGACTTCAGAGGTAAGCGACCTCGATAAACTACGAAACAGCAACAATGAAAAAAGCTATCCTGCTGTACAGATGGACAGTATGCAGGCCATTAACTCCATCACCAAACAGAAAGTCCAGGAGCTTTTAGACCTGTCAACCCTTTACCTGAGTGGAAACAGAAATACAGAAATAGACACGGTCATCTATTCCCAGATGGAAAGCTACTTCCACAAGCCTGATTCCCTTACTTTTAAAAGGCTACTGAAAGAGCTGGACAGTATGAAAGTGAAAACAGCAAAGGTGAGCAACCTGAATGTTTATAAAGAATTTTATAAAAAGGACACATTGGATTATGCCAAATTTAATGTAGAATACTTCGATAATAAGAACAAATCTCTGGGAAGCTTTGAAAAGAATGCGCAGTACATCTTGCTGTCTACTTCAAAACTTAAGAAAGAATTTAAATTTTACTTTTTAGATTTTTATTCCAAACCGCTTAAAAAAGACAGCACTTCTGCAGGAGTAACCAAATAGTCCAGAGGAATATCATTTTCCCAGACATCATCCACATATTCATCGGGATCAAAATAATTGATTCCGATTTTTTTTGTCTCAGGAGAAATACTTTGAAACAGTCCGTCATAAAATCCTTTTCCATACCCTACCCGGTTCCCTTTTCCATCACAATACAAGAGGGGTGTAATGACATAATGAAAATAATTTTCACCGGAATCTTCATTGGAAACAGGTTCTGTAATCCTCCAGCTCTTCGTTTCATAAAGAGTATCTTCAAAAATCTCTATATTGATGAGTTTATCAGCAACAATCTTAGGGACATAAACCCGGATATTTTGCTCCAAAAAATACTTTATGAAGATTTGGGTATCAATTTCC
Source organism: Chryseobacterium sp. (assembly GCF_041914225.1). Lineage (GTDB taxonomy): Bacteria > Bacteroidota > Bacteroidia > Flavobacteriales > Weeksellaceae > Chryseobacterium. The sequence continues at coordinate 17,391 of NZ_JAYSDT010000050.1, forward strand.
CTTCTTGCCGGAATCGGGATGAAAATATGTACTTTCTCCCCTACTTTCGGTTTGAAATACTTAATGAAATTTTCAAAAATCTTCTGTGATAACAAGAAAGCCTCATCATCAGACAAGGCTTTTCTTTTTTGGGTATATTTTTTTCTAAGCTCAGCTTTCAGCATAATTATCGAGTTGTTTTAACTGAAATAATTGTTACAAGACAGGCTTTGGATTATGCGTTCTCCAAAATTCTATACAGCTTATCAGACAGACGAACTCTGAACGGAAGCTCGAAAGTGATCTGATCTCCCGGTTTTGCAGTTTCACAAGGACCTCCGTTGGCGTAGATCTGAGTAACAGTAACTTCCTGCTCTCCCGTTGTAGGACCTGAAATCAATATTTTATCTCCTACTGACAGGCCTTTGTTTTCAATTAAGAACTGTGCAATTTTTGATTTTGAATAGTAATGTTCCGCTTTTCCGATCAGCTCTTTTTTAACAGCAATCTTCTGGCGGATATTTTTAGTTTCAGCTTTTGCCAGAGGCTTGTCCGGTAAATCACCTGATTTTTTAAACTTCAAAGCATCCGATTTTCCTTTTCTGAACACTTTATTTCCAACCTGCAGTCCTTTTCTCAGCTTTACCTGCTCATCCCAAGGCAAATGTATGATGTCCAGACATTCTGTGGAGCAGCAGTTTTCCATTGCAGCTTTACATTCATCACATTGGATAAATAACAAATGACAAGCGTCGTTAGCACAGTTCGTATGGTTATCACAAGGCTTACCACACTGGTGGCACTGTGCAATAATATCATCTGTAATTCTTTCCCCCAAGCGGTGGTCAAATACAAAGTTTTTACCAATGAACTTACTTTTGATACCTTCTTCTTTTATCTGGCGTGTGTATTCAATGATTCCACCTTCCAGCTGGTAAACATTTTTGAAGCCCTGATGTTTGAAGTAAGCACTGGCTTTTTCACAACGGATACCACCGGTACAATACATCAACAGGTTTTTATCTTCTTTAAAATCCTGAAGCTGTTCATTGATAATCGGTAAACTTTCTCTGAAATTTTCCACATCCGGTGTAATGGCTCCTTCAAAGTGCCCCACTTCACTCTCGTAATGGTTTCTGAAGTCTACAACAATGGTATTAGGATCTTCCAGCATATTATTGAATTCCTGAGCTTTCAGATGAATACCTTTATTGGTAACATCAAAAGTTTCATCATTCAAACCGTCAGCAACAATTTTGTTTCTAACTTTTATGGTTAATTTTAAAAAAGAATAATTGTCCTGATCTACCGCTACATTCAAGCGGATACCTTTCATGAAGTCATAAGCTTCCAGCGTATCACGAAAAGCCTCAAACTGGTCTGCAGGAACACTCATCTGAGCATTAATTCCTTCAGTAGCGACATAAATACGGCCAAGGGCATCCAGTGCATTCCAGGCTATAAATAATTCGTCGCGAAATTTTTTGGGATCTTCAATTTTGGCATACGCATAGAAAGACAAAGTAAGGCGGTCTTTACCGGCTTCATCAATAAGTTTAGCTCTTTCTTCTGCGCTTAAGGTGTTATACAGTTGCATGCTATAAACGTTTTAAGTGAGAATAAAATTTTTGCAAAGATAATCATTTAGAATTAAATTGATTGATGATAAGAATCACAGCTATATCAATAAGTGATAAGCAATGGATATTAAATAATGCCTTACCCTGAGAAAGTCTGACATATTTTCCTTAATTTTTTTTAAGTTTTGTTAACTGTGACATTAACAATTATGATTTAAGACACAAAATAATATAATAGCCGTTAAATTTTAGTTAAAATTGAAACATAGCATACTAATTGCTTACTTATTTAACATTAAATTTGTTTACTCAAAAACATAAAAAAGAAATTAATTAATAAACAAGAAAGATATACAATGAAGAGTACTTTAAAAAAACTATTACCATTTGCAGTAGTTGGGGTAATTTCCGGAGCTACTACCGTTGGAGCTTTACAATATTTCGGACCTGGTTCCAACAATGGAGATCAATCTTATTTTACAACAGCCGCGCCTAACACTTCGTTTGCGGGAATGAACACGGCAGCTGTAGGTGATGACTTTGTAAAAGCAGCTAAAACAACCGTTCCGGCTGTAGTTACCATTAAAAATTATCAAAGCAGAACTTCAAGCAGAGCCTCAGAGCAGGATTTGTTTGATTTCTTCTTCGGAGATCCTTTCGGGGGAAGAGGCCAGCAGAGACAGAAGCAGCAGCAGGCTCCTGATAATATGCCATCAGGGATGGGTTCAGGGGTAATCATCTCGCCGGATGGTTATATCATTTCCAACAACCACGTGGTGGCCGGAGCTAATAAGCTGGAAGTTGTATTAAGCAACAAAAAATCATATATTGCTACTTTGGTAGGTACAGACCCTAACACGGATATCTCTTTATTAAAGATTGAAGAAAAAGGTCTACCTTATCTGAATTTTGCCAACTCTGACAATATTGATGTAGGACAATGGGTACTTGCAGTAGGAAACCCGCTTGGGTTAAACTCTACCGTAACAGCCGGTATTGTTTCTGCTAAAGGAAGAGGTATCGGAATTTTAGGAAGCCAGGGAAAAGCGGCTAACCCTATCGAAAGTTTCATCCAGACGGATGCTGCCATCAACCCGGGTAACTCTGGAGGTGCTTTGGTGAACACTAATGGTGAACTTATCGGAATCAACTCAGCAATTCAGTCTACTACAGGATATTACCAGGGATACGGATTTGCGGTTCCTTCCAACTTAGCAAGAAAAATTGTTGAGGATATCAAGAAATTCGGAATTGTACAGCGAGGATTCTTAGGAGTTCAGTCTCTGGATCTTTCGAATGATCAATTGGTAAGCTCTTACAATCAGCAATATAAAACGAACCTAAAAGTAGGGTCCGGAATCTATATTACAGGATTTGGCGAGAACAGTGGCGCTGAAGATGCTGGCTTGAAAAAAGGTGATATTATTACGAAAGTAGATACTTATGACATTACTGATTTCGCAGACCTTTCTATGTCTATCGGAAGCAAACGTCCGGGTGATAAAGTACAGGTAACTTATCTGAGAAATGGTAAAGAAGGAACGACTAACGTAACGCTTAGAGACCAAAAAGGCGGAACTTCCACAAGAACAAAAGCAGATCTTAGCGTAACTGAAAAAATAGGAGCTGAGTTCCAAAGTATTGATGACAGAACAAAGGCATACTATGGCTTAAATAGCGGAGTTGTTGCCAAAAATGTCTTAGAAGGAGGCGAAATGGCCAAAGCTGGAATTGTGGATGGTTACATCATCACAGAGATCAATGGTAAACCTGTAAACTCTCAGAAAGATGTAGAAAGTTTATTGAATAAATTCTCCGGAACCGCACAAATAAAATACATGGACGACTACGGAAGAAATTACCAGAGAGGTTTCAAAATGCCTTAACCAAAGAACTAAATTAGTTTTTCATATCAACAAAAAACGCTGCAGATCTCTGCAGCGTTTTTTGTATTTATTATTTATTACTTGTTCATTTTTTCGGCAATTCTTTTCTTCTTATTGCGCTCGTAAATCACTTCTACAATCTTACCTCCGATCCAGGAAAAAGGAAAGAATGTAAGGAAAATAGAAATCTTATAAAATGTAGGATGATAAGGAAAAATAATTACATCCAGCATTGCGATAAAGAGCATAATAAAACCGATCAGAATAGCATAGGCTACTTTAGCATATTTAACGATGATTGCAGTCGCAACTCCTCCGATAGTAGTCCCCAGTCCGGAAATAAACAAAAGGAAGCCGAAGAATGCCTTATCATCTTTCATACTGAAAAGAAACCTCTGCCAGTGCTCAAACGGAGCAAAAGCCTCAAAAGTTACCCATTGCGGAAAAGCCCTTATACCAAGAGTGATAATAAGCCCGGCAATACCAAGGCCTATCAGAACCGCAATTGTATTTCTTATAAAGTTCATTAATCCTGATGTGCAATCATAGAAATTTCGATATCCACGTTTTTAGGCAAGCATGAAACCTGTACTGTTTCACGGGCAGGATAGCTTTCAGAGTCCAGGTAAGAAGCATAGATATCATTCATTACAGCGAAATCATCCATATTCTTTAAGAAGATTGTAGCTTTTACAACGTTTTTGAAAGTCATGCCGGCTTCAGTAAGGATCGCTTCAAGGTTTTTCATTACCTGGTGCGTTTCTTTTTCAATTCCTTCAACCAATTTTCCAGTTGCAGGATCTACAGGAATCTGTCCGGAGATATACAAAACTCCGTTTGCCATATTAGCTTGTGAATAAGGCCCGATAGCTGCAGGTGCATTAACTGTGTTGATTACTTGTTTCATATGCGGATATTTAATTTTTTTCTAAGTTCATAGACTTTCACTGCCTGTTAAATTCATTGATATTTAAATCTGCCAGCAGTGTTTGCATTAGAATTTCTTTTGGTTGCAAATATAAAATTTATATTCACAAATGCCAATCTGATATTAGAAAGGCGCATTAGGCTGGGTAAAGCTTCTGTCTTTGTACTTCAGTGCATCACTTAAGATATTGGCTTTGATGCCGATAAAGAAGTCGTATACTTTATACTGTCCGAAAGGAACCCAGTTGAAATTGATCGTAAAACTTCGCTGATCTCTTGAAAAACCAATTCTTGTATATGCCAGTTCTTTGGTCACCATATCATAATGGGTGCTTCCGTTAATATTCCAATAAGGCGTCAGCTTGATACTGCCATCTAATCCTAAGGATGCAATTTTATTACCAAATCTGCTCAGTCCTTTGGAATATGCATAATTGGCACTGATATTTAAAGTCCATGCCTGATCAAAATGCGCATAATGATCATCATCAAAATAATAGTTTTCATTTCGGACCTCTCCCTTAGAAGAATACTTTTTGGCGTAATCTGTTTTTTCTCCAAAAATCTCGCTGCTTAAAGGATAAGACAGCTGAACGTTGAATCCCTGTACACTGAAGTGTCCGAACTGCTCTGTTCTTATTCCTGTGTCCTGTCCTGGAATGAAATCAATTTTATAAGGTTCAAGAGCAAGACTGGTATTAACAGTTAATTTATTATTGAAAAAAGAAGACTGTCCGTTGATTGAAAATACAGACCAAGGGTGGTCTTTAGCAGCGAAGTTATAGCTTCCCGCAAGGTTTAAGGATTCAAAAATCTTGATTTTCTTCACTCCTGTAGAATCACTCTTAGACTTTATTTTCATCTCGATATTGTTACCGATATTAAAGCCTAAAGCTCCCTGCATTCCGCTTGACGGGCTTCCGATGATCCCTTTTTCAAAAATAGAGTAAGGTGTCAATGCCCCGGTAGCATTATAATAGTTTCTGTAGTAACCGAAATTAGGACTTGAGAAATCCGGAGAATATGTGAAGCTTACACTTGGAGTCATCATGTGTCTTACCGCTTCCACCGCTGAGCCTTTTTTGAACTTCAGCATTCCGTACAATGTAGTCTGAAGACTGGCAGAAGTAGAGAATGTAGAGTATCCGCTAAAATTTTTCTTAATCTCATCAACAGTTACATTTTTTACAGGATCGTAATACCTGTTCAGTGTTTTTGTAGTCAGAGCATTATCAATATTGGCACTTAAGCTGAATGTAAAGTATTTAGCCACCGTTGTATTGGTTGCCAGTGCGATATTATTTTTAAGCCCGGTCTGCATTTTATCCCACATTTCTTTTTTAAACAACTCATTTTCCTGAGTATTTACGAAATTGGTAAGGTTAAATCCGGTATTTACCGTGATATTTTCAAGAAGTCCCTGTCTGATTCCTGTTCTTGATTTAAACAGATAGAACTGATTAATCGCTACGTTCATCTGCGGAAGACGAAGGTCTGCCAATCCTGTTGCAAAGTTCTGTGAATAAGATGCCGTTCCCGTAATAGTCATCGGAAGCTTCAGAAATCTTTTGGTAAGGGTAACCGTAGAGTTCTGCTGGGTATTCAGTACATTCTGGTTGAAAATGTAATTATTGTTAAGCGGGTTATTATAGAACTTGGTACTTACAATGTCCACAGAAGCACTGAATGTAAGGAAAGGGTTGGCTTTGGAATCCTGAGAGTGGGTCCAGTTGATTCTGTATGTACTGTTTTTAGTATAATCATCCAGACCTTTGATTCCTCTTACCATGGTACCGATATCTGCCGTAAAGTTTCCGGAGTAACGGTATTTCTTCTGGTAATTCACCTGGGGGCGCAGGTTCCAGCTTCCTTTGGTATAAATATCTGCTAAAACTTTAAGGTCAAAATGTTCCCCGATAGGCTGGTAATACCCTATCCCGTTCAGGAAGAAACCTACGTCTTCCCTTTCCCCGAAACTTGGGATCAGAATACCTGCTGCCCTTTTATCAGAGAATGGTAAAATGGCAAACGGAAGGTAAAGAGGGGTAGGAACCTGTTCAATAAACATCTGGATAGGCCCTGTTACGATCTGGGATTTTGTTTTGGTTTTAATCAGCTTAATATTGTAAGCTCTCATAAAATAATCCGCTGCAGTATCTTTTTTCTTGATAAAGTAATCATCCGTTGTATAATCCGCTTTTCTCATCGCGAATACGGAATCGTTGTACTTTTTAGTTTTCTGAGCTATAATTACCCCTTCACTTTCTTCTGTTCTTGCATTGAAAGCAATGGCCTGTTTCGTTTTTGTATTGTAACTGAACTCGTTGGTTTCGTATTTTTTTCCGGCCTGTGTTGTAATGACAGGTTCAATAATTTTTCCCAGGGAGTCCTGCTTTCCTCTTGCGTAGATCAGATTTTTGTTATCATCAATAGAAATATAATCCGCATCAATCTGCATATCCTGATATTTTACCTGCGCATTTTTATTCAGGAATGTCATTTTTTTCGGAACATCTCTTCTCTGATCGTCTGCTTTTGTACGAAGAACATCATTCAAAGACTCTTTTTTTACAACTATGGTATCCTTTTTGGAAATAGTATCATTAACCGCATTTTTAGGCAATTTTTCAGGAGTTTTCTGTGCTAAAAAATTGTTAAAAATTAGGATAATTAAAATTTGTAATATATTTTTGAAGACGGTTTTGGCCAATTTTATACTATATAATTAAGGCCCAAAATTAATATAATTTTTATAACTGTAAGATGCACAAACAAAATTTTAAAATAATTTTATCATTTCTCCTTATCCTTGCCAGTAACTTTATTTTCTCTCAGAAGAAGTTTACGATCGTTTTGGATGCCGGACACGGAGGAAGTGATCACGGGGCCAACAGGACCTATTCCGACATCGGAAGAATTGCCGAAAAAGACATTACACTTGCTATCACCTTAAAAGTGGGTGCCATGTTAGAAAAAAACAGAGATTTCAAAGTAATTTATACCCGAAAAATAGACGAGTATCCATCTCTGTCCGACAGGACAAACCTGGCCAACAGGAGCAAAGCAGATCTTTTCATATCTATTCACTGTAATTCTTCTCAAAGACCTACAGCTTATGGTACAGAAACTTATGTACAGGGACCTAACCAGAATAACGAAAACCTGGAGGTAGCCAAAAGGGAAAATGATGTGATCTTCCTGGATGAAAAGGATAAGCAGATCTTTGGTTCTTATAACCCTGATTCTCCGGAATCTCTGATCGCTTTGAAACTTCAGCAGAGTAAATATCTGGAATCAAGTCTTCTTTTGGGAGGATTGGTGGAAGATAACTTTGTGAATAAGGACAAAAGATCCTCAAGGGGAGTATTCCAGAAAAACCTTCATGTTCTCCGTATGAATGCAATGCCATCTGTACTGATAGAAACAGGATTCATCAATCACCCTGAAGAAAGTCACTATATTGCTTCTGACAAAGGACAGACTGAGATTGCAGAAAGTATCTACAATGCTGTTATCGATTATAAAAAAGCAATTGACAGAAAATCCGGCGGCTCTATTGCTGTCAGAAAACCTGAGCCTGAAAAGCCTGCTGAAGTTCCTCTGAAAAATGACTTCAGAATCCTTCTGATGAGCTCTCCTATGAAATACAATGAAAATGATCCAGCCCTTAAAGGTCTGAACTATATCCTTACTCTTAAAGAAAATGGACAATATAAGTATTATTATGCTGTAACCAATCTGGCTTCGGTGAAAGATATTAATCTTAAAACCGCTAAGGATGCAGGATTCAGAAATGCTTTTGCCGTTGGATTTATGCCTAATCAGAGGATCAATATGGGTTATTATACAATAGAAGTATATGCCGGGGATAAGCTGAATGGCAACTCTTATATTCTTCAGAACCTGAAAGATGTGGAAAGAGAAAAAGACAATGGAGTATTCTATTATACCTATGGAAAAGTGTACACATTGGAGGATGCAGTGAAGCTTCAGAAGGAGCTCGAGGCTAAAGGCATCAAAAATACAGTGATACAAAAAGTCTACAAATAAATCCGGAAATAATTTTGAAGTTAAAAAGTTAATTATTACTTTTGCAACCTCAAAATTTGGCCTATTCGTCTAGTGGTCAGGACTCAAGA